>NZ_VXCX01000001.1:0-953820 GCF_052850745.1 Pseudomonas sp. 1121_17
AGTGGCTGCGGGGGCGTTGACGAGCGCGGCGGCGGGGATGGAGCTGTTGGCAGTGGGGACAGAGCAGGCACTGGCATCTCTTGACCGTAGGGGGGTCTTAGCGAGGGGAGCGAATATAAGCCTAGGGCGGTATCGAGTCTGGGGGGCCGCAATGGCCAGCGTAGGAGGGATAGTGAGCATCGCCTGGGATATCAGCGATGCAGTCAGTATGGCTGCCATAAGCGGGCCTACACGCGATTCCAAAAAACGACTGTTAGTCGGCGCTTACTCTGCGAGGGCAATCGCGACATTGTCCCTTATCAGCGGGCAGGGAGGAATCGCGTTCTCTCAAGCTGGTGCCTACTTTCAATGGCTAGCTCAAAGTCTGCGGAGTAAAAATCTCAGCGGATCTGCAAGGATTTTTGCTTCATGGTCCAATATCTTGGCAGGCAATCGCCAACTTTTACTAATACTAAATCGTATGAGTTGGATAGGCGGCGCGATCGCGATCATCATAACGCTAGCTATCCTGATTATCGATGAGAACGCTTTTGAAAAATGGTGCGACAGGTGCTGCTTTAGCCGAAACAGCGGCAGCAAACGCTATGACTTAGATCATGAAGAACTCGCCGCATTAGCCAATTCTATTTCGGAGATTCTTTAATGTTCTTTTTTGAGTGGGGTTATTGGCAGTCCGTCATAAAGCCCAACACCAAGGAGCCCAGCAAAAAGTCACCTACCAAAATTAATTCCGTGAACATCCCCGCGTACGAAAGCGATGAAATCGAGGCACTGACAGCAGCGCGATTGAGCGCAAGCCCGACGCCTAATACAAGAGGCCCAACTTACGTATTCAATCACGACATATTGGAGATGCGATGCGGTATGTGGCAGGAAAAACGGGGCCTTATTACTATCATTTCGTTAGCAATTATTTTCGTTATCTGCATCGGTTTCACAGGAGCAGCATTCTTCGCCTGGGCAGTACCGTATCGCCATCCAACCAATGGCAGCACGGTAGATATCGGCGCACTCGTGCTGAGCACTTACCTCGGTCTTGTTAGTGCATGTCTGGCGCTAGGCTATCTAAAACTCGGCCTCCCAATGTCCAGACTGGAAATATTCACATCACGCCAACTGCTTGTACGATTCAACCGCAGCACTCAGCAGGTATATCTACACCGCCCCAACTACTGCGGCGGCATAGTGACATTGCCATGGATCGGGGTCTGTAGTTCAGGGGCGAACAGTAGCTCTTCAATTGCAGGAGGTGTCGGACTGCCTCTATTTCTTCACTGGCCTAGAGCGTTTACTCTGAGCCATTACCCAGAGTGTGCATGGGTCGGCAAAGCAGGAAACAATCAATCTGAAATCCAGGCCGAATGGGAATTCATCCGTCGCTTCATGGACGAAGGCCCCGAGGACCTCCCCCGCCCACGCATCACCTCACACTTCCCATGGCCATGGCAGGCATTCACCCCGCAATTCGAGGGGCTTACCCACTACTTCCGTCATTCTTCGCGGATCATCAAGTTAGGCCTTGTTCTTATCTCGCCCGCCTTCCTCATCCTCGGTTTGGGCCATTGGCTAAGCCTGCTGCTGTGCTGGAAACCGCGCTGGCCAAAAATCATCCGCGAAGCAGGACTACCCGGTAAACCCATCCCGCCGCTAACCACTTTGGCCGACAGGCCGCCTCACATTCAGGAACGCCTGCGTGAGAACGCCCATCTATGGGCCGTGCGCCCAGGCCAGCGGCCGGCGAAAAAACCACGCGCTGCCCGTAGGCCAGCGAAAGCCGACAACCGATGCACCACAGCTGAGGTGTCTTTCACCGATGAACTCCACCGTTCTGATGGACGCTCTCGGTAAGCCCCCCACGTCCAGCGCAAAAGCACTCATATTCAACTCATAAAAAACCCCACATCAAAGTGGGGTCGTTTCACAGCGGATTCAGCTCAAGACAAAATCAATTGCCCTTCACCGACCGCCCATCAACCGTACCATCCTGCAGCACGATCACGTATTCCTTGCCATCAGTCTCAACCTGACGCAACTGCACCAGCAGATAATCCCAATCCTTGGCGAACCAAAGCTCGGTAATCCGCTTGCTCTGGCTAGGATCACGCACGCGCTCGACCTTGATCGCATCGACCTGCCCAGTCTTGGTAGTCACCTTCTCAGTGCCCAAAACCCGGAAGTCATAGGTATCGATCTCATCGCCATCGACCACCTGATACGACACACTCTTCTTGCCCGCCGCTACGTCATGCTGCAGCGCCAGCTGATACGAAGACTTGTCCAGCACGCCACGATTCAACGGCAGACTCACCGCATCACCACGATCGCTACCGGTGACCTTCTTGCTTGCCCAATCAAAGTCCAGGTCGACTTTCTTTGCCTTGCCCAGGCCACCGCGTTCGAAGTGGTAGGTCTGCGGCAACAACGCATCCTTGTCCACCCGAACGGTGCTTTGCTCGGTCAAGCTGGCAATCATCATCGAAGCCTTGAAGTTCAGGCTCCAGGTCCCGTTGGCATTCTTCACCAGGCTACGCTCGGCGGTGCCGCTCATGGGCAGCTGCTTCCAGTCGGCGGTGTAGCTGGCCGAGAAGGGCTTCAGATCAGCTGCCTGAAGAGGCAGGGCAAGCACGGCGAGAGCCATCAGCAGGGCGCGACGCATAAAATCTCCTAGGGACGAATCAAGTGACCGCTGGCCGCCAGCGGCTGGCCATCCAGTAACGCACCGTGCTCGCCCAGACGCAAGCGTCCTTCGGCGAACCAGCGCACCGCCAGCGGGTAGATCTGGTGCTCCTGGTGGTGAACCCGGGCTGCCAGGCTTTGCACGGTGTCAACTGCTGCCACCGCAACCACTGCCTGTACGACCAGAGGCCCGCCATCGAGTTCCTCGGTGACAAAGTGCACGCTGCAACCGTGCTCGCCATCACCCGCTTCCAGGGCGCGCTGGTGGGTATGCAGGCCTTTGTACTTGGGCAGCAACGAAGGGTGGATATTCAGCAGGCGGCCTTGATAGTGACGCACGAAACCGCCACTGAGGATGCGCATGAAACCGGCGAGCACCACCAGGTCCGGGGTGAAGCCGTCAATCAGCGCCATCAGCGCTGTATCGAATGCCTCACGACCGGTGAAACCCTGATGCTCCAGCACCGCAGTCGCGATGCCGGCCGCTTTGGCCCGTTCCAGGCCATAGGCATCGGCGCGGTTGGAGATCACTGCGCAGATGCGCACCGGGCCGTCTGGCTTACAGCTGTCGAGCAGCGCCTGCAGGTTGCTGCCGGTACCCGACAGCAACACCACAACATTACAGGTCTTGCCCGGCATCAGTGCGCCTTGAGGTTCTGCAGGTCGACCTGAGGTGCGCCTTCGGCGGCATCGGCGATCTGACCGATCACCCATGGCTGCTCACCGGCTGCACGCAACACGTTGAGGGCGTTTTCGACCTGGTCTTGGCCAACGCAGATGACCATGCCCACGCCGCAGTTCAGGACGCGGTGCATTTCGTGCTCGTCGACGTTGCCTTTTTCCTGGAGGAAATCGAACACTACCGGACGCTGCCAGCTGGCCACGTCGATGATCGCCTGGGCGTTTTTCGGCAGGACGCGCGGGATGTTGTCGAGCAGGCCACCACCGGTGATGTGGGCCATGGCCTTGACGGCGCCAGTGTCCTTGATCAGCTTGAGCAGCGGCTTGACGTAGATGCGCGTTGGCGCCATCAGCAGGTCGGCCAGCGGCTTGCCGTCGAGCTGGGTGCTCTCGATGTCGGTCGCGGAGACTTCGAGGATCTTGCGGATCAGCGAGTAGCCGTTAGAGTGCGGGCCGGACGAAGGCAGGGCGATCAAGGCGTCACCGCTGGCGACTTTCGAGCCATCGATGATCTCGGCTTTTTCGACCACACCGACGCAGAAGCCGGCCAGATCGTAGTCTTCGCCTTCGTACATGCCAGGCATCTCGGCGGTTTCACCACCGACCAGCGAGCAGCCAGCCAGCTCGCAACCTGCGCCAATACCGGTTACCACGGTCGCTGCAACGTCAACGTTGAGCTTGCCGGTGGCGTAGTAGTCGAGGAAGAACAGCGGCTCAGCGCCGCAGACGATCAGGTCGTTTACGCACATGGCGACCAGATCCTGGCCGATGCTGTCGTGGCGGTTCAGGTTCAGTGCCAGGCGCAGCTTGGTGCCGACGCCGTCGGTGCCGGAGACCAGCACCGGCTGTTTGTAGCCGGCCGGGATCTCGCAGAGGGCGCCAAAGCCGCCCAGGCCACCCATGACCTCAGGGCGTGCGGTGCGCTTGGCCACGCCCTTGATGCGTTCGACCAGTGCTTCGCCGGCGTCGATGTCTACACCGGCGTCTTTGTAGCTCAGGGAGGGTTGCTTGCTCATTGATCCAGGCCTTTAGAGGTAGGGATACGGAAAAACGACCGCGACGGCCAAGGCCGGCTGTTGCAGCGGCGGCTGCCTGTTCGTCACTGGTCTGCGAAGGCGCGCGATTTTATCAGGGTTGCCGGGCAGCGGCCATCCTCAGGCCGACGGGCAGGGCGGTAAATGTTTAAAAACATCCTTTCATGGGCCGCGACTGGTTGCCTGACCGGTCGCTGTATAAGGTATAGGTATGGCGCGGGGACAAAATTGCCGGCGGACGGAGCGATCGACAGGCGCTGCGGTCACCGCCAGCAGGTACAGGCTCCGCGCCCTCGTTCATCTGGACAGGAATCCTCCATGCGTCTTCTCAATTACCTGGCTGCCGGTTGCCTCGCCTTGCTGGCGAGTGCGGCCCAGGCCGAAAGTGTTGCCGGGCTTTATCAAGTACGTGAAACGGTCGACGGCCAGGGCAGCGAGGCACGCACCCAGGCCACAGCACGTGCGCTCGACACGTTGATCCTGCGTCTGACCGGCGATCCGAAGGCGCCGCAGTCGCCAGCCCTGGCCGCGCTGCGCAAGGACCCGCAACAGATCATCAATCAGGTCGGCAACGAGGCCGGCCCGCCCGAGAGCGTGCTGGTCGAGTTCGACGCAGGCAGTACCGAGCGTGCCTTGCGTCAGGCTGGCCTGGCCTTGTGGGGCAGCAATCGGCCGTCGATCCTCAGCTGGTGGTTGAACGACAGCGTCGACGGCAGCAGCCTGGTCGGCGATGGCCAGAGCGCCGCTGAGCCGCTACGCCGCGCTGCGCAACATCGCGGCCTGCCGCTGCGCTTGCCGCTGGCCGACCTGCAGGAGCAACTGATCGCCAATGCCAAGCAGCTGGAAGGCAAGGATCCGAACGCGCTGCGCGAAGCTTCCGAGCGTTACGCTGCCGATGCGCTGTTGGCCGTCCACGCTCATGAAGCCGACGGCAAGTGGCAGGGCAAATGGCAGCTGTGGCTGGGTGACCAACGTGAGCAAGGCGATGCCGAAGGCGCTGATCAGGCTGCCTTGGCCGACGCGGTGATGCTGGCGGTGAGTACTCGTCTGGCGCCGCGCTATGTCACTCGACCGGGTGCCAGCAGCGAGCTGCTGGTGCAGGTACAAGGCATGAACCTCAAACGTTATGCCGAGCTCAGCCGCGTGCTCGAACCCTACGGTCCGCGCCTGCAACTGGCCGATGGCGACAAGCTGACCTATCAGGTCAGCGGCAACCGCGAGCAACTGCGCGCCCAGCTGGGCCTGGCCAAACTCCGTGAACTGCCAGCCGAACCGGCCGCCGCCGCACCTGCAGCCCCTGTTACAAATGAACCAGCCGGGGCTGCGCGAGCTCCGGCAGCGAAACCTTTCGATGGCTTGCGCTTTGCCTGGTAAGAGAAAACATGAACATGATGACTGATCAGCGTCGCTGGGTATGGCTGGGCGTGGCCCTGGTAGTGGCGGTACTGCTGTATAGCCTGCACAACATCTTGTCGCCGTTTCTGGTCGGCATCCTTCTGGCGTATCTGGCTGACCCGTTGGTCGACCGCCTGGAGCGGGCGGGTCTGTCTCGCACCTGGGGCGTAGTGGTGGTGTTCGCCTTGTTCACGCTGATCTTCATGGCCTTGCTGCTAGTGCTGATCCCGATGCTGGCCAAGCAGCTGGTACGCCTGTACGAGCTGACGCCGCAGATGCTCGACTGGCTGCAGCATGTGGCGCTGCCGTGGGTGCAAACCCGCTTGGGGCTGGCCGATGGTTTCTGGAAGTTTGACAAGATCAAGGCCGCCATCAGCGAGCATATGGGCCAGACCACCGACATTGTCAGTGCGGTACTGAGTCAGGCCACGGCGTCGAGCCTGGCCCTGCTGGCCTGGCTGGCCAATCTGGTGCTGATCCCGGTAGTGGGCTTTTACCTGCTGCGTGACTGGGACCTGATGATGGCCAAGCTGCGCAGCCTGCTGCCGCGTCAGCGCGAAGAGCAGATCGTCGAGCTGGCAGGCGAATGCCACGAAGTGCTTGGTGCATTTGTTCGTGGGCAGTTGCTGGTGATGCTGGCGCTGGGGGTGATCTATGCCAGTGGCCTGATGCTGGTCGGCCTCGAGCTTGGCTTGTTGATCGGCCTGCTGGCCGGCCTTGCTGCAATCGTGCCTTATATGGGCTTCATCATCGGCATTGGCGCGGCGCTGATTGCCGGGCTGTTCCAGTTCGGCGGTGACCTCTATCCGATGCTGGGTATCGTTGCTGTGTTCATGATCGGCCAAGCGCTTGAAGGCATGGTGCTGACTCCGCTGCTGGTAGGCGACCGGATTGGCCTGCACCCGGTGGCGGTGATCTTTGCGATCCTCGCCGGCGGTGAGCTGTTTGGCTTCACTGGTGTCCTGCTGGCCTTGCCGGTAGCCGCGGTGATCATGGTGCTGCTGCGCCATGCCCACGAGATGTACAAGGAGTCGGACCTGTACGGCGGCGAAGAAGACCCTCAGCTTTAACGCGGGGGAGGGGGCTGCGAGTGCAGCCCCCGCTTCGGTGCAAGCCCTTGATTTTACTTGCCCTCTCGCCGGCGCTGATTGTGCCGCCCGCGCTGCAGGTATAGACTTTGCAGACTTTCCTCCAAGGCCCCGTGGTCCTCGTGACCGTCAGCCCAGCATGAAACCGATCCAGTTGCCCCTGGGTGTGCGTCTGCGAGATGACGCCACCTTCATCAACTACTATCCGGGCGCCAATGCCGCAGCACTGGGCTATGTCGAGCGCTTGTGCGAAGCCGACGCCGGCTGGACCGAGAGCCTCATCTATCTATGGGGCAAGCAGGGTGTGGGTCGCACCCACCTGTTGCAGGCTGCCACCCAGCGTTTCCAGCAGCGCGGAGAGCTGGCGGTCTACCTGCCCCTGGCGCAGTTGCTCGATCGCGGTATCGAGCTGCTCGATCACCTCGAACAGTACGAGCTGGTGTGCATCGACGATCTGCATGTGATCGCTGGTAAAGCCGACTGGGAAGAGGCCATGTTCCATCTGTTCAACCGCCTGCGCGACAGCGGCCGACGCTTGCTGCTGGCCGCATCCAGTTCGCCGCGCGAATTGCCGATCAAGCTTGCCGACCTCAAGTCGCGCCTGACCCTGGCGCTGATCTTCCAGATGCGCGGGCTGTCCGATGAAGACAAGCTGCGCGCCCTGCAACTGCGTGCCTCGCGCCGCGGTTTGCACCTGACCGACGAGGTCGGCCATTTCATCCTCACCCGCGGCGCGCGCAGCATGAGTGCGTTGTTTGATCTGCTTGAGCGGCTTGATCAGGCCTCGCTGCAGGCTCAGCGCAAGCTGACCATCCCTTTTCTGAAAGAAACTCTGGGCTGGTAAAGCCCTGAAACCAGCGGGCTACAGCGGAAAAACGGAAAAGTCACATTTTTTTCGATAAAATTTGCAAATAACCTTGATAGAAGGCATAGTCGCAGCCTCCTTTAGAACTAAAGACACGGTCGTGCACATGCTCAAGCACTTCGCACCCCTCGTGCCACTCGCACTTGTGACCCTGCTTTTTGGCTGCGCGGCGCATGGCCCGGTTTCCGAGCCCCAGGATCACCCACAGGTTGCCGCACAGTCTGCGGACCTGATCAAACCTTCTGCTTCTTCGGTCTTCGGCGAAGAGCCAATAGCTACCGAGGATGACCTCGAGGCATTCTCCAGCAGCAAGCCTTACCAGTTGCCTGTCCTTGCCGACAGCATTCTGGAGCGCGGCATGGCCTTGATCGGCACCCGCTATCGCTTTGGCGGCACTTCGGAGAAGTCCGGTTTCGATTGCAGCGGTTTCATCGGTTATTTGTTCCGCGAAGAGGCTGGCATGAACCTGCCACGCTCGACCCGCGAAATGATCAGTGTCGACGCACCCAAAGTAGCCCGCAACAAGCTCAAGCCAGGCGACCTGCTGTTCTTCAGCACTAACGGTCGCGGTCGGGTAAGCCATGCCGGCATTTACCTGGGTGACAATCAGTTCATCCACTCGAGCAGCCGTCGCAGCGGTGGTGTGCGCATCGATAATCTCCAGGATCGCTACTGGAGCAAGACCTTTATCGAGGCCAAACGCGCCCTGGCCATGGCGCCAACGATGATCTCGCGTAACTGATAGCCAGTTGCTATATTCGCACGGCGGCGATGCTTAAAAAGCTCGCCGCCGTGCGCATTTACAGAAAGCGTCTAATCTAATTTCTCAACTCTTTTCGACTGCGGTCGATCGGCCTCTTACAGGAAGTTTCAGCCATGGTGACAGTGGCGCGCTTCGCATTTCTTTCGCTGGTGGCGATGCTCGCTGCCTGCTCCAGCCGTGCTCCGGCACCGGCGCCTGTGGTTCAGCCACAAATCACCTTCAATCAACAACCCAGCTCTTCGCCGGTTGCGGCGGATGTGTTGTTCCGGGCTATCGGGTTGGTTGGCACGCCTTATCGCTGGGGCGGCAATACGCCGGATTCGGGCTTTGATTGCAGTGGGCTGATTGGCTATGTGTACCGGGATGCTGCTGGTATCAGCTTGCCGCGGTCGACTCGCGAGATGATTGTGATGCGGGCGCCTAGCATTGATGTCAATTCGCTGCAGTCGGGGGATTTGGTGTTCTTTGCTACCGGGGGCGGCTCGCAGGTTAGCCATGCCGGGATCTATGTCGGGGAAGGGCGGTTTGTTCATGCGCCGCGGACTGGCGGGACTGTGCGGTTGGATTATCTGAGTAATAGCTATTGGGCCAAGGCGTATTTGCAGGCCAAGCGGATATTGCCGGCTGGGCATTTGGCGCAGAATCCCTGAATTAGCGACCTACGCGGCACCGGTGATCTCTGGTCGTTCACTGGTGCTGCGTGCTTATCCATTCTCTGTGGTGGTCTTGTGGGCCCCTTTCGCCCTTACGGCGAGTCACTTTTTTGGCAAACGCCCCAAAAAAGTAACCAAAAAAATGCTTGGCTCCACATCCGGCCCCTCCGCTGCGCTGCGGGGTTCCCTCGCTCCGGCCTTGCTCCCGGGAGGACCGCGCTGTACGGCCCATCCTGGGCCGCAGCGCTTGCCGGCCATCCATGGCCGGCACCTCCCTTCGCAAGACCTGCGCTCGGCCTCCTGAGTCGCCGATGGATCAAGATCAAAAGCAGATCAAGGTCAAGAGCACGCCTCGCTGCGCTGGCGCAGATCAAGGGCGAGAGTCAAAAGCAGTGGCTGAGTGGCTTTTTCAGTTACTTCGCTGCGCTCACTCGCCAGATTACGTTGCCCACATCATCAGCCACCAGCACGCCTTCGCTCTGATCGCTGACCACGCCAACCGGCCGGCCCATTGCCTCACCCTGTTCATTCAAGAAACTGCTCAGCAGGTCTATTGCCTGGCCTGCCGGCTTGCCATTCGCATCGAACGGCACAAAGATCACTTTGTAACCACTGTGTGGCTTGCGGTTCCACGAGCCGTGTTGACCAATCAGCGCGCCACGGCCAAACGGTGCGGGCAATAAACCCGGCTCGATGAAGGCCAGGCCAAGCGAAGCGGTATGTGGCCCCACGGCGTAATCCGGTACCAGCGCCTGGGCGACTTTGGCTGGGTCTTGTGGTTGCACCCGCACGTCTACGTGCTGCCCGTAGTAGCTGTACGGCCAGCCGTAGAAACCGCCATCCTTGACCGAGGTGATGTAGTCCGGGACCAGGTCGCTGCCGATCTCGTCGCGCTCGTTGACTGCCGTCCATAGCGCCCCGGATTGCGGCTGCCAGGCCAATCCATTCGGGTTGCGCAGCCCGGAGGCGAAGATGCGGTGGCTGCCGGTGGCGCGGTCCACTTCCCAGATCGCCGCGCGGCCTTGCTCTTGCTGCATGCCGTTCTCTGCCACGTTGCTGTTGGAGCCTACCGTGACGTACAGCTTGCGCCCGTCGGGGCTGGCAATCACGTTCTTGGTCCAGTGGTGATTGAGGGTGCCACCCGGCAGGTCGATGACCTTCTGCCCGCGCCCGTCGATCTGCAACGCGTCGGTCACGTAATCGAAGCGCAGCAGCTTGTCGGTATCGGCGATGTACAGGTCCTTGCCTACCAACACCATGCCGAAGGGCGAGTTGAGCCCTTCGATAAAGCGGCTGCGGGTTTCGGCAACGCCGTCATGGTCGCGGTCGCGCAGCAGGGTGATGCGGTTGGCGGTGGGGACGCCTGCACCGGCCAAGGACATGGCTCGTTTCATGAACCAGCCGCGCAGGCCTTTGCTGTCGTCCGGCTTGGCCGGTGCGTTGGTTTCGGCGACCAGCACGTCGCCATTGGGCAGCACATACAGCCAGCGCGGATGGTCGAGGTGGTCGGCAAATAGCGCAACCTGAGTGCCGGCCGCTGCAACCGGTTTGCCACCCTGCGGCCAGCCGACCGCTGGCGCGACGTTGACGGTTGGCAACAGGGTTTTGTTTGGCGCCGGTAACTGCGGTGTGGGGCCGATGCCATCGTTGACCCTGAGGCTGGCGGTCTCGCCGCAGCCGCCGAGGCCTGCGAGCAAGGCGAGCACAACGGCACTGCGCATTCTGTTCATGGGCGGGCTCTCGACAAGGGCTATGGCATACAGAACCATAGCCGCCGGGCGAGGTTCAACCCGGCGCGGCGCAGGGGTGCTTCACGCTTGCTTGAACAGCAATGCAACACCTGGGAAATACTGGCCGAGCTCGTTGTGCAGCTTGCGATAGGCGTACGGGAAGTACCAGGCAACGGCGCAGGCGGTGTGCTTTTGCAGGTCATCGACCAGGTCCTGGAGTTCTTCCGGGCTGGCGTGCTGGCCGGCTTTCCACGGGCTGACGAACAGCGCCCCGGCTTTGAGCTGGCTGGCATAGGCAATCGGCTTGGCGGCGCTGGTGGTTTCTTGCAGGGCGGCGGTCAGGTCGAGCCGGGCAATGCGCGGCCAGCGCTGGCTGGCGTGCGTGTGGATCGACTCCTCGGCGGTGCTGATGGTCAGGTCACAACGGCCTTCGCGCTCGCCTTCTTCGCGTTGCTTGCTGCTGGCAAACTGGGTCAGGGCGACCAGCTCGGCTTGCCAGGCGGCGGCAGCCAGCAGGCCGACGTTGGCCGCTGCACCATGCCAGTACGGCGCGTCGCTGGCATGGTTGAGTTCGGCGAAGCGATCGATGCAGTCGACCCAGCGCTCCAGGGCAGGACGCAAAAACTCCAGGCGCGGGTTGTTGATGATCAGACCTTGCATGCTGCGCACTCCTTATTGTGATTATCGCGGTCAGCTACAGTGATGGCGATATGATGTCAATGCTAGCAGTCTGCGCTGTACTGTCGAATCGGCCATTGATCCAGGCCAAACCGGCCTTGTTTCATTGACGCTCCCGGTGCAACCCTCTAACCTTCGCGGCGTGTTTCAGGTGCCCTGCGGACGGCGGTCTGGCGGGGTGAAACTGGGAAGCCGGTACCAGTCCGGCGCTGCCCCCGCAACGGTAGGTGAGCCGCGTACGTAGCGCTCACGAGCCCGGAGACCGGCCTGTTACTGCCAACGGCATCACGGAGGGTGATGCACAGTTCACTGTGGTTTGCGCCACGGCGCCTGCGCGTTCTCCGTTTGCCTGCCTTTCGATCTGTCGCCGCCCGGTGCGCGCGCAGGCACTTGCGGAGAACCTTATGAGCGACAACCCCGAACGCGACGAACGTCACCTGGCGCGCATGCAGCGCAAAAAGGCGATCATCGACGAGCGTATCGCCAACTCTCCCAATCAATGCGGCCTGCTGCTGGTGCTGACCGGTAATGGCAAGGGCAAAAGCAGCTCGGCTTTCGGCATGCTCGCCCGCGCGCTGGGCCATGACATGCAGTGCGGCGTGGTGCAGTTCATCAAGGGCCGCAACAGCACCGGCGAGGAGCTGTTCTTCCGCCGTTTCCCCGAGCAGGTGCGCTACCACGTGATGGGCGAGGGCTTTACCTGGGAAACCCAGGACCGCCAGCGCGACATCGCCGCGGCAGAAGCCGCCTGGGCGGTATCGCGGCAAATGCTGCAGGACCCGTCGATTCATTTCGTTGTGCTGGATGAGCTGAACATCGCCCTCAAGCATGGTTACCTCGATCTGGACCAGGTGCTCAGTGACATTCAGGCTCGTCCACCAATGCAGCACGTGATCGTCACCGGCCGCGGCGCCAAACCGGAAATGGTCGAACTGGCCGACACCGTTACCGAGATGGGCATGCTCAAGCACGCCTTCCAGGCCGGTATCCGCGCCCAGAAGGGCGTGGAACTATGAGTGACCCGCGCCGGTGCCCGGCGGTGCTGATCGCAGCGCCCGCTTCCGGGCAGGGCAAGACCACCGTGACCGCAGCCCTGGCGCGCTTGCACCGCAACCTCGGGCGCAAGGTGCGGGTGTTCAAGTGCGGTCCGGACTTTCTCGACCCGATGATTCTGGAGCGGGCCAGCGGCGCACCGGTGTACCAGCTCGATCTGTGGATGATTGGCGCGCAAGAGAGCCGGCGACTGCTCTGGGAAGCTGCCGGCGAGGCCGACCTGATCCTCATCGAAGGGGTCATGGGCTTGTTCGATGGCACTCCGTCCAGCGCTGATCTGGCGCGCCATTTCGGCGTTCCGGTGCTGGCGGTGATCGACGGTACCGCCATGGCCCAGACCTTTGGTGCGCTGGCCCTGGGCCTGGCACGCTACCAGGCCGATTTGCCGTTCGCCGGGGTGCTGGCCAATCGGGTTGGCAGCCTGCGCCACGCGCAACTACTTGAAGGCAGCCTGACCGAAGGCCTGCGCTGGTACGGCGGGCTGTCGCGCGAGCGCGGCATCGAGCTGCCGAGTCGCCACCTGGGCCTGGTGCAAGCCAGCGAACTGAACGACCTTGACCAGCGCCTCGACGCCGCCGCCGAGGCCCTGGCTGGCAGCTGCGATGCAGCGCTGCCGCCAGCGGTGAGCTTCGATGGCCCCGCTTTGCCAGCACCGTTGCCCTCGTTGGCCGGGGTGCGCATCGGTGTGGCGCAAGACGAAGCATTTGCCTTCATCTATGGCGCCAACCTCGACTTGCTGCGGGCCATGGGGGCTCAGCTGGAGTTTTTCTCGCCGCTGCACGACAGCGAGCTGCCGCAGGTCGACAGCCTCTATCTGCCAGGCGGCTACCCCGAATTGCACCATCATGCGCTGGCCGCCAATACGCCGATGCTGGACGCGATTCGCGCTCACCATAATGTTGGCAAGCCGCTTTTGGCCGAGTGCGGCGGCATGCTCTACCTGCTTGAAAACCTGACCGATGTTGCCGGTGAACGCGCCGCGCTGGTTGGTTTGTTGACTGGCGAGGCGGTGATGCAGAAGCGCCTGGCAGCACTGGCCCTGCAAGCGGTGGAACTGCCCGAAGGCACCCTGCGCGGACACACCTATCACCACTCGTTGACCACCAGCGAGCTGGAGCCAATCGCCCGTGGCCTCAGCCCCAACGGCGGCCGCGGCAACGAGGCGGTGTACCGCCTGGGCCGGCTGACGGCTTCTTACGTGCACTTCTATTTCCCCTCCGACCCACACGCGGCGGCGGCGCTGTTGCGACCATGAGCGAGCATGCCTTCTCCGATGCCGAACGCGCCGCGGTCTACCGGGCGATCGGTGAGCGCCGCGACATGCGCCACTTTGCCGGTGGCGAAGTAGCGCCGCAGGTGCTTACACGCCTGCTGGCGGCCGCGCATCAGGCCCCCAGTGTTGGCCTGATGCAACCGTGGCGGTTTATCCGCATCAGTCAGCGCGACTTGCGCGGACGCATCCAGACACTGGTCGAGCAGGAGCGGGCGCGCACCGCCGAAGCCCTTGGCGAGCGCTCCGACGAATTCATGAAGCTCAAGGTCGAAGGCATCAACGACTGCGCCGAGCTCTGGGTGGCAGCGCTGATGGACAAGCGCGAAGCGCACATCTTCGGCCGCCGCACCCTGCCGGAAATGGACCTGGCCTCGCTCGCCTGCGCGATCCAGAACCTCTGGCTGGCCGCGCGCGCCGAAGGCCTGGGCATGGGCTGGGTATCGTTGTTCGACCCGCAGGCACTGGCCGAGCTGCTGGCCATGCCAGCCGATGCCAAGCCGGTGGCGGTGCTCTGCCTGGGCCCGGTCGAGGCGTTCTACCCAGCACCGATGCTGGCCCTGGAAAACTGGGCCGAACAACAGCCACTGAGCGCCATGCTCTACGAAAACCAATGGGGAGAACGCGCATGAGCGTGGCCTTGCTGACCGTCGCCGGTGTTGCCCTCGACGCGCTGCTGGGTGAGCCGAAACGGCGCCACCCGCTGGTTGCTTTCGGCAATTTTGCCGCACGCCTGGAGCAGCGCCTGAATGCGGGTGGTCGCGGCTGGCGCAGCCATGGCGTCAGCGCCTGGTTCCTGGCCGTGGTGCCGTTGACCTTGCTGGCACTGTTGCTGTCCTGGCTGCCGCTGATCGGCTGGCTGGTCGATGTGCTGGCGCTTTACTGTGCGTTGGGGCTGCGTAGCCTGGGTGAGCACGTAATGCCGGTGGCTGACGCACTGCGCCGCGGTGATCTGGCCGAAGCCCGGCGTCGGGTCGGCTACCTGGTCAGCCGCGAGACCGCTGAACTGGACGAAACTGCCGTCGCCCGCGCTGCCAGCGAATCAGTCCTGGAGAACGGCAGCGATGCAGTGTTTGCTGCTTTGTTCTGGTTCATCATCGCCGGTGCGCCCGGGGTGGTGCTGTACCGGCTGAGCAACACGCTCGATGCCATGTGGGGCTATCGCAACGAACGCTTCGAGCGCTTCGGCTGGGCGGCGGCGCGCATCGACGACGTCCTCAACTACATTCCTGCAAGGCTGGTCGCCCTTACTTACGCGCTGCTCGGCAAGACCCGCCTGGCGCTGACCTGCTGGCGGCGTCAGGCGCCGCTGTGGGACAGCCCCAACGCAGGCCCGGTGATGGCCAGCGGTGCCGGTGCGCTCGGTGTCGAGCTGGGTGGCCCTGCGGTTTATCACGGCGAGCTGCACGAGCGGCCGCAGCTGGGCGAGGGGCCACCGGCCGATGCCGACGCCATCGAGCGCGGCTGGAGCCTGGTGCAACGCGGCGTCTGGTTGTGGCTGCTGCTGATCTGTCTGGGAGCGTATCTGAATGCTTGAACATGGCGGCCGCCTGCAACGCGCAGTGCGTGAGTACGGGATTGCCCGCGAGCAGTGGCTGGACCTGTCCAGCGGTATTGCCCCATGGCCCTTTGCAATCCCGGCGATTGCGCAGGCTGCCTGGGCGCGCTTGCCGGAGAGCGAAGATGGTCTGGAGCAAGCTGCGCGTCACTACTACGGCGCCACGCAGCTGCTGCCCGTGGCAGGCTCGCAGGCCGCCATTCAAGCCTTGCCACACCTGCGCGCGGCGGGCCGGGTAGGGGTGCTGACGCCGTGCTATGCCGAACATCCCTACGCCTGGCAGCGTGCCGGGCACCAACTGATCGAGCTGGCCGAGGATGATGTCGAGCAGGTGCTGGATAGCCTCGACGTGCTTGTTGTGGTCAACCCCAACAACCCCAGCGGCCGGCTGTTCATGCGCGAGCAGTTGCTTGCCTGGCATGCACGGCTGGCTCGGCGTGGTGCTTGGCTGGTGATCGACGAGGCGTTCATCGATACCAGCCCAGCCCAAAGCGTGGTCGACTGTGCCGAGCGACCGGGGCTGATCGTGCTGCGTTCGTTCGGCAAATTCTTTGGCCTGGCCGGTGTGCGGCTGGGGTTTGCCATGGCCGAACCAAGCCTGTTGGCCCGCCTGGCCGAACTGCTCGGGCCGTGGACCGTGCCGGGGCCGACCCGCGTGCTGGGTCAGGCCTGCCTCAACGACAGCGCTGCGCAATTGGCCCAGACCGTCCGCTGCGCGCAGGCCAGCCAGCGCCTGGCGACTGTGCTGGACGACGCAGGCCTGAGCGCAACCGGCGGCTGCGAGCTGTTCCAGTACCTGCGTTTTGAACAAGCCCGTCATCTGCATGCATTTCTCGCCCGCCGCGGCATCCTTGTGCGCCTGTTCGAGCACCCCGCAGCGCTGCGCTTCGGCCTGCCCGCCTGCGCGGCAGAAGAGCAGCGCCTGGCCCAGGCGCTGGCTGACTATCAAAAGGAATCGGCATGACCACGCTCATGGTGCAAGGCACCACCTCCGACGCCGGCAAGAGCACCCTGGTGACTGCCTTGTGCCGTTGGCTGCTGCGCCAGGGCGTTGCCGTGGTGCCGTTCAAACCGCAGAACATGGCGCTCAACAGTGCTGTCACTGCCGACGGCGGCGAAATCGGTCGTGCCCAGGCTGTGCAGGCGCAAGCGTGCCGGCTGGCACCGCACACCGACATGAACCCGGTGCTGCTCAAGCCCAACAGTGACACCGGTGCCCAGGTGATCATCCATGGCCGCGCCGTGACCAGCATGAATGCGGTCGCCTATCACGACTATAAGGCCATCGCCATGCAAGCCGTGCTGGCCTCGCACCAACGCCTGCAAGCGGCATATCCGGTGGTGATGGTCGAAGGCGCCGGCTCGCCGGCCGAGATCAACCTGCGTGCTGGCGACATTGCCAACATGGGCTTTGCCGAGGCGGTCGACTGCCCGGTGATTCTGGTGGCTGATATCAACCGTGGTGGCGTGTTCGCCCATCTGGTGGGGACCCTCGCGCTGCTCTCGGCCAGCGAGCAGGCGCGGGTCAAAGGTTTTGTCATCAATCGTTTTCGTGGCGACATCGCTTTGCTCCAGCCGGGCCTCGACTGGCTCGAGCAGCGCACCGGCAAACCAGTGCTGGGCCTGCTGCCGTACGTTACCGATCTGCACCTAGAGGCCGAGGACGCCATCGATGCGCGCCAGCCGGCCAAGGCCGAGCGGGCGCTCAAGGTGATCGTGCCGGTGCTGCCGCGGATCAGCAACCACACCGATTTCGATCCGCTGCGCCTGCATCCGCAGGTCGATCTGCAGTTCATCGGGCCCGGCCAGCCGATCCCGCCGGCCGACCTGATCATCCTGCCCGGCTCCAAGAGCGTGCGCGCCGACCTCGCGCAATTGCGCGAGCGTGGCTGGGCCACGGCCATCGAGCGTCACCTGCGCTACGGCGGCAAGCTGATCGGCATTTGTGGCGGTTTGCAGATGCTCGGCCATGAAGTGCGCGATCCGCTCGGGCTGGAGGGCCCGGCAGGCACCAGCCCGGGTCTGGGCCTGCTCGACTACGTCACCGAACTTGCAGCCGACAAACAACTGCGCAATGTTGCCGGCAGCCTGCTGCTGGAGCAGTCACCGGTGGCCGGCTACGAGATCCACGCTGGCGTCACTCAGGGCGCGGCGCTGGAGCGACCTGCGGTGGTCTTGGCCGACGGCCGCTGCGACGGCGCAATCAGCGCTGACGGGCAGATCCTCGCGACCTATCTGCACGGCCTGTTCGAAGGCAGCCAGTCCTGCGCGGCGCTGCTGCGCTGGGCGGGCCTGGAAGCCGTGCAGAGCATCGACTATGAAGCACTGCGCGAGCGCGATATCGAGCGCCTGGCTGATCTGATCGAAAAGCACCTGGACACTGACCAACTGCGCCAACTGTGTGGAGTCGCCGGCCATGCATAGTCTGATTCTGGGTGGTGCCCGTTCGGGCAAGAGCCGCCTGGCCGAGCAACTGGCAGACAGCTGCGCACTGCCGGTGACTTACATCGCCACCAGCCAGCCTCTCGACGGCGAAATGAACGAGCGCGTGCAGTTGCATCGCCAGCGCCGTCCGGCACATTGGGGTCTGATCGAAGAGCCCGTGCAGCTCGCCGCTGTGCTGCGCGCCGAAGCCGCCGAAGGCCGCTGCCTGCTGATCGACTGCCTGACCCTGTGGCTGACCAATCTGCTCATGCTCGACGACCCCGAGCGCCTCGCCGCCGAGCGCGATGCTCTGCTCGAGTGCCTGCCGAGATTGCCGGGCACGCTTATTCTGGTGAGCAACGAAAGCGGCCTGGGCGTGGTGCCCATGGGCGAACTGACCCGCCGCTACGTCGATCTGGCCGGCCTGTTGCACCAGGCAGTGGCCGAGCGCTGCCAGCGCGTAGTGCTGACGGTCGCCGGCCTCCCTCTCATGCTTAAAGGACCTGCTCTATGAACACTTTCTGGTGGCGTGATGCCTGCCAAGCTGTTGATCACGCCGCCATCGAACAGGCCCGTGCGCGTCAGCAGCAATTGACCAAACCGGCCGGCTCACTCGGTCAGCTGGAAACCCTTACGCTGACCCTGGCCGGCCTGCAGGGCCGCGAGCGGCCAAGCCTGGAGCAGGTCGCCATCAGCATTTTTGCCGGTGACCATGGCGTGGTCGCAGAGGGCATCTCGGCCTACCCGCAGGCAGTGACCGGGCAGATGCTGCGTAACTTTGTCGGCGGCGGTGCGGCGATCAGCGTACTGGCGCGGCAATTGGGTGCGAGCCTTGAGGTGGTCGACCTCGGTACCATCGAGCCAAGCCTGCAGCTGCCAGGTGTACGCCACCTGCAACTGGGGGCCGGTACCGCCAACTTCGCTCAGCAGCCAGCGATGACCGACGCGCAATTGCAGGCCGCCCTGCAGGCCGGCCGCGACAGCGCCCAGCGTGCTGCCGAGCAGGGTACTCAGCTGTTTATTGGCGGTGAGATGGGCATCGGCAACACCACTGCTGCGGCGGCCCTGGCCAGCGTGCTGCTGGCTTGCCCAGCGCGTGAACTGAGTGGCCCGGGCACTGGCCTGGACAGTGCCGGCGTGCAACACAAGGCCGCCGTGATCGAGCGCGCGCTGAAACTGCATGGCCTGCAGGCAGATGACCCGCTGCGGGCGCTGGCCTGTGTCGGCGGCTTTGAAATTGCCGCGCTGGTGGGGGCTTATCTGGGCTGTGCCCAGCAGGGTGTTGCAGTTCTGGTCGACGGCTTTATCTGCAGCGTCGCGGCGCTGGTCGCCGTGCGCCTCAATCCGCAGTGCCGGCCTTGGCTGTTGTTTGCCCATCAGGGCGCCGAGCCGGGCCATCAGGTGCTGCTCGAGGCGCTGCACGCCGAGCCGTTGCTGGCCCTCGGCCTGCGTCTGGGCGAGGGCAGTGGCGCAGCTCTGGCGGTGCCGCTGCTGCGGCTGGCCTGCGCGCTGCACGGGCAAATGGCGACCTTTGCCGAAGCGGCAGTCGCGGATCGCCCGGCATGATCATCGACCTGCTGCGCCATGGCGAAACCGAACTGGGCGGCGGCCTGCGTGGCAGCCTGGATGACGCCCTGACGGCCAAGGGGTGGGCGCAGATGCGTACGGCAGTGGAGCAGACCGCTCCGTGGCAGGCGCTGATCACCTCGCCATTGCAGCGCTGTGCACTGTTTGCCGACGAGCTGGGGCAGCAACTGGCGCTGCCGGTGCAGCGCGAAGCGGGTATCCGTGAACTGCACTTCGGTGATTGGGAGGGGCGCACCGCGCTGCAGATCATGCAGGACCAGGCCGATCAGCTCGGCCAGTTCTGGGCCGATCCTTACGCCTACACGCCGCCCGGCGGCGAGACCGTGGCTGACTTTGCTGAACGGGTGCTGGCGGCCATCGACCGCCTTGCGCTCGAATATGCCGGGCGGCATGTATTGCTGGTGACCCACGGCGGTGTGATGCGCCTGCTGCTGGCGCGGGCGCGGGGCTTGCCGCGTGAGCAGTTGCTGCAGGTCGAGGTCGGCCACGGTGCGCGGGCGCGCCTGCAATGGCAGGCCGGCATCCTTCACGAGGTGCTCTGAGATGCTGCCCTGGTGGATCGCCCTGCAGTTTCTCAGCAGCCTGCCCGTGACCTTGGCAGGCATGCCCGAGGCGCGTCAGATGGGCCGCTCGTTGCTGTTCTATCCGTTGGTGGGCTTGCTGTTTGGCGTGCTGCTGTGGCTGGCCAGCTACCTCTTGCAAGGCACCGCCGCGCCGTTGCAGGCTGCCCTGCTGCTGACACTGTGGGTACTGCTCAGCGGGGCGCTGCACCTGGATGGACTCGCCGACAGCGCCGATGCCTGGCTGGGTGGCTTCGGTGATCGTGAACGCACGCTGCTGATCATGAAAGACCCGCGCAGCGGGCCGATTGCAGTGGTCACCCTGATGCTGGTGCTGCTGCTCAAATTCTGCGCGCTGTGGGTATTGATCGAGCGCGGCGCGGGGGCTTGGCTGCTGCTGGCGCCTGTAGTTGGACGGGCGGCGATGCTTGGGTTGTTCCTGAGTACTCCGTATGTGCGCGCAGGTGGCCTGGGGCAAGCCCTGGCAGAGCACTTGCCGCGTCGCGCCGGCAACGGAGTCCTGCTCGCCACCGTGCTGGGCTGCGTCTGGCTCGGCGGCTGGGCTGCGCTGTGGACAGGGCTGCTGGCGTTGCTGGTGTTTATCGGCCTGCGCCGGGCGATGTGCCGTCGGCTGGGTGGTACTACCGGCGATACCGCCGGTGCCGTACTGGAATTGCTGGAGCTGACAGTGGTGCTGAGCCTGGCCTTGATGCCACTGGCCTGAGTCATATGCGGTCGGAACATGTTTGGAAATATCGCGCAATTTGCGGCAATCGTTCATTAGATGCCGCTGAGCAGGGGCGGGCGTATCCTCGGCCGCCCGTTAACCTCTACCTTGGAGGCACTGCTCATGCGTCAGTGGATTCTCGCCAGCCTGTTGCTCCTGACCAGCGCGCACGTTACTGCGGCCGATCTCATGAGTTTCTGGGATACACCGCGCCATGGCGGCAACAGTTTCAATCGGCTCCCACCGACCCAAGCCTACTTCGAAGCCTTGCATGGCTACGGCGCCACCTGGGTGCGGTTGTCCTACGACAAATGGCGCCCGGAGCAACGCGACTTCCTGCTCGGCGATGCCGACGCCTACCAAGGCTTGGCGGCTGCTGACGTGAGTCAGTTACGTCAGGTGCTCGACCACGCCCATGCCGCCGGGCTCAAGGTGGTTATCGCGCCGCTGTCGTTGCCGGGCATGCGCTGGTCGCAGAACAACCAAGGCCAATTCGATGACCGCCTGTGGCAAGACAAACGCTACTGGGACCAGGCCGCTGCGTTCTGGGGTGACCTGGCGGACGTGCTCAAGGACCATCCGGCAGTCGCTGGTTACAACTTGATCAACGAACCAGCACCAGAAAAGCAGGGCGGGCTGGCCGAGCATGCCGACCGCCAGCAAATGCGCCAGTGGTACGCCGCGCAACAGGGCGGCGCACGCGACCTGCCAGCGCTGTACAAGCAGATCATTGCAGCTGTCCGAGAAGTTGATAGCGTCACCCCGATCATGCTCGATGCCGGCTGGTTTGCTGCGGCTGATGCGTTCAGTTACTGGCCAGAGCCGTTGGCTGATCAGCGCTTGCTCTACAGCGTGCATATGTACGAACCGTACGCAGCCACCAGCGCGCCCAACATGACCCGCAAGGTGCCATTGGCCTACCCGGGTACGGTGCCGTTCGCCGGGCGCGAAGAGTATTGGGACGGCCAGCGAGTGGCGGCATACCTGCAGCAATCGCTGGACTGGGCCGATGCCGTGCAGCTGCCGCGTTCGCGGCTGGTGGTCGGCGAGTTCGGTTGCATGCGCCGTCTGCCCGGCTGCCAGCAATATCTTGAAGACGTGCTTGCAGTTACCGACAGCAACGCGCTGCACTGGGCCTTCTACAGCTTCCGTGAAGACAGCTGGGATGGCATGGACTATGAGCTAGGCACCGGCAAGGTGCCATGGCGTTACTGGCAAGCCATCGATGAGGGCGCGGCAGATCCAATAGCGCGCAAGGCTACCCCCGCATTCGAGCCGATTCGACGAAGCTTGCAGCCGCAGGCAGGCGCCCCCGGTGCTTAGCGGCGCAGATGAAACCTGTTGCAACAAATGGGGTGCGGGTATATACACGTAATCATGTTGACCAGTGAATGCATCTGCACCCACCTACGTCGTGCCGCCCGCGGGGTTAGCCGACACTATGACGAGGCCTTGGCTGACTTCGGCATCAACGTCGCCCAGTTTTCCCTGTTGCGTCAGCTGCAGCGGCTGGACCGCCCGAGCATAACCACTCTGGCGCAAGTCATGGGCCTGGACCGGAGTACCCTGGGACGCAACCTCAAGGTGCTCGAGGCTGAAGGCCTGGTGACGTTGGCCGAGGGTGCCGACCAGCGTAATCGGGTGGTGCTGTTGAGCGAGGCGGGAGCGACCTGCCTGCATGACGCCGGTCCGGCCTGGGAGCAGGCGCAACTGTCATTGCTGGACAAGCTCGGCGCTGGACAACGTGACGAACTGGTGCGCTTGCTGGGCGTTTTGGCCTGACGTGGTTCGACTATAAACGGGTATATACCTGTAATTAACCTTGCGACTTGCTGGAGAAAACAATAATGACATCGGTGTGGCGAACCAGCGGCTGGGTGCTTCTCGGCGCAGCATTGATCCTGGCCTTGTCGCTTGGCGTGCGGCATGGCTTTGGCCTGTTTCTCAACCCCATGAGCACGGAATTTGGCTGGGGGCGTGGGGTATTTGCCTTTGCCATTGCCCTGCAGAACCTGATCTGGGGCCTCGCCCAGCCCTTCGCCGGCGCCCTGGCGGACCGCCTCGGCGCGGCGAAAGTGGTGATCATTGGCGGCATCCTTTATACCGCTGGCCTGCTGACCATGAGCATGGCTGACTCGCTCTGGTCGTTGTCGCTGAGCGCCGGCCTGCTGATCGGTATCGGCCTTTCCGGCACCTCGTTCTCGGTCATCCTCGGCGTGGTCGGCCGCGCGGTGCCAGCGGAAAAGCGCAGCATGGCCATGGGTATCGCCAGCGCCGCCGGCTCGTTCGGCCAGTTCGCCATGCTGCCCGGCACCCAGGGCCTGATTCAGTGGCTGGGCTGGTCGGCGGCGCTGCTGGTGCTGGGCCTGATGGTGGCGCTGATCGTGCCGTTCGTGGCCATGCTCAAGGATCGCCCCATGCCCAGCCAGGGCGTCGATCAGACGCTCGGCCAGGCGCTGCGCGAGGCCTGTTCGCATTCGGGCTTCTGGCTGCTGGCGCTGGGCTTTTTCGTCTGCGGCTTCCAGGTAGTGTTCATCGGTGTGCACCTGCCGGCGTATCTGGTTGACCAACATCTGCCTGCCGCGACCGGGACAACGGTGCTGGCGCTGGTCGGCTTGTTCAATATTGTCGGCACCTACACCGCCGGCTGGCTCGGTGGGCGGATGTCCAAGCCACGCCTGTTGACCGCGCTGTACCTGCTGCGCGCGGTGGTCATTGTTCTGTTCCTGTGGGCGCCGGTGACTCAGTTCAGTGCCTACCTGTTTGGCATCGCCATGGGCCTGCTGTGGCTGTCGACGGTGCCGCTGACCAACGGCACGGTGGCAACCCTGTTTGGCGTGCGCAATCTGTCGATGCTGGGCGGGATCGTCTTCCTTTTCCACCAGATCGGGGCGTTCCTCGGCGGTTGGTTGGGCGGGGTGGTTTACGACCAGACGGGCAACTATGACCTGGTCTGGCAGATCGCGATTGTGCTCAGCCTGGTCGCGGCTGGGCTCAACTGGCCAGTGCGCGAACGGCCTGTCGCGCGCCTGCAGGTGCAGCCGGCATGAGGCGCTATGTGCTGCAGGGCTTGCTGGCCGGGGCAGGCTTGCTGCTGCTGGCGGTGGCCTGGTGGGGATGGCAGCAGGGCGGTCTGGCATTGATGCAGCTGGGCATGGGCGTCTGTTAAGGGCTACCCTGCAGGTTCAAGGACTTGCAGGAGTGACTGAGAATGATGCATGCACGCTGGCTATCGATACCGTTGCTGTGCCTGGCTCCGCTGGCCGCGAGCTGGGCGGCGGACTGCCCCGAACTCCTGCAGGGCAGCCTGCCCAAGCTGGGCGGCAAAGAGCAGATCGACCTGTGCCAGCGCTTCGCCGGCAAACCGCTGGTGGTAGTCAATACTGCCAGCTATTGCGGTTTCGCTCCGCAGTTCGAAGGGTTGGAGGCCGTCTACAAGGCCAATAAAGAGCAAGGCCTGGAAATCCTCGGCGTGCCCTCCAATGACTTCAAGCAGGAAGACAAGGACAGCGAGAAGACCGCCAAGGTCTGCTACGCCAACTATGGCGTCACCTTCACCATGACCCAGGCGCAGCATGTGCGCGGCAGCGACGCGACGCCGCTTTTCGTCAAGCTGGCCGAGCAAAGCAGCGCGCCAAAGTGGAACTTCTACAAATATGTGGTTGATCGCCAGGGCAAGGTCATTGGTAACTTCTCCAGTCTGACCAAACCGGACGATCCGGAATTCAAGGCCGCAATCGCCAAGGCCATCGCGTCCAAGCCGTGATGTCAGTGCGGGTGCACGGTAATTGCAACCAGGCGCACTACCACTGGCCGTACCATCAGCACACAGAGGAAGGCTACCGGCATGGCCAGCTGGTAGGCCTTGAACACGTTGCGCAGGTAATCGTCGTTGATGCCGGAGTTGGCAGCGGTGATGACGAAGCACATCAGGCACGCCATGATCGCCGACATATACAGAGCGAATACATAAGGCGTGGCGGCGGGGCGCAATTTGCGGTTAGAGCGGGTTTGAGACAGTTCTTGCATGAGAGAGCTCTCGCTGGTTAGCCGATTCAGGCCTGCAGATTAGCAAGTGCTCGGTTGCTCCTGTAGACCGGGTTCGTTGAGTTCTTTATAAAGAGAATCTTACGAATACCGGGATCTGTACTGTGGACCTGCTCAACACCATTCGCAGCTTCATCAAGGTGGTCGAAGCCGGCAGCATTGCCGCTGGCGCCCGCACGCTGGGCCTTTCGCCTGCCGCAGTCAGCCAGAATCTGGCCCGGCTGGAAGCGCACCTGCAGGTGCGCCTGTTGGCACGAACCACGCGCAGCATGAGCCTGACGCCCGCGGGCAGCCTTTATTACGAGCGGGTCAGGCAAATCGAGCATGATCTGGCGCTGGCCGAACTGGCGGTGACCACGCCGGACAGCGAGCCCCAGGGGCGGCTGTGCGTTGCCTCAACCTCGGCGTTTGGCCGGCATGTGCTGGCGCCGCTGATCCCTGCGTTCAGTGCGCGATACCCACATCTTTCAATAGAGTTGATAACGACTGATCGACGCGTCAGCCACGCTCGGGAAGGGGTCGATGTCAGTCTGCGAATCAGCGCTCAGCTTGAAGACAATCTGGTCGCCCGGCATCTGGCGCAGATTCCTTTCGTCTGCTGTGCATCGCCCGGTTATCTGGCCAAGATGGGCATGCCGCCTGCGCCCGAGTCGCTGCGCACGCACCGTTGCCTGGTGTTCCGGTATCCGGTGGATGGCCGTTACCTGCGCTGGGGGTTCATCCGTGACGGCTTGCGCTTTGACGCCGAGTTTGGCCAGGTGCTGGTCAGCGATGACGTCGATGCATTGGCGCAAATGGCCTTGAACGACGGGGGTATCACTCGCCTGGCCGAGTTTATCGTCAGGCCGCATTTGCAGTCTGGGGCGCTGGTGGCGTTGTTTGAAAACCGCGATGCAGGCCAGGCCTACGCGCAGACCGAGCCGATGGATGTGTTTGTGTGCGTGGCGGACCGCTCTGCCATGACCGCCAAGGTGCGTGCATTCATGGATTATCTGCAGGAGTGTCTAGGTGATGTCTGGCCTGTGCCAGCGTGAATTGGGGGCCGCAGAGCGGCCCCCGTACCTCAACCTCAGAAGCGATAGGTCAGCGATGCACCTACGCCATGAGCGCTGTTTTCGTACTTGGCCTGGTACGAGCCTTTCAAGGCGCCTTCCTGCGGGGTATCCGGACGGTTGTTGACCTTGGTGTCTTCTTCCCACAGGTAGGAGTAGGCCACGTCGATGGTCATGTCGTCGTTCGGGCTCCAGCCTGCGCCAAGGCTGAAGATCTTGCGGTCACCAGTCGGGATCCGCGGCGAGCGGTTTTCGTTGTTGGTCGGCGACTGATCGACCGAGAAGCCAGTACGCAGGGTCCACTGTTTGTTGACCTTGTACGATGCGCCGATGGCATGCGCCCAGGTGTCATGCCAGTGCTGCTCTTCGCTGATGGTGCCGAAGGCGCCGCCAATCGGGTTGGCAGCCAGACCGGCTGGCAGCTCGTTATTGACGGTAATGGCCTCCAGTCGGCTCCAGCGAGTCCAGGTGCTGCCTGCGAACAAGGTCCACTGATCGTCCAACTCGTGGGTAACGGAGAAGTCGACTGACTCAGGCGTCTTGATCTTCAAAGTCGCATCGAACTTGTCGTCGATGTTGATGCCCAGCGGCGGCACCGAATAACCGACCTTGGTCTTGCCCTCGAGCTTGTAGTCGACCATCGAATGGTAAGTCAGACCCAGGCGAGTGCGATCGGTCGCCTGCACCATCACGCCAATGTTGTAGCCTACGGCAACGTCGTCGCCCTTGATCTTGACCTCACCATCTGCGCCGCCTGGAACCAGATTACGCAGATTCGATCCCAGTTCACCTTCGATGCGGTTGAAGGTTGGGCCGAAGCCGACCGACACTTTGTCGTTGAAGGCGTAGCTAACAGTCGGCTGGAAGGTGACCACTTCTACGTGGCTTTTTTTGCCCCAGTAGCGCGCAGCGTCGTCGCTACCGTAGTCGGTAACCAGACCAAACGGCACATAGACACCAAAACCGACGCTCCAGTGATCATCGATCGGCTTGACGTAGTAACCCATGGGTACGCCGACGACCGGCACCATATCGCCATCGGTTTCACCGCCATAGCTGCCCTGACCGCTGATCTTGGACTTGGCAATCACGGCTGCACCACCGACGGTGACTTGTTCGCGCTTGAGCCGCGACATGCCGGCAGGGTTGCCGAACACGGTGCTGGCGTCTTCGGCAGAAGAAGAACGACCCGCGAAACCTGTCCCCATACCGCTGATGCTCTGCTCGTTGAGCGCAAAGCCGCTGGCCAGCAATTGGCTGGAAGCGAGGGCAACAGCAACGCCGAGGGAGGTTTTGAGCATTGATTTTTTCATTATTGTGAAACTCCTTGGGATCTCCGGGGCGAAAAGCTACCAACAAATCGCGCGCTGCGCTATAGCCCCAAACGCAGGAGATAGAGCGGTTTTGTAGGACAATCCGACCAGAATCGTGTTTTTTCTCGATTTCTGTAGGAGCAGTCCTACGACTCCGGCGCCATCACTGGCTCGATACAGGTATGCCAGGCATGGGTAAAGTCACGTAGCCGTCCCTGCGGATGGAAAATCTGCCGCCATATTCGCGCGTGCCCGAGCAGGTCGTCTGCCGCCGGTAAGGGCAACGCACGCTGTTCGATCAGCATCCAGGCGATGGCGGTGGAGTAGCGCAGGTTGACGGCCAGCTCCAGGTGCGGCCCGCGCAGGAAGGCATGCTGGCTGGCCAGGCCGCGGATCAGGCTGGCTAGTTCCGGGTCGTGGGCAAGAAATTCGTCCCAGAGCGCCTGGTGGCGGCTTTCGCCGATTCGGTAGAGGCCGTGCCCGCGGCGGTCGTGCAGGGCAGAGCCCAAAGCCGACTGGCTGGCTGCAACGCCCAGCAGCAAAGCTTCGGCGCTGGCGCAATGCCGGCCGAGGTAAACCAGGGTGGGTTTGATTACATAGCGACACAATTCACTGGCAGCGATACCCATGATGCCCTCATTCAATTAAGGGCCGACGGGCGCTGGAGCTTGGCAGCTGGGGAAGGGTCAGGCCCGTCGGAAGCGGATCGCACCGCTCGAGTTGAAGTGTAGTGTGATAATCACGGTGTAAAGGCCTGTTTTTAAATCGATTACTGCCAGAGGTTGGGGGCCATATGCTTTGCAGCAATTAAGCCAAGAGCCAACCGGCAGTAGTTTCGATGGCAAATTCAGCGCGCGAATGGGCTGATATTCAGCCCTTACGCGACCAGCGACTGACGCGTGCGGTCGATCACTGCCTGCAGTGGGCCGGCGCGGTTGTACTGTTCTGGATACAGACGTTCGCTGTGGCAAGCAATGCCATGCTCGTCAACCAGGGTGAAGCTGAAGCTGCCCTTACGCGGGGCAACGATAAGACACTTCAGTGGAGCGAAGGCCTGAGAAAGCGTGCCAACGGCACTGTGAAACTGATGATGATTTGTCATTATGTGGAGGTTCCTGCTTTGGACACGGGATTCGATCCGTGCATCTTATAAACGTTCCAGTGACGCCTTTATTAAAGTGGCGCTGAACCTGACTGGAACAGGGCAGCCAGAGGTGGCGCATCAAAATAGGTAGGCGCTTGGCTGACTGGTAGGTACGTCAAAAGGCGGGCAGGCACACCGAGGCAAAGGTTCATGGCCTCTGGGTGAAGATCCCGATCAATCTGCAAGGGTGATTCGCGCTTGAGCAGCTTTGGCTGCCGAGTGAATCATCGAAAGGGCCGGTCCTGTTTCAGCAGTTCGTGCTCTTGGGGGGAGCCGGACACTGCAGGGACCTTACTGGCCAGAATTGACTTTCAGCTGGGTACTAACGAGGGCCACCCTACAGGATTAATCCGAGGCTAGCAAATTTATTTAGAGAATGACCCGCGAAGCCGATCATTATGGCGGTTATGCACACGCCT
Organism: Pseudomonas sp. 1121_17; assembly: GCF_052850745.1. Lineage (NCBI taxonomy): Bacteria > Pseudomonadati > Pseudomonadota > Gammaproteobacteria > Pseudomonadales > Pseudomonadaceae > Pseudomonas > Pseudomonas sp. 1121_17. Next base: position 28,718 of record NZ_VXCX01000001.1, read on the forward strand.
GTGAAGGGGCAATTGTGTAGCCTTCGTGAGCCGTGATGGGCCACTTTGGCTCATTTGGTTGCAGCATTGCGGTGCACTTGTACACATTCAGCGCAGCTATTGTCAGGCTGCGCCATTCGTTCGGATAGCTCGGGCAATGCCTGGGCCGCGTCCTTAAGTCAATGAAAAAAAACACTTATTTGAGCTGGTGAAAAAATCGTCAACTTGACTGCAGCCCCCATTTCACAAGGGTTTGAAGACATCATGAAGTGGTTGTCCACCGAGTTATCCACAGGTTCTGTGGATTGTCCCGCGCGTTCGCTCTAGCACGGGCGTGCCAGCACTTTCGATTGCTGTCGGACAATCCTGTCGAAATACCCGGGGCAGTGTGGCCCGTTTGAAAAGGTCAATAAAGGAACGGCAGATTTTGTGAAAATTTCATCAACAGAGGCGCAGCCCTTCCGTTGAAAAATCCGGTAGAGTGGCGCGCCTCACGAATTGCCATCGCTGTCGGTTATGAATTTTCGCGGTAAAAACCTTGCTCCATCGCCTTTATCTGCGCCCGCACCCAAGCGTTTTTCCTTGAAGGTCGCCTTGTGGTTGCTCGACAGCCCGCGCTTGGGCGAAAAGCACAGCGTCAAACACCTGGCTGGACGCCTGCTCAAGCAGCCTGCGCGGCAAGGGGTGGTGGTCGCCCAGAGTCGTCTGGGGCAAATGCTTTGTCGTGACTGCGGCAATGCCCGCGACCGGCGTATCGGCCACGAGCTGCTGCGCCAGGCCGCACGTGCCGGCGATCCGCAGGCTCAGGCCGAGTACGCCCGGTTGAATCCGGCCAGCGAGCACAATCCTTCCTGAAGCCGCTGCGCCGGCCTGTTAAGCTGCCTGCCTCTGGATAGACGCAATTGAGGTAGCTATGGCGGTGGATCTGCTCAGCATCGTGCTGGGCCTTGTAGCAGCGGCAATTCCTTGCCTGGGCTGGGTCTGGCACCTACAGCAGCGCCATGCTGCCCAGCAACGGCAATGGGCCTTGCTCGAAGAGCGCCTGAGCACGGCATTGCTCGCCCAGCAAGGGCTGCAGGCCCAGCTTGATGCCAGCCGTGACGAAATCAGCGACCTGGCCGAGGCCAATAGCGCCAAGCAGGCCAGCCTGGCCGCCCAGGGCCGCGAGGTCGAGCTGCTGCAGGTCGAGCGTGACAATGCCCGCGACGCCGCCCATGCCTGGCAACTCGAACGCAGCAACCGCGAGTCCGAGCTACGCCGTTTGGAAGCCCATGCCGCCGGCTTGCAAGCCGAGCTGCGCGAGCAGCAGGAGAGCCATCAGCAGCGCCTGGAAGACCTGCAAGAGGCCCGCGACACGTTGCGCGCGCAGTTCGCCGAAATGGCTACAAAGATTTTCGACGAGCGCGAGCAGCGCTTCACCCAGACTAGCCAGCAGCAACTCGGACAGTTACTTGATCCGCTTAAGGAACGTATCCATGCCTTCGAGAAGCGCGTCGACGAAACCTACCAGCAGGAGGCCCGTGAGCGCTTCTCGCTGAGCAAGGAGCTGGAGCGTCTGCAGCAGCTCAACCTGCGCCTGTCGGATGAAGCCACCAACCTCACCCAGGCGCTCAAAGGGCAAAAGACTCAAGGCAACTGGGGCGAGCTGATTCTTGAGCGGGTCCTCGAACACGCAGGGCTGGAGAAGGGTCGCGAGTACCAAACCCAGGTCAGCCTGAAAAGCGCCGACGGCGAGCGCTTTCAGCCGGACGTGCTGATCATGCTACCCGGCGACAAGCAGGTGGTGGTCGACGCCAAAGTCAGCCTGACGGCCTATCAGCAGTGGGTCAGCGGCAATGACGAAGCGGCGCTCAAGCAGCATGTGCAATCGCTGCGCAGCCACGTCAAAGGCTTGTCCGGCAAGGACTACAGCCGCCTCGAGGGGCTGCATAGCCTGGATTTCGTGCTGCTGTTCGTGCCGATCGAAGCGGCTTTCTCCGCGGCATTGCAGGCCGAGCCGAACCTGTTCCAGGAGGCATTCGATCGGCAGATCGTGATTGTCAGCCCTACCACCTTGCTTGCCACCCTGCGCGTGATCGACAGCCTCTGGAAGCAGGAGCGCCAGGGCCAGAACGCGCGGGAAATCGCCGAGCGGGCCGGCTGGCTGTACGACAAGTTCGTCTTGTTCATCCAGGATCTGGACGAGCTCGGCAGTCGCTTGCAGCAGGTCGACAAGGCTTACTCCGCCGCGCGCAACAAGCTCTGTGAAGGGCGTGGCAACCTGATCAGCCGCAGTGAGCAGCTCAAGTTGCTCGGCGCGCGGGCCAGCAAGAGCCTGCCGGCGGACTTGCTGGAGCGCGCCTTGAGTGACGAAGCGCTTACTGAACCAGGCTCAGATGGCGGTTGAGCAGGGCGCGCAAGGCGGCTGGCTTGACCGGCTTGGCCAGGTAATCGAGGCCGGCGGCGTGGACCATGGCAATGGTTTCGCTGCGGCCATCGGCGCTGATCACCACACCGGGCACCGGCTCACCGAGGCGCGTGCGTAGCCAGGCCATCAGCTCGGTGCCGGTGTCGCCTTCATCCAGGTGAAAGTCGACCAGCGCCAGGTGCGGGCGCATGCCATTGGCCAGCAGCGTTTCGCATTCCTGACGACTGCGCGCAGTCCAGACCTGACAGCCCCAGCGGCTGAGCAGGCTGTTCATGCCGAGCAGGATGCTGTCTTCGTTGTCGACACACAGCACCTGCAGGCCCGCCAGCGGTTGCCCTGGCTGCTGTTCAACGGCTGCAGCCGGCGCGACGCTGCCGCTGGCAATCGGCACACTGACGCGGAACACGCTGCCTTTGCCCGGCCACGAGCGCACTTCCAGGGCATGGCCGAGTACCCGGCACAGGCCATCGGCGATCGCCAGGCCCAGGCCCAGGCCTTTTTCGGCGCGGGTCTGGTGGCTGTCCAGGCGCTTGAACTCCTGGAAGATCACCTGCAGTTTGTCGTCGGTTATGCCCGGACCGCGGTCCCACACTTCCAGCCATAGCCGGCCACCCTGGCGGCGCACGCCAAACAGGATCGGGCTTTTGCCGTAACGCAGGGCATTGGTCAGGAAGTTCTGCAGCACCCGGCGCAGCAGCTTGATGTCGCTGTTCACCCGCAGGCGGCTGCCACGGACACGGAACTCCAGGCCCTTTTCTGCCGCCAGCACTTTGAACTCGGCGCCCAGCGCGTCGAACAGATCGCTCAGGGCAAAGGCTTTCACGTCGGGAGTGATCTTGCCGTTTTCCAGGCGCGAGATGTCCAAAAGGTCGCTGATCAGCTCTTCAGCCGAACGCAGTGAGCTGTCCATGTGCTGCACCAGTTGCTGGGACTCGCTGCTCATGCCCTCGGCTTGCTGCGACAGCGCGGCCGAGAACAAGCGTGCAGCGTTGAGCGGCTGCATCAGGTCATGGCTGACCGCAGCGAGGAATCGGGTTTTCGACTGGCTTACGGCCTCAGCCCGGCTCTTCGCCTCGGTCAGCGCCTGGTTGAGCTGGGACAACTCATGGGTGCGTTCGGCGACCCGTTGTTCGAGGCCTTCGTTGGCCTCTTTGAGGGCCTGCTCGGCCTCGCGGAACGGGGTGATGTCGGTAAAGCTCATGACAAAACCACCACCCGGCATCGGATTGCCGATCAGCTCGATCACCCGGCCATTGGGGAACAGCCGCTCGGAGGTGTGCGCCCGGCCCTGGCGCATCCAGTGCAGCCGGCGCGCCACATGCACCTGCGCCTCGCCCGGGCCGCACAGGCCGCGGTCGGCGTTGTAGCGGATGATATCGGCGATCGGCCGACCCACGCTGATCAGCCCCTCAGGGTAGTTGAACAACTCCAGATAACGCCGGTTCCAGGCCACCAGGTGCAGGTTCTGGTCGACCACGCTGATGCCCTGGTTGATGTTCTCGATGGCGCCCTGAAGCAACGCACGGTTGAACTGCAGCACCTCGCTGGCCTCGTCGGCGATGCGCACCACGTCTTCCAGCTGCATGTCGCGGCCTTCGATGGCAGCCTTGACCACGGCGCGGGTCGAGGAGGTGCCGAGTACGCCGGCGAGTAGCCGTTCGGTGTGTTCGATCCAGTCGCCATCGGCGTTCTGGTTGGGGTTGAAGCCCTTGCCCTGGCGGTAGGCGAAGCGAATGAAGCTCTGCCGGGCGCGTTCTTCGCCGACAAAGCGGGCGGCGAGGTTGAGCAGGTCGTCGATCTGCACCGCCAGCAGCGAACGGCTGTTTGGCCGCTCACTGGTTTGCTGGCCGATGAACCGGCCCGCCTGCCAGTGCTCGGACACGCGCGTGCGCGACAGGATCGAGACCCATGCAAACAGGATGAAGTTGCCCGCCAGCGACAGCACTACACCTTGGGTCAGCGGCGTGATCGGCAGGTTCAGTGGGTTGCTGTCGAGCCAGGTCAGGCCCGGAAACAGTTGCAGCGACCAGCCCAGGCTGTGCGCGGTAATCGGCAGCACCAGGGTGTAGAACCAGAGGAAGATCCCCGCCGCCAGCCCGGCGAATACGCCACGGCGGTTGGCCTGTTTCCAGTACAGCGCGCCGAGCATCGCCGGGGTCAGCTGGGTGACCGCAGCAAAGGCGATCTGGCCAATGGTCGCCAGGCTCGCGGTGGAGCCCAGCAGGCGGTAACTGACATACGCCAGCAAGAGGATTACCACGATGGTCACCCGGCGCACCGAGAGCATCCAGTGGCGGAACGCTTCGAACGGGCGTTCAGCGTTTTTGCGCCGCAGCAGCCACGGCAGCAGCATGTCGTTGGAGACCATGGTCGACAGCGCCACAGCCTCGACGATGACCATGCCGGTGGCCGCCGAGGCGCCGCCGATAAAGGCCAGCAAGGCCAGGCTTGGATGCGCTTCGGCCAGTGGCAGGCTGATCACGAACGAGTCGGAGATCACCGTGCCCGGCAGCAGCATCTGCCCAGCCAGGGCAATCGGCACCACGAACAGCGCTGCCAGTACCAGGTACATCGGGAACACCCAGCGCGCCGTGCGCAGGTCCTGCGCTTCGATGTTCTCGACCACGGTGACGTGGAATTGCCGCGGCAGACAGATGATCGCCATCATTGCCACCCCGGTCTGGACCACCATCGACGGCCAGTTGATGGTCTCCTGCCAGTAACTCTCCAACTGCACCGACTGGCGCGCCTGGGTGAACAGGTCGTCGAAGCCGTCATACAGGTTGAACACCACGAACACGCCCACGGCAAGAAACGCCAGCAGCTTGACCAGCGCCTCGAAGGCAATCGCCAGGACCATGCCGCGGTGGTGCTCGGTGACGTCCAGGCTGCGCGTGCCGAACACGATCGAGAACAGCGCCAGCACCAGTGACACCACCAGTGCGGTGTCTTGCACACGGGTGCCGGTGGCATCGGCATTGGCGCCGATCAGCAGATTGACGCCGAGCACGATACCCTTCAGCTGCAAGGCAATGTAGGGCAGTACGCCGACCAGGCAGATCAGCGCCACTACCACCGCCAGGCTCTGCGATTTGCCATAGCGTGCGGCGATGAAGTCGGCAATCGAGGTGATGTTCTGCTGCTTGCTGATCAACACCATCTTCTGCACGACCTGCGGCGCGAACACCAACAGCAGCACCGGCCCCAGATAGATCGGCAAGAACGCCCAGAGCTGTTCGGCGGCCTGGCCGACCGCGCCAAAGAATGTCCAGCTGGTGCAGTACACTGCCAGCGACAGGCTATATACCCAGGCGCGCAGGCGCGGCGGCAGAGGCGTGCTGCGGCGGTCGCCGTAAAAGGCGATGGCGAACATGATGGCCATATAGACCAGGGCGACCACGGCGATCAGCCCGCTGGACAACGACATGAAAACTCCGCAGCAATAGGGTAGAGCGTGGGCCCGGTGAACAAGTCTGGCATGTGCCTTGCGCGTCGTCAGCGTCGACCATGGTCGCAGTGGCGTGTCGTCGCAGTGCGGCCTGAGTGCAGGCGACTTGCATCTGGATGTGGCGCAATGACGCTCAGGTGCATTCTAATCAACAAACAGCCACCGGCATCACTCAGGGAATCGATTGATGAGTCACCCCTCGCAATTTACCTTGCTCGGCAAGCGGCGCTTCTTGCCGTTTTTCATCACCCAGTCACTGGGCGCGTTCAATGACAACCTGTTCAAGCAGTCGTTGATCCTGGCGATCCTGTACAAGCTCAGCCTGGAGGGCGACCGCTCGATCTGGGTCAACCTGTGCGCGCTGCTGTTCATTCTGCCGTTCTTCCTGTTCTCGGCACTGGCCGGGCAGTTTGGCGAGAAGTTCGCCAAGGATGCGCTGATACGGGCGATCAAGCTGGCCGAGATCGTCATCATGGCGATCGGCGCGGTGGGCTTTGTCAGCAATCACCTGGTGCTGATGCTGCTGGCGCTGTTCGCCATGGGCACCCACTCGGCGCTGTTTGGGCCGGTCAAGTATTCGATCCTGCCGCAGGCGCTGCGCGAGGATGAGCTGGTCGGCGGTAATGGCCTGGTCGAGATGGGTACGTTCCTGGCTATTCTGGCGGGCACCATTGGCGCTGGGGTGATGATGTCGTCCAGCAGCTATGCAACGGTGGTCGCCGGCGGCATCGTCGGCACTGCCGTGCTCGGCTATCTGGCCAGCCGCTGGATCCCGCGCGCTGCTGCTGTGGCGCCGCAGATGAAGCTCGACTGGAACATCTTCAAGCAGTCCTGGGCGACCCTACGCTTGGGGCTTGGGCAGACGCCGGCGGTGTCGCGCTCGATTGTTGGCAACTCGTGGTTCTGGTTTGTCGGGGCTATCTATCTGACCCAGATCCCAGCCTACGCCAAGGACTGGCTGCACGGCGACGAGACGGTGGTGACGCTGGTACTGACGTTGTTCTCGGTAGGCATCGCGTTGGGTTCGCTGCTGTGCGAGCGGCTCAGTGGGCGCAAGGTGGAAATCGGCCTGGTGCCGTTCGGCTCGTTTGGCCTGACCTTGTTCGGCCTGCTCTGGTGGTGGCATTCGGGCGATGTGCCGAGCACCGACGTGGCGCACGACTGGCTGGCGTTGTTGGGCATGCATCAGGCCTGGTGGATCATGCTGTCGATCGTTGGTCTTGGGGTGTTTGGCGGGTTCTATATCGTGCCGCTGTATGCGCTGATTCAGGCGCGGACTGCCGAGGGTGAGCGGGCGCGGGTGATTGCTGCCAACAACATTCTCAATGCGTTGTTCATGGTGGTGTCGGCGTTGGTCACCATTGTGCTGTTGAGCGTGGTCGAGCTGACCATTCCACAGCTGTTTCTGGTGGTGTCGCTGCTTAATATTGCCGTTAACGCTTATATCTTCAGCATCGTGCCTGAATTCACCATGCGCTTCTTGATCTGGCTGCTGAGTCACTCGATGTATCGGGTCGAGCATCGGGACCTGCAGCGTATTCCTGATGAGGGGGCGGCACTGCTGGTGTGCAACCATGTGTCGTTCGTCGATGCGCTGCTGATCGCTGGGGCGATTCGCCGGCCGATTCGGTTTGTCATGTACTACAAGATCTATAACTTGCCGGTGCTCAACTTTGTCTTCCGTACGGCTGGGGCGATCCCGATCGCCGGACGAAGCGAGGATGAAGCCATCCATGAGCGAGCCTTCGCCCGTATCGCCGAAGTTCTGGCGGCGCGGGAGGTGGTGTGCATCTTCCCCGAGGGCAAGCTGACGGCCGATGGCGAGATCGATGAGTTCAAGGGTGGGGTCAAGCGGATCCTGCGAGAAACCCCGGTACCGGTTATTCCGCTGGCTTTGCAGGGGTTGTGGGGAAGCTTTTTCAGCCGCGATCCGGCCAAGGGCCTGTTCAAGCGCCTGTGGTCACGTGTGACCATAGTCGCGGGCGCTGCCATCTCGGTGGAGGCGGCGCAGCCAGAAGCATTGCGCGCGCAGGTCGGTGCCCTGCGCGGCAATCGGCGTTAAACAGGGTCAGGTGGGGGGGAGCCGTCGGAAACGGGACACCCCTCGCACATTTGCTGCCTTGAACAGGGGGGATCAGCTGGCGCTGACTTTGAGGCCGACCAGGCCCGTGATGATCAGGGCGACGCTGAGCAGTCGGATCAGCGCCATCGATTCTCCAAACAGGATGATCCCGGCAATCACCGTACCCACTGCCCCCACCCCAGTCCAGATGGCATAAGCAGTCCCCAGCGGCAACTCCTTCATGGCCAACCCCAGCAAGCCAAGGCTGACCACCATTGCCCCCACGGTCAGCACCGTAGGCAACGGCCGGGTAAACCCGTCGGTATATTTCAAGCCCACCGCCCAGCCCACTTCGAACAGGCCGGCGAAAAACAGAATGATCCAGGACATCTGTGAGTCTCCATCGTATTAAGGATGGGGCCGTCCCCAGGCTGATCACGCAATGCGCGGTGAGGTCGTCCTCACATGTGCACTATATTGCACAAGTGCATTTACCAAGGCAAGGTCAGTGCGCCTCAGGCCTGGTCTCGGTCTGCGTTTCCCCAGGCTCCTGCATACGCCGGAACCAGGTTGAAAGCAACGCCCCAGAGATGTTGTGCCACACGCTGAACAACGCGCTCGGCACTGCCGCCAACGGCGAAAAATGCGCCGCCGCCAACGCCGCGCCCAGCCCCGAGTTCTGCATGCCCACCTCCAGAGCCAGCGACTTGCGCTGAGCCAGCGGCAACTTGCACAGCTTGCCGGTGAGGTAGCCAAGCAAATAGCCAAAGCTGTTATGCAGTATCACCACCGCCATGATCAGCAACCCCGACTCTGCGATCTTCGCCTGGCTGGCTGCAACTACCGCGCAGACGATCATCACGATGCTCACCACCGATACCAGCGGCAGCACCTGCACCGCAGCCTGCACCCGTGCGCCAAGCAAGCGCTGGGCGAGCACGCCGAGAATGATCGGCAGCATCACCAACTGCAGGATCGACCAGAACATGTCCATGAACGAGACCGGTAGCCAGGCCGAAGCCAGAAACCAGATCAGCGCAGGCGTCAGCAACGGCGCCAGCAGGGTAGTCACCGCCGCAATCGCCACCGCCAGCGCCAGGTCACCCTTGGACAGCCAGACCATCACGTTCGAGGCCGTGCCGCTAGGGCAGCAACCGACCAGAATCACACCGACGGCAATCTCTGCCGGGAGATGGAACAGCTGACACAGCAGCCAGGCCATGCCCGGCATGATCACGAAATGTGCGACCACGCCCAGCGCTACTCGCCAGGGCTGGCGGGCGAGGGCGGCGAAGTCGTCGAGTTTGAGGGTCAGGCCCATGCCGAACATCACCAGCCCGAGCAGCGGCACGATGGCTACCTTCAGGCCGATGAACCATTGCGGCTGCAGGAACGCCAGGCAGGCAAACAGCAATACCCAAAGGGCGAAGGTGTTGCCGACGAAGCGGCTGAGGGCGGCGAGGGCACGCATGGAGCAATCCTTGTTCTTCTATTAAGTAGCCAATCGATGCAGGTGGGGCTGCGCGGGCAACCCCAGGCCGCAATCAGACGCCCTGCGGAATGTCTTCACCACCCAGCGCTTCGAACAGCGCCGGCAGGAACTCCTTGAAGGTCATCATCATCAGCAGGAAGCTCGCATCGAACTGCTGCTGCGCTTCTTCACCTCCGTCCTGCTCGGCCTGCTCTTGCAGCAGTTCTTCGAATTTCAGACGCTTGATCACGGTCTTGTCGTCGAGCACGAACGACAGCTTATCCTGCCAGGCCAGGGCCAGCTGGGTGACGACCTTGCCGTTGCCCAGGTGCAGTTGGATTTCGTCGCTTTTCAGGTCCTGACGCTTGCAGCGGACGATGCCGCCGTCTTCGTGGGTGTCACGCAGCTCGCACTCGTCCAGGACATGGAAGTCCTCAGCCGCCTGCGAAGTGACCCACTCTGTCATGGTCGCGCTAGGCGCGGCCTTCACGGTGACCGGGCGAACCGGCAGCGAGCCCATGACTTCACGCAGGGTCGACAGCAGGTCTTCGGCGCGCTTGGCGCTGGCCGAGTTGACCAGGATCAGGCCCTGACGCGGGGCGATGGCGGCAAAGATCATCGAGCGACGAATGAATGCGCGTGGCAGGAAGGCCTGGATGATCTCGTCCTTGATCTGGTCGCGTTCTTTTTTGTAGACCTTGCGCATCTGCTCGGTCTCGATCTCTTCGATCTTTTCTTTGACCGCGTCGTTGACCACGCTGCTGGGCAGGATGCGTTCTTCCTTGCGCGCGGCAATCAGCAGGAACTCGCCGCTGACGTGCACCAGCGGGGCGTCTTCACCCTTGCCGAACGGCGCGACGAAACCATAGGTGGTCAGCTCCTGGCTGGCGCACGGACGGGCCGGCTTGCTGGCCAGGGCAGTTTCCAGTGCCTCAGGCTCGAATGGGACTTCCTGGGTCAGGCGGTAGGTCAGCAGGTTCTTGAACCACATGGGGGTAGATCTCTCCTTAATGCATAAGGCGGGCATTATTCTCCGACTGGGGCCATGCGGCCAACCCTGTCAGAGGGCCATCAGGCGGTTAATGGTCAATAAAAGCGTGATAGCGCTAGGTCCTTGAAAGGCCTGCAAAATTATTTGAAAAAAGTGCTTGCCAGGGTGGTATGTCCTCCGTAGAATGCGCGCCACACCGAGACGAAGGGTGATTAGCTCAGCCGGGAGAGCATCTGCCTTACAAGCAGAGGGTCGGCGGTTCGATCCCGTCATCACCCACCACTCGATGTATAGCGCAGCGGTAGTTCAGTCGGTTAGAATACCGGCCTGTCACGCCGGGGGTCGCGGGTTCGAGTCCCGTCCGCTGCGCCATATTGAGCTTCAAGGCCCACTGAACACCTTGAAGCGACAGAGAAAGCGACCTTAGGGTCGCTTTTTTTGTTTCTGGCATTGCGTCAGAATGCCTTGTCCGCCGGTCGCGGCCAACAGGCTGTGCTCCGGCTCTTCATTGCACGCAAGAGACCGACCATGCAGGATGCCAGTACCTCTCCAATGCCCGCCGCTGCGGCGCCCTTGCTCGGTATCGACCTGGGCACCACCAACAGCCTGATCGCCGTATGGCAGGATGGCCAAGCCCAACTGATCGCCAATGCCCTCGGCGACGTACTGACGCCATCGGTGGTCAGCGTCGATGACGATGGCAGTATTCTGGTCGGCAAAGCCGCCAAAGCCCGCCTGACCACCCATCCGCTGCGCAGCGCGGCTGCCTTCAAACGGTTCATGGGCAGCGACAAGCGCTTCGAGCTGGGCGAGCATCGCTTCACCCCTGAAGAACTGTCGGCGCTGGTGCTGGGTGCCTTGAAGCAGGATGCCGAAGCGTATCTGGGCTGCCCGGTCAGCGAAGCGGTTATCTCGGTTCCAGCCTATTTCAGTGACGAGCAGCGCAAGCGCACGGTGTTTGCCGCAGAGTTGGCCGGGCTCAAGGTGCAGCGGCTGATCAACGAACCAACCGCAGCAGCCATGGCCTACGGCCTGCACGAACAAAAGTTCGAGCGCACACTGGTATTCGACCTGGGCGGCGGCACCTTCGATGTGACTGTGCTGGAATACGCGCTGCCGCTGATCGAAGTGCATGCCTCCACCGGTGACAACTATCTGGGCGGTGAAGACTTTACCGATGCATTGTTGCTGGCGTGCCTGCGCGACTGGGGGCTCAAACTCGAGCAGCTCGAGCCACAGGCGCTGGCCAGCCTGCACGACGCCATCGACCAGTTCAAACATGCGCTGGGTGAGGGTCAATGGACCTTGACCTGGCAAGGCGACGGCCAGGCCCGTGAGTGGCAGCTCGACGAACTCAGGCTGCAGGGCATCTGGGCGCCGTTGCTGGCGCGGGTGCGCGCACCGATCGAACAGGCCCTGCGCGATGCGCGCCTGAGCCCCAAGGAGCTCGACAGCCTGGTGCTGGTCGGCGGCGCCACGCGCATGCCGCAGGTGCAGCAACTTGTGGCCAAGCTGTTTGGCCGGCTGCCGTACCGGCACCTGGACCCAGACACCATCGTTGCCCTCGGCGCCGCCAGCCAGGCGGCTTGCAAGGCACGCGATGCGGCTATCGACGAACTGATCCTGACCGACGTGTGCCCGTACACCCTGGGCATTGCCTCGCAGCGTGGCGAGCAGAGCGCCGGCGCGTTTTCGCCGATCATCGAGCGCAACACGGTGATCCCCACCTCACGGGTCGAGCGCTTCTACAGCACTCACCCGGAGCAGAAAAGCGTGCGTATCGCGGTGTACCAAGGCGAGCGGCCCTGGGTGCGCGACAATATTCTGGTCGACAGTTTCGAGGTCCCGCTGCAGCCGACCGGGCAGATCCAGTCACTGGATGTGCGTTTCAGCTACGACATCAACGGCTTGCTTGAAGTCGATGTGACATTCATCGAAACCGGCCTCAAACACAGCCACAGCATTGACCGCAGCCCGACCGGGCTGGATCAGGACGCGCGCCAGGCCAGCCATGAGCGCTTGTCGCGGCTGAAGATTCACCCACGCGATGCCTTGCCCAACCGCACCCTGCTGGCGCGGCTGGAGCGAGCCTGGATGCAGAGCCTGGGCGATGAGCGCGAGCTGATCGGCAGCTGGCTGGATACGTTCAATGGAGTGTTGGCCGGGCAGCAGGCCGGCGAGATCAGCCGCCAGCGCCAGCAATTGAGCCAGGCGCTGGACGAGCTGCGTTACTGATCTTGGCTCGGGCCGCACTGCGGCCCGTTGCCTTGCTCAGGGTGATGGCTAGCCGTTCATCCGGCGCAAGGCCGCCTGCAAGCCACCCTCCAGATCGGCCGCCTTGCCCGGCACTGGCCCATAGCGGTTGGGCAGTTTGTCGCCCGGCAGGCTCACCAGTATCAGCGGCACCACCGGCAGCACCCGGCTGAGCACCACAAGCAGGATCAGCACCGGCACGCCCTGGCCAAGATCACGCAGGCGGCGCAGCATGGCGCTGACCATCAACAGCACCATCGGCGCTGCCATCGCCGGCAGCAAGGTCATCAGGCTGCCGCAGGCGATCACCGCTAACAGATGCAGACCGAAGCCCTTGCGGTCGAGGCGGCTGTTGAGCTTCCACACCGCCCACATTGGTTCCGCCACCTGCTTGCTGTTGTTGCGCAGCATGCGCTCGGTCCAGCCCAGCAACGCCATGATCGCGCAGCGCAGGCCGGGGTCGAGGTCGACGTTGTCCTTGGCTTTCTGCAACCTACGCAACAACCGCGTTTTCGGCGGTGCGCAGTCATTGAGCAGGCTGTCGAGGGCATCCAGAGCGTCGTTGAACGGGGCGCTGGCCATCCCTTGTTTACGCAGTAGCTGCCCGCTTGGATGTGTGCACTTGCCGGCCACCAGGCTGCGGCGTAACGGCTCGTACCAGTAGTCCTCGATGTACAGCGCCTCGAGGCGATCGCGCAGGCGGGTGCGCTGGGCTTCGTCGAGGCTGCGATCGTGATAGAGCACGGCGCAGAACAGCATTTTGCCCAGTGGGTAATCGTCGAGCACCGCCGGTTCGTTTTCCAGGCAGGTCAGCAACTGCGCAGCGGTGGGCAGGCGGCTGCTGTCGAGGGCCGTGCGCAGGCTCAGCACGCGGCTGGCGAGCAGGCCTTGCAGCGGTTCGTTGTAGTCCAGCGCGGCCAGCACATCGCTGCTGCCATGTGGCCCGGCGATGGCCTGCAGCAGCGCGCTGTGCAGCGTGGCAAACGGGTGCTCGGCAGGGTAGTGCAGTTGCCCGGGCAGTTGCGGGTCGATCAACGCCAGCCAGCGGCTTGGCTGGTCGAACAACGCCAGCATGAACAGCTGCTGACGGTGCCAGGCCCACAGTGATTCGCCTGCTGCCGGCGCTGGTAGTGGCGCGCCATGGGCGGCCAGGGCTTCCTGAGCCTGCAGGGCGAACGGCCGGGTGAACATGCGGCGCATGTCGAACTGGCTATTGAGTTCATGCAGCGCCTGCTCGGGATACACCCGCATACGCCGCAGCCACTCGCGGCAGACCGGGCGGATGGCGTCTTCACCGAGCGCTTCAGGCAACTGTGCGCGTGGATCATTGGCTGTGCAGAAATCCACCAATGCCTGCACCACCGGCGACTGTTCGAGCCAGCGCAGCTGCTGCGCCGCTTGCGCCTGCAAGCCTTCGAGGATCAGGTTATCGAGAGTGTCTTCCCGCGCTGGCTCAGCGACTACCAGACGCAGCAGCTCGGCTTCACCGCGTTGCAGGGCCCAGGCCAGCCAGTACAAGCGCTGCAAGTCTGCGTCCGGCTGCTCCTGCAGCAACCAGGCCAGCAGCGGCAATTCGTCGTCACCGTCCAGGCGCCAATCGATGAATGTCGCGGCAATGTCGCCCGGTTCAAGCCGCGCCGCTTCGAGCCAGCGCGACAAAGTCTGCGGGCTCTGCGACGGGCTACCCCAGGCCTGCGCCGGGTCGGCGAGGTCGGTCGGCCAGCTGTCGCACGGGGTCTGCAGGTCGAACGCCTGGATCAGCAGCGGCAAGCGCTGCGGCTGGTGCCGTGCGCACAGGTTGAGCAGCCAGCGCTCGGCCTGCGGGTGGCGATGTTCGCGCCACAGCCGCAGCCAGCATTCCAGTGCCTGCTGTTCAGCGCCAAGCGCCTCGGCCTGGCGCGCCAGCAGATACAGCAGGTCGACATCGTCAGGCGCCTGTTGCAGTTGCTGCTGCACCTGCGCGTGCAGGGTCTGGCTGCCGATCCCGGCCTGGCAGAACTGCACCAGCAGACGTTGCAGCAGAGCCTCGTCGTTGGGGAAGGCGAGGCAGGTGTGTGCCTGCACAAACTGCTCGTACTCGAACAGCGGGCGCTGATTGAAGCAGTATTCCAGGCTGCGGAAGTACCACAGCGTCTCCAATTGCGCAGCGGGTGGCCAGTCGCGCATCAGGGCGGTATCGAACGGATCGGGTTCGCTCAGGCGCTGGAGGAATGCTTCGACCTCCTGCGGGTCTTGCAGGCGCAGCAACTGTTCAGCCCAACCCAGGCGCTGTGCCAACAGGCCGGCGCAGCGGTGCGAAATGGGCCCGCAGCTGCGCAGTTCATGCAGCAGCTGCCAGCTCAGTTGTTCCAGTTCGTCCAACGGCAGTTCGTTGAGCTCGGCGATGTAGCCCTGCCAGGCGGCGGGATCGAAACGCAGGGTGGGGTCTTCCAGCAACCGGTGAAAACCGCGCAATGCGGCTGACATCTCGTCAGCTTTGGCTTCGGTTTCGACGACTGGCGCGGCGTCGGCCTCGCTTTCACGGGCCAGGCGCAGCGCTTGTTCGTAGGCCTCGCGCAGCGCCTGGAAACCTTGCGGGTCAGTTTCCGGATGATGTGCCGGCAGCAGGCCGCGGTAGGCCTGGCGGATCAGATTGAGGTCCTGGGTCGGTTCCAGGCCAAGGCGTATCCAGCAACTCATGACCAGCAGTCCTCTTCCAGCGATGCCGGGCGTTCCGGTTCAGGTAATGGCAGATCCCAGCTGAGGCTGGCCAGCAGCTCGCTGGCACCCAGCCGCAGGTTGAGCAGGATGCAGCGGTTCCAGTGCTCATTGCCCTGGCGTTCGAGTTCGGCGGCGAGTGCCTGGTCGCTGCTGTCAGAGACGTTCCACAGCGCCTTGCCGAACAGGTAGCCGGCCAGGTAGCCGTCCCAGCTGTTGTAGTAATGGCGGGCACGCAAGGCCAGGCGGTAATGCAGGTAGAGGCTTTCTTCGGCAGTGATAAAGGACTTTTTCAGTCCGGCGCGCAGCAGAAAGCTCATCCGCCCCAGGTCCCAGGCGCGGGTGCCGCCGGGGCCGCAGTCCGGGTAGGTGCGGGCGGCGTACTGGTACTTGATCCGGTCCCGTTCGGACAGGCGCTCGAGCAGTGCTTGCCACTGGCTGGGCAAGCAACGCTGGAACTGCCAGTAGGCTTCGGACAGCTCGGTGGCGTGGCCGTTGTCAGCCATGCCGAGCATGTCCAGCAACTGCGCACGGTTGCTGATGCCCCACCAGCGTTCGAGGTCGCTCTGGTCGTCGCCCTCGTGATAGTCCGGCGCGGTGTAGCTGGCACCGTTGAGGGCAGCCATCGGTGCGGACAAGGCATGCAGCCAATGCTGCGCAGTTTCTTCCATGACACGGACTCCTGGGCCGGGGCAGAACAGGGAGGGCGGCCGGCCTTGCGGGTGGCGATTGTAAATAGCGGCCAGCACGGCGGCAAATGGCCTGCTCGGGATGGCGCTTCAGCTGACCGTTTTTCCGGCCAGACGTTCTTCCTCGCGCAGGGTCAGCACTTCATAACCGTCAGCAGTGACCGCAACGGTGTGTTCCCACTGCGCCGACAGCGCGCCGTCGCGAGTGATCACCGTCCAGCCATCTTTCAGCTCGCGGGTGCCGCGCGCGCCCTGGTTGATCATCGGCTCGATGGTGAAGACCATGCCCTGCTTGAGCTTCATGCCCATGCCGCGTTGGCCGAAATGGAGGATCTCCGGTTTTTCGTGCATCTGCTGGCCGATGCCGTGGCCGCAGTATTCGCGTACCACGCTGTAGCCGGCCGCTTCGGCGGTGCTCTGAATGGCGTGGCCGATGTCGCCCAGAGTGGCCCCCGGGCGAACTTGCTCGATGCCGCGCCAGAGCGCGTCATAAGTGGTTTCTACCAACCGCTCGGCTTCAGCGCTGATCGCGCCGATGCGGTACATCTTCGACGAGTCGGCGATATAACCGCCTTGTTCCAGGGTGATGTCGACGTTGACGATCGAGCCTTCAGCGAGCACTTCGTCAGCCTTGGGCATGCCGTGACAGACGACGTGATCGACCGAAGTGTTCAGCGAATAGGGGAAACCGTACTGGCCCTTGCTGGCCGGCCTGGCGCGCAGGGTCTGGACGATGAACGCCTCGGCGTGGTCGTTGATCTGCATGGTCGTTATGCCGGGACGGATAAAACTGTCGAGCTCGGCGAATACCTTGGCCAGCAACTGGCCGGCGCGGCGCATCAGCTCGAGTTGTTCGGCTGTCTTGAGGATGACTTGGGACATTGGCGCTTCAAAGACCTCGCTTGAATCAGGCTGCAGCATATCCCCATGGCACCCAGCCTTGCCACCGCGGCGCCGTGCCCCAGGATGGGGACGCGTGCACCAAGACGAGTCAAAAATCCCCCATGGCGGCGCATCGGCTTTCTCACCACCCCCGTCTGCACCAGCGCCGATCCTCTGTAGGAGCGGCCTCGTGTCGCGAAAGGGCCGCAAAGCGGCCCCCGGTCAAAGCCATCGCTGAAAATTGGCACAGTCCCTGCTACACCCCATCCACAACACGCCCCACTGATCAACGGCGATCAATCAGGGGCCTCACCCAGATGAGAACAGGCAAAGGCGCCTGGAGCTTCGGCTCCAGGCGTTTTTTTTGTCTTTGCGGCGGCCAACCCCGCCAACCCGTGATCGAGGATCGGCTATGCAGGCAACAGCGAACGGCGGACAACTTCAGCGACTGGTCATCGTCGGCAACGGCATGGTCGGCCATCACTGCGTCGAGCAACTGGTCGAGCGCGGCGCATTGGCGCGCTTCGAGGTGCGCGTATTCGGCGAGGAGCGTCAGCGCGCCTACGATCGCGTACACCTCTCAGAGTACTTCGCTGGCAGCGACAGCGAAGCGCTGGCCATGTGCGAGGCGGATTTCTACGATCGCCACGGCGTGCACCTGCACCTCGGCGAGGGCGTGCTCGAGATCGATCGCGAGCGCTGCGAAGTGGTCACCGCAGAGGGCCGTTATGGCTACGACCAGTTGGTCCTGGCCACCGGCTCTTATCCGTTCGTGCCGCCAGTCGAAGGCTCCAGCGGCACGTCGCGGCTGGTCTATCGCACCCTGGATGACCTTGACGCCATTCGCGCCGCCGCCAGCGGCAGCCGCCGGGGTGTGGTGGTCGGTGGCGGCCTGCTGGGCCTCGAGGCGGCCAACGCCTTAAAGTCGCTGGGCCTGGAAGCACACGTGGTGGAGTTCGCGCCGCGCTTGATGCCGGTGCAGCTCGACAGCGAAGGCGGTGCTGCCTTGAAGGCGCAGATCGAGGCGCTGGGCGTGGGGGTGCATGTGTCACGCGCCACCCAGTCGATCAGCACGGGCAGTGAGTACCGCTATCGAATGAATTTCGACGGTGGCGAGTATCTTGAAACCGACCTGATCGTGTTTTCTGCCGGTATCCGCGCACAAGACGCCCTCGGCCGCGCCTGCGGCCTGGAGATTGGTGCGCGTGGCGGGGTGGCGATCGACCACGATTGCCGCAGCAGCGACCCGCAGATCTTCGCCATCGGCGAGTGCGCCTCGTGGAATGGCAGCGTGTTCGGCCTGGTCGCGCCCGGTTACAGCATGGCGCGCAACCTTGCTGCGCTGTTGCTTGGTGAATCGTCCACCCCGTTCACCGGCGCCGACATGTCAACCAAACTCAAGCTGCTTGGGGTTGATGTCGGCTCTATCGGCGATGCCCATGGCGCGACTCACGGCGCGCGCAGTTATCGCTTTATCGACGAGGCCAACGCGGCCTATCGCCGGCTGGTGGTCGATGCCAGCGGCAAGCACGTGCTCGGCGCGGTGCTGGTTGGCGACAACAGCTACTACGACACCCTGCTGCAGTACTGCCAGAACGGCATTGCCCTGCCAGCTGATCCGGCCACGCTGATCCTGCCGCAGGGCGGCGGCGCGCCGGCGCTGGGTGCCGATGCCTTGCCCGATACGGCGACCATCTGCTCCTGCCACAACGTCAGCAAGGGCGCGGTCTGTGCAGCCATCGACAGCGGCTGCAGCGACCTCGCCGCGGTCAAGAGCTGCACCAAGGCGGCCAGCGGTTGCGGCGGTTGCGCGGCGCTGCTCAAACAGGTCTTCGAGCACGAGTTGACTGCCCGTGGGGTCACCGTCGACAAGAGCCTCTGCGAGCACTTCGGCTATACCCGCCAGGAGCTTTATGGGCTGGTCCGGGTCGAGGGCATCCGCACCTTCAATGAGCTGCTCAAGCGTTACGGTAAAGGCCATGTTGGCTGTGACATCTGCAAACCGGCGGTGGGTTCGATCCTGGCCTCATGCTGGAACCAGCCGATCATGGACGCCGCGCTGGTGCCGCTGCAGGACACCAACGACACCTTCATGGCCAACATGCAGAAAAACGGCACCTACTCGGTGGTGCCGCGCATTCCCGGTGGCGAGATAACCCCGGACAAGCTGATCGTGATCGGCCAGGTGGCGAAAAAATACGACCTCTATACCAAAATCACCGGCGGTCAGCGCATCGACCTGTTCGGCGCGCAGTTGCACGAATTGCCGCTGATCTGGGGCGAGCTGATCGCTGCGGGCTTCGAGACCGGTCACGCCTATGGCAAGTCGACGCGTACGGTCAAATCCTGCGTCGGCAGCACCTGGTGCCGCTACGGCGTGCAGGATAGCGTGGCCATGGCCCTGCGCCTGGAAGACCGCTACAAGGGCCTGCGCTCGCCGCACAAACTCAAGTTTGCCGTGTCCGGCTGCACCCGCGAGTGCGCCGAGGCGCAGAGCAAGGACATCGGCGTGATCGCCACCGACAAGGGCTGGAACCTCTACGTCTGCGGCAACGGCGGCATGCGCCCGCGGCATGCCGAGTTGTTTGCCACCGACCTCGATGACGACAGCCTGATCCGCATGATCGACCGCGTGCTGATGTTCTACATCCGCACTGCCGACAAGCTGCAGCGCACCTCGGTCTGGCGCGAGGGCCTGGAAGGTGGCCTGGATTACCTCAAGGCGGTGATCCTTGATGACAGCCTGCAGCTTGGCAGCGAGCTCGAAGCGCAGATGCAGCACGTGGTCGATCAGTATGAATGCGAATGGGCCAACGCCCTCAACGACCCGGAAAAACTCAAACGCTTCCGCACCTTCGTCAACGACCAGCGCGCTGACCCGGACGTGCACTTCGTGCGCGAACGCGAACAACGCCGGCCAGTGGCCGCGCTGCACCTGATCCCAACTGTCGAGGAGGCTGTCTGATGAACTCATCCAATGTCGCAGTAGCGCAACAACCCAACTGGCAAACGGTTTGCCAGCGCGGCGATCTGGTCGCCGATTCCGGTGTGGTGGTGTGGCTGGACGGCGAGCAGGTGGCGCTGTTCTACCTGCCTGGCCAGGCTCAGCCGCTTTATGCCGTGGCCAATCGCGACCCGCGCTCGGGCGCCAATATCATCGGCCGCGGTCTGATCGGCAGCATCGGTGGCGAGCTGACGGTGGCGGCGCCGTTGTACAAGCAGCATTTCAGCCTGCGCAGCGGGCGCTGCCTGGAAGACCCGCAGCAGGCGCTGCGGACCTGGCCGGTGCGCCTGGCAGGGGAGGCTGTCGAGGTGGCGATGCGCTAAGATGGCTGACCGACGCTGACCGCGGGCAGAGCTGCTCTTACGCATGAACCTCGACACTCGAATCAAGTACCGCCACTTGCTGTGCTTTCTGGAAATCGCCCGCCAGGGCAGCCTGGCGCGTGCGGCTGACGTTCTGGCGATCAGCCAGCCAGCGATTTCCAAGACCCTCAAGGAGCTTGAGCAGTTGCTTGAGACGCGACTGTTCGAGCGCACTCGGCTGGGCGTCGAGCTGACCACCGCCGGCACGCGCTTCATGCGCTACGCCGGCCCCAGCGTGCAGGCCCTGCGCGATGGCGTGAGCAGTGTGCGCGGCGAGGCGCGGGCGCCGTCGCAGGTGCGCATTGGCGTGCTCTCGACCGTCGAAGGCCTGCTCATGCCCGAGGCGCTGTGCCGCCTGCATCAGCGCCATCAGGCGTTGCTGATCAGCGTGAGCACCGGGGTCAGTGCGCAGTTGCTCGGCCAATTGCGCCTGGGTGAGCTGGAGTTGGTAGTCGGGCGCATGACCGACAGCCCGCAGATTCAGGGCTTGTCATTCGAGCACCTGTACAGCGAATCGATGAGTCTGGTGGTGCGTCCGGGCCATCCGCTGCTGGCGCTGCAGCCGCTCGAGCGCAGCCGGGTTGGTGACTATCCGCTGGTGTTGCCTCCGCTTGGCACCACCATCCGCCAACACGCCGACAGCCTGTTTGTGCAGTGCGGCATCCACATGCCGGCGCAACGTCTGGAGACCTTGTCGCTGGCGCTGAGCCGGCGCTACCTGCTGGGCAGCGATGCAGTCTGGGTCGCCCCGCGTGACGCGGTGCTGATCGACCTGGGCCGCGGCGAGTTGGTCGAGCTGGACCTTGGCATCTACGAACCGGGTGGCTCGGTGGGCATCTGCCGCAATGCCGCGCTGCCGCAGAGTCTTCCGGCGCAGTGGGTGTGCGAGGTGCTGCGCGAGTTGGCCGGGGAGTACCGCGAAGGGCTTTATCCCTGACGGATCTGTCATGTTTAGCAGGGCAGACATAAATAGCCACAATACCCGCCGCAGGTGGCATCTGGGCTCAATACTGGCCAGTGGCTGCAGCGTTGCCATGAACAACCTTTCACCTACTGAACTTACTGCCCGCAAGCGGCTCCTATGCCGGTAGCCATTGGTAACGACCGCCTGCTAAGCTCGCGGCTTTACCCTGATTGCCCTTATGGCGCATGAACAAGGAACTAGCATGAAACAACATCGTTTGGCGGCTGCGGTTGCCCTGGTAAGTTTGGTTCTGGCGGGCTGCGACGCTCAGACCAGCGACGTCGAGCTGAAAACCCCGGCACAGAAAGCCTCCTACGGTATCGGCCTGAACATGGGCAAGAGCCTGGCTCAGGAAGGCATGGAAGACCTTGATTCGAAAGCAGTCGCCATGGGTATCGATGACGCTGTCAGCAAGAAAGAGCAGCGCATCAAGGATGACGAACTGGTCGAGGCCTTCACCGCGCTGCAAAAGCGTGCCGAAGAGCGCCTGACCAAAGCCAGCGAAGAAGCCGCATCGGCTGGCAAGAAGTTCCTCGAAGAAAACGCCAAGAAGCAGGGCGTCGTGACCACCGCTTCCGGCCTGCAGTACGAAGTCGTGAAGAAAGCCGATGGCCCACAGCCAAAAGCCTCTGACGTTGTGACCGTTCACTACGAAGGCAAGCTGATCGATGGCAAGGTGTTCGACAGCTCGGTCGAGCGCGGCAGCCCGATCGATCTGCCGGTCAGCGGTGTGATCCCAGGTTGGGTCGAAGGCCTGCAATTGATGCACGTCGGTGAGAAATACAAGCTGTACATCCCGGCTGACCTGGCTTACGGCGCACAGAGCCCAAGCCCGCTGATCCCGGCCAACTCGGTACTGGTGTTCGACCTGGAACTGCTGGCGATCAAAGATCCGAGCAAGCTCGAAGGCGCCGAGCCGCCAGCCGAAGCTCCGGCTCAGTAAGCCTTAGCGTGTCTACAACGCCCCGTCTCGACGGGGCGTTGTCGTTTTTGCGGGCACCCAGACGAACCTCGGCCGGCATTGCTTGTCCGAGATTGGGTGGCCGGTACATGTCTGCCCGATGACGCAAAACGTTTGCGTAACTGTCACGATTGGGTAAAAAACGCCCGATCTAAGCGCGACCCTTGCCCTGTCGGCACGGGGCGGCGGAAACTGTGCCCTGTTCACAAGGTTATCCACAATAAATGTGGATAACCTCATCGCTTGGAGGCCCCATGAGTGCACCCTGGAATTTCAGCCGATTTCTGCCCCTGGCCGAGCGCCTGCTCAGCCGTGGCCGGTTGCCGGCACTGTTGTTTGCGGTCGCGCGCAAAGGTCCCAAGCTTGGCCAGCTGCGTGAAGACCTGCGCTTGATGCAGAGCCTGTGCCTGGCCTGGTGGCGCGGCGAGTACCGCGCCATCAGCCCGAAGGCGCTGGTGACCATCGTGGCCGGCCTGCTGTACTTCGTCAGCCCGCTGGATGCGATCCCCGACTGGCTGCTGGGCGTCGGCTTTCTCGATGACATCGCCGTGCTCGGCTGGGTATTGAAGACCGTGGCTGACGAATTGGGCCGTTTCAAGGCCTGGCGCGATGCCCAGACGCCGGAGCGTTTGCGCGTGGTAGAGCGCCTGCCAGACACCCCCGAGGCACTGCGCCTGGAGCGCGGTACGCCTTGAATTCAGCCTGATCTGCACAGACCCTCGCGCTTGGTCATATAATTGGCATAAAGGTTATGCCTACGGGCTACATGCAGTAGTCCTACGTGAGGGGTTTGCAATGGAAATTCAGGTCATCAGCCGGGACGATAAGCCCGAATACGCCGTCATTCCCTGGGAGCAGTATCAGGCCCTGCTGGTCGCTGCCGGCCAGGCGCCTGCGTCCAGCCCTGCCAAGGCAGAGCAGACGCTAGCAGAGCCTGCTGCAGCGCCTGCCAGCCTGCCAGCAATCAGCGAGTTGGCCCGCCTGCGTGAAGCCAAGGGCCTGGCCCCTGAGGCGCTGGCGCGCAGCGTCGGCATCAGCCCGGCCTACCTGGCCATGATCGAAGCCGGTGAGCGTGAAGCGGGTGCGCCGATCCTGCGCAGCCTGGCCTGGCACCTGGGTATTGCTGGCTGGAGCGAGCCGTCATGAGTGGCGTCAGGATCAGTCGCCAGCAATGGGACGGGCTGCTCGGCGAGCTGGACATGGCCCGCCGCCAGCGCCACCTGCTGACCTACCGTGCCCTGCTCGAGCGTCTGCAGCTGCCAACCCCGGCCATGCAGACGCTGACCGCTGCGCTGGAGCATCTGGCCGCCATCGACGCACGCGCCGAACAGCCGCTGCGCAGCTCGCTGGTAATCAGCCAGGGCGCAAGCCGCCTGCCGCGTACCGGCTTTTTCGAATGTGCCGAGCGCCTGGGCAGGTTTACCGGGCCGGTCGATGGCATGGAAGCAGCCTCCTGGCACGCCTCGGAAGTGGCCAGGGTATTCGAGCACCCCTATTCAGAAGAAGCCTGAGCGCCGCAGCGCGTTTGTCTGAGCAAACTGCAGACAAAGAAAAGGGGGTGGACATTCTAGGCGTCCACCCCCTTTTTTTGCGACTGGCGTCAGCCGGCGGTCACTTCTTGGCTACCGACGAGCTCAGGCTCAGGTAATCAAGCAGGATACGCCCGGTTTCGGCCAGGTAGGCGTCGTCTTCCGGTTTGGTGTTTTCATCTTCCACCGGCAGGGCGTCTTCGTCTTCTTTCTTCAGTTCCTTGAGCGGCTCTTCACCCTTGGCCTTGCGGCGGATGTTTTCCAGGGCCAGTTGCTTGCCCTCGATCTCATCGTGGCGGGCGCGACGGGTCTGCTCGTTGAGGCTGACACTCTTCTCGCTCATCAGCTTCTGGCTCAGGGCCAGGCGGTCACGGATGTAGGTGAACTCGGCATCCTTGGCGCTACGGGCGTCGTGGCGGGCTTTCAGCTCGGTGAGGAACGGCTTGAACGGGTCCACGGCAGGCTTGATCGCCGGCTTGATGGTGTCCCATGGCATGGCCTCGGGCAGGGCGCTCTCGCCGATTTCCTTGGTGTCGATGATCGACGGGTAATCGATATCCGGCAGCACGCCCTGATGCTGAGTGCTCTGTCCGGAAACCCGGTAGAACTTGGCCAGGGTCAGTTTCAGCTCACCATGGTTGAGCGGCTGGATGGTCTGCACGGTGCCTTTGCCGAAGGTCTGGCCACCGATGATCAAGGCGCGGTGGTAGTCCTGCATGGCGCCGGCAAAAATCTCCGAAGCCGAGGCCGAGAGACGGTTGACCAGCAGCGTCAGCGGACCTTTGTAGAACGCGCCGCGGTTTTCATCTTCAAGCACATCGACGCGGCCATCGCTGTTGCGTACCAGCACGGTCGGGCCTTTGTCGATGAACAGGCTGGTCAGCTCGGTGGCTTCCTGCAGCGAGCCGCCCCCATTGTTGCGCAGGTCGATGACCACGCCGTCGACTTTCTCGTTCTGCAGTTCGGTGAGCAGTTTCCTGACGTCGCGCGTGGTGCTCTTGTACTCAGGATCGCCGGCACGGTAGGCCTTGAAATCGAGGTAGAAGGCCGGGATCTCGATGATCCCCAGCTTGTAGTCACGGCCATCCTGCTTGAGCTTGAGCACCGACTTTTTCGCCGCCTGCTCCTCAAGCTTGACTGCTTCGCGGGTGATCGAAACGATTTTGCTGGTCTGGTCGCTCGGCGCATTGCTGGCCGGGATGACTTCAAGACGCACCACCGAACCTTTCGGGCCGCGGATCAGCTTGACCACTTCGTCCAGACGCCAGCCGACCACGTCGACCATTTCCTTGTTGCCCTGGGCCACACCGATGATCTTGTCGGCCGGGGCGACCTGTTTGGTCTTGGCGGCTGGGCCGGCCGGTACCAAACGGACGATCTTGACCTGATCGTTGTCATTCTGCAGCACCGCACCGATGCCTTCGAGCGACAGGCTCATGTTGATGTCGAAGTTTTCGGCGTTGTCCGGCGACAGGTAATTAGTGTGCGGGTCGTAGGACTGGGCGAAGGTGTTGATGTAGGCCTGGAAGATGTCTTCGGCACGGGTCTGGTCAAGCCGCGCAAGTTGGTTCTTGTAGCGCTTGATCAGGGTTTCCTGGATCTGCTTGAAGTCCTTGCCGGCGATCTTCTGGCGCAGTACTTCATCCTTGACGCGTTTGCGCCAGAGGTCGTCCAGCTCGGCGTCGTTTTTCAGCCATGGCGCGTCTTTGCGATCGACCAGCAGCGACTCGTCAACACTGAAGTCGATCTTGTCGACGCCCTTGTTGAGTTCGGCCAGGGCAAAGTCCAGGCGGGCTTTGACGCGGTTCAGGTAACGCTTGTAGATGGTGAAGCCCGGATCGAGATTGCCGCTCTTGAGGAAATCGTCGAACTGGGTCTTCCACTTGTCGAACTCGGCGATGTCCGAGGCCGTGAAGTAGCTGCGCGATGGATCGAGCAGCTTGATATAGCTGTCGTAGATGATCACCGAACGGGCGTCATCCAGTGGCGGCTTGCTGTAGTGGTGGCGCTTGAGCAGCTCGACCACATTGAGACTGGCAACCACCTCATCCCGGTCTGGCTGCAGGCTTTCCCACTTGTTGGCGGCGGCCGCATTGCCGCCAAGCGTCAGGCTGCCAACGCCAATGAGCAGGGCGAGGGCGGTGCTGGGCAGAAAATGCTTCATGCTGATTCGACGTAAAGGCAATTGATCACGCATAGTAGGCCGTCTATTCCGTTCGCCGGTTCCATGGAGCCGGGCAAATACTGCAAAAAGCCCGGGGCAAGGCGATCCCGGGCTCAGTCATGACTCAACTATGGAGGCACTGTGAAGGCATTGCAAGGCGTTGACGGACATGTGGAGTGGGTCGAGGCCGAGCGCCCGACCTGTGATGCCGGCCAGGTACGCATTCGCGTAGCCGCGGCAGGCCTGAATCGGGCGGATATGCTCCAGATCGCGGGCAATTACCCACCGCCGCCGGGCGCCAGCCCGTACCTGGGGCTGGAATGTTCCGGGATCATCAGTGAAGTCGGCCCCGGCACCGACTGGCGCGTCGGCGAGCGCGTCTGTGCGCTGCTGGCGGGCGGTGGCATGGCCGAGGAAGTGGTGGTCGATGCTCGCCACGTGCTGCCGGTGCCAGAGGGCCTGAGCCTGCACGAAGCGGCGGCGATCCCCGAGGTGTATGCCACGGCCTGGCTGAATATCTTCCAGCTCGGCGGGCTCAAGCCTGGGGAAAAACTGCTGGTGCATGCCGGCGCCAGTGGCGTCGGCTCGGCGGCGATTCAACTGTGCAAGGCGCTGGGTAATCCGGTCTGGGTCAGCGTCGGCTCGCCAGAGCGGCTGGCCTACTGCGAGGCGCTGGGCGCTGCCGGTGGGGTGGTGCGCAATGCCAACCTCGATGACCTCAAGCAACTGGGCCCGTTCGACGTGATCCTTGACCCGGTTGGCGCCAGCTACGGCCCGCTCAATGTCGAGCTGCTGGCCCGCGACGGGCGCTGGGTGATGATCGGCTTGATGGGCGGGCGCAAGGTCGAACTGGACCTGGCACAGATTCTCGGCAAGCGCCTGCAGCTGACCGGCTCGACCTTGCGCAATCGCCATGACGACTTCAAGGCCGAATTGCTCAAGGAGCTCGGCCAGCAGGTCTGGCCGTTGTTCACCGATGGCCGGCTCAAGGCGCAACTGGTGGACACCTATCCGGTCGCGTTCGCCGAGGCCGCCTACGCCGAGCTTGCGACCAATCAGGTCTCCGGCAAGCTGGTGCTGGTGATCGACCAGACGCTGGCCTGAGTCAGCCATGCCGGGGCTACGGCCCCGGCTGTTTCACTTCCAGGCGAGGATCGGCCAGCCATGCTGCTCGGCATGGGCGCGCAGGACCGGGTCCGGGTTGACTGCCTTGGGATGATCGACCTTGAGCAGCAGCGGCAGGTCATTGCGCGAGTCCGAATAGAAACTCGCGTCCTCGAGGTTTTCCTGCTCCTGATCCAGCCACTCCAGCAGCCGGGTGACCTTGCCCTCGCGGTAGGTCAGCACGCCGTGAGTGTTGCCGGTGTACACGCCATTGATCGCTTCCAGCTCAATCGCCAGATACTCGTCTACACCCAAGCGCGCTGCAATCGGCCCGACCAGGTGGGTGCCAGAAGCCGAGATGATCAGCACCCGATCACCTTGCTTGCGGTGCTCGGCAATGCAGTGGCAGGCGTCGCCGAAGATGATCGGCTCGATCACATCTTCCACCCATGGCTCGACCAGGTGCGCCAGCTCCTCCAGTGTGCGCCCGGCAACCGGCTCGAGGCTGAAGGCCATGTAGTCTTCCATGGCCATCTCACCCTTGTTGTACGCTTCCATCATCTCGCGGTCACGGCGCAGAAACGACTCGCCATCGACCCAGCCCAGCCGCACCATGTGCTCACTCCACAGCGACGCGCAGTCGCCATGGATCAAGGTTTCATCCAGATCGAAAATTGCCAAAGCCATCGGTACTTCTCCTGAACTACTTCTATGCCACTTCGCGTAGCGCCGTTGGGTCGATAGCCAAGGATACCCGTTGACCGTCCGCATGCAGATCCTCTGACGAGCGATTGAGCACGTCAACCACCAGTTCGACCTCGCGCACCTCGACCCGATAGCGGATGACGTTGCCGAGCAGGCTATGGCTGCGCACCTGGCCGTCCAGTTCGCCGGTGAGACCCAGGCTGATCGACTCGGGGCGGATCGCCAGGCGGCTGCTGACCGGGCGTTGCAACAGGCGGCTGGCGCTGTCGGCATCGAGCAGGTTGTAGTTGCCGATAAAGCCTGCGGCAAACAGGTCCACCGGCGCGGTATAGAGGGTTTCGGCGTCGCCACTCTGCACGATCCGACCCTGGTTCATCAGGAAGATGCGGTCGGACATGGTCAGCGCCTCTTCCTGGTCGTGGGTGACGAAGATCGTGGTCAGCCCAAGCTCGCGCTGAATCGCCCGAATCTGCTCGCGCAGGTGCTTGCGAATGCGTGCATCCAGTGCTGACAGTGGCTCATCCAGCAGTAACAGGCGCGGCCTGGTCACCAGCGATCGGGCCAGCGCCACCCGCTGGCACTGGCCGCCCGACAACTGATGCGGATAGCGCCCGGCAAAGCTGCCCAGCTCGACCAGCTCGAGCACTTCGCGCACCCGCGTGCGGCTTTCTTCAGCGGGGGTTTTCTGCATGCGCAAACCAAAGGCGACGTTTTGCTCGACGGTCATGTTGGGGAACAGTGCATAGCTCTGAAAGACCATGCCGATGCCGCGTTTTTGCGGGCTCAGCGGCACCAGGTCGTGGCCGTCGAGGAGGATCCGGCCGCTGTCGACCGGGGTCAGGCCGGCAATGCAGCGCAGCAAGGTCGACTTGCCGCAACCGGACGGGCCGAGCAGGGTGACGAATTCGCCGCGCTGGATCTGGCAGTCGATATCGTCGAACACCGGGCTGCCGGCGTAACTCTTTTGCAGTTTCTCTACGCTGACGAAGCTCATCTCAGGGTTTGTCCTTGTTCAAGCGATTGGCCACCCAGGTCAACACCAGGACGAAGGCGAAATAGGAAATCACCAGCGCGCTGTTGAAGTGGCCGCTGCTGTTGCGCATGTTGTTCAGGTACACCTGCAGCGTTTCGTAGCGTGTGCCGACCAGCAGGTTGGCGAACACGAACTCGCCGAACAAAAACGAGAACGACAGCAACAGCGCCACCATCAGGCCCTTGCGCAGGTTTGGCAGCACCACCAGAAACGCCGCCTGCCAGGTGCTGGCGCCGAGCAGTTGGGCAGCGTCCATCAGGTCGCGCAGGTTGATCGCTTGCAGGTTGTTGGTGATGGCCCGGTACATGAACGGCAGCGCTACAGTGAAGTAGCAGCCGATCAGAATCCACGGCGTGCCGACCATCGCCATCGGCCCGCTGCCATACAGCTGCAGCAAGCCCACCGACGACACCACCGGCGGTACCGCAAACGGCAGCAGGATGAGGATGTTCATCAGCGCGTCCAGCCGCGGAAAGTGGTAATGCACCACAAACAGCAACGGCAGGATCAGCACCACCGACAACAGCAGCGCGCCGACGCACACCAGCAGCGACTGGCCGAAGGCGGCCAGAAAGCGCGGCTCGCTCCACAGCGCCACGTACCATTTGAAAGTAAGGCCGCTGGGCAACAGGCTCGCCGACCAGCTGGTCGACAGCGAGTAGAGCAGGGTGCCGGCCAGCGGCAGCAGCAGGATCAAAAACAGCAGGTAGACCATGGCGCGGTGGTACCAGCCGCCAGGGCGGGATTCAGCGCGCATGGTAGCTCCTCTTCAGCAGCCATTGATGGACCACCGTGACCAGCGTCATCAGCCCCACCAGCACCATCGCCAGGGCGCTGGCCAGGTTCGGGTCGAGGCTGATGTCACCCGCCACCAGCGCCGCGATGCGGATCGGCAGCACGTTGAAATTGCCCGTAGTCAGTGCATAGACCGTGGCGTAGGCACCGAGGGCATTGGCCAGCAGAATCACGAAAGTGCCGAGCAGCGCCGGGGTCAGCACCGGCAGGCCGATGTGCCGCCAGAATTGCCAGTGGCTGGCGCCGAGCAGCGCTGCAGATTCGCGCCAGTCTTCGCGCAGGGCATCGAACGCCGGGTACAGCAACAACACGCCGAGCGGGATCTGGAAGTAGGTGTACACCAGTATCAAACCGGTCTTGGAGTAGATGCTGAAGTCTTCGAGCAAGCCGATCTGCTTCAGCAGCAAGGTCAGTGCGCCGTTGAAGCCGAGCAGAATGATGAAGGCGAAGGCCAGCGGCACTCCGGCGAAGTTGCTGGTCATGTTGGCGAAGGCACTGACGAAGTCGCGCAGCTTCGAGTCGACCTGGCGCAGCGAATAGGCACCAAGGGTGGCAATGATGATGCCGAACAGGCTCGACCAGAAGCTGATCTCCAGGCTGCGCTGCAGCGCCTGCAGATAAAACTTGGAGGCGAACACCTTGCCGAAGTTGTCCAGGCTCCAGCCGCCCTCGGCTTGCACGCTGTTAATTGCCACCCAGCCCAGCGGCGCGATCTGGAATACCAGAAAGAACAGCGCGAACGGCAGCAGGCAGAGCATGGCCAGGTAGCGCCCGCGGGTGCCGGCCATCACGACAGCAGCTCGCGGCAAACGCTTTTGTCATGGGCGGCGCCGAGCAGCTCGCAGATCGTTCCGCACAGCTCGGTCTGCAGCGGCTTGGCATTCTGGTCGAGGCTGAAGGCGCTGCCGAAGACGAACAGCGGCACCTCGCGCTCCTCGGCCAGCAGGCCATTGTGCGAGCGGTCGTTGTTCATGCCATGGTCGGCGGTCACCAGCACCTGATATCTCTCTTCGAGCCAGCGCGGCAGGTAGTCGGCCAAGAGGATGTCGGCGCCGCGCGCGGCATTGCGGTACTGGCTGCTGTCGAGGCCATGACGATGGCCGGCATCGTCGATGTTCATCGGGTGCACCAGCAAGAAATTCGGGGCGTGGCGGCGGCGCAGGTACTCGGCGTCGGCCAGCAGGTGCGAGTCGGGGTAGTGATCGGCGTAGTAGAACAGCCCATGCTGGATCGGCAGCTTCGGCGCATGGGTGTGGCGGTCGCGCAGCGGGTCGAACGGCGAGCGGTTGTACAACTCGCTCATCCAGTGATACGCGGCGGCAGCAGTGCCCAGGCCTGCCTCGCGGGCGTAGTGAAACACGCTGCGCTGGTTGGACAGGCGGTTGACGTTGTTGTGGACGATGCCGCTTTCCAGTGGTGGTACGCCGGTGAGGATGCATTCGTACAGCGGCCGCGACAGCGACGGCAGCTCGCACTGGACCCGGTACAGCGCGGCGCGGTCAGCCTCGACGTAAGCGTGCAGGTGGCCCATCGCATGGTGGGCGACCTCGTGGTTGAGGCCGTCGAGCAGGACGAGAATGACGTTGTGTGGCATGGAGACTCCACGGCAGGTGGATCACACGGTGGGGTTGCCCTCTGCCCCGCTGTTACGGTGCAGAGAGCTGTTCAGAGCATTACCCAAGCAAGCGTCATTCCATCTCGATGATGACCTGCTCCTGCCATTTTTGCGGCAGCGCCTTGGAGGTGGTCTCCCAGGCTGTGGCGTCCTTGATTGGCTGGGCCGGCGCGTACTGCTCGTTGGGCAGCAGCTTGGCCTGTACATCAGCCGGCAGCTTCAGGTGCTCGGCACGGATCGGCCGCGCGTGGCCGTTGGCCAGGTTGATCTGGCCGGCGTCGCTGAAGATGTATTCGCGAGCCAGCTTGGCCGCGTTGGGGTTTTTGGCGTACTTGTTGATGATGGTGGTGTAGCCCGAGGTAATCGAGCCGTCAGCCGGGATCAACACCTCGAAGCGCTCAGGGTCGATCTGCTGGCGGTAGCTCAGGCCATTGAAGTCCCAGACCACGCCGACTTCCACTTCGCCTTTCTCCAGGGTCTGGATGGTCGGGTTGGCCAGCGACAGGCGTTTCTGCTGAGCCAGCTTGGTGAACAGCTGCAGGCCTGGCTCGATGTTGCGTTCATCACCCTTGTAGGCGATGGCCGCAGCGAGCACGCCGTTGGCCGCCTGGGCTGCGGTGCCGACGTCACCGATGGCGACCTTGTACTTGCCCTTCTCGAGGTCGTGCCAGGTTTTTGGCCGCTCGCCTTCCTTGACCAGCTGCTTGTTGATGATGAAAGCAATGGTGCCGGTGTAGGCCAGCGCCCAGTGGCCGTCCTGGTCCTTGGCCCAGGTCGGTACCTGATTCCAGGTGCTTGGCTTGTACGGCTGGCTCACGCCCTTGGCCACGGCGATCGGGCCAAAGGCGGCACCGACGTCACCGATGTCGGCGCTGGCGTTGTCCTTTTCCGACTCGAACTTGGCGATTTCCTGCGCCGAGCTCATGTCGGTGTCCATGTGCTTGAGGCCGTACTTGCTGGCCAGGTCATCCCAGGTGGCTTTCCAGTTGGCCCACGCATCGGGCATGCCCACGCTGTTCACCGCGCCTTCCTTGCGGGCTGCATCTTCCAGTGTCTTGAGGTCGTCGGCGGCCATTGCCGAGGTGCACAGGGCGATGGCCGAACCGAGCAATGACGCCATGAAAAACTGTTTCATCCGAAGCTCCTTGGGTGGGAATGCCTTGCAGGCGATATGAGGATGCAAACCGTGCGCGTGACGTAAGTGGTCTAGGTCAGCAAACCTTGCGCCAAGGTAGGCTGCCAGCGTGACAGTTTGATGTAGGACAGCGCCTTGGCCGGCCTACCGGGATGCCTGAAAATACAGCGTAGACCAGATCCCAGGCCTTGATTCGCCTGGCCTGATGCATTTTCAATGACACCCTTGAGCGGCTTCTGTAACCGGATGTTCATGGCCTGTGCCTAGGCTTGCACTATCCTCCAGTTGCCCTGTGGTGGGGCTGGACTAGTCCAGATAGGTAACCTTTGATGCAAGCGACGCCAGCGCGCGCGGTAACAGTCATCTGTCATGCCCTGCAGGAGCAGATCGAACACGGCCTGCTGGCGCCGGGCGGCAAACTGCCGGCCGAGCGCAAACTCAGTGAAGTCTTCGCCACCACGCGCATCACCCTGCGCGAAGCACTGCTGCAGCTGGAGGCACAGGGTTTGATCTATCGCGAAGAGCGCCGTGGCTGGTTCGTTGCGCCGCAGCGGTTAAGCTATGACCTGATTGCCCGTAGCCACTTCCACGCGATGGTTCGCGAGCAGGGGCGGGTGCCGGCCACCGAGCTGTTGTCGGCGCGCCTGCAGCCGGCCTCGGCGGCGATCTGCGCGCGCTTGCGCCTGCCGGGGTTGTCCAGCGTGGTGCAGATCTGCCGGGTCCGGCGGATTGACGGGCGCGCGGTGCTGTATACCGAGCACTACCTGGCGCCAGCGTACTTCCCGCAGATTCTCGAGCAGGACCTCAGTCAGTCGCTGACCGAGATCTACGCTCGCGAGTATCAGATTGAATATGGCCGGGTCTGCTTCGAGATCCTGCCCACCGCGCTGCCTCTGGCCGCCGCCAGTGCGCTAAAGATCTCGGCGGGCAGCCCTGGCTTGCAGGTAACCCGGGTCAACTGCGATCAGCAGGGACATCTGATCGACTGCGACCTGGAGTACTGGCGCCATGATGCAGTACGGATCAGGGCGGAGGCGGGGTAGTTGGTTTCCATGCAGAGCTGCATGCTGGAAGACACCTTACGGTGCCTCCCAAAAGATTTATAGGCAATTATAGAGCGATTATAGAGACGGCTTTGCTGCTGGCGTTTCGCCGGCAACCGCTTCGCTCAGCCCGCCGCCTCCTGCTGTGACCACTTGCACCGACAAGCGCGGCATCGCCAGGTCCAGGCCGGCCTCATCAA
This sequence comes from Pseudomonas sp. 1121_17, assembly GCF_052850745.1. Taxonomy (NCBI): domain Bacteria; kingdom Pseudomonadati; phylum Pseudomonadota; class Gammaproteobacteria; order Pseudomonadales; family Pseudomonadaceae; genus Pseudomonas; species Pseudomonas sp. 1121_17. The sequence continues at coordinate 62,211 of NZ_VXCX01000001.1, forward strand.
GCTGGCGTTTGAGCGCTAGGTTGAACGCCCGCGACACTTCCCACTGCTTGATCGGAGCAGTCTTGAAGCGCGCCCGCAGGATCGCCTGGCCAGCCTCGAAGCTTTCCACCCCTTGCAACTCCAGTGGCGACCAGATGTTGCGGCGCATCAGCGGGTCGCTGCGCAGGGTCTGGCCGACCTCACGGATCAGGGTGATGGCCTTGTCGATGCTCATGCCGTGAGGCACGGCCACGCGGAAGATCGCGTAGCCGAACTCACGTGAGTAGTTCTTGATGCTCTTGATTTCGCTGAACGGGATGGTATGCACGATGCCATCGATATCGCGCAGGCGCACGGTGCGGATGGTCAGGCCCTCGACGGTGCCCAGGTGGCCGCCGACTTCGACATAGTCGTCGATGGCCAGTGAGTCTTCGATGATGATGAACAGCCCGGTGATCAGGTCGGCGACCAGCGACTGCGCACCAAAGCCGATGGCCAGGCCGATGACACCGGCACCGGCCAGCAGCGGCGTGACGTTCATGCCCATGTTGGCCAGGGCGACAATCACCGCAATGATGAAGATGGCCACGAACATGACGTTGCGGATCAGCGGCATCATGGTCTGCGCGCGGGCGTTGGCCAGACCACGGCGCGAGCGCACCAGCGCATGATGCACCGCCGTGTCGGCGAGGATCCACACCAGCCAGGCGGCGATCAGGGTGCCGGCCAGGCCGAGCAGACGCAGGCTGACGTCATGCCCTTCGCCTTCGGCAAAGCCGATCATCGACAGGCCCCAGACGCGCAGGCCAAGCTCGATGAACGCCAGCCAGATCAGCACATGCAGCAGGGCGTAGCCAAAGTTGCGCAAGCGCTCGGCATACACCGCCTGACGGCGATTGATCCGCTTCGGGTTGGCCGCGTGGCGGCGCACCAGGCCATTGACCACCATGCACACCACCACCAGCACGGTGCACATCAGCGACTGGCGCAGGGCCGTGCTGGTATCGCCAGCGGAAACGAAGGTGGCCACCAGCGAGATCGCCACCAGAATCATTGCCGGAATGAACCAGAAGCTGCCGAGAATCTCGATGGTGTCACTCAGGGTGCGCCGGTTCAGCCGACGCGACAGTGGCTGGTTGCGAATCAGGTGGGCAATCGGGCGGCGGAAGCGCAGCACGAACAATCCGGTGCACAGCGCCGCCAGCACGTTGGCCATGGTCGCCAGAGCGTGGGCCAGATGGGGGCCCAGCGCTGCGGTCAGGCGCGGGTCGTTCATCGCTTCGCCAAACGCCGCGAAACTGCCGATCAGCCACAGCGGGCGAAACGCCTGATGCCGCAGAATATGCAGGGCGCGGTGGCGGTGCGGGCCATCGAGCAGGGAGAAGGCAATCACGCAGATCGCCGAGAAGCAGGTGCCCACTACCAACGCGTAAGCCAGCACCATCGCCATCGATTTGCCCAGCGATGGGGGCAGGGCGAAGCTCAGGTAGACGGTGATGATCAGTGCTACCAGCCAAGGCCCCAGTTTGCGCAAGGCAAACAACACCAGGTCACCGGTGCGCGGGTGTTGCGGCAGCTCAGCCTTGAGACCGAAGCGCAGGCGCACGCGCTGACCTATCCAGTTGAACAGCATGGCCAGCAAGCTCCACACCGCAATCACAGCCGCGAAGCCGAACAGAATTGCCGGCCACTGCTGCACCGGCACCATCAGCGCGCTGAGCTCATCCTGAGCCTGATTGATTTCCAGCGACCAACGCCGAAACGGGCTTTCATCGCCGCTGAACTGCTTTTCAATGTCATGCAGGGCGCCGCTGATGAGCCCGAGCACACCTTGTTCCGGGTTGGCCTGGGTCTGTTTGCTGGCATCACGGAGTTTTTTCAGGTCGGCCAGCAGCTTGCTGCGTTGCTGGTCGTTTTCGAGGTTCTTGATCACCTCGTCCAGCGACTTTGCCAGCGGCTCGCTGGCTTGCGGTTGTGCCGGCGCGTTCGAGCCGAGCAGGCCGGGAATGCCGGCGGCATAACTCGGCGTGATGAACAGCAACAGCAGCAGGGTCAGGCAACGCAGGAAGACAGGCACCGGAAAAACTACCTCAGGACAATCGATCGACCGAGTGTAGAGGTTTATGTGGGCAGTTTCTCGAGGATCTTCCAGCACATGATGCCGAAAATGCCCAAGGTGCCGATCCACATCATCAGCACCCCGGCGTTGCGCTCGCGCAGGCTGAAGCCGATGGTCAGCAGCATCAGGAACAGGAATACCGGAACGAACAACGAGAGAAAGGGCGACATGCGACAGAATCCTTCTGCGGGGTAACTGGAGAGCCACTATGCATCCAGCATAGCGGCTGCGCCGAGGGTGGCCATTGACCCTCGGCAGGTTGCCTTCACGGCAGTTCGCGGGTGCGGTAGAACGCGCTCAGAACCTTGACCAGGTGAGCCAAGTCATGGCTGCCGCACAGCTCGCGGATCGAGTGCATGGCAAAGGTCGGCAAGCCGATATCGACCGTGCGCACACCCAGGTGGCTCGCGGTGATCGGGCCGATGGTCGAACCACAACCCATGTCGCTGCGCACCACAAAGCTCTGCACTGGTACTTCTTCAGCCATGCACAGGTGGCGGAAGAACCCGGCGGTTTCGCTGTTGGTGGCGTAGCGCTGATTGTTGTTGACCTTGATCACCGGCCCGGCATTGAGCTTGGGCCCATGATTACCGTCGTGCTTGTCGGCGTAGTTGGGGTGCACGCCGTGGGCGTTGTCGGCCGAGATCATCAGCGAACGCTGGATCACGCGAACGTATTCGTCGCCATCCGGCAGCAGGCGCTGCAGGGTTTGTTCGAGCATTGGGCCGTCGGCGCCACAGGCCGAGCTGGACCCGACTTCTTCATGGTCGGTGCAGACCAGCACGCAGGTCTCGTCGCTGTCGGTTGCCAGCATCGCCTGCAGGCCGGCATAGCACGACAGCAGGTTGTCGAGGCGAGCGCCGGCGATGAAGTCACCATTGAGGCCGATCAGGGCCGCGTCCTGGGTGTCGTAGAAGCTCAGCTCGTAGTCGAGCACCACGTCGGCATTGAGTTCGTGTTCGCGGGCCAACTGCTCGGTGAGCACAGCGCGGAAATCGACCCGCTCATCACCGGCCACCTGGGCGATGATTGGCGGTAGTTCGAGCTGGGCATTGATCGGCCAGCCTTCGTTGGCGGTGCGATTGAGATGGATCGCCAGGTTGGGGATCACCGCGATCGGCAGCTTGAAGTCGACCAGCTGGCTTTCGACCTTGCCGTCGCGGCGGAAGGTTACCCGCCCGGCCAGCGACAGGTCGCGGTCGAACCACGGCGCCAGCAGCGCGCCGCCGTAGACTTCGACGCCCAGCTGCAAAAAGCCTTGGCGCTGCAGTTCAGGCTGCGGCTTGACTCGCAGGCACGGGCTGTCGGTGTGCGCGCCAACCATGCGGATACCGCTCAGCAGCGGTGACAGCGAACCGAGCTTGATCGCGATCAGCGACGAGTCGTTGCGGGTCAGGTAGTAACGCCCGCCAGGCACGGTGGCCCAGCTGTCACGCTCGTCGAGGCGCTGAAATCCAGCGGCTTCGAGGCGCTGGACCAGGCTTGCCGTGGCGTGGAAGGGCGTCGGGGAGGCCTTGAGGAATTCGATCAGGCCCTGGTTCAAAACATCGCGCATAGTTCACTCCAGACAGCAATGGCGCGAGTTTAACGCAGTTCTGCGACGTTTTGTGTCGGCGCACAGCGACTTCAGAACGGAGCCGGGCACTCGAACTTCAAGCGCTCGCCGCTAACCGGATGGGTAAAGCTGAGCATGCTCGCGTGCAGGCATAGACGCTCATGAGCAGCCAGCGCCTCCGGGTTGGCGTACAGCCGGTCGCCGAGCAGCGGATGGCCGATCGACAGCATGTGCACGCGCAGTTGATGCGAGCGGCCGGTGATCGGCGTCAGCTCGACCCGGCAATGGTCGCCACAGCGCTCGACGATGCGCCAGAAGGTCAGTGCATGCTTGCCTTGGTCATGGTCGACCACATGCCGCGGTTTGGTCGGCGGGTCATAGCGCAGTGGCAGGTCGATGCTGCCGCTGTCCAGCGCAGGCTGGCCCCAGCACAGTGCGGTGTAGGCCTTTTCGGTTTCGCGATCATGAAACTGGCGCGACAGTTCTCGATGACTGTCGGCATCCCGAGCGAGCAGGATGATCCCCGAGGTTTCCCAATCGAGGCGATGCACGATCAGCGCTTCCGGGTAGCCGTTTTCCTGCAGGCGGGTGATCAGGCAGTCCTTGTTGTCGTCGGCGCGGCCCGGCACCGAAAGCAGCAGGGTCGGCTTGTTGATGACCAGGACAGCGTCGTCCTGATGAAGGATGTGCACGTTCGACAGGGGCATTGGTGCGTCTTCTCTGGAAAAACTGACAAAAGCGGCCCTGAACCGCAAAACAGCCACGGACGGCACCAGATGTTCTGGTTGCGTCAGTGGCTGCTTCGCGGTTCAGGGCCGCTCCTGCAGGTGTGCCCGCAGCGTTTATTAACGCTCGGGCAGGGTGATGTTCAGCTCGAGGATCGAGCAGCTGCCTTGGTTCTCCAGGGCAACCACCACGTCATCGTTGCCAATATTGACGTACTTGCGGATCACCTCGACCAGTTCTTTCTGCAGCGCCGGCAGGTAGTCCGGCGTGGTGCGCTGACCGCGCTCGTGCGCCACGATGATCTGTAGACGCTCTTTCGCTACCGACGCACTGCTCTGTTTCTGTCTGCCACGAAAGAAGTCAAAAAGGTTCATGGTTTACTTGCCTCCAAACAGGCGCGCGAAGAATCCTTGCTTCGGCATTTCGATGAACCGCAAAGGAAGGGTCTTCCCGAGCAGGCGGTCGATGGTGTCGCTGTAGGCCTGGCCTGCATCGCTCTGGTCATCGAGGATTACCGGCACGCCCTGGTTCGAGGCTTTGAGCACGGCTTCCGATTCCGGAATCACACCAATCAGGTCAACCGAAAGGATGTCCTTGACGTCTTCGACGCCGAGCATTTCGCCCTTGCTCACGCGCTCTGGGTGGTAGCGGGTGATCAGCAGGTGTTCCTTGATCGGGTCTTCACCACGCTCGGCGCGGCGCGACTTGCTTGCCAGCAGGCCGAGCATGCGGTCCGAGTCACGTACCGAGGAGACTTCCGGGTTGGTCACAATGATCGCTTCGTCGGCGAAATACATGGCCAGGTGGGCGCCCTTTTCGATACCCGCAGGGGAGTCGCAGACCACGTATTCGAAGTTTTCCTTCAGGTCCATCAGGACCTTCTCGACGCCTTCCTGGGTCAGCGCGTCTTTGTCGCGGGTCTGGCTGGCGGCCAGCACGAACAGGTTCTCAAGGCGCTTGTCCTTGATCAGGGCCTGCTGCAGGTTGGCTTCGCCGTTGACCACGTTGACGAAGTCGTACACTACGCGACGCTCGCAGCCCATGATCAGGTCGAGGTTACGCAGGCCGACGTCGAAGTCGACGATGACAGTCTTGTGCCCGCGCAGGGCCAGGCCGGTACCGATGGCGGCGCTGGTGGTGGTCTTGCCCACACCCCCTTTGCCGGAAGTAACCACGAGAATCTTGGCCAAGGTGTTTCACCCCTAAATAAAATAGTCGGGACAGCAGTCCCTGAAAAAGCACAAAACGGCAACGATGAAAAAGTTGCTCTAAAAATGCCGCAAGTATCCGTTAAAGCCGGGTGATGTTCAACACATCGCCAGACAGGCTGACCTGTACCCCCGAACCCCACAGTGGGTCGCGGCGCAGGTCTTCGCAGACCCGGTACTGACCGGCAATCGAGACCAGCTCTGCGGTCATCTGCTGGCAGAAGATGCGCGCCTTGGTGTTGCCCTTGATCCCCGCCAGGGCCCGACCACGCATTGCGCCGTAGACATGGATGTTGCCATCGGCAAGAAGTTCCGCACCCGGGCTGACCGATGTGGTTACCACTAGGTCACCGCCCTGGGCGTAGATCTGCTGGCCACCGCGCACCGGCGTGGTGATGATCCGGGTCGGCCGCACTTCCGGCTCGGCGGGCACCACCGGCACTGGTTCTGGCTCGGGCTTCTTTACTTCCGGCTCAGGCTCCAATGGCCGCTCGCGGGCACCGGACGGCGGCAGCACGGGCAGGTCGATGGCAATCGCCGCAGCGATGTCTTCGATACGGTTGGCGCGGATCGCCAGAGTGCGCAGGCCATGGTGGCGGCAGATGCGCATCAGCCCGGGCAAATCGATGGCGCCTTCGCCGGCCGGCAGTTTGTCCAGCGCCAGCACCAGTGGTGTATTGCTGAAGAAGTTCGGTGCCAGGGCGACTTTGGCCGCCAGCTGGCGGTCCAGCGATTCAAGGTCGTTGCGCGCCAGTTCCAGAACGGTAATGGCAAGCATGCTGCCCTTGAGCTGGAACGCGGGGGCGTGTTCGGGGGTGTGGTTTGGGCTCATGGTCTGCATAGACGGCTTGTAACGGAAAAAGTGCCCTGACTTATAACGAGAACGCGGGTTGCCCGCAACCGGAGGCGATCCGTTGTAGAATGCGCGGCCTTTGTCTTTCCGGAAGCTTGAATGGAACGCCCGCGTTTTCGTCGTTATTTTCTCCACCCGCGATTCTGGGGCCTGTGGTTGGGCCTGGGGCTGCTGTGGCTGACTGTGCAACTACCTTATCGGGCACTGCTGGCGCTGGGCCGTGCGCTGGGCGCGGTGATGTATCGCTTTGCCGGCGAGCGTCGGCGCATCGCTGCGCGCAACCTCGAGCTGTGCTTCCCTGAGCTTTCCGCCGACCAACGGCTGCGGTTGCTTAAAGAAAACTTCGCCTCCACCGGCATCGCCTTCTTCGAAATGGCCATGAGCTGGTGGTGGCCAAAGGCCCGGCTGGCGCAGCTGGCGCATATCGAAGGCATCGAGCACCTGCAGGCCGCCCAGCGCGATGGCCAGGGCGCGATTCTGATGGCGGTGCACTTCACCACTCTGGAAATCGGCGCCGCACTGCTCGGCCAGATGCACACCATCGACGGCATGTACCGCGAGCATGGCAATCCGCTGTTCGACTTCATCCAGCGCAGTGGCCGCGAGCGGCATAACCTCGATTCGCTGGCGATCGAGCGCGAGGACGTGCGCGGCATGCTCAAGCTGCTGCGCAGCGGCCGCGCGATCTGGTACGCACCGGATCAGGACTACGGCGCCAAGCAGAGTGTGTTCGTGCCGCTATTCGGTATCCCGGCGGCAACGGTTACCGCTACCACCAAGTTTGCCCGTCTGGGCAAGGCGCGGGTGATTCCGTTCACTCAGCGCCGGCTTGAGGATGGCAGCGGTTACCGTTTGGTTGTGCATCCACCGCTGCAGGACTTCCCGGGCGAGACCGAGGAGGCCGACTGCCTGCGCATCAACCAGTGGGTCGAGAGCGTGCTGCGTGAATGCCCGGAGCAATACCTGTGGGCGCATCGCCGCTTCAAGTCCCGCCCTGAGGGCGCGCCACGGCTATACGACAAGAAGCAGCGCTGACGCCAGTGCTTCCAGGGAGGATCACATGACTGCAACCACGGGCCTGATTCTCTCTGGCGGCGGTGCCCGCGCGGCTTATCAGGTGGGGGTGCTGGCAGGTATTGCCGAGTTGCTGCCGCCTGGCGCGGCCAACCCGTTCCCGGTGATCGTTGGCACCTCGGCCGGGGCCATCAATGCGGTGACGCTGGCCAGCGGTGCCACGCGTTTTGCCGAATCGGTGCAGCGCCTGACCGCCTTCTGGCAGAACTTCAGCAGTCACCTGGTGCTGCGCAGCGACTGGCCCGGGGTGATTCGCCAGGCCAGCCGGTTTGTCAGCCACTGCCTGTTGGGTTTTGGCGGCGACGTGCCGGTGGCGTTGCTCGATAGCAGCCCGCTTCGTGGCCTGTTGCAAGCGCACCTGCATCTTGACGGCATTGGCGAGGCGCTGGCCAGCGAGCAATTGCGCGCCGTGGCCATTACCGCTTTTGGCTACGACTCGGGCCAGGCAGTGACCTTCTATCAAGGCGGCGAGACGATTCAGCCATGGCTGCGCCACCGCCGGATTGGCGTGCCAACCGCGCTAAGCATCGAGCACTTGCTGGCCAGCTCGGCGATCCCCTTGCTGTTTGCCCCGGTCAAGCTTGGCGACGAGTACTTTGGCGATGGTGCGGTGCGCCAGTCGGCGCCGATCAGCCCTGCCTTGCACCTGGGCGCGAGCCGGGTGCTGGTGGTCGGCGTCAGCGGCAACCCGCAACGGCCGGCGCCGCCGTTGCCCAGCCAGCGTCTGTTCAGTGGTCGCCAGCCAAGCCTGGCGCAGATCGGCGGGCATATGCTCAACAGCACCTTTATCGATAGCCTGGAAGACGACATCGAGCTGTTGCAACGGCTCAATCACCTCAGCCACCTGCTGCCGGCGCATTTGAATGCGCGGGCGCTGGGCCTGGCGCCGATCGAGGTACTGGTGGTTGCGCCGAGCCAGCCGCTGGATGAAATCGCCGCGCGTCATCGACGCCAGTTACCGGCGGCTTTGCGCATGTTCCTGCGTGGGCCCGGGGCAACCCGCACGAGTGGGGCAGGGGTGTTGAGTTATCTGCTGTTCGAGGCGAGTTATTGCAGCGAGCTGATCGAGCTGGGCCGGCGCGATGCCCTGGCCAAGCGGGGGGCGCTGAGTCGTTTTCTCGGCTTGTAAGTTTTGGGGCCGCAAAGCGGCCCCAATATGCTGATTACTCGGCGATCTGCAGTTTGCGCGCCTGGGTGTAGACGTAGCGCACCTTCTCGTATTCGAACGGCGAATTCAGCTGGCCATAACGGAAGGCAGTGGTGTAGCGCTTGTCCACAGCCCGGAGGAACAGGATCTCCGGGTGGTCGCTGGTGACATTGGCCATGTCCAGGTAGTTGATCGACTGTTCGCCGGCGTAGTCCACCACCACCCCGGTGGTGTCGCGCAGGTTTGATGGGCCGAGGATCGGCAGCATGATGTACGGCCCGTCGGGTACGCCATAGAAGCCCAGGGTCTGGCCGAAGTCTTCACTCTGGCGCGGCAGGCCCATCTTGGTCGCCGGGTCCCACAGGCCGCCGACACCGATGATGGTGTTGAACATCAGCCTTGCAGTGATCTTCGCCGACCGCTCGGCCTTGAGCTGCAACACGCTGTTGAACAGGTTGGGCACATCGCCAAGGTTGCTGAAGAAGTTGCTCACCCCAGTACGCACGAAGCGTGGCGTGATCGCGGTATAACCGTCGACGGCAGGCAGCAGCACCCACTGATCGAAGCGATAGTTGAAGTGGTAGATGCGCCGGTTCACCGACTCCAGCGGATCGTAGACATTCAGCGCGGTCAGGGTCGAGCGCTCGAACTCACGCTGGTCCAGCCCAGGGTTGAATTTGAGCGAGCGTAACGGGTCGAGAAAGCCATCGCTTTGCTCGACCGGCGCATCGGCCACGTTGGCATCGATCACGCTGGTACGCGGCGCGATCTCCTCGGCCTGGGCATGCCCGGCGGCGAGCAAAGCGGTGACGAGCAGCAGTCGTTTAACCACGGAAGAACTCCAGCATGGCGTCGCTGTTGACGCGGTAATTAAGGTTGCCGCAATGGCCGCCGTGCGGGTACAGGGTCAGCCGATCGCCAAATACTTTACGCAGAAAACCGATATCGCCAGGGCCGAGGATCAGGTCGTCGGCATTGTGCATGACGGCAATCTTCGGGCTTTTGCTCAGGTAGCCTTCAAGGGCGTACAGGCTGGCTTGATCGACCAGCTGCAGCACGCTGCCACCGTCGGTGCGCACGCGCCACATCGGGATCACCTGCTCGGTCAGGTAGCACTCGAAGTCGCACTGCAGGGCGCGCTTGAACGCCGGGGTCAAGCTGGTGCCTTCGGTGATCGGCTGCTTTGGCGGGGTAATCAGGCCGCGGCGGTTGATCAGGTCGGAGGTAAAGGCAATGTCGGCCGCCGAGAAGCGGAACGAAGTGCCGATCAGCATCGCCATTTGCTCGTTGGACAGATGCTCGCGCGAGCGCTGGAAGTCATACAGCAGCGCGTCGTTGAGGTCGATGTAGCCCTTGTCCTGGAAGTACCGGGTGAGCTTTTCCAGCATCAGCTCGTAGAACGTGGTGCTGCGGTCGATGCCCTTGACCTGGGTCTGCACCAGCTTGTCGAGGTTGCTCACCGAGGTGTAAAGGTTCACCGGCGGGTTGAGCAGCAGTACGCGCTTGAAGTTGAAGCTGCGCCGGGTTTCGTCCAGATGGCTGACAAACGCCGCGTCCAGAGCACCCAGGCTGTAACCAGTGAGGTAGAAGTCCTTGATCGGCAGACGCGGGTGCTGCGCGCGCACCGCCTGCATGACCCGGTACAGGTCCTCGGCATCCTCTTTGGTCACGCCAGGCGTGGCGAAGCGCGAAGCGGCGCTCATGAAATCCCAGCTGGTCGGCGACGACAGCTGCACGACATGGAAGCCTGCCTGGTAGTAGAGCTTTTTCAGGTATTCGTTGGTCGAGCTGCTGTAGGGCGCGCCGGTGCCGGCAATGATGAAGATCAGCGGCGCCTCGTGGTCCTGACGGGCCATGCGGTACTTGAGCTTTTTTACCGGCCAGAAGTTGTCCGGCAGGGTGAACTCACGCTCCGGACGCAGGGTGAGGCTGTAGTCTGCCTGGGTGATGTCTTCATCACTGGGCAGCGTCGGCCGCAGTTCAGGCGGGGTGGAGGCAATTGTCGCCTCGAACGGGTTGGTCAAGGGAAAGCCATAGCTGGCGGCGTCGATATCCCGCGCCGAGGCGGCCGCAGCCATAAGCAAGCCACCCAGAAGGGCAGCGAGGCGCAGTGATCGAAGCATTGAATCCCCCAGAATATTCGGCAAGGCATGACGGTACGCAGGCTCTGACCACGGCCCAGCAGGCAAAGTTGCCGGGGCATGGCCATTTGTTATGCCAGTTTTTACCGCGCCAGTGAATAGCGCGGTAACGATCGCTCTGTGCAACATAGCTGCTGCCGGGAAATCTTGCCTTGCACAGATGCCGCCATTGATTATGCTGGCGTTTGTTTACATTTGCCCGGAGATCTTCATGCCTCGTTCATTGCCCGTCATTGTCCTGCTGCTGTGCCTGCCGTTGTGGCTGGCAGCCAGCTATGGCGTGCGCTACGGGCTGATGGAGGACGGCCAGTGGGTTGGCCTGTGCGGCGTGCCTGCGCAGTATTGGCAATGCCAGGTGCGCTCGCTGCTGGGCCTGGCGATTCATTTTCAGTTGATTGCCTGGCTGGCTGTGGCCCTGAGCGTGCTCGCGCAACTGCTCAAGGGCCGCGCCGGCTGGTATCTGGCCGCTGTCGGCTTGCTGTTCGGGCTCAGCGCGCTGGTGCTGTATACCGCCAGTATCGCCGTGTTCGCGGTGGTCCTGGCCGGCTTGCGCCTGGTGCGTCAGGCACAAGTCGCCAGATTGGCATGAGCGTCAGCGCGTGCGCAAACTGCGCCACAACGCGCCGACCATCAGTATGCTGACCACTGCCCAGGCCCAGGCTTGCTGGTTGGCCAGCCCTTCACGGTACAGCTGTGGCAGCACTCCCGCGCCGATGATGAATGCCAGCAAGGCCACCTCGGCCCGACGCGCCACGACTGGTCGCAGCAAGTACACCAGCGCCGGCAACAGCAACGAGGCAGTCGGGAAGCTGCGATAACGCGGCTCGAAGACCATCGCCAGCATGCTCACTGCAGCGGCAAAACCCGCCGCCAGCAGCAGCCAGCCGGCGCGGGCTTCAAACCAGGCAAACAGCCGCTCACGCCAACCCTGGCGCTGCGCCAAGGCCAGCAGGGCGTGGGCCAGCACCAGCAGGTTCAGGCCTGCCAGCAACACTGCCCACAGCCATTCGCCGGCAAAGCGTGCGTTGGTCCGCATCAATTCGCCCCATAAGCCAAGGCTGGCAGCACCAATCGCTGCAAGCAACGGCAGCAGCAGTGCGGCCCGGGCATTGACCGGGCGCCCGGCAAACAGCAGCGCCGCCAGCAGCAACAGCGCACTCGCCGCCAGCCACTGTGGCCACAGAGCCAGGTTGCTGACCGGCCCTTCGAGAATACCTTTATCCTGCCGGTCGGCGTCGTATAACCCCCAGTAACCGCCCACCGCACCTTCGCTGGCGCGCTTCCAGGGCTGGTCGAAGGCTTCGATCAGGTTGTAGCTCCAGTCGTTCTGCTCTGCCATCGCTACAAAACCGCGAATGAAGCGTGCCTCGTTGACCCGGCTGGGCAGCGCCGTTTCACGCTGGCGGCCTTCGCTGGGCCAGCCGGTCTCGCCGATCATGATCTGCTTGGGCGCAAAACGGGCGCCGAACACCTGGCGCACCTCGGCGACATGGGCCAATGCCTGGTCGATGCTGCGTGGGTCATCTTCCCAGTACGGCAGCAGGTGAATGGTCAGGAAGTCTACTGCCGGCGCGATCTGTGGATGCTGCAGCCAGAATTCCCAGACATCGGCGTAGGTCACTGGCACCGTGACCTGGGCCTTGACCCGCTTGATCAGCTCGGCCAGGCGCTCGCCGGTGACTTCCTTGCGCAGCAGGGTCTCGTTGCCGACGATCACTGCACTGACCACATCGGGGTTGGCATTGGCCGCGGCAATAAGCAATGCGACTTCCTTGTCACTGTCGATCGGATTGGCATTCACCCAGGCGCCGAGCATGACTTTCAGGCCATGCTTGCGCGCCAGCGCCGGGATCGCCTCAAGACCGGTCATCGAATAGGTGCGGATGCACTGAAAACGTTCGGCCAGCAGGGCCAGGTCGGCGTCCATCCGCGCCGGCCGCAGGCGAAACGGCTGGTCGAACGGCGATTGGTCCTTGTCGAACGGGGTGTACGAGGCGCACTGCAGTTTATGCGTCGGGCTGGCGGCGTCGGGCAGCAGCACCGGCTTCCCCAGCCCGTACCAGAGCGTGCCCAGCCCGGCAAGGGCGAGCAGGCAGGCGAATAGAAAGAGTGGCAGCAGATTGCGGGCGGAGCGGGGCATCGGGCGGTCCATCGTCAGGCGCAAAGGGCTAGATGATAGCCGCAAATCGCCGGCGCCAACGCATTGGCATGCAAGGATCGCGCAGGCCAATGTCGGCCGATGGCGCTAATGGCCAAGTGCTGTCGCATCTGGTTAAGGTAGAGGTCGCGGCTGGAGCAGGTCGCGCTTTGTTGCAGGTTGATGATGCTATCTCCGAGACCTGACGAGGGGATGCATTGATGAACATGCGACGTATGCTGGGGGTGGGGTCCGCCCTGTTGTTGGCCATGAGCGCTGGGCAGGCCATGGCTAAAGAAGTAAGCATCGGTTATGTCGATGGCTGGGCCGACAGTGTTGCGACCACCAACGTCGCCGCCGAGGTTATCAAGGAAAAACTCGGCTATGACGTCAAGCTGCAGGCAGTGGCAGCCGGGATCATGTGGCAAGGGGTTGCGACCGGTAAACTCGATGCGATTCTCTCGGCCTGGCTGCCGGTGACCCATGGTGAATACTGGGCCAAGAACAAGGACAAGGTGGTCGACTTCGGTCCTAACTTCAAAGACGCCAAGATTGGCTTGATCGTGCCTGAGTACGTCAAGGCCAACAGCATCGCAGACCTCAAGACCGACACCAGCTTCAAGCAGAAGATCGTCGGTATCGACGCAGGCTCGGGCGTGATGATCAAGACCGAGCAGGCGATCAAGGATTACGACCTGACCGGTTACAAGCTGCAAGCCAGCTCCGGCGCCGGCATGACCGCCGAACTGGGCCGCGCCGAGAAAAAGCAGGATTCGATTGCTGTCACCGGTTGGGTGCCGCACTGGATGTTCGCCAAGTGGAAGCTGAAGTTCCTCGAAGACCCGAAAGGCGTGTTCGGCGCGGCTGAGACCGTCAACAGCATCGGTAGCAAGGACCTGGAGAAGAAGGCCCCGGAAGTTGCAGCGTTCCTGAAGAAGTTCCAGTGGCAGTCCAAGGATGAGATCGGCGAAGTCATGCTGGCCATTCAGGATGGCGCCAAGCCAGAACAAGCGGCCAAGGATTGGGTCGCCAAACACCCTGAGCGCGTGGCGGAGTGGACTGCCAAGTAACGCGTTGAACGAGCCATAGCAGCATCGCCGCCCAAGGTTGAGTCGTCACCTTGGGCGCGCTGTTTTCAGCCAAATCAACACTGCACTGGCTGATGTTTGTTACCAAAACCGCAAAACACTCTTGCATCTAAGACTAAGGTCGTCTGGTTGGCGTCCAACAGCAGCATAAAGTTACAGGTGGGTTATCCATAATCTGTGCTGCTAGGACAAAAACAATGAACGACAGCATTTACCTCTCGATACAGAACAGTCCGCGCTTCAAGGAACTGGTCAGCAAACGCGAGCGATTCGCCTGGATTCTTTCGGCAATCATGCTCGGCCTCTACTGCGGATTCATCTTGCTCATCGCCTATGGCCCGCACCTGCTCGGCGCCAAGATCAGCCCAGAGTCGTCCATCACCTGGGGCATCCCCCTGGGCGTCGGCCTGATCCTTTCAGCCTTTGTGCTGACCGCCATCTATGTGCGTCGCGCCAACGGCGAGTTCGACGAACTGAACAAGGCAATTCTGGCGGAGGCCAAGCAATGATGCGACCTACCAAAACTTTGGCCGTATTGGCCTGCGGTGTCTTCGCACCCGCTGTGTGGGCGGCTGACGCGCTCACCGGCGAGGTGCAGAAACAGCCCCTGAACATGGCTGCCATTCTCATGTTCCTGGCCTTTGTGTTGTTCACCCTGGGGATTACCTACTGGGCTTCGAAGCGCAACAAGTCAGCCTCGGACTACTACGCAGCCGGCGGCAAGATCACCGGTTTCCAGAACGGCCTGGCGATTGCCGGTGACTACATGTCTGCGGCGTCCTTTCTGGGTATTTCCGCGCTGGTGTTCACCTCCGGTTACGACGGCCTGATCTACTCGATCGGCTTCCTGGTCGGCTGGCCGATCATTCTGTTCCTGATCGCCGAGCGCCTGCGTAACCTGGGCAAGTACACCTTTGCCGACGTGGCGTCCTATCGCCTCGGGCAAAAACAGATCCGCACCCTGTCGGCCTCGGGCTCGCTGGTGGTGGTAGCGTTCTACCTGATTGCGCAGATGGTTGGCGCCGGCAAGCTGATCGAGCTGCTGTTCGGCCTGGACTACCACGTTGCGGTGATTCTGGTCGGCATCCTGATGTGCATGTACGTGCTGTTCGGCGGCATGCTCGCGACCACCTGGGTGCAGATCATCAAGGCCGTGCTGCTGCTGTCCGGTGCCAGCTTCATGGCGCTGATGGTGATGAAACACGTCAACTTCGATTTCAACACGCTGTTCTCCGAAGCGATCAAGGTACACGCCAAGGGTGAAGCAATCATGAGCCCGGGTGGCCTGGTCAAAGACCCGATTTCGGCGTTCTCGCTGGGCCTGGCACTAATGTTCGGTACCGCCGGCCTGCCGCACATCCTGATGCGCTTCTTCACCGTCAGCGATGCCAAGGAAGCGCGCAAGAGCGTGCTGTACGCGACCGGCTTCATTGGTTACTTCTACATCCTGACCTTCATCATCGGTTTCGGCGCGATCCTGCTGGTCAGCACCAACCCGGACTTCAAGGACGCCGCCGGCGCGCTGCTGGGTGGCAACAACATGGCTGCGGTGCACCTGGCTGACGCTGTGGGGGGCAGTATTTTCCTCGGCTTCATCTCGGCAGTGGCCTTCGCCACCATCCTGGCGGTGGTTGCCGGCCTGACCCTGGCCGGTGCCTCGGCAGTGTCGCATGACCTGTATGCCAGCGTCTGGCGCAAAGGCAAGGCCAACGACAAGGACGAGATCCGCGTGTCGAAGATCACCACGATCTTCCTCGGCATCCTGGCCATTGGCCTGGGCATTCTGTTCGAGAAACAGAACATTGCCTTCATGGTCGGCCTGGCGTTCTCTATCGCCGCCAGCTGCAACTTCCCGGTTCTGCTGCTTTCGATGTACTGGAAGAAGCTGACCACCCGCGGCGCCATGATTGGCGGCTGGCTGGGCCTGATCAGTGCCGTTGGCCTGATGGTGCTTGGCCCGACCATCTGGGTGCAGATCCTCGGTCACGAAAAAGCCATCTACCCGTACGAATACCCAGCACTGTTCTCGATGCTGATTGCCTTCGTCGGTATCTGGTTCTTCTCGGTCACCGACAAGTCCAAGGAGGCAGCCAACGAGCGTGCGCTGTTCTTCCCGCAGTTCGTTCGTTCGCAAACCGGCCTGGGTGCCAGTGGTGCGGTTTCTCACTAACCTGCTCTGAGCATTGAACAACGCCCCGCATAGTCGGGGCGTTGTCGTTTTTGCTGCGGCAAGAACTGCTCAACCCGCACGCTGGGAAATTTCCCAAGCGCGGTCAGACCAATCCTAGAGTTTGCCCACCGGCATTTCCGAATAATCGCTCCTGCCAACGGCGCTGTGCCGCTTGTGCACGCTTCCTGTGGCGTTCCTTACAGGATCCAAGGAGATACATTCGTGAAAGCATTTGTGCTGGCGCTTCCCCTGGCTGTTCTGGCCGCCAATTCGGCCATCGCGGCTGACCCGATCGAAAAACAGGTGCTGATCACCGCCACCGTCCCGACTGCCGCGTTCTACGTCGAGCCGGTCGGCGGCAACTGGATGAACGACCCTCAAGACATGGCCTGGAACTCGTTTCAAGGCACCCTCGAGCCGATCCGCAAGCAACTGCAAGCCAAAAGCACCATCGGCCCGATCACCGCGCACCTGCTGACTCCGGCCGCCGTCACCAGCGGTGTCAACGTGATCGATCTGAACGTCAAGGTTGGCGCTACCACCCTGACCACCACCGCAACCGAGGTGCTCGCAGCGCCGCAAGCCGCTACCGGCACGACCCTGGACTTCATGGTCGAGCCAACCGTACCGGCCGGTGGTTATCAGCCGGGTAGCTACCAAGGCCTGGTCAGCATGATGTTCGAGACCGCCGCGCCGATCCCTTGATCGCATCCCGCAGCGCATCCTCTTCATCCGTTTGTACCCCCCTTTGCCGCCCGGCTGCTCTCCGGCGGCGAGGGCGGTCATTGCTTGCAGGCAGGGTCATGCCGTCCATTCCTACATATGCTGTTACCCGGCGTTGGGGCATCGCCCTCGGCGCCTGCTGCGCGCTGTTGCCAGCCTGGGCGGCGCCGCCGGCAGCGTTGAACATGGTGAGCCAGGCGCAAGGCTTGCCGAAAGAATTCGAAGCGCATTTCTTTGATGTGCCGCTCGCGGTACGCGTCGATCTGGATGGCCGTTACCTGGGCGATGCGATGGTGGTGCTCAGCCGCGCCAGCCAGGTTCAGTTGCTGGAGTTCACCGACACCCAGGAAAGCCGCGAACCGGCGCAACTGCGCAGCCGCTGGTTGCAGCGCCTGGCTGACGGGCGACCACTGGGGGCCTGCGTCAGCGACTGTGCCGACGGGCTCCAGGCCATTCATTACAGCCTGGTCAATTCACAGCTATCGCTGGTGACCTCCAGCGCCGAAGCCAACCTCGAGCAGCCGCGCTACTATAGCCTTCCCGAACAGGGCAGCAGCGGCCTGTTGCTACGTAACCAGCTCAATCTGGTGCGCAACGGCAGCCAGACCAACGGCCGCTTCGCCGCCCAGGGCCAAGGCAGCATCGGCAACTGGACAACCCTCGCCGATGCGCAGTTTGACCGCGGCAACGATCAATCCGACCGGGTCCGTCACCGCCTCGATCAGTTGTACGCCGAGCGCTTGTTCGACCAGCAATTTCTGCGGCTGGGCTATTTCACCCCGAGCGCGCAAGGCCTGACCCGCCAGCCGCGCCTGCTGGGCAGCAGCCCGGATACCACCTTGGGGGTGATGTTCGGCAGCAGTGACAGCCTGTTGATCGACAACGGCCAAGCCAGCGCCACCCCGGTGTATGTCACCCCCAATCGGCCAGGCGTGGTCGAGATCTACCGCAACGGCGTGCTGATCAACAGTCAGCCGGTGCAGGCCGGTCTGCAGACCCTCGACACGCGGGTATTGCCCGGCGGCATTTATCAGATCGAGGTACGCCTGCTCGAAGACGGCCAGGAAACCTCGCGCAGCGACGCCTTCATCTACAAACCAAGCAACTGGAGCAATCCCGACAGCCGCTGGCGTTACAACGTCTACGCCGGTCGCCAGAGCAACTTGTTGAGCAACTGGGACAAGGACCACCAGGACAGCCTCGGCGCGGGCGTGCTGGCCAACTATCTGCTGCACCCGCGCGCCGTGCTCGGTGTGTCCGCACAGCGGGTCGACGAAGCCATCCAGTACGGCACCTCGCTGGACTGGGATGCGTTCGACCAGCTCAAGCTGTATGGCAACGTCTACCGCAGCGACAATCAAGGCACCGGTTACGACCTGCAGGTGATCAGCAACCTGCCTAATGGCTCGCTGGTGGCGAGCCACAGCCGCACCTGGATCGACACCGGCAATTCAGGCTGGCGTGGCGCACGCCGCCAGCAGGAGATCAGCCAGAGTTCGCTGTCACTCAGCCAGCGTCTCGATGCACGCAGCACGGCGAGCCTGCGCCTGGCCCACAGCTCTGGTGCCGCCAACGGCCTGGGGATCGACCTGGGCTGGTCGTACTATGGCAAGCTCGGCGGCTCGGATGCCAACTGGCGCCTGTCGCTGTTCGACCGCCCTGGCACCGCAAGCACGAGCGACAGCCGCAACCGTGGCGTCAACCTGAGCCTGAGCATGAGCCTTGGCGGCCCCGGCCAGCGCATCGCCGCCAGCTTTGGCAGTCGCACTTCGCGCGATGGCGGACGCGATCAGAATGCATCGCTGAGCTATCAGCAGGACGTGCAGCTGGGCGCAATACGAAGTGTTGGCGGCACGCTCAATGTCGACCGCTACGGGGCAGGTTTCGGCGCCAACACCCAGTTTCAGAACCAGCAGGTGTATGGCGACGCCTACGCGCAGTCGTCGTCCTACAGCGGCCAGCTCAGCGCCGGCCTGAACCTGCAGAGCACGCTCGCCATGGGCGGCGGCAAGCTGGCCCTGAGTGGCCAATACCTGCCCCACGAGGCCGGGCTGGTGGTCGACATCGACAGCGATCTGGATGACCTGGAGCTGCGCGCCGACGACTTCAACGGGCTGGGTGCCACCCTGCGCCCAGGGCGCAACATTATCCCTGTAAGTGCCTATCGGGCTGGCACCGTGCAGTTCGATTTCGCTGGCAAACATGACCCCGACGCGGTGATTCAGCCGGCCAGCCTGGACTACCACCTCAATCGCGGCGGCGTCGAGTATCGCCAGTTGAAGGTGTTGCGCACGGTGACCGTGCTTGGCCGCCTGCTCGATCAGCAGCGCCAGCCCATGCGCGGTGCGCTGGTGATCAATCACGCCAGCCGCAGCGTCAGCGAGGCCAGCGGGATCTTTGCGGTGGAGATGAGTGAAGGCACGCCGACGCTGGAGATACGCCAGGCGGGCAAGATCGCTTGCCTGCTCAGGCTCGAGCCAAAGCAGCTGCCTCGCGAGGGCAATGTCTTGCTGGCCGGCGATCAGGTCTGCGCGCCACCGCAATTGCTGGGTGGCAGTGATCCGCTGAGCACAGGAGAACGAGGATGAACGGCAGACTGTATCGGTTGCTGCTGGCGCTGCCCAGCGCACTGCTGGTTGCCTGCGGCCCGCTGGTCGAAGCTGCGCAGGTGTGGTCTTCGATGATGAGCTGTGAGTAGCAGTCGTCTCTAGGAAATTTCTTCTTTTTTATCGGAACGGTCTGACTTTCTTGCCGGCAGCACATGTGCACAAATGAGCGCTGGCTGTTTGCCTGGCACCATCCAACGAGGTTGCAGATGAAACCGTGGAAACTCTTTTACCTGTCGCTACTGCTGGCGCCATTGCCGCTGCAGGCTGCGCCGGAACTCAACGTCGGTGGGCTGTACGATTACCTGGACGGTAACCGCAGCACCTTGCTCAAACGGGTGCGTAATGGCGGCGACAGCACCGCCTTCGTCAAGCTCAGCGTCGCCGAGCTGGTGTACGACGCCGACGGTGTGCCCCGCGAGATCGACCAGACGCAACTGCCACTGGAGCAGCGCGGCCTGATCGCCAGCCCGGCGCGGCTGATCATCCCCGCACGTGGCATGCAGGCGGTGCGCTTGCTGTACCGCGGTGAGCGAGCCCAGGAACGCTATTTCCGCCTGCGCTTCATCCCGGTATTGCCCGAGCAGGGCGATGGCTTTGTCGTCACCGAAGCGGAGGCCGAAAGCTATCGCGACAGCCTCAAGGCGGGCGTCAACCTGCTGGCCGGCTACGGCACACTGTTGTTCGTGCACCCGGCGGCGGCGCAGTATCAGACCGATGTAACGGGCCAGGGCGGTCGCCTGCAGGTGGTCAATCAAGGCAACGCCACGGTGGTGCTGGATCACTTTCGCCAGTGCCAGGCGGCCGACCAGAAATGCGAAGCCGCCACCAAGCATCACTTGTTGCCCGGCAGTACGCGGCGCTTCGAGCCGGTGGCGGGCAAGCCGGTGTTCCAGTTCGAGATGTACGAAGGCGACCAGCGCAAGACACTGGTGGTGCCCGGGTGAGCAGTGCACGGGGCCTTCGATACACGCTGCGTTGGGCGGGTGCGGCCATGGCGATACTCGGCTGGCTGCCTACGGCACAGGCGCTGGAGGTGACCATCAGCGCCGAGTATCGCGGTGGTGGCAGTGGGCGGTTCGTCAATACCACGCCACCGGCTGCGCTGTGTCGGCTGTGGTCGGGACTGTGTAACGGCAAATCCACCGTCGACGTGCCGATTGCCTACTCCAAACGCAGCCAGCAAAGCGCGGGGGATCTACGCGACAGGTACTACCTGAAGATGCCGTCACGCAAACAGGTCGAGGTGTTTCACGAGCTCAATGGCGAAATGCGCCGGATGAATTTTGACATCCTCTCGGTCAGCCAACAGGTGCATACCCCGTCGAACTTCAGTTACAGCCCGTTGCAGGGTAGTGTGCATGGCGGTTGCAGTAATGGCAGCCGGCTCTCCAGCCATGCTGCGCGTACGGTCACCTTCCATACCTATATGCGCCAGCCGCAGGCCCCGGAGCCGTGCTGGGCAAGCTATTCCTGGGCGCCGGTGAATCATGTCGACAACTCTGAAGTCACCCAGATGGGGGTGTCATTTCTGCTGGATATTCCGCCGCCTTACCGCCTCGCCGCCGGCATTTATCGCGGTAGCCTGACCTACAGCATTGGTCCTGGTGGTGATTTTGACTTTGGCAGCGGTGTCACTGCGCTGAGCGGCGACAGCCTCACGGTCAATTTCGTGCTTGATGTGCAGCACGCGTTCATTTTTGAGTTTCCACCCGGCTCCGAGCGGGCGGTGCTGGAGCCCAAAGACGGTTGGCAGGCATGGCTGGGCGGGGCAGCGGCGCCGTCGCAGGTGTACCGTGACCTGCCGTTCCGGCTGTGGTCGACCGGGCCGTTCAAGGTCTACAAAACTTGCCAGTACACGCTTGGCGATCAATGCGGCATCCGTAATCAGCACCACGATCAAGTTCCGGTGGAGATTGCCATGACCCTGCCCGCAGGTATCCTCCACCAGGGCCGGCCGGTGACCCGACTGTCGTTGCCCACCGGGCCTGCGGCAGCGCTGCAGTTCGAATCGATGCAGCCAACCCTGAACCGTGGCGGCCAGCTGCATTTCAGCGTGGCCCGCAACGGTGTGCAGGCCATGCTCAAGCAACCGGGCACTACTTATTCCGGCGAAGCTACGGTGATCTTCGATGCTGAACTCTGACTGCCTGAGTGTGGGCGGAGCGCACCATGCATAGGGCATTGGTGGTAGATGATCACCCATTCATCCGCACCACGGTGTGCATGCTGCTGCGCCGGGAACAGGTCGAGGTGGTAGCGCAGGCCGACAACGGCGTCGACGCCGTGTTGCTGGCCCGTGAGCATGCACCGGACCTGATCATCCTCGATATCGCCATGCCTGGACTGGATGGCCTCGAGGTGATCGCCAGGCTCAAGAGCCTGGCGCAACCGGCCAAGGTGGTGATCCTCACTTCGCAATTGGCCGAAGCCTACTCGTTGCGCTGCCTGCAGGCGGGCGCCGCGGGTTATGTGTCGAAAACCGACGATCTGGCTGAACTGAACAAGGCGGTGCGTGCGGTGTTGTCCGGCTTTACCTATTTCCCCGATGTGGCCCTGAGTTCGGTGCGCAGCCAGGACCTGCGCGCCACCGAACGGGAGTGCATTGCCGGCCTCACCGACCGCGAGCTGACGGTGTTGCAGCACCTGGCACGCGGCTTGAGCAACAAGGCCATCGGCGAAACGATGCTGCTCAGCAACAAGACCATCAGCACCTACAAGAGCCGGCTGCTGGAAAAACTGCGCCTGCATTCGTTGATCGATCTGGCGGATTTCGCCCGCCGCAATGAACTGCTCTGACGTCGTCAGCCGGTGCGCCCGCGTGTCTTTCTGGCAGCCCTGTGCGGCGTTCTGGCGCTGTTCACGCTGCCGGCCGGTGCCGCCCCGTTGTTGCACGCCAGGGCCAGCCTCGATGACCAGCGAGTCGAGCCCGACGATGCTGATCTGCGCTGGTTGTGGGCGCGCCGGCAACTGCGCCTGGGGGTGATCGCGCGTGACGATGCGCCACTGGACATCCTCGGCACTGGCCAGGCCTATGAAGGCATCACTGCCGACTATGCCGGGCTCGTGGCCGAGCAACTGAACCTGTCCATCAGCGTGCATACCTTTGCCTCGTTTGACGCCGCCGTGGCCGGATTACGCGATGGCGTGGTTGACCTGCTCGGCTCGGTAAGCCGCGAGCGTGCCCAGACCGCAGGCCTGCGCCTGTCGCATGCGTATGCGCAGGACCAGCCGCTGCTGATGGCACGCCAAGGCGATCAGCCCGCGCCGCCGCCTGGCGCTGCGTTTCGACTGGTTGCAGTTGAGGGCTATCGCACCGTCGAGCAGTTGCGCCAGCTCTATCCGCTGGCGCGGATCGAGCTGCATTCGACAACGTTGAGCGCGCTGGCCGCACTGACCCTGGGCCAGGCCGACCTGTATCTGGGGCATGCCCTGGCGGGGCGCTATGCTCTGGCGCGGACCTCGCCGCGCGGTATCGAGGAAATCGGCAATGCTGGCCTGGCCGGGCAGGATATTGGCTTTGCCCTGCGCCGCGACGCAGCACCGTTGGCTGACATGCTCGATTCAGTGCTCAAAGGGTTGTCGCCCAGGCAACGCGCCCGCATCGAGCAGCGCTGGAGCGTGACCGGTGCCGTCCCCTCGAGCCCTGTGCTGTTGCAGCTGAGCGAAGATGAGCAACGCTGGTTGCAGGCCAATCCAACGGTGAATGTACTGCTCGACGAGCACTCGCTGCCGCTGAGCTACCGCGATAGCAGCGGCCACTGGCGCGGTTTAAGCGTGGAGGTGCTGGAATTGATCAGCCGGCGCAGCGGCCTGCAGTTCGAGCTGGCCTCCGCAAGCAGCGTCGAGGGCATGCTTGGGCAATTGCGCCAGGGCCACGCCCAACTGATCGCTGGTTTGCCCCAGAGCCCGGCGCTGGCCCAGCAGTTGAGCTTCAGTCGCTCTTACCTGAGCGCTGCGCGTGTGCTGGTCAGCCGTACCGAGCCGGCCGCGCCGAGCAGCCTTGGCCAGTTGGCGGGGCAGTCGCTGGCAGTGGTGTGGGGCAGCGCTGTGCAAGATGAACTGGCCCAGCATTATCCACAGGTACGCGTGCTCCAGGTTCAAGGGCCGCTGGCCGCGCTGCAAGCGGTGGCCATCGGCCGGGCGACGGCTGCAGTGCTGACCCTCGACGATGCGCGCCCATTGATCGCGCGCTGGTACCCACGTCAGTTGCGCATCAGCGCCAGCCTGACCATGCCACCTGCTCACTTTGCCTTGGCCAGCCTGCGAGGCGAGGTCGAGCTGCAGGGTATCGTGAACAAGGCACTGCTCAGCCTGACCCCGCGCGAGACGGAGACGCTGGTGCGGCGCTGGCGCAATCCGATGATCGTCGCCGATGGCCTGTGGCCGCGTCAGCGACTGAACATCCTGCTCGGTTTCGGCCTGATGCTATTGCTGTTGCTGCTGGCGCTGCTGTGGGTCCGTTACCTGCGCCGGCTGCATGCCGAACTGCGCCACGCAAAGCACACGGCAGAAGCCGCTAACCTGGCCAAGACGCGTTTTCTGGCGACCATGAGCCATGAGATTCGCACGCCCATGCACGCCTTGCTGGGCATGCTCGAACTGGCTCAGCACAAGGCCGAGCAAGGCACACTGGACCGTGTGGCGATTGATGTGGCGGCCGATGCCGGGCGCGGCTTGCTGGCGCTGATCGGCGATATTCTGGACATCACCCGCATCGAAGCCGGGCAACTGCAGTTGGCAATGCAGCCGGTGCAGTTGCGCGAGCAGGTCGAGCAGGTGGTGCAACTGTTTCAACAGCAGGCGCGGCGTAAAGGCCTGACGCTGCTGCTGCATAGCGAGGGTGCGGGCGATGTCCAGGTTCTGCTCGACCCACTGCGGTTCAAGCAGGTGCTGGCCAACCTGTTGAGCAATGCGATCAAGTTCACTCGCGCGGGACGCGTCGAGGTCAGTCTGTGTGTGCGCGAGCGTGGCGAAAGCCTGGCGCTGGAGCTGCAGGTCAAGGACAGCGGCAGTGGTATCGCCGAGGCAGACCTGGCCGAACTGGGTCAGCCGTTTCGCCAGGCCGGGCAAAAGCAATCAACGCGTTGCAGCAGCGGCTTGGGGCTGAGTATCAGCCGCAGCCTGTGCGAGCTGATGGGCGGCCAGTTGCGCCTGCGTAGTGTGCTCGGCGCCGGCACACAGGCGTTGATCCTGCTGAGTTGTCAGCGTTGGCACGGCCAGCGGCAGCCGGCGCCGCTCGCCGTGCCGCCTGCAGCCGAGCACCACCTGCGGGTGCTGGTGGTCGACGACTATCCCGCCAACCGTCTGCTGTTGGCCCAGCAACTGGAATACCTCGGCCACCGCACCTGCATTGCCGAAGAAGGTGCGCAAGCCTTGCGCCTGTGGCTTGGCCAGCCATTTGATGTGGTCATCAGCGACTGCAGCATGCCAAGCCTGGATGGCTACGCGCTGGCCCGGGCCATTCGCCTGCATGAGCGGCGTACGCGAAGGCCCAGATGCCGCGTGCTCGGGCTGACCGCCAATGCGGTGCAGGAGGAACGCCAGCGCTGCCGGGCGGCAGGTATGGACGCTTGCCTGTTCAAACCGCTGGCACTGAGCAGCCTGGCCGCAGCACTGGCGACCGGCCCAGGTGCGGGGACCGCTGGCGCGTCACAGGCCGGGGCGGCCAGAGTAGGCGCAGCGCTGGACCTTGCCCATCTGCAACGTCTGGTCGGCGATGATCAGCAGGCCTTGCGCGGCTTGTTGAATGATTTACGCGGGAGTTTGACCGAGGATTCACGGCAGTTACAGCAGCAACCAGACGATCCGAAAGAACTGGCCGTATTGGCCCATCGGATCAAAGGCGGGGCGCAGATAGCCCGAGCGAGGCCGTTGCTGGAAGCGTGTGAAGAACTTGAGCGATGCTGTCGTCAACAGCCAAGCAATGTGGCCGTAGTGCAGCGCGCGAAACACGCGCTGCACCTGGCTATGCACCAGCTCGAAGGACAGCTGGAGAAGCTGTCAGCCGAACCGGTGCCGGGTCATATCATGCCAAGCAGCAACAGCACCAACAGAACCACCAGGACCGCACCAATGATGCCGGACGGGCCATAGCCCCAGCTGCGCGAGTGAGGGAAGACTGGCAAGCCGCCAATCAGCAGCAGAATCAGGATGATGATGAGGATCGTGGTCATGGGCAGAATCCTTGCGTGTTTTCGTGGGGGAAGGGGCCGGGCAATCCTGGCCGCTTACATTTCCGACCGCAGCTGTTACAAGAAAATTCAATCGATTGTCTGCCTTGTCGGCATGTTCGCTCATTCAGCATTTCGATAGCGCACCAGGCCCTGGCCGGCCTTGGCTAGACTCGCGCTATTGCCCACCGAACAAGGCCTGCAGCATGCACAAGCGAATGATGATTACCGGCGCCGGGTCTGGCCTCGGCCGTGAAATTGCCCTGCGTTGGGCGCGCGAGGGTTGGCGCCTGGCGCTGGCCGATGTCAACGAGGCCGGCCTGCGGGAAACCCTTGAGTGGGTGCAGGCCGCCGGTGGCGAAGGGTTCGTGCAGCGCTGCGACGTTCGCGACTACAGCCAGCTGACGGCGCTGGCCCAGGCCTGTGAAGAAAGGTTTGCCGGCATCGACATGATCGTCAACAACGCCGGGGTGGCCTCGGGCGGTTTTTTTGCCGAGTTGTCACTGGAAGACTGGGATTGGCAATTGGCGGTCAACTTGATGGGGGTGGTCAAGGGCTGCAAGGCATTTTTGCCGTTACTGGAACGCAGCCAGGGGCGGATCGTCAACATCGCCTCGATGGCAGCATTGATGCAGGGCCCAGGCATGAGCAACTACAACGTGGCCAAGGCCGGGGTGTTGGCGTTATCGGAAAGCCTGCTGGTCGAGCTGCGTCAGGTGCAGGTGGCGGTGCATGTGGTGTGCCCGTCGTTCTTCCAGACCAACCTGCTGGATTCTTTCCGCGGGCCGGACCCGGCAATGAAAGCCCAAGTGGGCAAGTTGCTCGAAGGCTCGCCGATCAGCGCTGCCGAAATTGCCGATTACATGCATGAGCGGATTGCTGCGGATGAGTTTTTGATCTTGCCGCATGAGGCGGGGCGTGCTGCCTGGAAGCTTAAGTGCCAGACGCCGGAATTGTTGTATGCGGAGATGGCTGGGATGGCGGTGAAGATGCGCGCCAAGGCACGGCAGTAGTGGGCGAGTGAGGTATGCTCGGCAGCTTTGAATCTGCACGGGCGTGGCTGTGGTCAATTACTTCTGGTTCTTTCTTGCGGCGTTGTTCGAGATTGGCGGGTGCTATGCGTTTTACCTCTGGTTGCGGTTGGGCAAGAGTGCCTGGTGGGTGGTGCCGGCCCTGGTCAGCCTGAGTGTGTTTGGGCTGATTTTGACGCGCGTCGAAGCGGCCTATGCGGGGCGGGCTTATGCGGCTTATGGCGGGATCTATATCGTTTCTTCGCTGCTCTGGTTGGCGCTGATTGAGCGGGTTCGGCCGTTGGGGAGTGATTGGATCGGGGCGCTGTTGTGTGTGGTAGGGGCCACGATTATTGTGTTTGGGCCGCGGTTGCAGCAGGGCTGATTTGCTGGTTGATGTTCAGCTCTCGGCTTCGGTGGGTCGTGCTCGGTTATGGGGGCTTATCCGTTTGTTGTGTTGGCCGGTCGGGCCCCTTTCGCCTTTACGGCGAGTCACTTTTTTGGCAAACGCCCCAAAAAAGTAACCAAAAAAGGTCTTGGCTCCACATCCGGCCCCTTCGCTGCGCTGCGGGGTTCCCTCGCTCCGGTCTTGCTCCCGGGAGGACCGCGCTGTACGGCCCATCCTGGGCCGCAGCGCTTGCCGGGCATCCATGCCCGTCACCTCCCTCCGCAAGACCTGCGCTCGGCCTCCTGAGTCGCCGGTGGATCAAGATCAAAGGCACGCCTCGCTGCGCTGGCGCAGATCAAGAGCGGGGCCGCGGCGCGGCCCTTCGCGGGCAAGGCGGACCGCTACGGATGGCCACAAAGCTGCCCCAGCCTTGACCTTCGCTTTTGACCTTCGCTTTTGATCTGCGTTCTTGATCTGCGCCAGCGCAGCGAGGCGTGCTCTTGATCTTGATCTGCTTTTGATCTTGATCTACCTGCGACTTCAGGAGGCCGAGCGCAGGTCTTGCGGAGGGAGGTGACGGCCATGGATGGCCGGCAAGCGCTGCGGGCCAGGAGGCCCGTACAGCGCGGTCCTCCCGGGAGCAAGGCCGGAGCGAGGGAACCCCGCAGCGCAGCGAAGGGGCCGGATGTAGGAGCCAGCCTTTTTTTGGTTACTTTTTTGAGGCGTTTGTCAAAAAAGTGACTCGCCGTAAGGGCGAAAGGGGCCCTACCCGCCACCACAAAAAAAGGATAAGCCCACCCCAATCAAGAAACACCCCCCTCAAAACCACCCCAAATCTGTAGGGGTTTTTACCCTCAAGCGTAGGACCGATCTATTTAGCAGGAGCAACGTTGTGTAGGCGAATGTACCCAGTGCAGTCTCCAATCTTCCCTGGAACGAGGAGGATCAAAGCATGCTGGTACTGACTCGCGAAGTTGGCCAGGTCATCGCCATCAACGATGACATCCAGATCGTGGTAGTAGCGATCGACCATGGCATCGTCCGCC
Organism: Pseudomonas sp. 1121_17; assembly: GCF_052850745.1. Taxonomy (NCBI): domain Bacteria; kingdom Pseudomonadati; phylum Pseudomonadota; class Gammaproteobacteria; order Pseudomonadales; family Pseudomonadaceae; genus Pseudomonas; species Pseudomonas sp. 1121_17. The sequence goes on from NZ_VXCX01000001.1 coordinate 90,354, forward strand.
TGGGCATCGACGCCCCACGCGACCTACCCGTACACCGCTGTGAAATCTACAAGCGAATCAAAGCCCGCAAAGTGCAGGAGCAGTAAAAAGGGGGACCGGCTCGCAGCCCCCCACAGCATTACTCGAACAGCTCCTTGGGCACATCATGCTTGGCCAGCAGCTGGCACTGCTGGCTTTCCAGATCAAACAGGATAAACGCCTGACCCTTGGCCAATGCCTGGCGCACCCGCAGCACACGGGTTTCCAGCGGCGTGTCATCGCCGTTATCGGTGCCTTCGCGCGTCACGAAGTCCTCGATCAGGCGGGTCAGGGTTTCAGCTTCGAGTTGGTCGTAAGGGATCAGCATGGGCAACTTCGTAGATTGATCGACAATCCCGCCATGCTACGCGATTCGCGCACCACAGGCGTCACAGCTTGTTACCCAAAAGGCTGTCAACCGGCGGCACACGGGTATCGCTCTCCATCTGCGCGTCATGCTCTATCTGGTGGCTGAAGCGCTCCAGCGAAGCATTGGCCGGGTTCGAATCGCTGGCAAACACCGGTGGGCTGAGCAGGTAACCCGAGAGCAGCCGGCTGAGGGTTGCCAGGCTGTCGATATGGGTCCGCTCATACCCGTGGGTGGCATCGCAACCAAACGCCACCAACGCCGTGCGGATGTCATGGCCCGCCGTAACCGCCGAGTGCGCATCGCTGAAGTAGTAACGGAACAGATCGCGGCGTACCGGCAGTTGCTGGTCATTGGCAAGCTTGAGCAGGTGCCGCGACAGGTGGTAATCGTACGGCCCCGACGAGTCCTGCATCGCCACGCTCACCGCATGCTCGCTGGAGGCCTGACCAGGTGCCACCGGCGCAATGTCGATGCCGACAAATTCACTGACGTCCCACGGCAATGCACCTGCAGCACCAGAGCCAGTCTCTTCGGTGATGGTGAACAGCGGGTGGCAGTCGATCAGCGGCTGCTGGCCGCTTTCCACCACCGCCTTGAGCGCAGCAAGCAGCGCTGCCACACCGGCCTTGTCGTCCAGATGGCGGGCGCTGATATGGCCGCTTTCGGTGAACTCGGGCAGGGGATCGAAGGCGACGAAATCACCAATCGAGATCCCCAACGCCTCGCAGTCGGCGCGGGTCGCGCAGTAGGCGTCCAGGCGCACTTCGACGTGGTCCCAACTGATCGGCATCTGGTCGATAGCGGTGTTGAAGGCGTGCCCGCTGGCCATCAGCGGCAACACGCTGCCGCGGAACACACCGGTGTCGGTAAACACGCTGACCCGGCTGCCCTCGGCAAACCGGCTCGACCAGCAGCCGACCGGCGCCAGGGCCAGGCGGCCGTTGTCCTGCAACTGGCGCACGCTGGCGCCGATGGTGTCGAGGTGGGCTGATACAGCGCGGTCAGGCGAACTTTGCCGGCCTTTGAGGGTGGCGCGGATGGTGCCGCGGCGGGTCAGCTCGAACGGAATGCCTAATTCATCCAGGCGTTCGGCGACATAGCGCACGATGGTATCGGTAAAGCCGGTCGGGCTGGGGATGGCGAGCATTTCCAGCAGGACGCGTTTCAGGTAGTCCAGATCCGGTTCGGGGTGGGTTACAGACATAGTCACTCCTAGGCGGTGGGGGAGGGTGGCCTGACGCGGTTACCGCGCAGGCCCCCTGGGTGATTCAGGCTGGTGCCCGGCTGTGCGGAAACAGCAGATCGACAAAGCGCTCGGCCGTGGGTTGCGGTTCATGGTTGGCCAGGCCAACGCGCTCGTTGGCTTCGATGATCACGTAGTCGGGCTGGCTGGCATCGCCCACCATGAAGTCCAGGCCGACCACGGGAATATCCAGCGCCCGCGCCGCGCGCACGGCGGCATCGGCCAAGGCCGGATGCAAACGTTCGGTGACATCTTCGAGAATGCCGCCGGTGTGCAGATTGGCCGCACGGCGTACCGCCAGGTGCTCGCCTGCCGGCAGAATATCGCCGTATTCATAACCTGCCGCACGCACGGTGCGCTCGGTTTCTTCATCCATCGGAATGCGGCTTTCACCAGCCGTGGCAGCCTCGCGGCGGCGGCTCTGGGCCTCGATCAGCGCCTTGACGCTGTGCGTGCCGTCACCGATCACCTGTGCCGGGTGGCGAATGGCTGCGGCCACCACTTCGTAGCCGATGACCACGATGCGCAGGTCATACCCCGGATGGAAGCTCTCGAGCAGTACGCGGCTATCAAAACGCTGGGCGTGTGCGACGGCCTGGGAAACCTCCTCAAGCGTGGTCAGATTGACCGCCACACCCTGGCCTTGCTCGCCATCGACCGGCTTGACCACTACCGCGCCGTGCTCTTCCAGAAACGCCAGGTTGTCGTCGACATTGCCGGCCAGCTGTTGCACCGGCACCTTCAGCCCGGCCTTTTCCAGCGCATGCTGGGTCAGGCGCTTGTCCTGACAGAGGGTCATGCTGACGGCGCTGGTGAGGTCGCTGAGCGACTCGCGGCAGCGTACCCGGCGCCCGCCCAGGCTGAGGGTAAACAAGCCGGCCTTGGCGTCGTCGACCTGCACTTCGATGCCGCGGCGGTGGGCTTCGTCAACAATGATGCGCGCGTACGGGTTGAGCTCGGCCTCAGGCCCAGGGCCGAGGAACAGGGTCTGGTTGATGCCGTTCTTGCGCTTGACGGCAAAGGTCGGCAAGTTGCGAAAGCCGAGCTTTTCGTAGAGGCGCTTGGCCTGGCGGTTGTCGTGCATCACCGACAGATCCAGATAGGCCAGCTCGCGGCTCATGAAGTGCTCGATCAAGTGCCGCACCAGCACCTCGCCGACCCCAGGCCGGCTGCAGCGCGGGTCGACGGCCAGGCACCAGAGGCTGCTGCCATGCTCGGGGTCATCGAACGACTTGCTGTGATTGAGGCCCATCACGCTGCCGATCACAGCATGGGTGTCTTCATCTTCGGCCAGCCAGTACACCGGCCCGCCTTGATGGCGCGGGGTGAGCAGCTCGGCGTTGACCGGGAGCATGCCGCGCGCCTGGTACAGCGCATTGATCGCCTGCCAGTCGCTTTCGCTCTGTGCCCGGCGAATACGAAAACCGCGGAACACCCGCTGCGCCGGGCGGTAGTCACTGAACCACAGGCGCAGGGTGTCCGAGGGGTCGAGAAACAGCTGTTGCGGAGCGTGCGCCAGTACCTGATGCGGCGCCGCCACGTAAAGGGCAATGTCGCGTTCACCGGGGGCCTCATCCAGCAGCGCCTGTGCCAGGCAGCTCGGGTCCGGGTAGGTATGGCCGATCAGCAGCCGGCCCCAGCCGCAGTGGACTGCCCGTGGCTGGTCGTGCGGCTCGCTGCCATCTTCGGCCAGGCGCGCCTGCAGCCGCGCGTAGGACGGGGCCTGGCCGCGCAGCAAGCGCTGGCCGTAGGCTGTTTCGTGGGCTTTCATCGATCAGATTCCTTGTTCACTGAGCCACAGGTTCAGTGCCGCCAACTGCCACAGCTTGGAGCCGCGCAGTGGGGTCAACTGGCCGTGCGGGTTGCTCAGCAGCTTGTCGATCATGGCCGGGTTGAACAGGCCACGGTCCTGGCTTGGGTCGGTCAGCAGGTCGCGCACCCAACCCAGGGTGGCTCCTTCCAGGTGCTTGAGGCCAGGGACCGGGAAGTAACCCTTCTTGCGGTCGATCACCTCATGCGGGATGACCCGACGTGCGGCGGATTTGAGCACCTGCTTGCCGCCATCGGGCAGCTTGAAGCGTGCCGGGATCCGCGCCGAGAGTTCCGCCAGGCGGTAATCGAGGAACGGCGTGCGCGCCTCCAGGCCCCAGGCCATGGTCATGTTGTCGACCCGTTTGACCGGGTCATCGACCAGCATCACCGTGCTGTCCAGGCGCAACGCTTTGTCTACCGCATCGGCCGCGCCAGGGCGGGCGAAATGCTCGCGAACAAAATCACCTGCTGCGTCGTTGTCCAGCAGCCACGGTGCCTGCACCGTCTCGCGGTATTCGGCATGGCTGCGGTCAAAGAACGCATCGCGGTAGGCCGAGTACGGGTCCGCTGCGCCATCGACCTGCGGGTACCAGTGGTAACCGGCAAACAGCTCATCGGCGCCCTGGCCGCTCTGTACGCCCTTGCAGTGCTTGGCGACTTCACGCGATAGCAGATAGAAAGCGATGCAGTCGTGGCTGACCATCGGTTCGCTCATGGCGCGGAACGCCGCCGGCAACTGGTCGATGATTTCGTGCTCATCGATGCGCAACTGATGGTGGCGGGTGCCGTAGTGGCGGGCGATGAGGTCGGAAAACTCGAACTCGTCGCCGCGCTCACCGCCAGCGTCCTGGAAGCCGATCGAGAAAGTCGACAGATCGTCCACGCCAACGTCGCGCAGCAGACCGACCAACAGGCTCGAATCGACCCCGCCCGACAGCAGTACACCAACGTCCACTGCGGCGCGTTGACGGATCGCCACCGCATCGCGGGTAGCGTCGAGGACGCGGGTGGTCCAGTCTTCGAGGTCGAGCTTCTGCTCGTCGGCATTTGGCCCGTACTTGAGCTGCCACCAGGTCTGACGTTCGACTTCGCCGTGGCGGTCGACACGCATCCAGGTGCCAGGCTCGAGCTTTTGCACATTGGCCAGCAAGGTACGCGGCGCCGGTACCACAGCGTGGAAGTTGAGGTAGTGGTTGAGCGCTACCGGGTCGATCACCGGGTCGATATCGCCGCCCTTGAGCAGTGCCGGCAGGGTCGAGGCGAAGCGCAGGCGTTCACCGTTGCGCGACAGGTACAGCGGCTTGACGCCAAGGCGGTCACGTGCCAGGAACAGGCGCTGGGTGTCGCGCTCCCAGATGGCCAGCGCGAACATGCCGTTGAGCTTGGGCAGCAGCGCGGCGCCCCAGGCGTGATAGCCCTTGAGCAGCACTTCGGTGTCGCCGTCGGACCAGAACGTATAACCCAGGTCGAGCAGCTCCTGGCGCAGTTCCGGGAAGTTGTAGATGGCGCCGTTGAACGCCAGCGACAGGCCGAGGTTGTTGTCGACCATCGGCTGCGCCGAGCCGTCGGACAAGTCCATGATCTTCAAGCGCCGATGACCGAGGGCAATCGGCCCTTGGCTATGGAAGCCCCAGGCATCTGGGCCGCGTGGGGCCAGATGGTGGGTGATGCGCTCAACCGCAGCGAGATCCGCGGGGCGCGGGGCCTGATTGATCGGGGTAAAACGTAACTCTCCAGCTAATCCGCACATAAGTCCTTACCGGTTTTGCCGTTGGGGAAGGTGCCTCGCCGGATGACGGGCACTTAGGTAGTGACCGGAGCAGTTTCTGAGAGTTTTATATCAATCGGTTATAAGGGATGAGTGGTCAGTCGGCTGCAAGCAGCCCGTTGCTCAGGCCTTGCCGCGAATCAGGGCGCGTAATGCAAAGCGATTAGGGTGGCACGCCTCAGCTACCGACCGCGGCACCGGCAAGGGTTCGCCACTGATCCAGGCCGCCAGCAGCTCACCGCTGAGCGGGGCGGTGATCAGGCCTCGCGAGCCATGCCCGGTGTTTACATACAGGCCATCCAGCCAAGGACAGTCAACTGCAGGCAGCTGCCGAGCATCCTTGCGCAGCATGGCGTACGCCTCGTTGAAGGCATGAGCGTCAGCAACCGGCCCGACAATCGGCAGGTAGTCCGGGCTGGTGCAGCGAAACGCTGCGCGCCCTTGCAGCAGTGCCGGGTCCAGCGTGGCGAGCTGCAGCCGCTGACCGAGGTCGGTGGAAATTTCCTCGAGCAGCTCGAGGTTGCCTTGATGCTCGGCCACGGTCGGGGTCAGGTCGTCGCTGTGGAAGTCAAAGCTGGCGCCAAGCGTGTGCTCGTCATCGCGCACCGGCGCCACATAGCCCTCGGCACATACCACCGTACTCAACGAGCGGCTCTCGGCAGTGGCCGGCAAGCGGGTGATCTGCCCACGGATGCGTTTGAGCGGCAGCTCCGCACACGGCGCAAAGGCGCGCACATCGGCCGCGCCGGCCAGCACCACCACCGGCGCAGTGGCCAGCAGACGCGCGCCGGCCCAGGCTTGCCAGAGGCCATCAACCTGGCGCAGCTCGAGCACTTCCTGATGCACCTTTACTTCAATGCGCGGGTGCTGCAATTGCGCAGCGCACAGCGCCGGCGGGTGCACCCAGCCACCCTGTGGATAAAACAGGCCGCCACTGGCCAGGCTGACCCCTGCCACCTGCTCGGCCTCGAGCTGGCTCAGCGGGCGCAGCAGGCTGCTGTCGAAGGCGCCAGCGAGCTTGGCCTGACGCACGGCTTCCTTGTCATCGAAGGCCAGTTGCAGTACGCCGCAAGCATCCCAGTCGCGTCCGCGCTGCATGCGTTCGAGGTAACGGCGGGTGTAGCCGAAGCCGGCGACGATCATCTGTGACAGCGCTGTGCCATGGGCAGACAGCTTCAAATACAGCACGCCTTGCGGATTGCCCGAGGCTTCCTGTGCAGGCGCAGCATGGCGCTCCAGCACCGTGACCTGCCAACCTCGTGTGGCCAGGCTGGCGGCGCTGGCGCTGCCAGCCAGCCCGGCGCCGATCACCAGCGCCTGGCGCGGGCCGCCGGTGGCTGTTGGGCGGGCGTACCACGGTGCCGTGGCCGTCACCGCCGGCTGGCCGCTGTAGTGGCCGTGCATCACCTCCCACTTGGTGCCCAGCCCAGGCACCTTTTTCATGCTGAAGCCGGCCTCGATCAGGCTACGGCGGACCCAGCCGGTGGTGGTGAAGGTGCCGATGCTGGTGCCTGCATGCGACAGCCGCGCCAGTTGCGCGAACAGCTCGGGTGTCCACATGTCAGGGTTTTTCGCGGGCGCGAAGCCGTCGAGAAACCACGCGTCGATGCGCGCATCGAGCAGCGGCAGTTGCTCGAGTACATCACCGATCAGCAAGGTCAGGGTCACCCGGCCGCCGTCGAAGGTGAACTGCTGAAAGCCCGGATGCACTGCCACGTACTGGTTCAGCAGCGGCTGCCAGTAAGCCGCCAGCTCCGGCCACAGCTTAACGGCGCGGCTCAGATCGGCATGGCTCAACGGGTACTTTTCGACGCTGACGAAATGCAGGCGGGCGCCGGCCGTGGCCTGCTCGGCAAACAGCTGCCAGGCGCAGTAGAAGTTCATCCCGGTGCCAAACCCGGTCTCGCCGATCACCAGGCAGCCATCGGCTGGCAGCTCGGCAAAGCGCTGGCGCAGGCGGTTGCCTTCGATGAACACGTACTGGGTTTCGAGGCTGCCTTCAGTGGTGGAGAAGTACACGTCGTCGTATTGCCGCGAGTGCGGGCGGCCCTGATCGTCCCAGTCAATCTGGGCGTGCTGGGGGAGGGTAGGGTCTGGCATGGTCGGCTCGGCGGCAGCGGAAGCGGGATTTTAAGCCATTGCGCAGGTCTTAGGCTGCACGCAAGCGCATAAATCGCTGCCGATCCGCTAGTCTTGTCATTCCAATGAAGGAGCCACGCCAGCATGTTCGAATCTGCGCAAATCGGTCACCACATCGACAAGGACACCTTTGATGCTGCAGTGCCGGCGCTGCGCGAGGCGCTGCTCGACGCTCAGTACGAGCTCAAGCAGCAGTCTCGCCTACCGGTGATCATCCTCATCAATGGCATCGAAGGCGCCGGCAAGGGCGAGACGGTCAAGTTGCTCAACGAGTGGATGGACCCGCGCCTGATCGACGTGCTGACCTTCGATCAGCAGACCGACGAAGAACTGGCCCGGCCGCCCGCCTGGCGCTATTGGCGGGCGCTGCCACCGAAGGGCCGGATGGGGGTGTTTTTCGGCAACTGGTACAGCCAGATGCTGCAAGGCCGGGTGCATGGCCAATTCAAGGACGCCGTGCTCGATCAAGCGATTGCCGGCGCCGAGCGGCTGGAACAGATGCTCTGCGATGAAGGCGCGTTGATCATCAAGTTCTGGTTTCACTTGTCCAAGAAGCAGATGAAGGCGCGCCTCAAGACCCTGCGCGACGACCCGCTGCACAGCTGGCGGATCAGCCCGTTGGACTGGCAACAGTCGCAGACCTACGACCGCTTCGTGCGCTTCGGCGAGCGCGTGCTGCGCCGCACCAGCCGCGACTATGCGCCCTGGCACGTGATCGAAGGCGCCGACCCGCATTACCGTAGCCTGGCCGTCGGTCAGATTCTGCTGGAGAGCATGCAGGCCGCGCTGGCTGTGGACCCCAAGGCCAAGCACAAGGGCAACGTCGCCCCGCTGGGCCGCAGCATCGACGACCTCAACCTGATCAACGCGCTGGATTTGAGCCAGCGCCTGGACAAGAAGGACTACGAGCAGCAGCTGGTCAGCGAACAAGCGCGCCTGGCCGGTTTGCTGCGTCACAAGCACATGCGCAAGCATGCCCTGGTCGCGGTGTTCGAAGGTAACGATGCGGCCGGCAAGGGCGGCGCGATCCGCCGTGTGGCCGCTGCGCTCGACCCACGCCAGTACCGCATCGTGCCGATTGCTGCACCCACTGAAGAGGAACGCGCCCAGCCTTATCTGTGGCGGTTCTGGCGGCATGTGCCGGCGCGCGGCAAGTTCACCATCTTCGACCGTTCGTGGTATGGCCGGGTGCTGGTGGAGCGGGTTGAGGGTTTTTGCACGCCTGCCGACTGGATGCGCGCCTACGGTGAAATCAATGACTTCGAAGAGCAGCTGAGCAACGCCGGCGTGGTAGTGGTCAAGTTCTGGTTGGCGATCGATCAGCAGACCCAATTGGAGCGCTTTGAAGAGCGCGAGCAAATACCCTTCAAACGCTACAAGATCACCGAAGATGACTGGCGCAACCGCGAAAAATGGGACGTCTATACCGAAGCTGTCGGCGATATGGTCGACCGCACCAGCACCGAGATTGCACCCTGGACGCTGGTCGAGGCCAATGACAAGCGCTGGGCGCGGGTCAAGGTCCTGCGCACCATCAACGAGGCGTTGGAAGCAGCGTTCGCCAAGCACAAGAAGTAACCGCAAACGGCCTGCCTGCGGCGTCGCGCCCAGCGCGCAGCAGGTAGGCATGCCGCCAGGGAATGACCTGATGCATTTTTTTCCAGTCATTTTAGACCTGTTACACCCGCCAAGCCCTTAGACTGCGATCACCCCCACCACGGGCTTTGATCGAGGACGTTATGCACACCACTTCCGGACGCTGGGTCCATGGCCTGCTATTGGCACTGTTGACCGCGCTGCTCTGGGGCATCCTGCCGATCAAGTTGAAGCAGGTCCTGCAGGTGATGGACCCGGTCACGGTGACTTGGTATCGCCTGCTGGTATCCGGTGGCCTGTTGTTCATCTGGCTGTCGGCCAAGCGCCGCCTGCCGCCATTTGCCGGCCTGGGCCGCAAGCGTACCGGCCTGGTGGCGCTGGCCATCTTCGGCCTGCTCGGCAACTACGTGCTGTACCTGATCGGGCTCAAGCTGCTCAGCCCCGGCACTGCCCAGCTGGTGGTGCAGATCGGCCCGGTGCTGTTGTTGGTGGCCAGCGTATTCGTATTCAGGGAGCGCTTCAGTTGGGGCCAGGGCATGGGCCTGGTCGTGCTGCTGCTGGGCTTTGGGCTGTTTTTCAATCAGCGCCTGGCCGAGCTGCTGGGGTCGTTGGGCACCTACACCACGGGTGTCTTGACCATTTTGCTGGCGACCAGCATCTGGGTGTTTTATGCGCTTAGCCAAAAACAGCTGCTGACCGTATGGAATTCGCAGCAGGTGATGATGGTGATCTACCTGGGTTGCGCGGCGCTGCTGACGCCCTGGGTGCACCCGCTCGAGGCGCTGCAGTTGAGCCCCTTGCAAGGCTGGCTGCTGTTGGCCTGCTGTTTGAATACTCTGGTGGCATATGGCGCTTTTGCGGAAGCGCTGGCGCATTGGGAGGCGTCGCGGGTCAGTGCGACATTGGCGTTGACGCCCTTGGTGACGTTTGTCGCTGTAGCGCTGGCTGCGTGGCTGTGGCCGGAGTATGTGCATGCCGAACAGATCAATGCGCTGGGTTATATCGGCGCGGTGACGGTGGTGCTGGGTTCGGCGCTGGTGGCCTTGGGGCCGTCGCTGCTGGCCAGTTGGCGGGCAAGGCGTGCGCGGTTGCAGGTTGGTTGAATATTGTTGGCCGCTAATAATGATGGGGGCGCGCAGCGCCCCGACTCACTCAGCCCTTGGCGCCAGGCGCCAACATGTTCTCCGGGCGCACCCACTGATCGAACTGCTCATTGGTCAAATACTGCAGCGCCAGGGCAGCTTCACGCAAGGTCGTCCCTTCGCTGTAAGCCTTCTTGGCAATCTCCGCCGCCTTGTCATAACCAATATGCGGGTTCAGCGCAGTCACCAGCATCAAACCACGCTCAAGGTGCTCGGCCATCTGCTCGGCATCCGGCTCGATGCCGGCCACGCAGTGCTGCTGGAAGTTGCTGCAGCCGTCGGCGAGCAGGGTGATCGACTGCAGCAGGTTGTGAATGATCACCGGCTTGTACACATTCAGCTGCAGATGCCCCTGGCTGGCGGCAAAGCCGATGGTGACGTCGTTGCCCAGCACCTGGCAGGCCAGCATCGACAACGCCTCGCACTGAGTTGGGTTGACCTTGCCGGGCATGATCGAGCTGCCCGGTTCGTTGGCCGGCAGGCGCACCTCGGCCAGCCCTGCACGTGGGCCGGAGCCTAACAGGCGCAAGTCGTTGGCGATTTTCATCAGGGCTACGGCGAGTGATTTCAGCGCGCCGGCCAGGTTGACCAGCGGCTCATGCCCGGCGAGCGCGGCAAACTTGTTCGGCGCAGTGACGAAGGGCAGCCCGGACAATGCCGCCAGCTCGGCGGCGACGGCTTCGGCAAAGCCATGCGGTGCGTTCAGGCCGGTGCCCACAGCCGTGCCGCCCTGGGCCAGCTCGTACACTGCTGGCAGCGCTGCGCGAATCGCTCGCTGGGCGTAGTCGAGCTGGGCGACGAACGCCGAGATCTCCTGGCCGAAAGTGATCGGCGTGGCATCCATCATGTGCGTGCGGCCAGTCTTGACCAGTTTGTGATGGCGCGCAGACAGCTCGGCCAGCCCCGACGAAAGCTCGGCAATCGCTGGCAGCAGCTTGTCGTGCACTGCCTGCGCCGCGGCAATGTTCATCGCGGTGGGGAAGCAGTCATTCGAGCTCTGCGAGCGGTTGACGTGATCGTTCGGATGCACCGGTGATTTGCCGCCGCGGCCCTGGCCGGCCAGCTCGTTGGCGCGCCCGGCGATCACTTCATTGACGTTCATGTTGCTCTGGGTGCCGCTGCCGGTCTGCCACACGACCAACGGGAACTGCTCGTCCAGCTGGCCATCGAGCACTTCGTCGGCGGCCTGTTCGATCAGCCGGGCGATATCCGCCGGCAGGTCACCGTTGCGGTCATTGACCCGTGCGGCGGCCTTCTTGATCAGCGCCAGCGCGTGCGAAACGGCCAGCGGCATGCGCTCCTGGCCGATGGCGAAGTTGATCAGCGAGCGCTGGGTTTGCGCGCCCCAGTAGGCGTCCTGAGGAACTTCGACCGGGCCCAGGCTGTCTGTTTCGATACGGCTCATGCGGCGTTCACTCCATAATCGTCTGAATCCGCAGTTTAGGCCCCGATTCGACCGAGCGGTTCAATCGCTCATCGTGCTACTTGAGTAGAGCGCCCGGCGCGGCGCAGAATGCTCGTCTCTGAGGTACTCGCCTCCCTTTCCTGAAGGATTTGCAATGACCCGTCTCCGTGTCCTTTGTGCCGCCGTCGCCCTGGCCTGCGCCAGCGGTTCGGTTCTTGCCGCAACCCCTGCGCACAACCAAGCCGCCGAGAAGTTCCTGACCCTGGCCAATGCCGACAAGCTGGGCACTCCGGTGTACATGCAGGTGCAGCAGATGTTTGCCCAGCGCTTCGAGCAGACCAAGGCGCCAGCCTCCAAGAAAGCCGTGCTCGACAGCTACCAGGCCAAGGCCAACGCTGCTCTGGACAACGCCATTGGCTGGAAAAAGCTCAAGCCGCAGATGGTCAACCTGTACACCGCGACCTTCACCGAAGGCGAGCTGCAGGACCTGGTCAAGTTCTACGAGTCGCCATTGGGCAAGAAAGTCCTGCGCGAAATGCCCAAGGTCACTCAGCAGTCGGCCCAGCTGACCCAGCAGAGCCTGGAGCCAGCGGTACCGGTGGTCAACAAGCTGCTTGAAGACATGACCAAAGAGCTCGACCCGAACGCTGGCAAAGCCGCTCCTGCGAAGAAGTGAGCCAACGCTGATGAACATGCAACAACGCATCGAACAGCAACTGGCGGCATTGGCCAACGTGCACCTTGAGGTGCTCGACGAAAGCCACATGCACAGCCGTGGGCTGGAGACGCACTACAAGGCGGTGCTGGTCAGCGAGCAGTTCGCTGGCCTCAACAGCGTCAAGCGCCACCAGCGGGTGTACGCGACCATGGCCGATCTGATGGGGCAGATTCATGCCCTGGCCATTCACACCTACACCCCTGAGGAGTGGGCCAAGGTTGGCGCAGCACCGGCATCGCCGGTGTGTGCTGGCGGCGGTCACTGAAACCTCCCAGGCATTCTGGTAAACTGCGCAACATCCCCCGTGGGAGCGGTGGTGCGTTGACCCGAGCTGTTTTCAGCCTGGGTCAGCGCATCGCCGCTCCCATGTGTGTTTCAAGGCCACCCGCTCAAACTGTCATTCCGGTCCGCCCCTTACGAGGGTGACCACCTGGAGAACTCGTTACATGTCACAAGCTATCGTCGTCGCGGCGCTGTACAAATTCGTCACCCTGGAAGACTACCTCGAACTGCGCGAGCCGCTGCTCAAGGCCATGCTCGACAACGGCGTCAAAGGCACGCTGCTGCTGGCGCTGGAAGGCATCAACGGTACTGTCTCGGGCACCCGCGAAGGGATCGACGGCCTGCTCCAGTGGTTGCGCAGCGACCCGCGCATGGTCGACATCGATCATAAAGAGTCGTACTGCGACGAGCAGCCGTTCTACCGCACCAAGGTCAAGCTGAAAAAAGAGATCGTGACCCTTGGCGTGCCTGGCGTGGACCCAAACCACAAGGTGGGCACCTACGTTGAGCCCAAGGACTGGAACGCCCTGATCAGCGACCCTGAAGTGCTCTTGATCGACACCCGCAACGACTACGAAGTGGCGATCGGCACCTTCAAGGGCGCGGTCGACCCCAAGACCGAGACCTTCCGCGAGTTTCCCGAGTACATCAAGGCCAACTTCGACCCGAGCAAGCACAAGAAGGTGGCAATGTTCTGCACCGGCGGCATCCGCTGTGAAAAAGCCTCCAGCTATATGCTCGGTGAGGGCTTCGAGGAGGTCTATCATCTCAAGGGAGGCGTGCTGAAGTACTTCGAAGAAGTGCCTCAGGAAGAGAGCCTGTGGGATGGTGACTGTTTCGTCTTCGACAACCGCGTCACGGTGCGTCACGACTTGACCGAGGGCGAGTACGACCAGTGCCATGCCTGCCGTCACCCGATCAACGCCGAAGAGCGTGCGTCCGAGCATTATTCGCCAGGCGTCAGCTGCCCGCATTGCTGGGACAGCCTGAGCGAGAAGACTCGCCGCAGCGCCATCGACCGGCAGAAACAGATCGAACTGGCCAAGGCGCGCAACCAGCCACACCCGATTGGTTTCAATTACAAAGCCGAGGCCTGAGGCATGTCTGCACGCCTGCTGTATGTGATGGATCCGATGTGCTCCTGGTGCTGGGGGTTCGCCCCGGTGGCTGCGGCGCTGATCGCCCAGGCAGCCGAGGCGGGCGTGCCGACGCGGCTGGTGGTGGGCGGCCTGCGCTCGGCCAGCAGCGCCCTGGATGTCGCTACTCGGCGCTACATCCTCGAGCATTGGCAGGCGGTCGCCGAAGCCACCGGCCAGCCGTTTCGATTCGACGACGCGCTGCCCGATGGTTTTGTCTATGACACCGAGCCGGCCTGCCGTGCCCTGGTTGCTGCGCGCGAGCTCGACGCCGAACGCGCCTGGCCGTTGCTGGCGCTGATTCAGGCCGGCTTCTACGAGCAAGGCCTGGACGTGACCCGCCCGCCGCAACTGGTCGACCTGGCCGAGCAGGCCGGCTTTGATCGCGCGCAGTTCGCTGAAGCGCTGATTCGCAGCGAAACCCGCAGTGCTACCGCCGCTGATTTCAGCTGGGTGCAAGACCTGGGTATCGCCGGTTTCCCGACCCTGCTGGCCGAACGTAATGGTCAACTGGCCTTGCTGACCAACGGCTATCAGCCGCTGACCAGCCTGCAGCCTTTGCTCGGCCGCTGGCTGCAGCAGGCCGCGTGTGCTTGACCTGCCGGGGTCGCCCGACCCTGTACCGGGGAAGCCTCATGGCGCCCCTGATCGGTTGAGTTGGGCAGAAATCCGCCGGCTGGCACTGCATCACCGCAAGGCCTTGTGGGGCGCCAACCTGGTGGCGATGCTGGCGGTGCTGTGCAGCGTGCCGATCCCGTTGCTGCTGCCACTGCTGGTCGATGAGGTGCTGCTGGGCCACGGCGACGCTGCACTCAAGTGGATGAATCATCTGCTGCCAAGCCACTGGCAGCAGGCAACCGGCTATATCGGCTTGATGCTCGCGGCGACATTCTGCCTGCGGGTTTGCGCGCTGGCCTTCAACGTGGTTCAGGCCAAGCTGTTTGCCGGCCTGGCCAAAGACATTGTCTACCGCCTGAGGATTCGCCTGATCGAGCGCCTCAAGCGTATCTCGCTCAAGGAATACGAAAGCCTGGGCAGTGGCACCGTGGCCACTCACTTGGTCACTGACCTCGACACCTTGGACAAGTTTGTCGGCGAAACCCTCAGTCGCTTCCTGGTGGCGATGCTGACCCTGACCGGCACTGCGGCAATCCTGTTGTGGATGCACTGGCAGTTGGCATTGTTGATTCTGCTGTTCAACCCGCTGGTGATCTACTTCACCGTGCAGTTGGGCAAGCGCGTCAAACACCTGAAGAAACTCGAGAACGACAGCACTGGGCGCTTTACCCAGGCGCTGACCGAGACGCTGGATGCCATTCAGGAAATCCGCGCCGGCAACCGTCAGGGTTATTTCCTCGGTCGGCTTGGCCTGCGCGCCCGTGAAGTGCGTGACTACGCCGTGGCCTCGCAGTGGAAAAGCGATGCCAGCGGGCGCGCCAGCGGCTTGTTGTTCCAGTTCGGCATCGACATCTTCCGTGCTGCTGCGATGCTCACCGTGTTGTTCTCCGACCTGTCGATCGGGCAGATGCTCGCTGTGTTCAGCTACCTGTGGTTCATGATCGGCCCGGTCGAGCAGCTGCTCAATCTGCAATACGCCTACTACGCCGCCGGTGGCGCGCTGAGCCGCCTCAACGAGCTGCTGGCGCGCGAGGACGAGCCGCAATACGCCGCTGCCAGCGATCCGTTTGCCGGGCGCGACACGGTTGGCATCGAGGTGCGCGACTTGCGTTTCTCCTACGCTGACGAGCCGGTGCTGGAGCACCTCGATCTGTCGATTGCGCCAGGCGAAAAGGTCGCGATTGTCGGTGCCAGCGGCGGCGGCAAGAGCACCCTCGTTCAGTTGCTGCTGGGTCTGTACACCGCTCAGGCCGGGACCATTCGTTTCGGCGGCGCCAGCCTGCAGGAGATTGGCCTGGAGACCCTGCGCGAAAACGTTGCGGTAGTGCTGCAGCATCCGGCCTTGTTCAACGATAGCGTGCGCGCCAACCTGACCATGGGCCGCGAGTGCAGTGACGAAGCCTGTTGGCAGGCGCTGCGCATCGCCCAGCTCGACAGCACCATCAGTGCCTTGCCGCAGGGCCTTGATAGCGTCGTTGGCCGCTCTGGTGTGCGCTTGTCCGGCGGCCAGCGTCAGCGCCTGGCGATTGCCCGGATGGTCCTCGCCGAGCCTAAAGTGGTGATCCTCGACGAAGCCACCTCGGCCCTCGATGCCGCCACTGAATACAACCTGCATCAGGCCTTGGCGCGATTTCTCAGTGGCCGTACCACGTTGATCATTGCCCACCGGCTTTCGGCGGTGAAGCAGGCCGACCGGGTCCTGGTATTTGACGGCGGGCACGTCGCCGAAGACGGTGATCATCAGCAATTGATAGCTGACGGTGGGCTTTACGCCAAGTTGTACGGCCATCTGCAGCAGACCTGAGCAGTGGCTGGCGCCGGCGGCGCTGCATGAGCAGGATAATCCTGCATTTATTTGCAATGCGAACGTCTAGCTAGTAGCGGTTTCTCGCCTACGCTGTGCTTGTCTGGTTTGATTAGTGCTTTATCTGCCGCCGTGACAGGGACTCCATGAAGGGAACTCAAATTCATCAAGCGCCTAGGCTGCTGGGTATCATCTGGCCGTTTGTCGCCGTGGTGATCCTGCAGGTCTTGCTGGCCGGCCTGAGCCTGTACACGCTTTCGGCCGTGCGTGCCTATGTCGCCGGCGAGAGCCTCTGGTCGAAGGCGCAGAAAGACGCCATCTATTACCTCAATTTATACGCCGAGCGGCCTGAACCGCGCTTTCTGCAGCGTTTTCACCAAGCCATCGCCGTGCCCCAGGGCGATCACGAACTGCGCATCGCGCTGGACCAGCCCACACCCGACTACGCTGCAGCCCGCACCGGCATCCTGCAGGGCGGCAACCACCCTGAAGACGTCAGTAGGATCATCTGGTTCTACAGCTACTTTCGTAACATCAGCTTCATGCAGAAGGCCATTGCCTATTGGGATATCGGCGACGACTACCTGCGCCAGCTCGACCTGCTCGCGACTGAAATCCACAGCAGCTTCAGCAGCGGCCAGCCGACCCTGGAGCAGGTCAATGAGTGGAAGGCGCGCATCGCCACCATCAACGAAGGCGTGACGCCGGCCGCCAAGGCCTTCAGCGACGCCCTGGGCGAAGGCTCGCGGGTGCTGCTCAAGGTGTTGCTGATCAGCAACCTGCTGACGGCAATCTTCCTGATTACAATGGCCTGGCGCCGTTCGAGCAAGTTGTTGTCCCAACGCCAGGCGTTTGCCAGCGCACTGCAGGCCGAAAAGGACCGTGCGCAGATCACCCTGGCCTCGATTGGCGATGCGGTGATCACCACCGACGTCGACGGCAATATCCTCTACATGAACGCCGCCGCCGAGCAGCTGACCCACTGGCAAGCTGCATCAGCTCAGGGGCTGCCGTTGTCGGCGCTGTTCAGCCTGCTCGACGAGCACAGCGATGAAGACGCGCGCACCTTGATCGAGCAGGTGCTGGCAGGCAGCCTGCGCGGCGGCGCCGAGCATGCACGGTTGATCCAGCGCCTGGATGGCAGCACGGTCTCGGTCAACCTGGTGGGCTCACCGATCCTCAGCGATGGCCAGGCCACTGGCATCGTCCTGGTGCTGCATGACATGACCCAGGAGCGGCAGTACATTGCCAACCTGTCGTGGCAGGCCACCCATGACGCCCTGACCGGGCTGGCCAACCGCCGCGAGTTTGAATACCGCCTCGAACAGGCGCTCAACGGCCTGGCGCGTCAGCCTGGCCGGCATGCGTTGATGTTTCTCGATCTGGACCAGTTCAAGCTGGTCAACGACACCTGTGGCCACGCCGCGGGTGACGAGCTGCTGCGCCACATCTGTGCGGTGCTGCAGTCCGGCCTGCGCGAGGGCGACACCCTGGCGCGGCTGGGGGGAGACGAATTTGGCGTACTGCTCGAGAACTGTCCGCAGGAGCAGGCCGAGCGCATCGCCGAGCAACTGCGCCAGGCGGTGCAGAGCCTGCATTTTGTCTGGAAGGGGCGGCCGTTCATTACCACTGTGAGCATTGGCCTGGTGAGCATGGCGCAAGCGCCCGGCACCCTTGAGGCCTCCTTGCGCGCTGCCGACATGGCCTGCTACATGGCCAAGGAGAAGGGCCGCAATCGGGTTCAGGTGTACCACGCCGACGACAGCGAGCTGTCCATGCGCTTTGGCGAAATGGCCTGGATTCAGCGTCTGCATGTGGCGCTCGAGGAGAACCGCTTCTGCTTGTACGCCCAAGAGATTGCCGCCCTCAGTGATCAGGAAGGGCCGGGGCATATCGAGATCCTGCTGCGCCTGCACGACGAAAGCGGGCGGACCATTCTGCCCGACAGCTTCATCCCCGCCGCCGAGCGTTATGGGCTGATGACGGCGCTTGATCGCTGGGTAGTGCGCAACGTATTCCAGGTTATCCGCCAGTGCCTGAACGAGGGGCGCCCGGGGCCGTTGGCACTGGTGGCGATCAACCTGTCCGGTTCGAGCATCGGCGACGATAAATTTCTTGATTATTTGCAACGGCTGTTCAGCGAGTTTGAAATCCCGCCACGGATGATTTGCTTCGAAATTACCGAAACCAGCGCCATCGCCAATCTGGGCAGTGCCATTCGCTTCATCAATGAATTGAAAGGGCTGGGCTGCAAATTCTCGCTGGATGACTTCTGCGCCGGAATGTCGTCATTCGCTTATTTGAAGCATTTGCCGGTGGACTACCTGAAGATCGACGGAAGTTTTGTAAAAGACATGCTGGATGATCCGATTAATCGCGCTATGGTTGAGGTGATCAACCACATCGGCCACGTCATGGGCAAACGCACCATCGCCGAATTTGTTGAAACGCCGTTGATCGAGCAGGCCCTGCAGGAAATCGGCGTGGACTACGCCCAGGGCTACCTGATCGAGCGGCCGCAGGTGTTTACCTGCGATAGCCTGCAACGCCAACGAATTGCAGCACGGCCTTTGCTGCAGCGCGCGCCAGGGACGTTTCGCTGAGAGTGGACGGCTAAATCACAGGGAATCAAGGAGCTGACAGTGAGTGACGCATTCGTTCGGATTGGGCCGCTGATGGATCCCGCCAGCTACCCGCAGTGGGCGCAACAAATGATCGAAGACTGCCGCGAGAGCAAGCGCCGGGTAGTCGAGCACGAGTTCTACCAGCGCCTGCGCGATGGTCAACTGCGTCAAGCGACCATTCGCCAGTACCTGATTGGCGGCTGGCCAGTGGTTGAGCAGTTTTCCCTGTACATGGCGCACAATCTGACCAAGACCCGCTTTGCCCGCCACCCTGGCGAGGACATGGCCCGGCGCTGGCTGATGCGCAATATCCGCGTCGAACTTAACCATGCTGATTACTGGGTGCACTGGTGCCATGCCCACGGTGTGACCTTGGGTGATCTGCAGGCGCAGGACGTGCCGGCCGAGCTCAATGGCTTGAATGACTGGTGCTGGCGGGTGTGCTCGACCGAGTCGCTGGCGATTGCCATGGCGGCCACCAACTATGCGATTGAAGGCGCAACCGGCGAATGGTCGGCGGTGGTCTGTGCGGATGGCGCGTATGCCGAGGGCTTCCCGCAAGAGACCCGCAAGCGCGCCATGAAGTGGCTGAAAATGCATGCCCAGTATGACGATGCGCACCCTTGGGAGGCGCTGGAGATCATCTGCACACTGGTGGGGGAGAGCCCGACGCCGTTGCTGCGCGCCGAGTTGCGCAAGGCGGTGTGCAAGAGCTACGACTGCATGTACCTGTTCCTCGAGCGCTGCATGCAGCTCGAGCAGCGTCAGGCTGGGCGTACGCGGCTGGGTCTTGCAGCCGGTTGATCGCGACTTGGCGCCACAACGCTAACCCTGTGGGAGCGGGCTTGCCCGCGAAGGGCTGCAAAGCAGCCCCAATCCAGCCACCGCGGTGTTACTGGGCGTTGAACGCCTGCCCATTCACCGCCTTGCTGTCCGGCCCCATCAAATACACGTAAACCGGCATGATTTCTTCAGGCAACGGATTGTCCTGCGGATTCTCGCTCGGATACGCCGCCGCACGCATGGCGGTGCGGGTCGCGCCCGGGTTAATGCTGTTGGAGCGCACCGGTGCTACGCCTTCCAGCTCGTCGGCCAAGGTCTGCATCAAGCCCTCGGTAGCGAACTTCGACACACCATAGGCACCCCAGTAAGCCCGGCCCTTGCGCCCGACGCTGCTGGAGGTGAACACCACCGACGCATCCTGGGACAACTTCAGCAGCGGCAATAGCGTGCTGGTAAGCATGAACGTGGCATTCACGTTGATGTGCATCACGCGCATGAAGTTGTCGCCCGAGAGCTGCTCCACCGGCGTGCGCGGGCCAATGATCGAGGCGTTGTTGAGCAGCCCGTCAAGGCGACCGAAGTCGTTCTCGATCATTACTGCCAGCTCGTCATACTGGTGCGCGAGGGCGGTTTCCAGATTGAACGGGATCACCACCGGTTGCGGGTGGCCAGCGGCTTCGATCTCGTCATAGACCTCATTGAGGTTGGCTTCGGTCTTGCCCAGCAGCAGCACGGTCGCGCCAAGCGCGGCATAGGCTTTGGCCGCCGCAGCGCCAATGCCGCGGCCGGCGCCAGTCACCATGATCACTCGGCCAGCGAGCAGGCCAGGGCGGGCGGTGTAATCGAACATAGGTCTATCCTTTGCAAGCCAGGGCGCGGCGGGCGCGCCCTCAGCGATTGATCAGCAGCCGCACAGCGCGCTGTCGAGCACCTTGCGCAGCTCCAACGGGTGGTCCACCACCACGTCTGCACCCCAGTTGTTGGGGTTGTCCTGCGGATGAATATAGCCATAGCGAACCGCTGCGGTGCGGGTCCCGGCGTCGCGCCCCGACTCGATATCACGCAGGTCGTCACCGACGAACAGCACGCTGGCCGGGTCCAGATCCAGGGTCTTGCAGGCCAGGATCAGTGGCTCGGGGTCCGGCTTGCTGTTCTTGACATGGTCCGGGCAGATCAACAACGCAGAGCGCTCGGCCAGGCCCAGGCGCTGCATGATCGGCTCGGCGAAACGCACCGGTTTGTTGGTCACCACACCCCAGATCAGGCCGCCTTTTTCGATATCGTCGAGCAGCTCGGGCATGCCTTCGAACAGCTTGCTGTGCACTGCACAGTCACGCTGGTAACGCTCGAGAAATTCCAGGCGCAATGCCTCGAAGCCTTCGTCTTCAGGGCTCATGGCAAAGGTCGCGGCAACCATCGCCCGCGCGCCGCCGGAGATCTCGTCGCGGATCAGCTTGTCGGCGATCGGCGCCATGCCGCGCTCGGCGAGCATCGCCTGGCAGATGGCGATGAAGTCAGGCGCGGTGTCCAGCAGCGTGCCGTCCATGTCGAAAAGTACTGCTCGCAAACGCATGCTCACACCTCGCGCAGGGTCTGGATCATGTAGTTGACGTCGACGTCGCTGCTCAGCTTGTAGTGCTTGGTCAGCGGGTTGTAGGTCAGGCCGATGATGTCTTTGACTTCAAGCCCGGCAACCCGGCTCCAGGCGCCCAGCTCGGACGGGCGGATGAATTTCTTGAAGTCATGGGTGCCGCGCGGCAGCATCTTGAGGATGTACTCGGCGCCGATGATCGCCAGCAGGTAGGCTTTGGGGTTGCGGTTGATGGTCGAGAAGAACACCTGGCCACCCGGCTTGACCATGCGGTAGCAGGCGCGGATTACCGACGACGGGTCAGGCACGTGCTCGAGCATCTCAAGGCAGGTGACCACGTCGAACTGCTCGGGCATTTCTTCGGCCAGGGCCTCGGCGGTGATCTGCCGGTACTCGACCTCGACGCCCGACTCGAGCTGGTGCAGGCGGGCTACCGCCAGCGGCGCTTCGCCCATGTCGATGCCGGTCACGGTGGCGCCGCGTTGCGCCATCGCTTCGCTGAGGATGCCACCGCCGCAGCCGACATCGAGCACCTTCTTGCCGGCCAGGCTGACGCGCTCGTCAATCCAGTTGACCCGCAGCGGGTTGATGTCGTGCAGGGGTTTGAATTCGCTTTCGCGGTCCCACCAGCGGTGGGCGAGGGCCTCGAACTTGGCGATTTCGGCGTGGTCGACGTTGCTCATTGAACAGATCCTCTGAAACTTGAATAAAAGGTGTCACTAAGCGCCAGCCGCAGCTGGAGCGTGGTCATTCCTTGCCTGCGATGCGCGCGCCCCAGGCGCGGGCCATGGCGGTCAGTGCCGCCTCGTCCATACGGGTCAGGCGGCGCTCTTCGAGCAGCTGCTCGCCGGCGACCCAGACATGCTGCGCGCAGTCGCGGCTGGTGGCATAGATCAATTGTGACACAGGGTCGTGTACCGGCTGCTGGGCCAGGCCAGACAAGTCGAACGCCACCAGGTCGGCGGCCTTGCCCAGCTCCAGCGAGCCGATCTGTGCGTCCAGACCCAGGGCGCGAGCGCCATTAAGGGTCGCCATGCGCAAGGCGCGATGGGCGTCCAGCGCCGACGCCGAGCCGGCCACCGCTTTCGCCAGCAGGGCAGCGGTGCGGGTCTCGCCGAGCAGGTCGAGGTCGTTGTTGCTGGCCGCGCCATCGGTGCCTATAGCGACATTGACCCCGGCCTGCCACAAACGCTCAACCGGGCAGAAGCCGCTGGCCAGTTTCAGGTTGGATTCCGGGCAGTGGATCACGCTGGTGTTGCTTTCTACCAGCAGCGCCAGGTCGTCGTCGCTGATCTGGGTCATGTGCACCGCCTGCAGGCTCGGCCCCAGCAGGCCAAGCCGCGCCAGCCGAGCCAGCGGCCGTTCGCCGTGCTCGGCAACGGCCTGCTCGACTTCGCTGGCGGTCTCGTGGATGTGCATGTGCAGCGGCGCATCGAGCTGATCGGCAATCACGCGGATCTTCTCCAGCGTCTCGTCACCGACCGTATACGGCGCGTGGGGGCCGAGGGCGATCGTGATGCGCGGGTGGTGGCGCAACTCGCCAAACAGCTCGATGGCCTGATGCAGGGCGTCGTCCGCAGTCGCTGCACCGGGTATCGGGAAGTCCAGCAGCGGCACCGCCACCTGGGCGCGAATGCCGCTCTGCTCGACTTGCTCGCAGGCTTCGCGCGGAAAGAAGTACATGTCGGCAAAGCAGGTTATGCCGCCCTTGAGCTGTTCGGCGATGGCCAGGTCGGTACCGTCGCGGACAAAGCCCGGATCGACCCAGCGGCCCTCGGCCGGCCAGATGTGCTCACGCAGCCAGGTCATCAGCGGCAAGTCGTCCGCCAGGCCGCGGAACAGGCTCATGGCAGCGTGGCCGTGGGCGTTGATCAGGCCTGGGCACAGCAGGCAGTCGGGCAACTCGCGCACCTGTAGCGCCGCCGGCGCGCGCTCGCGCGGGCCGAGCCAGGCGATCAAGCCGTCGCGCAGGCCCAGCGCGTGCCCTTCCAGTACCACGCCGGCTGGCTCCACAGGCACCAGCCAGGTCGGCACCAGGAGCAGGTCGAGGGGGGCTACGGAGGTCGGCATGCGGCAGCTACCTGAAGGGTTTGGGCGGATCGCGCAGTATACCCGAGCGCCCGCGGCTGAGGCTCGCTATAATCGCCGGCTTTTGATCAGCAAAGCACGGGGAGAGGCGATGCGCGAGCGACTTATGGCGGCAGAGAAGGTGACCGGCATTCAGTGGCGTGACGGCACCCTGCATCTGCTCGACCAGCGCCTGCTGCCGGCGCAAGAGCGCTGGCTGGCCTGTACCGACGTGTCTCAGGTGGTGAGCGCGATCCGCTCGATGGCGGTGCGCGGTGCGCCGGCCATCGGCATCAGCGCCGCTTACGGGCTGGTCCTGGCGCTGCGTGCCCGGCTTGCCGAGAAGGGCGACTGGGAAGAGTCGATCGAAGAAGACTTTCTCGATCTGGCCGAAGCGCGGCCCACCGCGGCCAACCTGTTCTCGGCGCTCAACCGCATGCGTGATCGCTTGCAGCGCCTGCGCCCCAATGAAAACCTGCTGGCGGCCATGGAAGCCGAGGCCATCGCCATTCACGACAGCGACCGCGAAGCCAACCTGACCATGGCCCAATACGGCATCGAGCTGATCCGCCGCCAGCAAGGCAACGAGCAGACCATGCTGACCCACGGCAATGCCGGTGCGCTGGGTAGCGGGGGCTTCGGTACCGCGCTGGGTGTGCTGCGCGCAGCCTATCTTGAGGGCATGGTCGAGCGGATTTACGTCGGCGAGACCCGGCCCTGGCTGCAAGGCTCGCGCCTGACCGCCTGGGAACTGGCGCAGGAAGGCGTGCCGGTCACCCTCTGCGCTGACTCGGCGATGGCGCACCTGATGAAGGTCAAGGGCATCACCTGGGTCGTGGTGGGTGCCGATTGCATCGCGGCCAACGGCGATGTCGCGGCCAAGATCGGCACTTACCAACTGGCGGTAGCGGCCATGCACCACGGCGTGCGCTTCATGGTGGTGGCGCCAAGCACCAGCATCGACCTGAACCTGGCGACCGGTGACGATATCCCGTTGGAAGAGCGCGAAGCAGACGAGCTGCTGGACGTTGCCGGCAATCGGGTTGCCGCGCAGGTCGAGGTGTTCAATTCGGTGTTCGACGTGACCCCGGCTGACCTGGTTGATGTGATCGTGACCGAAAAAGGCGTGGTAGAGCGCCCGGACACCGCCAAGATCGCCCAGCTGATGTGCCGCAAGCGCCTGCATTGAGCGCCTGCGCGCCGTGCAGGGCGCAGCTGTCAGGGCAAAGCTGCCGTTGCTCGGCAGCGCTGCTTCTTGTTGCAGCTTGAGGCTTAAGCCTGATGCATTTTTGTGGTACCATCCGGCAGTTTCCAAGGCCGCCCGTTTATGCGGTCTTCATTGCGCAGATCCAAGGCACAACCTATTGATTTGTCGTAAGTCGTCGCACCACTGTGCGCTGCGGCGACGAGCTTCGTTCGTCCTCTGGGGACTTGGACGAGGTTTCACCAGAAAAAGGAATCAGGCTTCTCATGGGCGAACTGGCCAAAGAAATCCTCCCGGTCAATATCGAAGACGAACTGAGACAGTCTTACCTCGACTACGCGATGAGCGTGATTGTCGGGCGTGCACTGCCCGATGCGCGTGACGGCTTGAAGCCCGTGCATCGCCGCGTTCTGTTTGCGATGAGCGAGTTGGGCAACGACTGGAACAAACCGTACAAGAAGTCCGCCCGTGTGGTCGGTGACGTTATCGGTAAGTACCACCCGCACGGCGACACTGCGGTCTACGACACCATCGTGCGTATGGCCCAGCCATTCTCGCTGCGCTACCTGCTGGTCGACGGCCAGGGCAACTTCGGTTCGGTCGACGGCGACAACGCTGCGGCAATGCGATACACCGAAGTGCGCATGTCCAAGCTGGCACACGAGCTGCTGGCTGACCTGCACAAAGAAACCGTCGACTGGGTACCCAACTACGACGGCACCGAGCTGATCCCGGCGGTAATGCCAACGCGCATCCCCAACCTGCTGGTCAACGGCTCCAGCGGTATCGCCGTGGGCATGGCGACCAACATCCCGCCGCACAACCTCGGCGAAGTGATCGATGGCTGTCTGGCGCTGATCGACAATCCTGAAGTCACCATCGATGAGCTGATGCAGTTCATCCCTGGTCCGGACTTCCCGACTGCCGGCCTGATCAACGGCCGCTCCGGCATCATCGAGGCCTATCGCACCGGTCGTGGCCGCATCTATATGCGCGCCCGCTCCGAGATCGAAGACATCGACAAGGTCGGTGGCCGTCAGCAGATCGTCATCACCGAGCTGCCGTACCAGCTGAACAAGGCTCGCCTGATCGAGAAGATCGCTGAGCTGGTCAAAGAGAAGAAGCTCGAAGGCATCACCGAGCTGCGCGACGAGTCCGACAAGGACGGTATGCGCGTGGTCATCGAGCTGCGTCGCGGCGAGGTGCCTGAGGTCGTGCTCAACAACCTCTACCAGCAGACTCAGCTGCAGAGCGTGTTCGGCATCAACATCGTCGCCTTGATCGACGGTCGTCCGCGCCTGCTCAACCTCAAGGACCTGCTCGAAGCGTTCGTCCGTCACCGCCGTGAAGTGGTGACCCGTCGTACCGTATTCGAGCTGCGCAAGGCCCGTGAACGTGGCCACATCCTTGAAGGCCAGGCTGTCGCACTGTCCAACATCGACCCGGTCATCGCCCTGATCAAGGCCTCGCCGACCCCGTCCGAAGCCAAGGAAGCCCTGGTTGCGATGCCGTGGGAATCGAGTGCGGTGCAGGTCATGGTCGAGCGCGCAGGCGCCGACTCGTGCCGCCCGGAAAACCTCGATGCCCAGTACGGCATGCGCGATGGCAAGTACTTCCTGTCGCCAGAGCAGGCCCAGGCCATTCTTGACCTGCGTCTGCACCGCCTGACCGGCCTTGAGCACGAAAAGCTGCTGGCCGAGTACCAGGAGATTCTCGAGCAGATCGGCGAGCTGATCCGCATCCTCAGCAGCGCCGAGCGCCTGATGGAAGTGATCCGCGAAGAACTCGAAGCGATCCGTGCCGAATACGGCGACGTGCGCCGCACCGAGATCCTCGATGCCCGTCACGACCTCAGCTACGGCGACATGATCCCGGAAGAAGAGCGCGTGGTGACCATCTCCCACGGCGGCTACGCCAAGACTCAGCCGTTGACCGCGTACCAGGCCCAGCGCCGTGGCGGCAAAGGCAAGTCGGCGTCCGGCGTCAAGGACGAGGACTACATCGAACACCTGCTGGTTGCCAACAGCCACGCCACGCTGTTGCTGTTCTCCAGCAAGGGCAAGGTCTACTGGCTGAAAACCTACGACATCCCGGAAGCCTCGCGCGCTGCCCGTGGCCGTCCGCTGGTCAACCTGCTACCGCTGGAAGACGGCGAACGCATTACCGCCATGCTGCAGATCGACCTCGAAGCCCTGCAGCAGAGCGCCGATGTCGATGAAGAGCTGGAGGATGGCGACGACACCGTGCTCGAGGGTGAGCTGGTCGAAGCCGAAGAAGTCGACGAAGAAGACGGCGACACTGCCGAGTGGGCTGCAGAGCCTACCGGTGCCTACATCTTCATGGCGACGGCTTCCGGTACCGTCAAGAAGACCCCGTTGGCGCAGTTTGCGCGTCCACGTACCAGCGGCCTGATTGCGCTGAAGCTGAAAGAAGGCGACACCCTGATTGCCGCCGCCATCACCGATGGCGCCAAGGAAGTCATGATGTTCTCCGACGCCGGCAAGGTCATCCGCTTCGCTGAAAGCGTCGTGCGTGAAATGGGCCGTACAGCTCGCGGTGTGCGCGGCATGAAGCTGGGCAAAGGCCAGCGGATCATCTCGATGCTGATCCCCGAGTCCGGTGCGCAGATCCTTACCGCCTCCGAGCGTGGCTTCGGCAAGCGTACCCCGCTGTCCAAGTTCCCACGGCGCGGTCGTGGTGGTCAGGGCGTGATCGCCATGGGCACCAAGGGCCGTAACGGCCTGCTGATCGGCGCGATCCAGGTGCAGGAAGGTGAAGAGATCATGCTCATCTCCGACCAGGGCACGCTGGTCCGCACCCGCGTTGGCGAAGTCTCCAGCCTGGGTCGTAACACCCAGGGCGTGACCCTGATCAAACTGGCCAGCGACGAGACCCTGGTGGGCCTTGAGCGGATCCAGGAGCCATCCGAAGACCTCGAGGAGTTGCTCGAAGGCGAGGAGGGCGCAGAGGGCGTCGAACTCGATGCGGTAGAGGCGGCAGAAGATGACGCCGGCGCCGCCGAAGAGGCGCCGCAGGAATAAACAGCGCAACAACCCGAGCGGGGCGGCCATGGTCGCCCCGCTTACTGACCAGAGCAGAGCGAGAGTGGATGTGAGCAAACGAGCCTTTAACTTCTGCGCAGGCCCTGCTGCGCTTCCTGAAGCAGTCCTGCAGCGCGCCCAGGCGGAAATGCTGGACTGGAATGGCAAAGGTCTGTCGGTGATGGAAATGAGCCATCGCAGCGATGACTACGTGGCCATTGCCGAAAAGGCCGAGCAGGACCTGCGTGACCTGCTGTCCGTCCCCTCCAACTACAAAGTGCTGTTTCTGCAAGGTGGCGCCAGCCAGCAATTTGCCGAGATCCCGCTGAACCTGCTGCCGGAAAACGGCACCGCAGACTACATCGAGACCGGCATCTGGTCGAAAAAGGCCATCGAAGAAGCGCGTCGCTTTGGCAACATCAACATTGCTGCCAGCGCCAAGCCCTACGATTACCTCGCTATCCCCGGCCAGAACGACTGGACCCTGAGCAAGGACGCCGCTTACGTCCACTACGCGTCCAACGAAACCATCGGCGGCCTGCAGTTCGACTGGGTGCCGCAGACCGGTGACGTACCGCTGGTGGTCGACATGTCTTCGGACATCCTCTCGCGCCCGACCGATGTGTCCCAGTTCGGCCTGATCTACGCCGGCGCGCAGAAGAACATCGGCCCAAGCGGCCTGGTTGTAGTGATCGTGCGTGAAGACCTGCTCGGTCGCGCCCGCAGCAGCTGCCCGACCATGCTTGACTACAAGGTCTCGGCCGACAACGGCTCGATGTACAACACGCCGGCAACCTATTCCTGGTACCTCTCGGGGCTGGTCTTCGAGTGGCTCAAGGAGCAGGGCGGTGTCGAGGCCATGGAAGCGCGCAACCGGGCGAAAAAGGACCGCCTGTACGGCTTCATCGACTCCAGCGATTTCTACAGCAACCCGATCAGCGTCAACGCCCGTTCGTGGATGAACGTGCCGTTCCGCCTGGCCGACGAGCGCCTGGACAAGGCCTTCCTCGCCGGTGCCGACGCCCGCGGCCTGCTCAACCTCAAGGGCCATCGCTCGGTGGGCGGCATGCGCGCATCGATCTACAACGCCCTTGGTCAGGACGCCGTGGAAGCGCTGGTCAGCTACATGGCTGAATTCGAGAAGGAGCACGCCTGATGGTCGAGCACGAACTCAAAGCCCTGCGTGTGCGCATCGACAGCCTCGACGAGAAGATCCTCGAGCTGATCAGCGAGCGCGCCCGCTGCGCCCAGGAAGTGGCCCGGGTCAAGATGGCCAACCTGGCCGAAGGCGAGACGCCGGTGTTCTACCGTCCCGAGCGTGAAGCTGCCGTGCTCAAGCGCGTCATGGAGCGCAACGGCGGCCCACTGGGCAACGAAGAGATGGCGCGTTTGTTCCGCGAAATCATGTCTTCGTGCCTGGCCCTTGAGCAGCCGCTGAAAGTCGCCTATCTCGGCCCTGAAGGTACCTTTACCCAGGCTGCGGCGATGAAGCACTTCGGTCACGCGGTGATCAGCCGGCCAATGGCGGCGATCGACGAAGTGTTCCGTGAAGTGGCCGCCGGTGCGGTCAACTTTGGCGTAGTGCCGGTGGAAAACTCCACTGAAGGTGCGGTCAGCCACACCCTCGACAGCTTCCTCGAGCACGACATGGTTATCTGCGGCGAAGTCGAGTTGCGCATTCACCATCACCTGCTGGTGGGCGAGAGCACCAAGACCGACAGCATCACCCGCATCTATTCCCACGCCCAGTCGCTGGCCCAGTGCCGCAAGTGGCTCGATGCGCACTACCCGAATGTTGAACGGGTGGCGGTGTCGAGCAACGCCGAAGCGGCCAAGCGGGTCAAGGGTGAATGGAACTCGGCGGCGATTGCCGGCGATATGGCAGCCAACCTGTATGGCCTGACGCGCATTGCCGAGAAAATCGAAGACCGCCCGGACAACTCCACGCGCTTCCTCATGATCGGCAGCCAGGAAGTGCCGCCGACCGGCGACGACAAGACTTCGATCATTGTGTCGATGAGCAACAAGCCGGGCGCGCTGCACGAGCTGCTGGTGCCGTTCCACGACAACGGCATCGACCTGACCCGGATCGAAACCCGGCCGTCGCGCAGTGGCAAGTGGACCTATGTGTTCTTCATTGATTTTGTCGGGCACCACCGTGATCCGTTGATCAAGGCAGTGCTGGAGCAGATCAGCCAGGAAGCCGTAGCGCTGAAAGTGCTGGGGTCTTATCCAAAGGCAGTGCTTTGATCGCAGGCCTCTGGGGCTGCAACGCAGCCCCAATGGCCCTCCCAGACTGACCTGATCCATCAACAGGGTTCACACCAGTGGTAAACGCACCAACACCCCAACCCACGCCAATCATCAACCGTCTGGTGGTGGTCGGCCTCGGCCTGATTGGCGGCTCGTTCGCCAAGGGCCTGCGCGAAAGCGGCCTGTGCCGCGAAGTGGTCGGCGTCGATCTCGACGCCCCGTCGCGCAAACAGGCTGTCGCCCTGGGCGTGGTCGACCGCTGCGAAGAAGACCTTGCCAGCGCCTGCATCGGCGCCGACGTGATCCAGCTCGCCGTGCCGATTCTGGCCATGGAAAAACTGCTCGCCGTGCTGGCCGGGCTCGACCTTGGCAATGCCATCGTCACCGACGTCGGCAGCGCCAAGTGCAATGTGGTCCGTGCTGCTCGCGAAGTGTTCAGCAGTAATCTGCCGCGCTTCGTGCCTGGCCACCCGATTGCCGGCTCCGAGCAGAGCGGGGTAGAGGCCTCCAACGCCGCGCTGTTCCGCCGGCATAAAGTCATTCTTACGCCACTGGCTGAAACCGACCCTGCCGCACTGGCCATGGTCGACCGCCTGTGGCGCGCATTGGGCGCCGATGTCGAACACATGACGGTTGAGCGTCACGACGAAGTGCTGGCCGCTACCAGTCACCTGCCACACCTGCTGGCCTTCGGCTTGGTCGATTCGCTGGCCAAGCGCAATGAAAACCTCGAAATCTTCCGGTACGCTGCAGGGGGCTTTCGCGATTTCACAAGAATCGCCGGCAGCGACCCGATCATGTGGCATGACATCTTCCTCGCCAACCGCGAGGCGGTGCTGCGCACGCTAGATACATTTCGCAGCGACCTCGACGCCTTGCGCGACGCGGTCGATGCAGGGGATGGGCACCAGCTGCTGGGGGTATTTACCCGCGCACGGGTTGCCCGCGAGCATTTCAGTAAAATCCTGGCCCGCCGGGCCTATGTGGACGCTATGAACGCCAACGATCTGATTTTCCTGGCCCAACCTGGTGGCCGCGTGTCCGGACGGATCCGCGTTCCAGGCGACAAGTCGATTTCCCATCGCTCGATCATGCTCGGCTCGCTGGCCGAAGGCACCACTGAAGTCGAAGGCTTCCTTGAAGGCGAGGACGCTCTGGCGACCTTGCAGGCCTTCCGCGACATGGGTGTGGTCATCGAAGGCCCCAACCATGGCAAGGTCACTATTCACGGTGTCGGCCTGCACGGCCTGAAAGCGCCGCCCGGGCCGATCTACGTCGGCAACTCGGGCACCTCGATGCGCCTGCTGTCGGGTCTGCTCGCCGGCCAGCCGTTCGACGTGACCATGACTGGCGATGCTTCGCTGTCGAAGCGGCCGATGGGCCGTGTCGCCAACCCGCTGCGGGAAATGGGCGCCGTGGTCGAAACCGGCGCCGATGGCCGGCCACCACTGACCATTCGTGGCGGGCAAAGGCTCAAGGCACTCAACTACACGCTGCCAATGGCCAGTGCCCAGGTCAAATCCTGCCTGCTGCTGGCCGGCCTGTATGCCGAGGGCGTGACCACCGTCACCGAGCCTGCGCCAACCCGCGACCACACCGAGCGCATGCTGCGCGGCTTTGGCTATGCGGTCGAGTCCAACGGCCCGGTCGCTTCGCTGCAAGCGGGTGGCAAACTCACCGCAACCCGTATCGAAGTGCCGGCAGATATCTCCTCTGCTGCGTTCTTCCTGGTTGCCGCGTCGATCGCCGAAGGCTCCGACCTGCTGCTTGAGCACGTCGGCATCAACCCGACCCGCACCGGTGTCATCGATATCCTGCGCCTGATGGGCGGCGATATCGCTCTGGAGAACCAGCGTGAAGTCGGCGGCGAGCCGGTAGCCGACCTGCGTGTGCGCGGCGCCAAGCTCAAAGGCATCGAGATCCCCGAGGAGCTGGTACCACTGGCTATCGACGAGTTCCCGGTGCTGTTCGTCGCCGCGGCCTGTGCCGAAGGCCGGACCATCCTGCGTGGCGCTGAAGAGCTGCGAGTGAAGGAATCCGACCGTATCCAGGTAATGGCCGATGGCCTGGCCACCCTGGGCGTGAAGTGCGAACCGACCCCGGACGGGATCATCATCGACGGCGGCCCGATCGGCGGCGGCGAAGTGCACGGCCACGGCGACCACCGTATCGCCATGGCTTTCAGCATCGCCTCGCTGCGGGCCACTGCGCCGGTGCGTATCCATGACTGCGCCAACGTTGCCACCTCGTTCCCGAACTTCCTCGCGCTGTGCGCCGAAGTCGGCATTCGTGTGGCTGAAGAGGCCAAGTCGTGAACGCCCAGGCCCCCGTCATCACCATCGACGGCCCAAGCGGTTCGGGCAAAGGCACTGTAGCCGGGCTGCTGGCGCGTGAGCTCGGCTGGCGCCTGCTCGACTCCGGCGCGCTGTATCGTTTGCTCGCCTTCAGCGCGCGCAACCATGGCGTCGACCTGACCAACGAAGAGCTGCTGACCAAGCTGGCCGCTCATCTGGATGTGCAGTTCTACCCGGCCGAGGAGGGTAAGCTGCAGCGCATCATGCTCGAGGGAGACGACGTCAGCCTCGACATCCGTACCGAAGCAGTCGGCGCCGGCGCCTCGATGGTGGCCTCGCTGCCCGCGGTGCGCGATGCCCTGCTGCAGCGCCAGCGCGCGTTTCAGGAGGCTCCGGGGCTGATCGCAGACGGCCGCGACATGGGCACTGTGGTGTTCCCGGACGCGCCGTTGAAGGTGTTTTTGACCGCCAGCGCCGAGGAACGGGCGCGTCGTCGTTATTTGCAGTTGAAAGCGAAAGGCGACGATGTTAGGCTGGCGAGTCTGCTAGATGAGATTAGTGCGCGCGATGAGCGCGATACCCAGCGTGCGGTGGCCCCGCTTAAACCGGCGGCCGACGCGATACAGCTGGACTCTACCGAGTTGTCTATCGAGCAGGTGTTGCAACGCATCAAAAGCGAAATCGCCCTGCGCGGTATCGCCTGATGATCAGGAAAGCAGGCAGGGGCACCAGTCAACGTCTTGCCGGTTTTCCTTTAAATAACGAAACCCACATTGTCTGGAGTGTGGTTAGGGGCGTCTTCTTCGCCCAAATCTACAGGAATTAAAATGAGCGAAAGCTTTGCAGAACTCTTTGAAGAAAGCCTGAAAACCCTCAATCTTCAGCCGGGTGCGATCATCACCGGTATCGTTGTCGACATCGACGGCGACTGGGTTACCGTACACGCTGGCCTGAAGTCCGAGGGCGTCATCCCGCTCGAGCAGTTCTACAACGAAGCTGGCGAGCTGACCATCAAGGTCGGTGACGAAGTTCACGTTGCGCTGGACGCGGTCGAAGACGGCTTTGGCGAAACCAAGCTGTCCCGTGAAAAAGCCAAGCGCGCCGAGTGCTGGATTGTTCTGGAAGCTGCTTTCGCTGCCGAAGAAGTTGTCAAGGGCGTTATCAACGGTAAGGTTAAAGGCGGCTTCACTGTCGACGTTAACGGTATCCGTGCGTTCCTGCCAGGTTCGTTGGTTGATGTCCGCCCAGTGCGCGACACCACCCACCTCGAAGGCAAAGAGCTGGAATTCAAGGTCATCAAGCTGGACCAGAAGCGCAACAACGTCGTTGTTTCGCGTCGCAGCGTCCTCGAAGCCGAGAACAGCGCCGAGCGTGAAGCTCTGCTCGAAACTCTGCAAGAAGGCCAGCAAGTCAAAGGTATCGTCAAGAACCTCACCGACTACGGCGCATTCGTGGATCTCGGCGGCATCGACGGCCTGCTGCACATCACCGACATGGCTTGGAAGCGTATCAAGCACCCGTCGGAAATCGTCAACGTTGGTGACGAAGTTGATGTTCGCGTCCTGAAGTTCGACCGTGAGCGCAACCGCGTTTCGCTGGGTCTGAAGCAGATGGGCGAAGATCCGTGGGTAGCTATCACTGCTCGTTACCCAGAAGGTACTCGCGTACAAGCTCGCGTTACCAACCTGACCGACTACGGCTGCTTCGCTGAGCTGGAAGAAGGCGTTGAAGGTCTGGTACACGTTTCCGAAATGGACTGGACCAACAAAAACATCCACCCGTCGAAAGTCGTTCAGGTTGGCGACGAAGTGGAAGTTATGGTTCTGGACATCGACGAAGAGCGTCGTCGTATCTCCCTGGGCATCAAACAGTGCAAGTCCAACCCATGGGAAGACTTCTCCGGCCAGTTCAACAAGGGTGACAAGATCACCGGTACCATCAAGTCGATCACCGACTTCGGTATCTTCATCGGCCTGGACGGCGGCATCGACGGTCTGGTTCACCTGTCCGACATCTCCTGGAACGAAACCGGCGAAGAAGCCGTACGTCGTTTCAAGAAGGGCGACGAGCTGGAAACTGTCATCCTGTCGGTTGATCCAGAGCGCGAGCGCATTTCCCTGGGCATCAAACAGCTGGAAGACGATCCGTTCTCCAACTTCGTTGCTGTCAACGACAAGGGTGCAATCGTCAAGGGTATCGTCAAAGAAGTTGACGCCAAAGGCGCCATCATCACCTTGGCCGACGACATCGAAGCTACTCTGAAAGCTTCCGAAATCAGCCGTGACCGCGTTGAAGACGCGCGTAACGTTCTGAAGGAAGGCGAAGAGATCGAAGCCAAGATCATCAGCGTTGACCGTAAGTCGCGCGTTATCAGCCTGTCGATCAAATCGAAAGACGATGCTGAAGAGCGTGAAGCTATCCAGAGCCTGAAACAGGCTCCTGAGGCAGCTGCTGCCGACACCACCATGGCTGCGCTGCTGCGCGAAGCAATGGCCAAACAGAACTAAGTTCTGCTTGATCGGTAGAAAAAGGGCGACTTAGGTCGCCCTTTTTTATTGCCTGCGATTTGGAGCTTGCCATCAGAGCACCTAGATCGCAGCGCAGCTCTCTCCTCTACGCCTCGCTGATCACCGTAGCCTGTCACTCCCTCGCATCAAAGCCGTGCACTGTACTTGTAGGAGCGGCCTTGTGTCGCGAAAGGGTCGCGCAGCGGCCCCCGCTTACTCAAGCCAATCCCAACAAACCCCTCTGCCGAGCACCACCCCAACCCCTTGCACCGAAAAAGTTCCCCGCGCACCAATCTTGAATTTTTTTATTAAGTCAAGAACCGCCCTGTTCAAATCCCCCAGAGCATGCTACAAACTGGTTAAGCAATGATCTAGCTGCTTGATAACGAAGGGAAAAACATGACGAAGTCGGAGCTGATCGAACGTATTGTCACCCATCAGGGTTTACTCTCGTCCAAGGACGTCGAGCTGGCCATCAAGACCATGCTCGAGCAAATGGCCCAGTGCCTGGCCACGGGCGATCGCATCGAGATCCGCGGCTTTGGCAGCTTCTCGCTGCACTATCGCGCACCTCGCGTAGGTCGCAACCCCAAGACCGGCCAGTCGGTAAGCCTTGAAGGCAAGTTCGTGCCGCACTTCAAGCCGGGCAAGGAATTGCGCGACCGGGTCAACGAAGAAGAGCACGAAACCGAAGCCTGAGTGCAATCAAAGGATCAGACCGATGCGTAACCTCAAGCGCGCCCTGGCGCTGCTGTTCGTCCTGCTGCTGGCAGCAGTGGTGATGTTCTTCGTGCTGGAGAACCAGCAAACCGTCGCCCTGGTGTTGTTCGGCTGGACTGCCCCTGCAGTGCCCGTAGCGCTGCCAGTGCTCGCCGCCTTGGTGGTGGGCCTGGCCCTCGGTCCATTGCTTGGTGCCTACGGCGTTATGCGCAGTAAGCGCAGGATTCGTGCATCGGCACGTCAGGCGGCCTTGGCAGAGAGCTGAGGAAACGTCTTACAGCGTTAGCAGATGTAGCTGATATGAAACCTGCGAAGAAAATGGAGTAATAGCCCGCTTCATTTTCACCCCCTGCGCAGGGCTTCAGCAGCATGACCTTCCCCGTTATCACGCACCATGGTGGCACCCGCGGCGTCACGGGCTCCTGCCATCAGCTGCACCTCGACTCCGCCACCAGCCTGCTCATTGACTGCGGGCTTGAGCAAGGCGCCGACGCCCGCCCTGATTCCCCTACGCTGGGTTTCGATATCAGCGGCATCCAGGCGCTGGTGATCACCCACGTGCACCTCGACCATGTCGGTCGCATCCCTGCGCTCCTGGCCGCTGGCTTTCGCGGCCCGATCTTCTGTAGCGAGCCATCCGCCAAACTGCTCCCGCTGATTCTTGAAGATGCCTTCAAGCTCGGCATCAGTAGCGAGCCCGCGCAGGTAGCGCGTTTTCTGCTCCTGCTGAAAGGTCTGGTAGAACCCATCGCTTTTGGTCAGTGGCACAGTCTGCTCGAGCACGAGCACCTGCAGTGTCGCATCCGCCTGCAGCGTGCCGGCCACCTGCTCGGTTCCGCGTACGTCGAATGTGACATCAGTACCCCTGCGCAATCGTGCAGCACCCGTGTGGTGTTCTCTGGCGATATCGGCGCGGCCAATAGCCCCTTGCTACGTCCGGTCCAGCCGCCGGAGCGAGCTGATGTGCTGGTGCTCGAAAGCACCTATGGCGATCGCCTGCACCCTGATCGAAGAGAGCGTCGCCAGCGTTTGGAAGCAGTGATAGATCGTGCACTCGCTGATCAGGGCACGATCCTGATCCCCGCATTTAGCCTCGGCCGTACGCAAGAGCTGCTCTATGAAATTGAAGAGGTCCTCCACCTCAAAGGCTTGCTCGATAGCTCGGGTGCGCCAGCCAGCGACGATCAGATCGACTGGGCGCAGTTACCGATCATCCTCGACTCGCCGCTGGCTCAGCGCGTTACTCAGGTCTACCGGGAGCTGCATCAGTACTGGAATGACGAAGCCCGACTACGCTTGAGCGAAGGGCGCAAGCCGCTTGGCTTCACTCAGTTGGTGTGTGTCGACAGCCATGCCAAGCATCAGCAAGTGGTCAATTATCTGAAGAGCACTGGCCGGCCAGCGATTGTGATTGCCGGCAATGGCATGTGCTCGGGTGGGCGGATCGTTAACTACCTCAAGGCCATGCTGGGTGATCCGCGGCATGAGGTGGTGTTTGTCGGGTATCAGGTAAGGGGGACGCCTGGGGCGCGGATACAGGCGTGTGAGGGGATGCTGGGGGGTGTGGGGGTTGATGTGTGGGGGGAGCAGTATGTGCTGCGGGCCAAGGTGGTGACTTTGGGTGGGTATTCGGGGCATGCGGATCAGGCGGGGTTGGTGGGGTTTGCGATGGGAGGGAAGAGTCCGGCGAAGCGGGTGGTGTTGGTGCATGGGGAGAGCGGGGCGAAGCGGGTGTTGGCGGCGGCGTTGAGTGCGCAGGCATTTCCCCGGCATCAGGTGGCTATAACGGTTCCGACGTAGTCCCCCACCGCTCGGCGGATTCGGGGGAGGAACTAAGCGAAGCGTTTCCCCCTCTACTATGCAATTGATGCTTTAGCTAGGTCGCTAGCGTGCAGGTTTTGGAATTGTCGCTACGCTTTCGGGGTGGGGGCGGAGTGGGGTCTGACTCGCTTCTGTCCGAGATCTTCCGATGTGGCTTTGTACGTTATCCGGACCTAAGGAAAAACACAATAAATGCACAGTGAACGTGAGCGCCTACGCAGTGCGGGCGAGATTGACTTGTTTGAGTTGATGGAAGGGGTCTGGAGGTACAGGTTACTGGTTGTTGCTACGGCCTTGGTCGTGACCGGTCTGGCGGTGACGTATGCCTACCTAGTTACGCCACTGTATGAGTCCAAGGTTTTTGTTCAGCCACCCAGGCAAAACGATATTGCCCAGCTCAACTACGGACGTGGTGAGCGATCCGGCCTGCCGGTGTACACCGTCAAAGAGGTCTACGGCGTGTATCTGCGCAACCTTCAGTCGGAGGCGCTGCGCCGGGACTTCTTCCGTGAGTTCTATCTTCCGAGTGTGCCTGCCGAGCAGCGCGCCGGTTTGCAGGATGCGCTCTATCGGCGTTTCCATGAAGTGCTGGTCCAGGGCCCTGTGAGCAAGGAGTCCCCAGACCGGTTCTTTGTAATGACGACCTTGCCCGATCCGCAGCAGGCGGTTGACTGGAGTCTGCGGTACCTCGAGATGGCGGGGCAGCGGGCAACACGCGAAATCATCAAGGATGCGCAGTCAGACATCCTGATGATGGCCAATGACCTGGATCAGCAAATTGCGATGGCCCGTGAAAGTGCCCGGAAACAGCGCGAAGACCGCATCGCTCAATTGACGGAAGCCTTAACTATTGCGCGTGCGGTGAATATTGAAAAGCCGCCGATCATTTCCAATTCGTTGTCGGCTGAAGTGTCGGCGGGTATGGATGACTCGCTGACGTACATGCGGGGAAGTAAGGCGCTGGAAGCCGAAATTAAGACACTTCGTTCCCGCACATCCGATGACGCTTTTATTGTGAACCTGCGCCAGCGGCAAGAGCAGTTGTTGCTCTTGCGCAAGTTTGATATCGACCCGTCGGCCGTTCAGGTCTACCGCCAGGATGGTGCAGTGGAGTCGCCCGATTTGCCGATCAAGCCGAAGAAACTGTTGATTATCGTGTTCGGCCTTATGTTGGGTGTTGTTCTGGGCTTTGTGTTTGCCACCCTTGCCAGTGTGCGGGATAACCTGCGACGTCATCGCAAGGAAGCCGTGGTTGAGGTGCGTGGTTGAGTGTCAGGTCATGCTGCTCCGGGCTTCCGGGTCCGGGGTCGGCCCTCAGGGTTGATAGCATGCAATGTGGCTAAGCGCTTGTATTTTGCCATGTGTGTGGCAGGATGCGCGGTTTCCTGGTGCTGGCACGCTCCAGCTAGCGGCAGCGGCGATTGATGAGTGGCGTAAAGCGGCTGCTGTGGGTGGGTGAGGGGCAGGGCTGGTGTCCAGGTCGTTAAGACGGTAGATTGAACTCTTTTCGACACGCGCTGAGCGACAGTCGATACAGGCCGATTGCCGTGTTCGTCATGGCCCTGCTGCATTCTTCTGATCTCTGTCCCGCGGTGGCAGTTTTCAGTACTTTAAAACGAATTAAGGTCAGCACATGAAGAAGGTATTGGTTACTGGGGCGGATGGATTTATTGGCTCGCACCTGACGGAGTTGCTTGTTCGTGAGGGGTACGAGGTCAAGGCACTGTCCCAATATAACTCTTTCAACTATTGGGGCTGGCTCGAGGACGTTGATTGCCTCAAGCAGATTGAAGTGCTTAATGGAGATGTGCGTGACCCGCATTATTGCAAGCACATCACTAAAGGTGTTGACGCGGTCTTCCACCTGGCCGCACTGATTGCGATCCCTTATTCGTATGTTGCGCCGGACAGCTACGTCGATACCAACGTCAAGGGCACCCTGAATATTTGCCAGGCCGCCCTCGATAACGGCGTGCAGCGCGTTATTCATACCTCGACCAGTGAAGTCTATGGCACGGCGCAATACGTGCCGATCGACGAAAAGCACCCGATTCAGCCGCAGTCGCCTTACAGCGCGTCGAAAATCGGCGCCGATGCCATGGCCATGAGTTTCTTCAACGCCTTCGACCTGCCGCTGACCATTGCGCGTCCGTTCAATACCTACGGCCCTCGCCAGTCTGCCCGGGCGGTTATTCCGACCATCATCACGCAGATCGCCAGTGGTAAAAAAGAGATCAAGCTGGGCGATGTTTCGCCGACCCGCGACTTCAACTACGTTGCCGATACCTGCCGCGGCTTCCTCGAACTGGCGCGCTGTGACAAAGCCGTCGGCGAAACCGTCAATATCGGTTCGAACTTCGAGATTTCGGTGGGCGACACCCTTGAGCTGATTCGCGAACTGATGGGCAGCGATGTTCGGTTCCTGACCGATGACCAGCGGCTGCGCCCGGAAAAGTCGGAAGTGTTCCGGCTGTGGTGCGACAACAGCAAGATTCACGGGCTGACCGGCTTCCAGCCCGCCTATTCGATTCGCCAGGGTTTGCAGGAAACGGTCGACTGGTTCGTTCGCCCCGAAAACCTGGCCAAGTACAAGGCCGATCTTTACAACGTCTGAGGTCTGCCCATGTTTGATGCGCTTATCGGTTTTGTTCGTGAACAATACGCTACGAAGGACTTTATTCCGCTGCACGCGCCTATGTTCGGGGGCAATGAAAAGCAGTACGTCGCCGAGACGGTAGACTCGACGTTCGTGTCCAGCGTCGGTGCCTTCGTGGACCGATTCGAGCAGGACATGGCCGCTTACACCGGTTCGCCGCGGGCCATCGCGACCGTCAATGGTACGGCGGCGCTGCATGTTTCGCTTCTGCTCGCCGGCGTCAAGCCCGGGGACCTGATCCTCACCCAGCCGCTGACCTTCGTCGCGACATGCAACGCCATTGCCTACTGCGGTGCAGAGCCGGTGTTCATCGACGTAGATCGGCATACCCTGGGTTTGTCTCCAGTCGCCCTGGAGGCCTGGCTCGAGGAAAACGCACGGGTTGATGGCGACGGTACCTGCCGTACCAAGTCCGGTGATCGTCCGCTGCGCGCCTGCCTGCCGATGCACACCTTTGGTCATCCGGTCGAACTCGATGCACTGGTCGACGTTTGTGCGCGCTGGGGCCTGGCCCTGGTCGAGGATGCCGCCGAGTCACTGGGCAGCCTGTACAAGGGCCGGCATACCGGCACGTTCGGTCTGCTCGGCACCCTCAGCTTCAACGGCAACAAAGTCATCACTACCGGTGGCGGCGGCATGGTGCTCACCGGCGAAGCGCTGGGGGGGCGGGCCAAGCACATCACCACCACCGCCAAGAAGCCCCATCCGTTCGAGTACGTGCACGACGAAGTCGGCTTCAACTACCGCATGCCCAACCTCAATGCGGCGTTGGGCTGCGCACAGTTGGAGCGTCTGGAGGCGTTCATCGCATCGAAACGGTTGTTGGCATCGCGCTATCAGGCTTTCCTGGCGGACAGCTCACTGACCTTTGTCGTCGAGCCCGAAGGCTGCCGCTCCAACTACTGGCTCAATGCGGTGCTGTGCACTGATCTGCAGCAGCGCGACGCGCTGCTCGAGGTCAGTAATCAGGCCGGCGTGATGACCCGCCCGATCTGGAAGCTGATGACCCACCTGCCGGCCTTCGCGCACTGCCTGCACGGCCCGTTGCCCAACGCCCTGTGGCTCGAAGAGCGGGTGGTGAACCTGCCCAGCAGCGTGCTTCCGGAGCAGCTGTCGTGAAACGCAAGGTTGCTGTATTTACCGGGACGCGTGCCGAGTACGGGCTGTTGTACTGGCTGATGAAGGACATTCAGAGCAGCGACCTGCTGCAACTGCAAGTCATCGTCAGTGGCATGCACCTCTCGCCAGAGTTCGGCAACACCTGGCAAACCATC
Organism: Pseudomonas sp. 1121_17; assembly: GCF_052850745.1. Classification (NCBI taxonomy): domain Bacteria; kingdom Pseudomonadati; phylum Pseudomonadota; class Gammaproteobacteria; order Pseudomonadales; family Pseudomonadaceae; genus Pseudomonas; species Pseudomonas sp. 1121_17. Next base: position 131,240 of record NZ_VXCX01000001.1, read on the forward strand.
GAAAACGATGGTTTTGCCATCGATGCCAAAGTCGAGATGCTGCTGTCATCCGACAGCGACGTGGGCGTCGTCAAATCCATGGGGCTGGGGGTGCTGGGCTTCGCCGATGCGCTCGATCGCCTGCGTCCCGATGTGCTGGTGGTGCTTGGCGATCGCTTCGAGGCGTTGGCAATCGTCCAGTCGGCGCTGATCATGAAGATTCCGGTTGCCCACTTGCATGGCGGCGAGATCACCGAAGGCGCCTATGACGACTCGATTCGTCATGCGATCAGCAAGTTGTCCTATTTGCACTTCACCTCCACCGAACCCTATCGGCAGCGGGTCATTCAACTGGGCGAGGCGCCGCAGCGCGTTTTCAATGTCGGTGCCGTGGGCCTTGATCACCTGGCGCGCAGCCCGTTGATGAGTCGCGATGAGCTTTCGCAAAGCCTTGGCTTCGACCTCTCGAAGCCGTTCCTGCTGGTCACCTATCACCCGGTGACGCTGAGTGAAGAGAGCCCCCGCGAGAGCTTCCAGGCACTGCTCGACGCCCTCGACCGGTTCCCTGAGTACAGCGTCATTCTGACCTATCCGAATGCCGACAACGGTGGCCGGGCTATCATTCCTCTGCTCGAAGACTACGCCCAGCAAGCGCCTGGCCGCGTGCTGGCAATCCCGTCGCTAGGCTTCAAGCGTTACCTGAGTGCGGTGGACCTTGCCAGTGCTGTGGTGGGCAACTCGTCCAGTGGGGTCATCGAAGTGCCGTCATTCAAGGTGCCGACAGTCAATATCGGTGCCCGTCAGGATGGCCGCCTGGCGGCTGAGTCGGTGCTGCATTGTGCGGCAGAAATCGAAGCGATAGAGGCGGCGTTGCGCCAAGCCCTGAGCCCGGCGTTCAGCCGCTTGTGCGCCGAAGTGGACAACCCGTATGGGGCGGGAGATGCGTCCAGCCAGATCGTCAATGTCCTCGAGCGGTTCCAGCCTGAATCCGTTAAGCCTTTCCACGACTTGAGTTGAATCATGAAATTACCCGATGACACGTCTGTCTTCATCATTGCAGAGGCCGGCGTCAACCATAACGGCGAGCGTGAACTGGCGTTTCGGTTGATCGATGCTGCTGCCCAGGCTGGTGCGGATGCCGTCAAGTTCCAGACCTTCGATGCCCAGCGCCTGGCGTCGACCAGCGCACCCAAGGCCAAGTATCAGAAGCACAGCACCGACGCCAGTGAAAGTCAGCTGGCGATGCTGAAGAAGCTTGAGCTGCCGCGCGAATGGCACTACGAGCTGCAGGCCTACGCCCGCAGTCGTGGCGTGGAGTTTCTCTCGACCGCATTCGATAGCGGCAGCCTGGCGTTCCTGACCGAGATGGATCTGCCGCTGTTCAAGGTGCCCTCCGGTGAGCTGACCAATGGCCCGTTGCTCTGGCAGTTCGCTAGGACCGGCAAGCCGCTGGTGCTGTCCACGGGCATGGCGACCCTGAGCGAAGTCGAGCAAGGGCTGGCGATCGTGGCCCACGCGCTGACCAGCGAGTCTGAGCCAGCGAGCATGGATGAGGTCTGGCAGAACTGGAGCAACCCAGCCAGTCGCCTGCGTCTCAAGGGCCACGTGACCCTGCTGCATTGCACATCGCAGTATCCGACCCCTGCGCAGGAGGTGAACCTGCTGGCCATGGACACCCTCAAGGCGTTCGGCCTGGCGGTCGGCTATTCCGACCATACCGAAGGGTGCCTGATCCCGGTTGCGGCGGTGGCCCGTGGGGCCAGCGTCATCGAAAAACACTTCACGCTCGACTGCAGCTTGCCGGGCCCTGATCACAAGGCGTCGCTCGAGCCGGATGAGCTGGCACTGATGGTCAGCCAGATCCGCACCCTGCAAACAGCGCTCGGGGACCCCTGCAAGGCGCCGCAGCCTAGCGAGTGGGACACCCGCAAGGCTGCCCGCCAGCAGGTCGTGGCCGCACGGGACATCGCCGCCGGCGCCATTATTGCTCGTGATGACCTGACCACTGCTCGCAGTGGGGGCGGATTGGCGCCTACGGTTCTTTGGGCGCTGGTCGGGAGTACCAGCAAACGAGCCTTCGCGGCGGGTGAGAACCTGGAACAATGAGCCCGAGCAAGCAGGCACGCATGCCGCTGGTCCTGCTTGGCGCGGGCGGCCATGCAAAGGTGCTATTTTCGCTGATCAAAGCCGCTGGCCGGGAGTTGCTCGGTGTGTGTGACCCGGGCCTGGCCAAGGCAGGTGCGAGTCATTGGCGAGGCGTGCCTGTGCTAGGGGGCGATGACGCCCTGAAGACGCTTGACCCGTCCACGGTGGGCTTGGTCAACGGCATTGGTCAGCTGGTGGGCAGTGGGCTGCGCCAACGTGTCTACGAAGAGGCGTGCGCTGACGGTTTTACGTTTCCCGTTTTGATTCATCCGGCTGCATGGGTCGACGACTCTGTCGAGCTGGGGCAGGGTGTGCAAGTGATGGCCGGGGCCATCGTTCAGCCAGATGTGCGCATTGGCGTGAATAGCGTGATCAATACCCGGGCGAGCCTGGATCATGACTGCGTCATCGCCGCGCATGTCCATATCGCCCCCGGTGCGGTGCTCTGTGGTGGCGTTGTCGTGGCCCAGGGGGCTTTTATCGGCAGCGGCGCGACTCTTATTCAAGGCGTTGTCATCTGCGCGCGATCAGTTGTCGGTGCGGGTACCGTGGTAGTGCGCGAAGTGCCGCCCGACAGCATCGTGAAAGGGCTTTCAGTGCGCCCAGTACCGTTGACAGACAGCTGATTCAACCTAGAGAAGGAATGCAATGAAGCAGTGGGAAAAAACGCTTATCAGCCCGGACTGCACCATGGAAGAAGCGATCGCTACCCTGGATCGCGTGGCTGTGCGCATCGTCATGGTGGTGGATACGCAGCGCCAGCTCCTCGGCACCCTCACGGACGGTGATGTGCGCAGGGCCCTGCTCAAGCAGCGGCCGTTGGCCACCCCGGTGCGTGAAGTCATGTGCGTGTCTCCGCGCACGGCGGAAAAAAGCTGGGGCAGAGAGCGCATCCTGTCGGTGATGGAAAAGTACTCGCTGCTGCAGCTGCCGGTAGTCGACGCCCAAGGCACGGTCATCGGCCTGCAGACGCTGCACGATCTGCTCAACAGACCACGCCTGAACAACCCGGTGTTTCTCATGGCCGGCGGCTTCGGCACGCGCCTTCGGCCGTTGACGCACAATTGCCCCAAGCCGTTGCTGAAAGTGGGTGACAAACCGATCCTGGAGATTATTCTCGAGCGCTTCATCAGTGCCGGTTTCCATCGCTTTTTCATCTCGACGCACTACATGCCCGAGATGATCCGCGCGCATTTTGGCGACGGTAGCCGCTGGGGCGTCGACATTCGTTATGTCCACGAAGAAGTGCCGCTGGGTACCGGCGGTGCGCTGGGGTTGTTGCCCCACGAGGAAATCGATTCGCCGCTGTTCTTGATGAACGGCGACCTGCTGACCACGCTCAACTTCCTCAACCTGCTCGAGTTCCATGAAACCCATGGTGGCGCGGCGACCATGTGCGTACGCGAGTACGAATACACCGTGCCGTATGGCGTGGTGGAAAGCGAAGGGCACACGATCCGCTCGATGGTGGAAAAACCGGTGCACAAGTTCTTCATCAACGCCGGGATCTACCTGCTCTCGCCTGAACTGGTGAAAAGCGTCCAGGCCGAGACCCGTATCGACATGCCAACTCTGTTGGAGCAGGAGATCGCCCAGCAGCGCACTGTCAACATGTTCCCTGTGCATGAGTACTGGCTGGATATCGGGCGGATGGAAGACTTCCAGCGCGCCCAGCAGGAGTTCGCCAGCCTATGACCGCCCCTGAGCATTTTCTGGTGGTGGGCAGCGGCAGTATTGCCCGCCGCCACATGAACAACATACGGGCCGCTTATCCGCAGGCAGCGGTCGACTGTATCTCCGCCTCGGGTCGTGAGCTGCGGCCCGACGAACTGCCTGAGGGCGTGACCGCGTGTGCATCGTTGGCGCAGGCGCTCGCGCGCCGGCCGGGGCTTGCCATCGTTGCCTCGCCGGCACCGTTACATGCCGAGCAGGCCGCCACGCTTTTGTCTGCCGGCCTGACGGTGCTGGTGGAAAAACCCCTGAGTGATTCGTTGGCGCGTCTGGCTGCCCATACCCAGCCCTTGCATGAGCACCGTGACAAGCTGGTAGTGGCCTACAACCTACGCTTCATGCCCTCGGCAGTGGTTGCCCGGGAGGTCATCGAAAGCGGTCGTCTAGGGGCGATTCACTCGGTCTCGAGTGAGGTGGGGCAGTACCTTCCCGACTGGCGGCCGGCCAGTGACTACCGCACCAATGTGTCAGCGCAGCGCGCCCTCGGCGGTGGCGTTCTTCTCGAACTCAGCCACGAGCTGGACTACCTGCAGTGGCTGTTCGGCGCCATGCGCTCGGTCTACTGCCAGGCGCGCACCACCGGCAGCCTGGAGCTGGATGTCGAGGACACGGTGGATGCCCTATTGACCGCCGAGCGCGGCACGGTGATCAACCTGCACATGGACTTCCTGCAGCGTGCGCCGGTGCGCCGGTGTCGGGTCGTTGCCGAGCATGCGACGCTGGAGTGGGACATCCTCAACAACCGCGTGGCGTTGCATGAAGGCGGTGGCCGTACGAACTTGCTGCATGACGATCCCGGGTATGACCGCAATCAGATGTATGTCGCTGAGCTGACGCATTTCGTTGACGTTGACCAGGCGCAGTCCGCCCCTTTTGTAACGCTCGAGCAAAGCCTTGAAACGCTGAAGCTGGTCGAGGCGCTCAAACAGTCGTCCGCCACCGGTGCGGCCGTGGCCCTGAAGGATCTTTAAATGTCTATTGCGTATGCATTTGTCTTTGCCCGCGGAAACTCCAAAGGCCTGCCTGGCAAAAATGTCAAACCGCTTGGCGGCAAGCCCTTGCTGGCCCACTCGATCGAAGTCGCCCGGCAGGTCGCGCAGATCAAGAAGGTGTTCGTCTCCACCGACAGCCCGGCGATTGCCGCGGTTGCGCGTGAATACGGCGCTGAGGTAATCGACCGTCCAGACGAGCTGGCCACAGACCAGGCCCCTGAGTGGCTCGCCTGGCAGCACGCCATCCGCCATGTACAGGCACTGGGCGAGCAATTCGACCTGTTCGTCAGCTTGCCTGCCACCAGCCCGCTACGCAGCGCCGAAGATGTGCAGCACTGCATCGATGGCGCCGACGCCGAGGCGGACGTGGTGGTGACGGTGACCGAGGCGGCGCGCAGCCCGTATTTCAATATGTTGGTGCGCGACGAGCAGGGCATCAGCTCGGTGGTCTGCTCCGGCACCACCTTTCACCGGCGTCAGGACGCACCCAAGGTCTACGATATGACCACGGTCGCCTATGTGGCGCGGCCGCAGTTCATTCTGGACAACGACAAGCTGTTCGCCGGCACGGTCCGGTCAGTCGTGGTGCCGCGCGAGCGGGCGGTGGATATCGACGATATCTACGATTTCAAGATGGCAGAGCTGTTCCTGATGGAGAAGGGGTCGAACAATGCTGAGCGGTAAGAAAATTCTGATTGCGGGCGCCGGTGGTTTATTGGGCTGCCGCCTTGTGGGGCGACTGCTGGCCGACGGTGCCTGCGTGGTGGCAGTCGATCTCGATCAGAGCACGCTCCAGCAGCGTCTGCAAAAGGCCCAGGTGACGCCTCACGACAACCTGACGATTGCTCAACTGGACCTCAACTCGAAAGCCGAGGTCTCGGCGTTTTTCGAGGCTACGACTGGGCTGGAGGGAGCTGTCAATTGCGCCTACCCGCGCAACAAGCAGTACGGTCGCAGCTTTTATGACGTCGAACTGAGCGATTTTAACGAGAACGTCTCGCTGCACCTGGGAGCGTCGTTCCTGTTCATCCAGGAATGCGCGCGCTACTTCGAGCGTAGCCAGCAGCCGTTTTCACTGGTCAACATCTCCTCGGTGTATGGCGTGATCCCGCCCAAGTTCGAGGTCTACGAGAACACCCCGATGACCATGCCGGTGGAATATGCGGCCATCAAGTCCGCGCTCATCCACTTGAGCAAGTACGCAGCGGCGTTCGTCGCCGACAGCCGTTTTCGCTCCAATTGCGTGAGCCCCGGCGGTATTCTGGATGGGCAGCCCGAGGCGTTCTTGCAGCGTTACCGCGAAGCGTGCCTGGGTAAGGGGATGCTGGACATCGATGACGTGCTGGGTTCGATCGTGTTCCTGCTTTCTGACCAGTCGAGTTACGTCAATGGGCAAAACCTGGTAGTGGATGACGGATTTACCTTGTGAGTGCGACAGGTCCAAGAATAATTAACGTTGGCGGGTATCAAGCCAATATCGCATTGACAAGAGATGGCATTCAGACTTCATGATATTTTTTGTCATTCTGTTGATATTGATTTCGTTCCTAGCGTTCAGGAACAAGAGAATTATCTGCCCTTCCAATGTGGTGTTCGGCAATTACTTTCTCTACTTGGTGTTTCCGGCGACGCTGTTCTATTTCCTCGAGTGGATCTCCTGGGAGTATGTCTTGCCTTGGGGGAAGATGAACGACTGGGCAGGGGTGTCGCAGGAGGCAATCCTGGCCTACCTCTACGTGTTTACGTTGTTCTTCTACCTCACCCGCGGGATGGAGGTGCTGATTGATCGCGCCGAACAGCCCGACATCATCCGCGAGCACCGTGCGCGGCCCGCCGCTTTGTGGGTCTGCGCGCTCCTGCTGTTGGTGGGCTGCGTGTACTTCTTCCAGGTGACGGGGGGCATAGACGCCTGGACAAGTAATTACAGCGAAACCTACCTGTCGAAAAAGAAGGGCTACGGGCTGCTCAATTTCTTCCTCATCATGTGGTCGAATTTCCTGGCGTTCTGGGTGGGCTTCTACTGCCGCACCGCACAGCGTCGCAGCCTCTTGCTGCTGCTCTTCGTGCTGCTGGTGCTGACCTGCTGCGCCTTTGTCCAAGGGGTGAAGAGCCGGATCTTCATGTTCGGCATCTTCTTCAGCCTGCCGTGGTTGGCGCTGGCGCGCTTGAGCCTGAAGCAGGGTGTTTGCCTGTTTCTGGGGTTCATGGTGCTGTTTTCAGGGGCGATGTATGTTCGTTCGAACGGGTTTTACAGTACCCCGGAAATGCTCCTGGAGTACTTTCTGACCTACTTCAACACGATCTTCCTGCACGACATGATTCTGCAGGACATGCAGCCTGACTATTTGTTGACCATGGGCTACCCGGTCAATAAATGGCTGTCCTTCATTGGCGTGTCCTCACCTGATTACCTGCACGACATCAGTCGCTGGCTGACCGCAATGTATTTTCCTTCGCAGTGGTTCGATGAGTCGGCGACCCAGCAATGGCCGATCGAGACCGAGCTGTACCTGAACTACGGCGAGTACGTGTTCTGGGTGGTGCCCATTGCCTTGTACGCGGTCTTTATCTGTACCCTGTACGCCTTGCGTTTCAGGGGTGGGCCGGTCTTCTTGTTTATCTGCATGTCAGAGCTGTTCATGTTTCTGAGCATGTTCCGTGGCAGCATGCTGCAGTGGATTATCCTTTTCAATGTGCTGTTCTATCTGATGCTGCTGCTCGGGCAGCGTTTGATGTTCCCGCGTGTCAAGCCGTTGCCGAGGGCCGGTGAACAGGCTGTCGAAACGCTCGGGAATGGGCAAGGTGCGGCGTGATCAGACTCATTAACGTCGGGCTGCGTGGTGTTACGCTGCTCAGCAAGTTTCTCCTGGTTTTTTTTCTGGCGCGCTTCCTGCCGGCCGAGGAAGTCGGCCTGTACGGGCTGCTGGCGGCATCGATCGGTTATGGCATTTATGTCGTCGGCTTTGAGTTCTATACCTTCGCCAACCGCGAGATGATCGGTGCACCGCGTGAGCGTTGGTTGGGTATTCTGCGTGATCAGTGCGTCGTCTATGGATTCATGTACCTGCTGTGCCTGCCGATTATCGTAGTGGTATTCTTCCAGGGTTGGCTGCCGTGGTCCTACCTGCCCGTTTTCATCGTGCTGCTGCTTGTCGAGCATGTCGCTCAGGAGGCTAACCGGATACTGGTGGCCGCCTCGCGGCAGCTGCTGGCCAGCATCGTGTTGTTCGTGCGCAGCGGGATGTGGTGCTTGGTGGTGATTGCCTGCATGTGGTTCGACCCACTGTTCAGGAACCTGCAATTCACCGTCTCCAGCTGGTTGCTGTCGTGCCTGCTCGCGTGTGGCATCGCCGGCTATTATCTGGCCCAGCTGGGTGATATCCGAGGGTTGCAGCCCATCGACTGGCAGTGGGTGCTTCGCGGTCTGTGGGTGGCAGCGCCGTTTCTGGTGGCCAGCCTGGCCATTCGAGGCATCTACACGTTCGACCGGTATTGGGTCGAGCACCTGGCCAACCTTGAAGTGCTGGGCGCCTATACCTTGTATGTGGGCATGGCGACCGCGATCCTGTCCTTTCTGGATGCGGGTGTGGTGGTGTTCTTCATGCCGCGGCTGATTCAGGCGGCCAAGCACGCACAGCGTTCGGAGTTTCGTCAAGCCATGCGCTCGCTGACCGTAAATGTGGTCGCGGTGGTGCTGGTGCTCTCGCTGGGTTGCTGGGTCGCCAGTTTATTCATTCCTGGCTGGTTGGCGTCGCCGGTCTATAAAGACAATGTGGCGATGTTGTACTGGTTATTGCTGGGCAGCGCGTTTTTTGGGGTAAGCACGATCCCGCATCTGGGGCTCTATGCGCTGGGGCATGATCGCCACCTGATGTATTCGCAAGTATTTGGCCTGATGGTGTTTATCGGCGCGGCTTATCTGCTGGGTTCGGTCGGTGGCGCAGTGGCCATTGCCTGGGCGATGGCTGCTGCCTTCCTGGCCATGTTGATCTGGAAAAGCGTGGTTTACTTCAATGTCGTGAGGGGTTTGCAATGACACTGGGGTGGGATACATGCCGCACGCTGTGGTGCGATACAAAGGTGTGCGCGTGAATAGAAGTGAACACAAGATCATCGCTGAGTACCTGCTGGCTACTCAGAATGAAATAGCGATCGATCAGAGCATGTATGCGCTGTGCGGGCTGTCGCCTAAGGATTTTGGCTTTGCGCCTAGGCCTAGCAAACTGGTGGCTTATGCGCGTTATCGCGTGCTGCTGCACATGCTCATGGTGCTGCTGCGCACGGCCTGGCGCTGGGGTGGGGCACGGCTATTGTTCCGCGCGCAGTGCAAGCGCCTGCGCGCGCAACTGCCACGCCAGGCAGGGGCCGTCGGCGGCGGTTTCGATGCCTTCGCGCTGGGTTTTTCTGCAAGGGCTGCGCAGTTGATCACCGCGCAATTGATCGGCGACAGGTTTTGCTGGGTAACCCTGCCCTGGGTCCCGGTTCAGCTCGGCGATCAGCCTGCGATGGCGATCACGGATTTGCTGGATCAGGCCGACCTTGAGAAGGCGCTCGGCTATGCGATCGCAGCGTCGCGGAAGCTCAACACCTCGGCCAAGACCGCACGTTGGGGGCTGCAGAGTTATACGGCGTTTCGTTGGTTCTGCGTCCGCTTGGCGTTAGAGAAGCTGCACGCTAAAACCCTGTTGATCGCCGAACACTACGACCGCTGGGCAATTTTGGCCGATCGGGTGATGTGGGCGGCACGTGCGCGAGATGCGCGCACTGCACTGGGCATCGTGCTAGTGCAGCACGGTGCGCTGGAGGCATTGGGGGACAGTGGGGCGGACCCGCCACGACGTTTGCCTGTGGAGCTGGCTTGCCGTTTACGCAGCGTTGAAACACTGTATGCGTTTGATCAAGGCTCTGTCGCTATTATTCGCGACGCGGTACTTTCGCCGTTGTGCCGACTGGCCCCGGATGCGGTCCGGCTTTACAGTCCGGTCATACACTTGAGGCAGATGCAAACTAACCATCCGTTACGGCTGTTGTTTGTCGGACATCCGGTCTGCGAAACATTGCATGTGCATATCATAGAGGCGTTGGGTGAGGGTATTTCTAGTTATTACAAGCCGCACCCCGCTAATCCGAGTAGTGCCCGCGTTAATTCAGCGAGTTGGACGGTCATCCATGATAAGACGATATTTCCCGAAGTGGACTTACTTATTTCCTACCCGTCGACCCTGGTAAAGGAGTACGAGGGGGTGAACATACCTGCTATCATCCACCCTTTGAACATGCCTCCAGCGGACGCAGGCGATTTGATCGAATCGATCAAGCGAGCAGTTGAGCTTCTCGCGCGCCAGAAAGAGGTTCACACGAAACATTAAGATTGGCCGGGGCGCATCTATTTATGGGCTATAAAATCTGTTCACGCTGCATCATGGACACCTCCGATCCGCACATCAGCTTCAATGAGGCGGGTCTGTGCGAGTACTGTCAGAATTTTGACGGCGTGATTGTGCCCAACTGGCACACCGATGCGCGCGGCGAAGCGGAACTCATGCGCTTGGCCGAGTTGATCAAGAAAGACGGCAAAGACCGCGAGTTTGATTGCATTATCGGCCTCAGCGGTGGCCTCGACAGTTCGTACGTCAGTTATATCGCAAAAGAAAAGATGGGCCTGCGCCCATTGCTCTTCCATGTCGATGCGGGTTGGAATACCGATCAGGCAGTCGGCAACATTGAAAAACTGGTCGATGGCCTCGGCGCAGAACTGTATACCGAGGTTATTAATTGGGAAGAAATGAAGGACTTGCAAGTCGCCTTCCTCAAGTCGCAAATCTCCGACCAGGACCTGCCGCAGGACGCCGCATTCTTTTCCGGGCTGTACAAGTTCGCCCGCGCGCACAAGATCAAGTATGTACTGACTGGTGGTAACTTTTCTACCGAGTGCTGCCGCGAGCCTGAAGAATGGGGCGGTTATCCCGGTATCGACAAGCGTTTGTTCAAAGATATCCACGGGCGTTTCGGCCGTCGCGTGCTGAAGTCGTTCCCGCTGGTCGATATTCTCAAATATAAACTCTATTACCGTTATGTACTGGGCATGCAAGTGGTCAAGCCACTGAACCTGGTGCCGTTCGTGAAGCAGGACGCCGAGCAGACCTTGAATCGCCTGTACGGTTGGCTGCCGTTCCAGCACAAGCACCATGAGTCGCGCTTCACGCGCTTCTACGAAGACTACTGGATGCCCAGGAAATTCGGCTATGAAAAGCGCCGTGCGCACTTCTCCAGCCTGATCATGACCGGACAGATGGCCCGCGAACAGGCGCTTCAGCGTATTGCCCAGCCCGAAATGAGCGAGCAGTTCCTGTCTACCGAGTTCGAGTACGTCGCCAACAAGCTCGACCTCTCTGTCGACGAGTTGCGCGGGATCTTCGAAGGCACTAACAAGACCTTCCGCGACTACAAGAACAAGCGGTTCATGATCGGTATTGGCGCGCGTATCATGAGTGCCCTGGGCCTGGAAAGAAGGCTGTTCAGATGATCACCATTATTGATTACGGCCTCGGCAATCTTCAGGCGTTCGTCAACGTCTACAAGCGCCTGCACATCCCGGTCAGGGTGGCGAGCAGCGTCGAGGCCCTGAGCGGTGCCGAAAAACTGATTCTGCCCGGGGTCGGCGCCTTCGATCATGCCATGCAGCGCTTCAGCGATTCGGGTATGCGCGACACCGTTGAACAGTTGGTTCACCGCGACAGTGTGCCGGTGCTGGGGATCTGTGTTGGTATGCAGATGCTTGCCAATGGCAGTGACGAGGGCGTGTTGCCTGGCTTGGGCTGGGTACCTGGCAAGGTGCGCTCATTCCGCTCCGTGGCCGGCCTGGAAACCATCGCGATGCCGCACATGGGCTGGAACGACGTAGCGCCTGTCGGCGATTGCCCGTTGTTCAAGGGCTTTGAGCACGACGCCCGCTTTTACTTCCTGCATTCGTTCTATTTTGAATGTGCGCAAGACCAGCACGTGGTCGCGCGATCCGAGTACGGTCTCGACTTTGGCTGCGCGGTGGCGGCAAACAACGTCTACGGTGTGCAGTTCCACCCGGAGAAAAGCCACCACTTTGGCGTCGGCCTCCTGAAAAACTTCGCGGAAATCTGAGATGCTGAGACCTCGTATCATCCCCTGCCTGCTCATTCAGGATGGTGGGCTCGTCAAGACCGTGCGCTTCAAGGACCCCAAGTACGTCGGGGACCCGATCAACGCGGTGAAAATCTTCAACGAGAAAGAAGCCGACGAACTGATCGTCCTCGACATCGATGCCACGGCGCACGGCCGTGAGCCGGACTACAAGAGGATCGCCAACCTCGCCGTCGAGTGCCGCATGCCGCTGTGTTACGGCGGGGGTATCCGTACCCCTGAACAGGCGCGTGCGATCATTGCCCTGGGGGTCGAGAAGGTCGCGATCAGTGCTGCTGCACTTGAAGACCCGAGCCTGGTCACGCGGATCGCCGAAGAAATCGGCAGCCAGAGCGTGGTGGTGGTGCTCGACCACAAGCACCGCATGCTGAGCAAGCAGCAGGACGTCTGGACCCACAACGGCACCCGCAACACCAAGCGCAACGTGCTCGATGTCGCCCGGCAGATGGAAGCCGCCGGTGCGGGCGAAATCGTCATCAACTCGATTGATCACGATGGCCGGATGAAAGGCTACGATGTTGCATTGGCCACCCAATTGCGTGAGGCCGTGAGCATTCCGGTGACGATTCTGGGTGGCGGTGGGTCACTCGAAGACATGCGCAGCCTGGTATCGGCCTGCGGCGTGGTGGGTATATCTGCGGGTAGCTTCTTTGTCTTCAAGGGCAGCTACCGCGCTGTATTGATCAGTTATCCAAGCGCCAGGCAGAAGGACGAAGTGGTCTTCTCAGCTTTGCAGCCCCGGTAGCGCCGGGCCGCCCGCATTCAATTCAGGAATCATTATGTTCAGCGGAAAAAAACTTCTCATTTCAGGTGGCACCGGTTCGTTTGGCAACGCGGTGCTCAAGCGTTTTCTGGACACGGACATCGCCGAGATCCGCATCTTCAGCCGGGATGAGAAGAAACAGGACGACATGCGCAAGCGGTACGCCAACAGCAAGCTGAAGTTCTACATTGGCGATGTGCGTGACTACCAGAGCGTGCTGAATGCTACGCGGGGCGTGGACTATATCTTCCATGCCGCGGCCCTCAAGCAGGTCCCGTCCTGTGAGTTCCACCCGATGGAAGCGGTGAAAACCAACGTCATTGGCACCGAGAACCTGCTCGAAGCGGCGATCCAGAACGAAGTGCGCCGGATCGTGTGCCTGAGCACCGACAAGGCCGTCTATCCGATCAATGCCATGGGTATCTCAAAGGCCATGATGGAAAAGGTCATGGTGGCCAAGGCGCGCAACGTCGATGAAACCAAGACCGTCATCTGCGGCACCCGCTATGGCAATGTCATGGCTTCGCGCGGCTCGGTGATCCCGTTGTTCGTCGAGCAGATCCTCAAGGGCCAGCCCTTGTCCATCACCGACCCGAACATGACGCGCTTCATGATGACCCTGGCCGATGCCGTCGACTTGGTGCTGTATGCCTTCGAGCACGGCAACAATGGCGACCTGTTCGTGCAGAAGGCGCCTGCTGCGACCGTCGAAACCCTGGCCAAGGCACTGTGTGGCCTGCTGGGTAAGCCGGAGCATCCGGTGCAAGTGATCGGCACCCGCCACGGTGAGAAACTCTACGAGGCGCTGTTGAGCCGTGAAGAGCTGGTCTGCTCCGAAGACATGGGCGACTACTACCGCGTGCCGCCAGACCTGCGCGACCTCAACTACAGCAAGTATGTGGAGCAGGGCGAGGAGCGGCTGTCGCACACCGAAGACTACAACTCACACAACACCCAACGGCTGGATGTCGAGGGCATGCAGCAACTGCTGCTCAAACTCGACTTCATCCGCGCCATCCAGCGCGGTGAGCACGCGACGCCCGAGGAGTGACCATGAATGTCCTGATTACCGGCATCAACGGCTTCATCGGCCAGAACCTGCTGAGCGTATTGCGCGAGCGCAAGGATGTGCAGGTCTTGCAGTGCGCGCGCGACGACCTGGCGGGGCTGCAGGCGCGCGTCGCCGAGGCTGACTGCATCTTCCATCTGGCCGGGGTAAACCGTCCGGAGCATCCTGATGAGTTCGTCGCGGGCAACAGCGACTTCACCCGGGCGTTGTGTGCAGCGCTCGAGCGCAGCGGCAAACAGATCCCGGTGGTCTACAGCTCGTCGATCCAGGCCGATCAGGGCAACCCCTATGGCGCCAGCAAGCGCGCCGCCGAAGACGCCTTGCGCGCGGTTGCGGCGCAGCAGGCGATCGAGTTGCATGTGTTGCGCCTGCCCAATGTGTTCGGCAAATGGGCGCGACCCGACTACAACTCGGCGGTCGCGACGTTCTGCCACAACATCGCACGCGACCTGCCGATCCAGGTCAATGACCCCAACGCGCCCCTGCAACTGGTCTACATCGACGATGTGATCAGCCACTGCCTAGCCATCATGGACGGCACTAGCGTCGCCCCTGGCAGCCAGGTCGAACCGGTGTACAGCACCACCGTCGGGGCGCTGGCCGACCACCTGCGTGCGTTCAAGGCCAGCCGCGACAGCCTGATCACCGAGCGCGTGGGCACCGGCCTGGTGCGGGCACTGTACTCGACCTACCTCAGCTACCTGCCGCCTGCGGCGTTCGACTATGAAGTGCCTGGCTACACTGACCCGCGCGGGACCTTTGTCGAAATGTTGAAAACCCCCGATGCCGGGCAGTTTTCTTATTTTACGGCCCACCCAGGGGTTACCCGAGGCGGGCATTACCACCACACCAAGACTGAGAAATTCCTGGTCATCAAAGGGCAGGCTAATTTCCGTTTCCGCCATGTCATGACGGGCGAATTCCACGAACTGAAGACCTCCGGCGAGCGCCCGGTGATCGTGGAGACCGTACCGGGTTGGACCCACGATATTACCAATATCGGCAATGACGAGATGATCGTGATGCTGTGGGCGAACGAGATCTTTGACCGTGAGCGCCCCGACACTTATTCGCTGCCCTTGTAGCCCTGGGCAACAAGGGCGCATGCCGTGAGGTTGAAATGAAAAAACTGAAAATCGTTACCGTTGTCGGCACCCGTCCCGAGATCATCCGCCTGTCCCGAGTGATGAGCGCGCTCGACGAATATTGCGACCATGTGCTGGTGCATACCGGGCAGAACTACGACTACGAGTTGAACGAGATCTTCTTCGAAGACCTCGGCATCCGTAAGCCCGACCACTTTCTCAACGCCGCCGGGGCCAGCGGTGCAGAAACCATCGGTAACGTGATCATCGCGGTTGACCGTGTCCTGGCCGAGATCCAGCCAGAAGCATTGCTGGTACTGGGCGACACCAACAGCTGCATGGCGGTCATCCCGGCCAAGCGCCGCAAGATCCCCACCTTCCACATGGAAGCCGGTAACCGTTGCTTCGACATGCGCGTGCCCGAGGAAATCAACCGGCGCATCGTCGACCACACCGCCGACATGAACCTCACCTACAGCACCATCGCGCGTGACTACTTGCTGCGTGAAGGCTTACCGCCAGACCGCATCATCAAGACCGGCAGCCCGATGTTCGAAGTGCTGAACTTCTACCGTCCGGGCATCGACGCGTCGGACGTGCTCGAGCGCCTGGGCCTCACCCCCCAAGGCTTCTTCGTGGTCAGCGCGCACCGTGAAGAGAACATCGACTCGGACACCAACTTCCTCAAGCTGGTTGAGGTGCTGAACAGCGTCGCCGAGCAGTTCAACCTGCCGATCATCGTCTCCACCCATCCGCGCACACAAAAGCGCGTGGACGCGCTGGGCGTGCGTTTCCACGCCAATGTGCGGCTGCTCAAGCCATTGGGTTTCAAGGACTACAACAAGCTGCAGGTCGAAGCCAAGGCGGTGTTGTCCGACAGCGGCACGATCAGCGAAGAAGCCTCGATCCTGAACTTCCCGGCGCTGAACATCCGCGAAGCGCATGAGCGCCCAGAGGGCATGGAAGAAACCGCCGCCATGATGGTCGGGCTGGATATCGAGCGAGTCCTGCAGGGCCTAGCGATTTTGCAGGGGCAGGGGCGTGGCGAGGTGCGTGACATGCGCCAGGTCGATGACTACAGCATGCCCAATGTGTCGGAAAAGGTGGTGCGGATCGTGCACAGCTACACCGACTACGTGAACCGCACGGTATGGAAGCGGTACTGACTGGATGCAAGGCATGCCTGACAAAAAGCTGCGGATCTTGGTGGTGAGCCAGTATTTCTGGCCGGAGAACATGAGGATTAATGACCTCGTGCGTGACCTCAGGGAAAAAGGCCACGAGGTCACCGTACTCTCGGGTGTGCCCAACTACCCGGAGGGCGCTGTTTACCAGGACTACCTGCGTGATCCGAGCGCCTATGCCTCGTACCACGGGGCCGACGTCGTGCGGGTACCGATGCGCGCGCGTGGCAAGCGCAGCCTGACGCTGATGCTCAACTACGCGACGTTCTTTCTCAGCGCCGCGTCGATCGGTGCCTTCAAGCTGCGCGGGCGGCAGTTCGATGCGCTGTTCGTGTATGCGGTGTCGCCGATCATGGCAGCGATCCCGGCCGTGGTGATCGGGCGCCTCAAGCGGGCCCCGGTGTTCGTCTGGGTGCTCGACCTGTGGCCGGAGACCCTGCGTGCGGTCGGTGTGCTCAAGCACCCGCGGTTGCTCGCGCTGGTCGGGCGCATGGTGTCGTGGATCTACAACCGCACCGATTACCTGTTGTTGCAGTCGCACGGCTTCATCGACAACGTCAAAGGCTATTGCACCCGGCCAATTGCGGCCGAGCGGTTGGTGTACTTCCCGAGTTGGGCCGAGGACGAATTCTCGGCACCGGTCGCCAGCAGTACGCTGGTTACGCCTGCCCCTGAGGTGTTTACCGTGGTGTTCGCCGGCAACCTCGGCGAAGCCCAGGACTTCCCGGCGGTACTCGATGCGGCGCAGGCGCTGCGGGGCAAGGCGGCGGTGCGCTGGATCATCGTCGGTGACGGGCGCATGAGTGAATGGCTCGGCGCGCAGGTCAGCCAGCGCGGGCTGGACAACGTGCATCTGCTGGGGCGCCATCCGCTGGAAGCCATGCCAGCCCTGTTTGCCGCGGCGGACGCACTGCTGGTGTCGCTTAAAACCAATGATGTGTTCGAAAAGACCATCCCCGGCAAGGTCCAGGCGTACCTGGCGTCGGGGCGTCCGCTGTTGGGCATGATCAACGGTGAGGCGGCGCGGGTCATTCGTGAGTCGGGCGCGGGTCTGGCCTGCGACTCGAGCGATGCGCCGGGGTTGGCCGGGATCGTTGCGCAGCTGGCTGAGGCATCTGCCCCGCAACGCGCCGAGATGGGCGCAGCCGGGCGCCGTTACTACCTTGAACACTACTCGAAGCCTAGACTGATGGAGCGACTGGAATCTCTCTTTCGGAGCGCGACGCTACGTAATGGAGGCAAATGATGTCGCAACGCATTTTATTGACCGGTGCATCCGGGTTTGTCGGCGCGGCGGTCATGCAGTGCCTGCTGGACCGTGGTCATCAGGTCGTAGCCGCCCTGCGTCAGGTGCCGCAAACCCTCGACCCGCGGGCCGAGGTCTTTCACTTCGCCCAGCTGGATGGCGAAACCCCCTGGCAAGCAGGATTGGCGGGGGTGCACACGGTCATCCATTCGGCGGCGCGCGTGCATGTTATGAACGATACCGAAGCGGATCCACTGGCGGCGTTTCGCCGGGTCAACGTCGATGCGACCTTGAACCTGGCCAGGCAAGCAGTGGCGGCCGGTGTTCGCCGCTTGGTGTTCATCAGCTCGATCAAGGTCAATGGCGAAGGCACAGCCAAAGCCAGACCCTATGCGGCGGACGACAAGCCCGCGCCTTGCGACCCCTACGGTATTTCCAAGCAGGAAGCCGAAGACGGCTTGCGCAAGTTTGCCAGGGAAACCGGGCTGGAAGTGGTGATCGTTCGCCCCGTGCTGGTCTACGGCCCAGGAGTAAAAGCCAACTTCCTGGCCATGATGCGCTGGCTCGACAAGGGTGTCCCGCTGCCGTTCGGCGCTATCGACAACCGCCGCAGCCTGGTCGCCTTGGGCAACCTGGCAGATCTGGTGGCGACGTGCGCCGAGCACCCGGCGGCGGCCAACCAGACCTTCCTGGTCAGTGATGGCGAAGACCTCTCCACCACCGCATTGTTGCAACGCATGGCGTCGGCACTTGGCCGCCCAGCGCGCCTGCTGCCAGTGCCGGGTGTCCTGCTGCAATGGACGGCGACAGCGCTGGGCAAAAAAGCCTTGTCGCATCGGTTGTGTGGCTCGCTGCAGGTGGATATTGGCAAGACCCGCTCTTTGTTGGGCTGGACGCCCCCGTTGAGCATCGATGAGGCACTGTTGTTGGCTGCCCGTGATTACCAGGAAAAAACAAATAAATGAATCTGTCGTGGCTGGTTCCGATGGTGGTCCTGGCGTCATTCGCCATGACTTGGTTGCTGCGCCGTTATGCGCTGGCGCGAAGCATCATGGACATCCCCAACGCACGCAGCTCGCATGCGGTGCCCACCCCGCGCGGGGGCGGCGTGGCTATTGTCCTGGCGTTTCTTGCAGCACTCGCGGGCATGGCTCTGCTGGGCGCCGTTAGCATCGAAGCGCTCCTGGCGCTGGGTGGTGCGACTGCCTTGATCGCCGTCATCGGCTTTATGGACGACCATGGTCACATCGCTGCACGTTGGCGTTTGGTTGGCCATTTCGGCGCCGCGATCTGGGCGTTGTTCTGGTTGGGTGGCGTGCCCCCCATCGAAGTGTTGGGGGTCGAGCTGCACCTGGCCTGGTTCGGCGCGGTGTTGGGGGCGTTCTATCTGGTGTGGCTGCTCAACCTCTACAACTTCATGGACGGCATCGATGGGATTGCCAGCGTCGAGGCGATCTGTGTCTGCCTGGGCGCCTGCCTGCTGTATGCCCTTAGCGGGCATGAGCAATTGATCGCCCTGCCGTTGCTACTAGCGGGCGCGGTGCTCGGCTTTCTGTGCTGGAACTTCCCACCCGCGCGGATCTTCATGGGCGATGCCGGTAGTGGCTTCCTCGGCATTGCCCTTGGGGTGCTGTCGTTGCAGGCCGCTTGGGTGTCATTCGACTTGTTCTGGTGCTGGCTTATCCTGCTTGGAGTATTCATTGTCGACGCGACGTTCACCTTGATCAAACGGCTGATCCGTGGCGACAAAGTCTATGAAGCCCATCGCAGCCATGCTTATCAATTCGCCTCACGCCTGTACGGGCGGCATCTTCCGGTGACCCTGGCTGTGCTAGCGCTGAATGTGTTGTGGCTGCTGCCAGTTGCCCTGTGCGTCATGTTGTTGGGGCTGGACGGCGCGGTTGGCGTGGTCCTGGCATATATTCCGTTGATTGTCCTGGCCGTACGCTATCGTGCGGGTACATTGGAGTTGGCCAGCACCAACTGATCGTTCGGTCGATCGTCAGGTTGATCTGATTGCGGGCAATGCAGTTTTGGATGGAGCGTTCGAAAGGGTTATGAATAGTGTGCGGACATACCTGCTGAAACTACCCCGAAGGTACAAGCGGCTGCTGCAGGTTGCGACCGACATCGTCCTGGTATGGGTGGCGTTGTGGCTGGCCTTCCTGGTGCGTCTGGGCATCGAAGAGATGGCCAACCCGGTCATGGACCATCTGTGGCTGTTCGGTGCGGCGCCGGTGGTGGCGATCCCATTGTTCATCCGCTTCGGCATGTACCGTGCGGTGATGCGCTACTTCGGCAACGACGCGCTGATCGCCATTATCAAGGCTGTCAGCCTGTCGGCGCTGATCCTTGGCCTAGTGGTGTACTGGTACAGCAATCATCAACACGTAGTGCCGCGTTCGATCATTTTTAACTACTGGTGGTTGAGCATGGTCCTGGTCGGCGGCCTGCGCCTTGCCATGCGCCAGTACTTCCTCGGCGACTGGTTCAGCGCGGTTCAGCACGTGCCGTTCACTAACCGTGACGACGGCCTGCCACGGGTCGCGATCTATGGTGCAGGCTCGGCTGGCAATCAGTTGGTGGCTGCCTTGCGCCTGGGCAAAGTGATGCGCCCAGTGGCGTTTATCGACGATGATGAAAGCATTGTCGACCGGGTGATTTCCGGCCTGCAGGTCTACAGCCCTCAGAGCCTGCAAGACATGATCGAAGCGACCGGGACCCAGGAAATTCTGCTGGCGATACCCTCGGCGACGCGCGCTCGCCGCCGGGAGATTCTGGGCCTGCTCGAAAGCTATCCGCTGCATATCCGCAGTATTCCGGGTTTCATGGATCTGGCCAGTGGCCGAGTCAAGGTCGATGACATCCAGGAGGTCGACATCGCCGACCTGCTGGGGCGTGATGCCGTGCCGGCGCAGGCCGACCTGCTCCAGCGCTGTATTCTCGACCAAGCGGTGATGGTGACCGGTGCCGGTGGTTCGATCGGCTCGGAGCTGTGCCGGCAGATAATCGAATTACGTCCGCGCACCTTGCTGCTGTTCGAGCACAGCGAATTCAACCTGTACAGCATCCTCTCTGAGTTGGAGCAGCGCATACACCGCGGGGCGTTGTCGATCAACCTGGTGCCGATTCTCGGTTCGGTGCGCAATCAGCAGCAGATGACCGACATCATGCGCACTTGGCGGGTCAATACGGTGTATCACGCCGCAGCCTACAAGCATGTGCCTATGGTCGAGCACAACATTGCCGAAGGCTTGATCAACAACGTGCTGGGCACCCTGCGCACCGCGCAGGCGGCGTTGCAGACAGGCGTCGCCAACTTCGTGCTGATTTCCACCGACAAGGCGGTGCGCCCGACCAATGTCATGGGCAGCACCAAACGGCTGGCGGAGATGACCCTGCAGGCGTTGAGCCAGGAGACTGCCCCGGTCCTGTTCGGCGACACCGGCAATGTCTCGCAGGTCAACAAGACCCGCTTCACGATGGTCCGCTTCGGCAATGTGCTGGGGTCGTCGGGCTCTGTCATTCCGTTGTTCCACAAGCAGATCAAGCTGGGTGGGCCGCTGACGGTCACTCATCCGAAGATCACCCGCTACTTCATGACGATCCCCGAGGCTGCACAGTTGGTGATCCAGGCCGGCTCGATGGGGCAGGGCGGCGATGTGTTCGTGCTGGACATGGGCGAGCCAGTGCGGATTGTCGAGCTGGCGGAAAAGATGATTCACCTGTCCGGCTTCAGCATTCGTTCCGAGCGCAACCCGCAGGGCGACATTGCCATCGAGTTCACCGGCTTGCGCCCAGGCGAGAAGCTGTATGAAGAGTTGCTGATTGGGGACAAGGTCGACGCTACGCGTCATCCGATGATCATGAGTGCCAACGAGGATTGCCTGCCGTGGGAGCTGCTCAAGACCCGTGTCGATGATCTGCTGGCCGCGATTGCCATCGATGATTACGCGCGCGTGCGGCAACTGCTGCGCGAAACCGTATCTGGTTACGTGCCGGAAGGGGAGATCGTCGACTGGATCTATCAGCAGCGGCGGCTGGAGCCTTGATCAGAGGTTGGTCCTGGGTCATTACCCTCTAGAAGGGGCTTGCCCTTGCCCTATAACGGCGGTGTCTGAATCAATCCAATCTCGGGGCAAGTCGAATCGGCGCACCGATGCGACTTGCCCCGAGATTGCGTTGTTCCAGACATGAACCTCGCCTGCATGGGCAATGCCGTCAGGTCGGAGTCGTGCGGACTCCAACGCGGCGTACCCAGTCGAGCATGCGTTCCGAGACAGCCTTGTGATGCCGCTCGGTGGCGTACGCGATCAGGAACGCCACGAGGTTTGCCAGCAGCATTGCCACGATGAAGCCTGCGGTTGAGCTGCCCAGGGCCTGCTGTATCCAATAAAGTAGGCTGTAGTGCGTCAAGAAGAGCGTAAAGCTGAACCCCGCCAACGAGGCCCAGCGCGCTTTGCGCATGCTGCTCACGGCAGCGCTGTTGCCATTCAGCCGTGCTGCCAGCAGCACCAGGCCCGCCGCCATCAACAGCCCGGGCAGCAGGTTATAGGCCTGTTTGCTATACAGGTAGATTGCCGCCGCAGCCGCAAAAAGGAGCCATGTCCACACTGCCGGGAGGCGTCGAAGGGTCAGGCGATCAAAGTAATACGCCCCCAGTGCGCCGGCAAACCAGATGATCTCCAGGTGGCCCGCTTCGCCCTTGGCGTTCTCCCAGAAGGTGTATTTTGCCCCCAGGAAGATGCACAGGGTGGCGAAGATCCAGTGTTTGCGGAAGAACACCAGGCCGCCGAAGAGGATGTAGATCCACCACTCGAACATCAGGCTCCAGATCGGGCGTAATGTGCCGAAGGGCATGGACGGTATCAGTAGCAAGTTGTGGAAGAAGATTTTCAGGCTGGTGTAGTTGAGCAATTCGGCTTGCGGATAAAAAAGGCCAAAGCTTTTATCGATGACGAAGACAAACAGCAGCGAGGGAATGAGCGTGGTGTAGATCCGCGAAAAGCGATCGCTGAAGTAGCGTGCCGCGTCGGCGCCCTTGTACTTGATGTTGGCCATGACGCTGCGGCAAATGAGAAACCCAGAGACCAGGAAGAAGCCCACCACAGCGATTTGTTGAGGATAGGGGGCCTGGTTGGGGAAAAAACCACCCCAGTAACCGTAGAAGAAGCCGATGCCGTGGCCCACTAATACGATCTGGGCGAGGCTGAAGCGCAGGAAATCGAAAAATGTAATACATTTTTCGCTCAAAGGTCTCATGGGTGTCAAAGCTCCAGGTGTCCGCATCGTGTAGGCAAAGGATTTTACTCTAAGGGTGTGGCAGGCAGGACCAGCAGGCAGTGGACGCCGCTTCGATGATGCTCAGCTTGCCGTCGGCGAATGAGCAGCCGGTATCCAGGTACACGACATTCCCCAATGTCAGCACCTCCGGCACTGTCGAGTGGCCCGTGTACAGCCGGGCAAGGCCGGCGATCGGTGAGTCGTCGCGGTCATTGATCCGGCGGCGTGCGTACAAGGCTTGCATCAGGGCCGCCTGGCGGGTTGCCGGGTCGGCTGCCTGCAGCAGCTCGATCCCCTCGCGCCACGTTAGCCCTTGCTCCCAGCCGGGGAGTTCGGCGTGGATGATGCCCACTTTCTCGGCAGTGCGTAGTTCTATTTCGATAGCGATCGGTAGTGCCTGCAGTTGCTGGGCGATCCGCACTTGCCTGTCGTAAGGGTTTTCATAAAACCACGCGCCGCCGTTTCGGGTATGACGGGGTGGGTCGCCTTGGCCGCTGACCGAGTCGAGGACCATTTGTTCATGGTTGCCTCTGACGGTGTGGAACCAGGGATTGGCGAGCCAGTCTAGGGCCTCGTTGGAGTAGGGGCCACGGTCGACGATGTCGCCTGTGACGAAAAGGCGGTCGTGGGTTGGGGTGAAGTCAACCGTGTTCAGCAGGGACTGGAGCATCTCGAAATGGCCATGAACGTCGCCCACGATGAAGTCGCGGCCGTGCTGATTGGCCGGGAAGGATTTCAGGGGAGGGCTTGGGGGGGGCAGGTTCACGGTTGCGTCGACGGTGGGGTCGTAAAGGGGAGGAGCTTAGCAGCAAGGGTGAGGCGCAGAAAGGTCTGGATTATGAGGAAGGGGTATGCTGGTAGACTCCCGTGCTTGCCATGGCGGAAGTCTATGCGATAGGCGTATTAGCCGTACGAGCTGTCCGCGACGGCAAGCAGAATGAATCACCAGCGTTCGCCGTTGGCTTGGCGAACATTCATTCGCCTGAATTCATCAACTCCAAAACCTCAGTCGCCATAGGTTTCATTATCCGATTGCGCGCAAAGCGCAATACGAATTCCGGTCGTGGTATCTGCTCGAAATGGAGTGTCTGGAACGCCTGTAGCGCATCTGTAGGGTTGCAAGGTGCAAAGACGCCAGCGTTAGTAACTTCCTTGCCGATAAATTCTGCAGTGTAACCACTAGCTCCCGCCCAGATCGGCTTACCGGTGGCGGCGTATTCAAAGAGCTTCGAAGGCAGCACCCGGTGAAACGACTGGAAGTCATTCAGGTGGAGGAACAGCACATCTGACTGATGGTACATGTTAAGCAGCTCTTTTCGCGCGACGGGCCCCAGCAGTTCGACATTGGTCACCCCTTGTTCATATATAGCCTGCTGCAGCATTTGCAAGCGCCCCCCTGCGCCGACAACCCTAAACTGAACTTTGCCCTCTAGCTGCTTGGCGAGCTGGGGAATGATTAAATGAAGCCCTTGCCCATCCCCGATATTGCCGGCATATAACACTTCCACCGGTCGTTGCTCAATTTGCGGGGCCGGCGCGCTCACTGGAAAATCTACGAAGTCTTTATCCACACCGTTAGAGAACAATGAAAAGGGTCTGCCAGGGTAACGAGCGTTGAAATACTCGAGGAAGCCTCGCGAGACAAGATTGACCCGATGGGCCCTTCCGATAGTGAAGCGCTCCAGCGCGCCGAAGATCGCTGACAACGGCGTCGCCAAGGGGGCAGAAAACAGTTCGTCGATGTTTTTGACAAACAGGTCGCGTATGTCCAGGTAGAGTTTTGCCCCTTGTCGATATGCAACCCATGCGCCTAACACTGCTGTCATCAATCGTGAGGAGGTGGCGATCACCAGATCATATCGTTCCTCGCGCGCTAACCGCGCCGCGATACGCGCGAACTGCACGAACGCGCGAGACTGGTCCAGCATGCCGCTCTTATGGGGTGGCAACTGAATCCGGCGAATGCGTACATGTCCTGAATCTTCGACGCTGTCAGCGATTTTTGCATGGGTGTGATAACGGTTCGGCTGAGTTGTGAGCACATCAATGTGCGCGCAACCTAAAGATTGCAAGCGCATTGCTTCAACCAATGCATGGGCGCGAAACGATCCGGCGCTCAAGTCAGGTGGGTAGAAGAATGTCAGTAGCAGGATTCGTTTTTTCATCACTCGGCGCTGCTTCTCATGGGTAGCATATTTGCTTGAACGCATTCGTAGAGCTGAACGAGCTCGTGCTCTTGCCCTTCCCAGTGCAGGACCTGTGCCGCTTTGCACGCTTGCGTCGCATGGTGTTTGCGTTTTCCAACATCCTCTACCAAGGTGCGTAGCGCAGATGCCAATGCTGCACTGTCCCCTGGCGGAACAAGTAAGCCCAGGTCATGGCGGGAGACGACCTGGCGGATTTCCGGAAGGTCAGAAGCCACGACAGGCAGGCCCGCTTGAACGTACTCAAACAACTTGTTGGAATCGGTCGTATAGTGATTCAGGCACGTATTCTCGATGGGCTGCACCCCTATATCCGCGGAGGCGGTATAAGTCGGCAGCTCTGCGAGCGGCACTGTGGGGATGAAATGCACGCGTTCCTGGAGGGCCAGGGTTTCGACGATGGCGTGCAGCGTTTGATTGAGGCGCCCGCCCCCGATGAAGACGAAGTATGCGTTGGGTACTTCTGCAGCAATCGTCGCCAGGCGCTCCAGCCCTCGACCCTGTTGTACGCCGCCTTGATACACGATGATGGGCCAAGCTTTGTCCAATCCGAGTTCATCCCGGATACGCGATGAGCGTGTTGCAGTCTGCATGCGTGGTCGATTTTGAAGCACGATCGGCCGTGGGATGCCATACGCCCTGGCGAAGAACTTGGCACGAGCCTGAGTCGTCGTGATGGTGCCCGACACGCGGGGCATCAGTATCTGCTCGACCAGTGCTACCAGTCGACGAAAGCTCGCATAGCCTTCACGGCTTGTGCTGATTTCGTGGGCATCGTAGATAAGTTTCGCACCGGAGCATCTGGCCGCAAGCCAAGCAGTTGGCAATGTATTCACATCGTGGGCGTGGATGATATCGGCACGCAGGCGTGCCATACGCGAAAACAGACCTGCGTGGGTCCATAGCCTTGCCGCAATCCGCATTATCTGACGCACAGGGCTAAGTTTCGGCAGAGGCCCTGACTGTGAAAGGGGTGTCCGTTGCGGGCGCTGTCCCTCTTTAGCATCCGTTGGCGCCGCAGACGGGCGCTTGCGCCACTTCCAAAAAGGGCTGCGCGCCACGCGTGAAACCTCTATACCTGACTCAAGCCGCTCGTATTCGTGAGTGACGCCAGGTGTATGCAGCGCATGTACTGTGACGTGGTGACCGGCAGCAGCGAGCGTTTGGGCTTCTTTAAGCACCCGGGCGTCATTGCGAAACTCGTTCCATACCACCATGGCGACATTGGCCACATAACCTCCAAAATACATACGTACGCTAAAACAAAAAATGACGCGTGACACAAAGTCTCTACTGGCGGCAGGTATCCAAGGAGACCGAGAGCGCGAAGATAAGGTCAAGCAACTCGACAGCTGTTCTATAATTCTGACGTTGACAGGCTTTTTCGAAAGCAAAGGCGTACGCGGCAAGCTTGGCGTCATCCAGCTCTACAAGCCGTAACTCCGGACGACTCCTTTGCGCTTCGATCAGGGCAAACTCCAGGAACGGCAGCGTTTTCTCAGATACCGGCCAGCCCGCCCCGACAGGTTCCAAGGACCAACGTCCCCATTGGCACGCCCAGATTACGCCGTCCCCGTCGTAGCCTATGGCGTCGGGTGATAGGTCTGTCGTCATCAAGGTCAGCGGCATATTTTGTAGACGCGACCTGATGACGGCCCATGATCCATTCCATTTTTTCGCTAAATCGCGACTGTCATGGGCAAAGAGTTCGAGCCGTGGCAAAACCTCAAGGTCTATTCTTTGCCACAGCATCGGCCGTGACCGGCTAAACATGTCGACCAGCGAGGAGGATGGAGAGAGCGCGAGCAAACCGCTGGTAACCTGCATCGATGCGCGCTTCGCCAGGGCTGGGTCCAAGACGCTGGGGACGGGCCACAGAAACACATGGCAATGGAAACCGTCCACCTCTTCGACCAGGCAAAGCTGGCCAAGAGGAGCGCTTCCCTCATTCATTACTGTAAACAGACTCGCTTCATGTCGAGCCAGAGCAGCCCTGCTCTTACCGAATACCTTGACCAGGTAGGATTGACCACTTCCCGCTACCTCAACTCGCCATTGGACAAGGTCCGCCATGCCGGACTGGAGGATATGCAGGTCAAATTCAGTCTCGATGTTCCCAGTCAGGCGTTGAATAAGTGGCGATATCCATGTGTGGGTTTTCTGCGGGTCTGCCAGAGACCAAAGCGAACCGGACGCCTCGCCATTAGCCTTTCCTGAATAGACATGCCCTTGAAAAAGCAAGGCATTCAACTGCAAGCGTTGCCCATACAGGCTGATCAGATCTGTTACGAACGACGCACACCGCCGCAAGACCTGACGCACCAGTAATAGGGTGAACAGCGCCCAGAACACCGAAACATCGGAGCCCAGTAAAATATCTGCAACGATGCAGCCGAAGGTGATGAAAAATCCGACACTGCCCAGGATGCCAATCAGTTTGAATAGATGATCTTCGGTGTGGCCATGGAAAACTGAAGTGAAATGGTGGATCAGGGTCAGTCCCGCCCATGTGATCGCCAGATAGCCTACGACGACCAATGCTTGCAAGGGGTAAAAGGTGATCAGCGCAATACTGGCGATCGCGATGAAGACGCCACCTGCCAGGGTGCCCGCAAAGCGCTGGTACGCCTTGCTCAGGGTTCGTTCCTGATTGTCAAACAAGGTCAATTTTCGACTGCGGGCAATCAATGCACGTGCGCCGTGGTCCGACAGCCGGGTGAGCAGTCCTTCGGCAATGAGGTGAAACGTAAAAAATACGACTGCAGTGATGCATAAGCCGAGGATAAGCGTTGAACGCTCATAACCGTGGAGCAGCGCCGGAAAGTAGGCGGGGACACGTTCGGACCCCAGCAAGATGATGACTTTAAGTGGCAGCAGTGCCGCTAACAAAGCAGACACCTGGGAGGCCAGTGTGAAAATGACGACCAATATGGATGCAGCAGGTACTACTCGGAAAATCTTACCTCCGACAGACCAGGCCCAGCGCAAAAGATCCGTGACAAACATATAGTTTTCCGAAACAGACACGCCCCGCAAGGGGGTGCCTGCTTTTCAAGACAGGCGATGTGCTGTCAGCTATTTTTCCAGTTGATTTTCATCTGTGTCTTAAATTCTGCCGTACCATTTTGGCGGGTTTCATAACTGATCATGATGGACGGCGCATTACGCTTCGCGTAGCGAACGACGAACAAGCCAGGTGTTTCGCTCTTGATCTTGCGAACATAACCCCGTTTCGCCAGTGTGGAGTAGATCTGTCCTTCGAGAGCCATCAGATCTTCAGGCGATTCAAACACATAACGGTCAAAGTCACCTTGCTCATTGCTCAGCAAGTTATAGCTGCGCAACCGGCCGGCAACATCAAGATTTTCTCCACTCGGCAGGTGGATGGCATTTTTATGCAACACACCCTGTTGCGAAGCTTGCGGGGTCGAAGCAGGGCGCTGGTCAGCGCTGCCGCTGCCCTCTCCACAGCCGGCCAGCATAGCCAGTGCACACAACATCCAAGTCTTTTTAAGCAATTTCAACGTCCCCTATCAAATCTTCTAAAGTCTCAAATACGCTTATCGAGTGATGGCTGCAATACGTTTCCCTGTCAGCGAACTCGCTCCAGGCTGACAAGAAAACAAAATCGATTCGCTGGCTGAGTGCCACGACATGATCGTACTTACTGTCGCCAAGAAACAGTGCAGGCATTAAAATATTACCTGAGGTCATTTCTCTTGCCACAATATCTAACTTGTCATCAGGGCTGCCAAATATCCCCCCGTCAAATAGAGGTGTCAGGCCTCTACTCGCAAAGACCTCGCGTAACTCCACTTGGTCGCCACCCGAGGCGACCAACCAGCGCGCAGAAGGATTAGCACGGCGCAACGTTTCCAAGCCCTTGGCGCTAGCGCATGAAGCGAGCCCAGCCTTGACTGCTGCTGCATACTTGGCCAGCAGCTGTTGCAGTGTGGGCCCCGTCATGTCGGCAGGCACGAGATTCGACAGAAAATACTCGAACTTCTTGTATCGCGAGATACCGCCGTTTTGCGTGTGATACTCCACCAGGTTTTTTGCCGCTTCCGCACCATACGGCAGGGCCGCTTGATAAAATGCCTCGGTCTTGATCCGATTGGAGTCGAGTATGACCCCATCGCAATCAAATACTACGGTTGCGTAATCGCTGAACTTCATACAGCCGCCACGCCGCTGTCGATCATGGCTTCTGCCAAGGTGAAGTCGTCAGGCCAGTCAATATCGAAGCCTTGGAGCCGGTTCGAGACATGCAAGAAAGGCTTGGCGCCAATCCGATCCTGGTGGGTGCGGTATCCCGCGCGGTCCAGGATGAAAATAGCACTGTCAATTTCATAGATAGGCGCTAGTGTCTGCGTACGCGGCCATTTTTCGACGTTTCTATCGTAGTTCAGTGGCTGTTGGCCTTTCCACAGGAAACCATGAACGGCCTTCACCGACATCAGCGAGTCGTAGCCTGATTCGCGTGCGCTGAAATAGGCGTCGATCGCTTCTGCGTAGCTGCGGCTGCTATAAAATGGCGAAGTGACATGTGTCCAGATTATGTGCTCTTCATTGGTGATCTGTTCGGCCAGCGCGATCAGTTGATCGGTACTGGTAGCACTGCTCGCCAATGCGTCTTCGCGCACGTGTATCTGCAGTTTTTTTGATTTAAAGGCTTTGGCGAAATCAAGGATTTCTTCATCGTTGGTGCTGAGCACCACTTCATCGATTTGCTCGCACTGATCCAGTTGGTTGAGTTTGATTTCAATCAATCCGAACTCGAAACCAGCGAATTTTTTAATGTTCTTGCGCGGTACGCGCTCACTACCCTTTCTGCACGGTAGGAAGCATGAAACACTCATGCGTGATCTCCCAGTCTGCCGTACACACTCGCTGCAGGAACCTCGTAACGCGTAGGCGTGATCGCCAGCATATCGACGGCACCCGCACTGCGACGGTACAGCGAAAGCAATTTGTTCATTTCATTATTGCGAGGATCTTCAGCCTCATAGCCGTCGAAACCCGCAAGCAGGATGCGTCGGGCGCCGCCGCTTGCCGACACGGCGAGTGCATAGGCGATGACCAGTGCCGTTGGCAGGACGCAAAAGTCTTCATGGAATTCAAACTCGCCATGCTTGACCTCAACACCGAAGTCCAGCAGGTCTTTCCCCTCTAGCGCCTGACGAACGTCCTGCGGCAGCATCGCGGCGGGAGTGATCAGCGGTTGTGGGAGCGTGACATGCTCCTCGCAATCGGCAAGCAGCCTGACAGGGTGGCAGGCAAGCCGGACATCGATGAACTCCGCCCCGATTTGACCCTGGGTATTAAGGGCCATGACGTAAGGTTTTGCCTGCTTGATATAGCGCTCCAGCGCTACCCGATGTTCACCAACTCCGGGACCGGTACCCAGCAGTAGTACTTCTCGGCCCTTCAGCACGCTGGCAGGGCGCCAATTCCCCCGAGGCGGGCCTTGGTAGAAATTACGCGCAGCCTCTAGTGTATTTGGGCTGAACTTTTTACCACCCTCGATGCGCAAATGCTCGATGACAGCCAAGATGTCTTCTTCACTGTACCGAGAGTCGCCGAGCATTTCCTGAATATAAGTCGGGTGGATCCCGTACTTACCCGCCAGGTAATAATAGGTGTTGGTGCCCCATCCGCACGACTGTTGCATCGGCTGAAAATACTTACGAATCAGCCCCATCAGTGGGACGATGTTGCACGCTTCACCACGACGTTCGGCGATTTCCAGTGCAAGCTGCTCAGTTTTGGCGTTGCCCGGACCGCGCCCCATCCCGGTGACGGTTGCGTCAAGCCAAGTAACGCCGTTAGCGAGAGCGCCTAGCGTATTCTGTAGTGCCATCCCCATGTTGTCATGAGTGTGGATACCCATCGCCCCTTTCCAGTGACGACGTAGCCATCCGATGGTTTCTGCCGTTTGCGTCGGGTTCATGCTGCCCATGCTGTCTGCGAAGTACAACGCATCCAACGGCCAGCGTACTGCCTCTTCCGCCAGTGCCTCGACCTCTTGCTGACTTCTATCCGAAATCTGCATGAGGTTGAAGCCGACAAGAAATCCACGCTCCTTCAGCCAAGACGAGGCGGGCAGGGCCGCTTTGAACTCATGCACATGGCAGGCGATACGGACCAGCTGTACGGGTGAGGTTTGGGCTTCTTCTGGGAACAGGAGCTGGAGGGTTTGCTCAAGAGACCGGTCCCTGCCCATGAGTTCGGAGGCATTGATCATGACGCCAAAAGTCAAATCACTCGGCAGGACCAGGCTGCGAATAAATTCGTCTGTCGTAAATGCTGTTGCGCCTTGGAATCCTGCGTTTTTGAGTGAGCGCAACCCGAGTTCAACGATGTCAACTTTTGCGGCTGACATGGCCTGCAGATAGTCGTTGATCACCGTGATCGGGAAATTCCAGGCGTTGTAATAACCCCCGTCTCGAAGGGTGCAGTCCAAGATCAGGGTTTTCATTCCGTACTCCCGATGATTTTATTAGATTTCACAGAGCTCGTACGATCAGCGAAGCGCACGAAGCCCACCGCTTGATAGCGTGCAACGTCGTTTTCGGCCTTGAATGTAATCTTGGCGTCTGCTTGATAAGGGATGTAGGCAATGCGCTTGCCATCTTGAAGCAAGTAGAAGGCATAGCGCGCATCACCTTCAGAACCTGAAGGCAGGTTCGCGGTGATTGCACACACCAACTGCTCACCGTCGCGCCGTAGCGAAACGCGATTGATCAGTGACGCATTTTTGTCATCGAGTCTGCGGAGCGTCTGTTCAAGTTCTTCCCGGCAGAAGGAAGCCGAGAATAGGTACTTCAATGCTTCAAAGACGAATGCTCTTGGGGGGGCAGCATGTCCCAATCCCCAAGCGTTCGAAATGTATATGAGGGTGTTTTCATCCACCCAGTTTCCGCCAAGCGCAATGTCCGGGGATTTTCCGCTGAAATACTGTGGCAGGTGGACATTGATGTGGTGATGGTCGTGCACATTCTGCAAATAAATAACGGTATTCTGTTGGAAATGTCGGCTGAGCGTGTAGTCAATACCCGTCTGTTTCAGCCTGGAATCGTTGCTGCCTTCACCAGACGATGGGAAACACGTGTTCAAATACGCTGTTACCGATCCCTCGTTGTACGAACTGATATTGATTTGCGGGTTTGCCCCTATCGAATAGCTGTTTGGCAAGTTTCGCCCATAATACAAACTTGCAAACCCACCGCCGCTTCCGCCGTACAAAACTGTGCGACGTGACCCTACCGCGTGGGAAAAACCTTCAATCAGGTTCTGAATTGCAGTTTGGCAGGCGACGCCCTCCATTCCTGCATACCACGCCAAAGAAATGTTGTTGTCGTCGGTGATTGCCGGGTCACTGATCATCAGAATATTTGCATCAACGAGGCCAATCGCGCCGTTACCTGCAAACGCGGGCATTTTGTTGTCCGCTGTTCGGGTCAACGCCGAGTGGAAAAATACCAGGAGATTTTGTGAGCCGTTGGGCACATACCTGAAATACAGCGGCGTCCCTGAGAGATCGCAGCGATAGTTTGCTGTGACCTGCGGGAGGTTGGCAATGCTGTCGGGGGTAGCCGCGACATCAAACTCTCGGTAACCGGAGGTATCTAAGTCATTTGACAGCATGGGCGCTTCCAGTGAAATACAGTCGAGGGCTCGAATGGCGGCGCGCCCTTCGCCTTTCAGGCGGACTGCAAAGCTTAACCGGCGCGTTGAAGGCACGGCCGGCAGGTGCAGGGATTTGCCGAGTGTGATGTATTCGCTTTCGGCTCCACGGCGGTCATCTTTAATGGTTACGACGGTGCTGATCGACAATTTACGGTCTGACTTACCGAGAAACCGTATAACGATCGAGGTGTTGGCGGGTATCTCAAGATCCCCTGGCAAGCGCATGACTTTTGCTCGATCAGGCACCAGCGCCAGCAACATATGCCGTTGGCCAGTGTCCGCGGTGAGTTCAATACCGTCGTCGATGACGGTCAGCGTCACATCCCTCGAGGCTTTGAGTTGTATGCCCTTCACGTCCAGCCGCGACGTGTTCTTCTTTCTCACGGCGTCGTAATACGAACGCATCAAGTCTGGATCTATCGAATAGGAGACCTCTGACCAATTGCGGCTGCCCGCCGGGTCGTCCACTACCCAAGACAGAGGGACAAAGTAGGTATCGGGGTGAACGTGATCGGTGTGCATTGCAGTCCGCGCGCCGTAGCCTATACCTGGTCTGCGGTTAAAGCGCGCAACATACATCGAGTCGGTGAGGAAGCTGGTTAGGAATAGCGAAACGTAGTGGGCGCAGGCAATTTTTTTCTGCGCGCTGACACCAATCAGGTTAACAATGGTGTTTTGCGGTACTAGGCCCATCACCACGTCGTTGAGTAGCTTCATTTCAGCGCCACATGCGGTGGCTCTGAAATTCGGTCCTTCATCATCTGTCGCCGTCAAGCCATCAAAGATGAACAACGGCGCACTGTGAGCCTGCAATAGATCGGCGATTATTTCGCGAATGGCTTGAATTTGTTCTTTCCAAATTCGTTTTTCCAAGCACAAGCCGAACCAGAAGACCCCGTCAGCGCCCTCTAGCCTTTCTATCAATATGGGCTCATCACGCTGCAGCCTTCGCAGGCTTTCCGTCACGATCAGTGCATCATACTGGATGAAGTCACTCGGACGAGACTGAGGGTACCCAGAGGATACAATTGATTTTTTTTGCGCGAGTAGATAGTCGCTCAGTGCTGCGTCAGACTCGAACTCACGCCCTTGATCCTTGCCGAACATACTGAAAGCAGGGAAGAAGCTTCCGCCACGAATACTGAGAATGTCGTGCTCTGCGCGAACGCTGTCCCGGTAGGTCATTGCACTAGGCAACATATCATAAAAATAGTGATATGGCCGAGCATAGGAAACCAGGAGACCAGCGCTGCGGTTTTGCACCAACACGGCGGATAAGAAGTACTGCTCAAATTCGTCTTTGCGTGAGGCGCAGTACTCGTGGAGCACATTAAGGCAGCTGTTCGGCAAGTCGATGGTGTCAAGCTTCAAGAGTAAACGCAATGCAGGGTAATACAAGGCGCGGCAGAACTTATGATGTTGCACCATTACGGCCAATGTGCCGTTGTCGTCGAAATAAATGAAGTTTCTACTGGCCAGGTACGTGCTGCCCAACATTCTCATGGTGCCAGCATGTCGAGGTGATGCGACCAATACTGGCTTCCCTGCGAGGCTGGAATTGACGATGTCTTCGGCGTTACGGGTCGTGACCTGGGTGTAGAAGTCATTCAGACCGGGCAGGGTGTCGATAGTGGCGCCGCTGTCCAACGTCACGACGTCAACGTCTTGACCAAATTCCAGCATTGATAACTGCTTGGCTAGCATCATGGGCTGTAAGTTTTCACGATTAGAGCAATTGAAAGTGGTCATGGCCTCCAGCACCTTTTCGTAGGTGCCGGAGGTGTAATGAAAAGGACTCACTCCCCACTTGTGTGTAGGGTCTGCATGCAGCTCGTCTGCAGAAAATGTCACAAACTGGTCTGGCTGAAGATCCTGTGCCATTCGTTTGTACATTTTCCGGAGAAAGTCGTTGTTCTTCTCGATCCAGCCTTCTCTGTACATGTCTTCGAGCGAACGTCCCTCAACATCCCTCTTGGCCCACAAGACTCGGTTGACCAACACTTTGTCGAGCTGCTGCGTTTTCAGGAGTATCCCTACCAGCACCTGCCAACCCCGCTCCCACAATGCAAAATGCTCGTCACTCACCGCAGGCACTGTCTCATGCTGGGGGTAGGCAGTCGTGAAGTCGGTTTTCAACAGTTCGTTGGAGAGAGAAAAAATCGCGCCGGTTTCGGGTGAGCGGGACAGCGCAAAGCGCTCATCAATCAAGTCGATGAGCAGGACATCGAATGCCTCGCGCTGCACACTAGCAAGAAATGTTTTCTCCAGTTCATACGTCACGATTCGGCGCTGGAACGCAGACGTAATCTCCGACAGTGAGACCTCGCGATCGCTGGCGGCGGTACCCACACCGGCCAGTGAAGAGCGCGCAAAATAATCGACGAGGGTGATGATCCCGTCTTTGTCATATTCGACCGCGTCTCGCGACACACAGCTGCCAAAAATAAGAACGTTGATTACTTGCATGTCATTACCTAAAAGCGGCCCGTGCGCTCGATGCCAACCTGTCACTGGGTAGGTGACCAGGCGGCTCGGCGCTCCAGGCAGGTAGCTTCGACTATCAACCCTGTTGAATCAGTTCGATTTCACGGGTGATGATCGAATGCTTGGCAGTTTGATTTTCCACGCGCGCACGTGCTGCCGCGGATAACCTGCGGAATAATTCTGGTGACTCGACAACACGGGCAATCCCTGCCGCCATCGCCTGCGCATCATCCCCGGGAGCCAGTATTGCGCAATCCTCATCGGCGAACTCTGGAATGGCTGTTACGTTGTTGGTTACGGCCACGAGCCCGGAGGCCATGGCCTCATCACGGGAAACACCTTGCGCGTCCATGCGGGTAGGGCAGAGGAAGAGACCGTATTCCTTATGCAATGCAGCGATTTCCTGATGTTTAAGGAAGCCGCGCTCGATGGTCACGTTCGAGAACCTGCGCAGGGGCGCAAGGGTCTGCTCAAACAAGGCCCCGTCACCAATCATACGGATGTCGAGGTTATTGAAGTAGGGCTTTTCGGCTAGCAGTTCGATTGCCTTCACGCTCAAGTCATTGGCGTATTTGGCTGATGCATAGGGACGTATGGACAGTAGCTTCAAGCGCTGTTCGAGGGGTTTCTCATGATAGGAGAATGTCTCCGTATCAATCGGATTGTGAATGATCTCGTAGCACGCTTCAGGAATACGGAATCCAAGGTCTTCCATCACCTCTTCGGCAAAGTAGCGAGAGACGAATACCAGCTTCAGGTTTTTCGGCATGTTGCCCAGCGTTTCGCGCCAGAACGTCATGCGCTTGTCGCTCTCAAGTTTCGCTGACGCCAACTGGTTTTCGTCTGCGTAGTTGTACTCACGGCGCCACCAAGGCTGGATTTCGGCACCGTGCACCCACACCACAATTTTCACGGTAGGGCTAAGGTGCTTGAGTACTTCCCACATCTCAGGATCAAGGAAGTGCACCAGCACGCTTTTGTACTGTCCGCTTTCCAGCATCTTGCCAAGCGTTGATTGGCAGCCCGTCACGACGTCCACGTTCTGGAACTCGTGGTAGCTCACGGCTTCATGCTTGCGCAGTCGGAAAATATCGACGCCCAATCGCTGTTCCTGATAGGCCGTGACCCGTGTATGAACGAAGCCATTACGGTAGAGGTCTGCATAGGCAGGATAGTGATTGGTTACCAGCAGATGTTCCGCCCGCGCTAACATCTCCGATGGCTGCAGGTTGCGATGGCCGAGCACCAGCGCTTTGATCTCGGTGTTGCCAGCAGCGTAGGCGCGCAGGCCAAAGCGGACGAAGACCGCTTCGGGCGGAACCTCCGACGTCTGGTTCCTGTTGGCGTGCTGCATGACGTGACTGATCCGTTGCTTGTCGGCATCCAGGAACATCACCACCAACTGCAAGTTGAGACCTGGGGTGCAGTCAAGGAACAGCTTTAACTGGCCGCTCTCGATATTGAGCTCGTCCAGGTTGGTGTCTTGCAGGGAATACACGTATTCATGCTTGCCGTCCTCCAGCCTGGAGTGGACGCGCCAGTTGTCGCCATCCACTTCCAGGTCCAGAAACTTGTTACGCGTTACGCTGAACAGTTCAGCCATGGCGCGCCCCGAGATCTCCGGTGCGTCGTGGCTGACCTCCAAAGGCGCAATGGCTTCAGCACGGGCCTGCAATTGACCTATGGTGAGGCCGCAGTCGATCTCCAGGTCGTTGACCTGGCTAGAGATGGCTTGCGCTTGCGCTTCGCCGTTCTCACAGTAGTTGAACGGGTCGATGGCCAGACTCTGCTCATAGGTGTAGTGCAGTGACGGCAGGTTTTTCAGCCAGCTGCGAAGCGGCTGGGCAGCAACCAGGTCGGCTGAGACCATCGAGCGTCGTGCGCTCAAGGTTTCGGTAGGACGGTAGGCTTTGCCATCCGCGAGCAACTGAGCACCTTGGCCGTCCCAAGCGAAGTGCGCGACCTTGCCGACTACTTTGGCGCGGCTGTAACGCGTCGCCAAGGCAAGGTCCAGCAGGTAGTTGGGGCCGTAGTGGTCGTCAGCGCACAGCCCTGCAACCCATGGAGTTTCGCCGATCAGCTCGCCCAGGGTGGTCTTCTTCAACTGCGCACGCTTGACTACCTGGATGCGTGCATCGTCCTGCACCGCACTGGCATCGAAAGCATCGGTGACAATGAACAGTCGCACGTTGTCGTGGGTCTGGCGGTTCAGGTGGTTGCGCAGTGCAGCCAATTGATCGCGATCATTGGCTTCGCCAATCAGCGCAACCTGAGGCAGGTGATGGGCTTCGGTCTTGCCACTGACCTTGCTCACCACATAGTCGAGCCGCTGGGTGTAGGTATGCTCTTGCATGACCTTGCGCAGGGCCGCCAGGCGCAGTTTGTCGCTGTTGAGCGGGTTTTCAGCCAACAATTGGAGGCGCCGCAGCATCTCTTCACCGTTGTCGGTCGTTACAACCAGGTCGCCGAACAGCAGGCGTACGCCCCGTGAGAAGTTACTCACGGTGAGCGTATTGCAGCCCAGCAGCTCGAATACCCGGCGCGCGAACATTGATTGCGACTGCTTGATCGAGTTGAGGTTGATCGCGTAGCGGTAGCCTTTGTAGGCAGTGTCGATTTTCTCGAATGGCAAGGTGCCGACGATGTAGGGCTGGTACTCGGCCGGGAACTGGTAGTTCGCATCGTTCTTGCCGTAGTTTCGGTCGAAGATCTCCAGGGGACGGAACTTGGCCAGCTCGCTGACAAAGTTACCCAGGTCACGGGTTCGCTCGGGGTAGCGTGCGTAGTAGGCGCCGGCAAAGCAGAAGGCGTCCTTGCGTTCATAGAGTTCGATCGGGTTGTGCAGCGCTGGCTGGCAGGCAAACGGCAGCAGGTAGACCCGCTCGTGGCCCAGCGCGCCCTTGTAGCGGTGGATGCAGTCGATATCCGTCGTAAATACGTGGTCGAACTGTTTGGCAGTGGTCAGGAAGGTCTCGAAGTGAACCGGGTCTTCCTTGTTCCAGAATACTGTTGGGACCTCATGCTCACGGCACCAGGCGAGGATGCATTGCAGCTCCTGGCTGTTATGTCCAACCTTGCTGCCCCAGAGGTCGTCCTTGCCGCGCCAGGCAGACTCAATGAAGAGCAGTTCGGGGCCAAAACCTTCCAGTTCAGCTTTCCAGTTAACCGGGGTGAGCGGTTGCAGGATGCACTCGTGGCGGTAGGAGCCGAAGGTGAACTCGTCCATGATGCACGCCACCTTGAGCTTGCTCGCCGGCTGGTCGGCGTTGCGCAGTAGGTTGGCACGGCTGTTTTCGCTACTCGGAAGTACAGGCGGCAGCTTCAGGTAGTTTTCGTCCTGTAGCGGTGGGGATGGGGGTAGGACAGCCTTCGGCGCGTCGCTGGCCAGAAGCTTCTGTTGGCTCTGCTGTCGCTGATTACTGGCTTTTCGGTACAAGCGCAGCAGCCGGACAGGCAGCTTGACCAGTCCTCCGAGAGAGCTTGCACTGCTCTTGATCTGATAGCCCAACTGATACGTCAGGCTGGCGCGTGTCTTGACCAGGCGCTGTTCGGCAAGGTGGCGCTGCGAATTCGCGCGCTGTAGATGCTCGTTCAGTTCGTCGATCTTGAGTTGCTGCGCCGCACTGCGTTCCAGCAACTGGTTGAGGCTCGCTTTCAGTTGCGGTATCTGCTCGCCGGTTACGGTGCGGTACTTCATGTTTGCCACGCCCAGTCCTGTACGGGAGGCGTTCAGTTCATTTTCCAGTTGCAGGCGCAGGCCTTGCCATTGCTCCTGGGTGGCTGCGAGCATGGTTTCGGCCGCTTGACGGCTAGCGCTCTCCAGCAGCAGTTGTTGCTCAAGAGCGTCTCGCGCTTCTTCCAGTGCGGCGATTGCCTGCGATAGTTGGGCAAGCTGGTCGTCGTCCTGCGCTTTCGTCTTGACCATGACTTGCACCTGATGGTCCAGCTCACCACGCTGCTCCAGCAAGGCGGTGATGGTATCCGCCTGTGCGTGGTGCTCGCGTTGTAGCTGACCGGCTTGCTCAGTCAAGGCGCTCACGTGCTCATAGAGGGAAGCATGCTGCTCCTGGAGGGCGGAATGCCTTACGTCCAGAGCGCCGCTCTGCTCTGTCAGTACCTCTAACGCGTGCTGGCGCTGAGTTAGCGTTGCGCTGAGTTGCTCAATTTGCAG
Source organism: Pseudomonas sp. 1121_17 (assembly GCF_052850745.1). Classification (NCBI taxonomy): domain Bacteria; kingdom Pseudomonadati; phylum Pseudomonadota; class Gammaproteobacteria; order Pseudomonadales; family Pseudomonadaceae; genus Pseudomonas; species Pseudomonas sp. 1121_17. The sequence goes on from NZ_VXCX01000001.1 coordinate 170,441, forward strand.
CGTCTGGTCGGAGGATGTCTGCAACGATCGCTGTAGTTCGGCGTTAGACCCACGGAGTTGTTCTTCGAGGGCTTGCTCCCGAACGTGAGCGCTATTCAAGTCGTTCCGCACTGAGAGCAGCTTTTGTGCGGCCTCAGTCTCATAGTGTGCGCGAGCCACGTCCACGGCGGCGAGATGTTCTTTCAGTTGACCGAACTGTTGCGTTGCCGCACGGTACTTCTCATTGCTTTCGGCGAGCTGCTGGCGGAGAGCCTCCAACTCATCTTTCAGTGCTTGGATGTTGGTCGCGCTGGCTTGCAGTGATTCGCTGCTAGCGCGCTGCACAGTGGCAAGTTCTTTCTCCTGCTCCTGCAGCTGTTTGGACAGCGCCTCCACTTTTTGGGCTTCTGGTTTCAGCAGGGTGATCTGTTCGGTCGCGACGCGGTACTTCCTGTTCGCTTCATCCAGACGCTGCTTGATCTCATCGAGCTCCTGGACGATTCGCGCCTTGGCTTCGAGGATTTCACGATTGGATTTTTGCTGGGCGGCAACATCCGCCTCGCGGCTTTGCAACTGTCGTGACAGGGCTTCAGCTTTTTGGGCTTCCGGCTTGAGCTGGGTAATCTGTTCAGTTGCGCTGCGATATTTCTTGTTGGCCTCTTCAAGGCGCTTGCTGATCGTCGTGATGTTCTCGCGCAGATTACGCTCGATTGCCTCGAAAGCCTTCTCCAGCTCTCGGACGCGTTGCGCCGGCAGTGAGTCGATTGCCTGCGCGTCAGCGACTGCGGCTTTCTGCGCCACGATGCCAAGCCATTTGCCCAGGACCTTGATCTCAGTGATCTGCAGGTATTCGCTGAGGAGTTGGAAGGGCTCCATCAAGTAGAATGTATGTTTGTGATCGATAAAGTCATTCACCCCGAACGGTACGGTGATGACCAGACGTCCATTGCTCTTGAGCAGGCTAGCGGCCTTCTCGACAAACAGCTCAGGCCTCACCAGGTGCTCAAGCACTTCGCTGATGACGATCGTGTCAGGCTCTACATCCACCACATCCAGGCCGAGGAAGTCGGCGTTGACGTAGGTAATGTTCTGCTGCACATGCGCAGGCTCGGCAGCGAGGTAACTCTTGGCCTCCTCGATCGCCTGGGGGCTAGTGTCGACCCCGGTCACCTGACAACCCTCGCGTGCGAGAAGCAACGGCACGATCCCTTGCGAACAGCCCACATCCAATACCCGACGCCCTTTGATCTGAGCGCAGATCCAGTGAATGCGGGCGTGGGTTTCCCGCATGAACTGCTCACCCAGCTCGCCGTAATAGGCTTCCATCACACGGTCATGAATGTCGGCCAAGGGTGATGGCAGCTCGTTGTTCACGGTAGGGTTCTCATGCGTCGGGTTGTTCATGCGGATTGTTCCATCAAGCCTGGTTGACGCCTGCAGCGTCGATGACGAACGCAGCATCGCGCACGTTGAATGCACCACGGAACTCGCGATGCTTGACCAGCAATACGTGAATGTCCGCGCTGTCCTGCGCGTACTCGAAGTCCACGTGCTCATGGCGCGCCAGCGTTTCTGGCAACTGCTCGATGTTCGGCTCGACCAGCTGCAGGGTGCATTCCAGCTCGTTACCCAGGCGCTGCGCGATGCTGAGTGCCGGGCTTTCGCGAAGGTCATCGATATCGGGCTTGAACGCCAGGCCGTAGCAGGCGATCTCAACCTGCTGCGCCGACTTGCTCTGGTTCTTGATGAGGAAGTTCGCCAGCGCCATCTTGACCTTGTTGATCACCCATTCCGGCTTGCTGTCGTTGACCACCCGCGCGGTGCGGATCAGGCGCGCTTGCTCTGGCGTCTGGCTAACGATGAACCATGGGTCGACGGCGATGCAGTGGCCGCCGACGCCAGGGCCCGGCTGGAGAATGTTGACGCGCGGGTGGTGGTTGGCCAGGCGGATCAGCTCCCAGACGTCGATGTTCAGCTTGTCGCAAATCATCGACAGTTCGTTCGCGAACGCGATGTTGACGTCACGGAAGCTGTTTTCAGTCAGCTTGCACATTTCAGCGGTGCGCGCATTGGTGATAATGCACTCGCCCTCGACGAAGGTGCGGTAGAGCCGTACGGCCGCCTCCGAGCACTTCTTGGTCATGCCGCCGATGATCCGGTCATTCTCGACAAGCTCACGCAACACATGACCCGGCAGGACGCGCTCAGGGCAATGAGCGATGCGGATATCGGACGCTTCACCGTGGGTCTGCGGGAAGGTCAGGTCCGGTCGTGCCTTCGCCAGCCAGAACGCCATCTGCTCGGTGGCGCCGACTGGCGAGGTGGACTCCAGGATGACCAGGTCGCCTTTTTTCAGTACCGGCGCGATCGCTTCGCTGGCCGACTCGATGTAGCGCAGGTCTGGCTCATGGTCAGCCATGAACGGTGTCGGCACGGCAATCAGGAAGGCGTCGGCAGGCTCGGGCACGGTCGATGCGCGCAGGTAGCCTTCAGTGACGGCGGCGTGCACGACCATATCCAGCTCGGGTTCGACGATGTGGATCTCGCCGCGGTTGATGGTGTCAACCGCGTGCTGGTTGATGTCGATGCCGATTACCTGCTTCTTGCGAGCGGCAAATACTGCGGCAGTTGGCAGGCCGATATAGCCCAGGCCAATGACGGAAATCTTGTTGAAGCTCATACGGCATCCTTGGAGGTCGAGAAAGTGGCAAGGGCATCAAGGATTCGCGCGCAGGCTTTTCCGTCGCCGTAAGGGTTATGGGCAAAACTCATCTGGCGGTAGCTTTCAGCATCGCTGAGCAGTGTGGCCAGGTGTTGAGTAATCGAGTCGACGTCAGTGCCGACCAGCTTGACCGTGCCGGCAGCGACTGCCTCGGGCCGCTCAGTGGTGTCACGCATCACCAGCACCGGTTTGCCGAGTGCCGGGGCTTCTTCCTGGATGCCGCCGGAGTCGGTCAGGATCAGGTACGAGCGGCTCATCAGGTAGACGAACGGCAGGTAGTCCAGTGGCTCGATCAGGTGGATGTTGCTGATGCCCGCCAGCAGGCGGTTGACCGGCTCGCGCACATTCGGGTTGAGGTGCACCGGGTATACCAGGTCGACATCCGGGAACCGTCGTGCGGTCCGCACCAGCGCCTGGCAGATGCGCTCGAAGCCACCGCCGAAGTTTTCCCGACGGTGGCCAGTGACCAGCACGAGGCGGCGGTTTTCATTGAGGAACTCGAACTGGCCTTTGAACTGCGCCTGCAATTGCGGGCTGTCCAGGCGGCTGACCACTTCCAGCAGCGCATCGATCACGGTGTTGCCGGTGGTGTGAATCTGCTCGGCGCTGATGCCTTCCCTGCGCAGGTTGTCGCAGGAGGTCGAGGTCGGCGCAAAGTGCAGGGCTGCCAAGGTGCCGGTCAGGCGTCGGTTGCCTTCTTCAGGCCAAGGCGAATACAGGTTGTTGGTGCGCAGGCCGGCTTCGACATGGCCGATCGGAATCTGCTGGTAGTACGCAGCCAGGCTGGTGGCGAAAGTGGTCGCAGTGTCGCCGTGCACCAGTACGATATCGGGTTTGAACTCGTCCAGAATCGGCTTCAGACCTTGTAGGATTGCGGTGGTGACGTCAGTCAGATCCTGTCCCGCCTTCATGATATTGAGGTCGTAGTCAGGGCTGATATCGAACAGGTCAAGCACTTGGTCGAGCATGTGGCGGTGCTGGCCTGTTACACACACTCGCGACTCGAACCGCTCGTCGTTGGCAAGACTGAGCACCAGTGGCGCCATCTTGATCGCTTCAGGACGGGTACCGAATACAGTAAGGGTTTTGAGGGGCACGGCAGCATTCTTCTCTTTGTGGCGAAATAGAAAAGGAAGCGGCTGATATCGCGCACAGCGAGAAGCAGCCGATCAGCGTTGCAGCCAGGTGGCATGCGCGGCAAAGGGCGTGCTGGGAGGGTTTGGTGAAAAATTGTTCACCAATTCGGATCCTTCCGGCAGACAGATTTCCTCAGGTGCGTGAATTTACCATTCTGTAGGAGAAATCGCATCCCGTTTGGCACGCTCTTTTCCTTGGCGGGCCGCATTAGGTGATCACAAATCGATTAAGTCGTTTCATTTTAATGAATATATATCATCTTATTCGATTGGCGGTGGCAACATGATGTCCACATTCTGATGTTATACGGTGTTGTGAGCGCTCAATCGTCTATCAGTTCCAAGACACAAATAGAAATATAATCAAGGTGGATTCGTCTGAATGAAATTCACCTGAAGATTTTTTCGCATTCATCTACGCCTTTCGAGCAATCGGCAGTCTGTTCTATGTCGATAGTGGCGTTCTGATCTGGTAACGATTTGGCGGTTTGCCAGCCACAGGGTTGGCGCTAGGGTGAAAGGGCAGCCAAGGAAGCTGCGACCCTATCTCAAGGAGTATTGATCATGCGCAAGAGTGTTTTGCCCTACCTGTTTCTACCGCTGATGGCCTGCCTGACGTTTTCGGCACATGCAGCGCCACCTACCGCCTCAGTGGTATTGGAGCAGACTGCTGTTCAATCCAGTGAGCTGTTTTCGGGTGCTGCGCAGTTGGACCTGAACAAGGCTGATGCCGCCTCTTTGCAAGCGCACCTGAGCGGCATCGGCAGGGCCAAGGCAGAAGCCATCGTTGCCTATCGCGAGGCGCACGGGCCTTTCGCCTCGGTTGATGAGTTGTTAGAGATAAAAGGCATCGGTAACGCTCTGCTCGAGCGTAATCGCGACAAGCTGGCCGTGCAGTAACCGCCTCGCAGTGGCCGACGATTGCGTCGGTCACTGTTCACCTAATTGCGGGATCAGCGATCCTTGGCCTCTTTGGCATCCATCTGCGCATTACGCTCATGCACCTTGCGCAGCTGCTCCTCTGTCAACGGCAACTTCTTCGCCGTATCACGCAGCATCATCAAACCACCCACGATCGAGCCGATGGCAACGACCAATATCAACCAGGCATACCAAGGCATCGTCATTCTCCTACGGGCAGTAAACAGCTTCGCTTGTACCAATTACGAGCGGACGCAACGCCCTTTGGTTCCATTATAGCCCTCGCAAACCCTGCCATTCTCGTGACCTGCGGCCTGCAAAGCGCACCCCACTTGGTTTACAATGCGCGCCGTTTACGACCCGCCATGAGACCTTGCCAATGCCTGCTTGCCAGACGCCCCTGATCGTCGCCCTGGATTTCCCTACCCGTGAAGCTGCCCTGCAGTTGGCCGACCAGCTCGACCCTGCACTGTGCCGGGTAAAGGTTGGCAAGGAACTGTTCACCAGCAGCGCTTCGGGTATCGTCGAGACGTTGTGCGCCAAGGGCTTCGAGGTGTTCCTCGATCTCAAATTCCATGACATCCCCAATACCACCGCGATGGCAGTCAAGGCCGCCGCCGAGATGGGCGTGTGGATGGTCAACGTGCACTGCTCGGGCGGCCTGCGCATGATGGCGGCGTGCCGCGATGTGCTGGACAAGCGTAGTGGGCCGCAGCCGTTGCTGATCGGTGTGACCGTGCTGACCAGCATGGAACGTGAGGACCTGGCCGGTATTGGTCTGGATATCGAGCCACAGGAGCAAGTGCTGCGTCTGGCGGCATTGGCTGAGAAGGCCGGTATGGACGGGCTGGTCTGCTCGGCGCTGGAGGCCACTGCACTGAAAGCGGCCCATCCGTCGCTGCAACTGGTGACCCCGGGGATTCGTCCTGCCGGCAGCGCACAAGACGACCAGCGCCGCATTCTCACCCCGCGCCAGGCGCTGGATGCTGGGTCTGATTACCTGGTTATTGGTCGCCCGATCAGCCAAGCGGCCGATCCGGCCCAGGCACTTGCGGCAGTTGTTGCCGAGATTCGCGGCTGAATACAGCCCTGCACAGCCCCCGGTAGATGAGTTTTATTTCATAGTCTTCGGGGGAACTACGACCAGCGCGTGAACTCTGCGCCGATTTTTCTGTCAGAATTATCCGAAAATTCGGATTGGGGCAGACACTTTGGCGGCTACATCGGGCGGTACTGAGACTTCTAAGCCAGTCGTTGGTGACTTTGCTGATGTGCGCAACATCGCCAAGGGCTCGGTCATCATCATGGCCTCGGGCAGCTCCGCCAAGGACTTCCCGCTGGAGCGCTTCGCCGGTGTGCCGGTAATCACCATGAACGGCGCCATCTCGATGTTCGCCGACACGGCGATCAAGCCGTTCTTCTATATCTGCACCGACACCAGCTTCCCCAAGCAGCAGCCCGAGTTATTCGCCCAGGCGTTGAGCAGTAGCCAGCATGTAGCCTTGTGGTCGGAGCAGATCGCCGAAGTGGCCGGTACTTGCCCTGCCAAACTGTATCCGTTGCAGAAAGCCGCCGGATTTTCCTTGAAACAGTCGATGTCGCAAGGCCAGTCCACGTGCGTGCGCCCTCGTTTTGCCTGGAATGCGCGTGCACGCTCGATCGGTTTCAGCAAAGACCTCAGTGAAGGCTTTTTCGATGCGCGCACAGTGGCATATGCGGCGTTGCAGCTCGCTTATCATCTGGGCTTCAGCAAGGTATTCCTGGTCGGGGTGGACTTGAACCAGGCCGCTGGACGCTTCTATGAAACAGCCGATTCTGCCAAGTCGCCCTGTGGGCTTGATCAGCATTATGAAGGGCGGGTTTTGCCGTCGCTCAAGCTGATGGCCGAGCGGGTGGTGGACGAGCGTTTTGCCGTGTTCAACCTGTCTGCAGCGTCACGCATCCCGGCTTCGGTGATCCCAAAGATCACTGTCGGGCAAGCGCATTCGATGGTTTCTCGCAAAGGTGGTGCCAGGCCAAGGTCACTCAGTGCTGAGCATCCCCAGCAGCAGCTGATGGCGGGGTAATGCCCAGAGGCGCTTCGCCCGCCATCCAGTGGCTACTTGATCAGACCTTCAACACCAACTTGCCGAAGTTCTCGCCGTTGAACAGCTTGAGCAGCGTTTCCGGGAAGGTCTCCAGCCCCTCGACCACATGCTCTTTGCTCTTGAGCTTGCCGCTGGCCATCCAGCCGGCGATCTCTTGTGCGGCCTTGCCATACTCCTTGGCGTGGTCCATCACCACGAAGCCTTCCATCCGCGCACGGTTGACCAGCAACGACAGGTAGTTGGCCGGGCCTTTGACCGCTTCCTTGTTGTTGTACTGGCTGATAGCGCCGCAGATGACCACGCGGGCCTTGAAGTTGAGGCGGCTGAGCACGGCATCGAGGATGTCGCCGCCGACGTTGTCGAAGTACACGTCGACACCTTTCGGGCATTCACGCTTGAGACCGGCCAGTACGTCTTCAGCCTTGTAGTCGATGACTCCGTCAAAACCGAGTTCATCCTGCAGGTATTGGCACTTGTCCTTGCCACCGGCGATGCCGACTACACGGCAGCCTTTGAGCTTGGCGATCTGCCCGGCGATGCTGCCAACTGCGCCGGCAGCGCCGGAGATGACTACGGTTTCGCCTTCTTTCGGTTGGCCGACGTCGAGCAGGGCGAAGTAGGCGGTCATGCCGGTCATGCCCAGTGCCGACAGGTAACGGGGCAGGGGTGCTAGATTGGGGTCGATCTTGTGCAGGCCCTGCGGCTCGCCGGTGAAGTAGTCCTGGATGCCAAGGGCGCCGCTGACGTGGTCGCCGGGCTTGAAGTCGGGGTGTTTGGAGGCGGTTACTTCACCGACGCCGAGGGCGCGCATGACCTGGCCAAGGCCCACCGGCGGGATGTAGGACTTGCCTTCGTTCATCCAGCCGCGCATGGCCGGGTCGAGCGAGAGGTACAGGTTGCGGACCTGGATCTGACCCTCGGTAGGCTCGGCGGCAGGCCCTTGCTCAAAGCTGAAGTCTTCGCGGGTGACGGCGCCGACAGGGCGTTTGGCGAGCAGGAAGCGGCGGTTGGTCTGGGTCATGGGGGCTCTCACTGAAAAATGGACACTGCCTTTGATAGAGGTACGGGGAGCCGCTGGCAAGGCTTGTGCGCGGGGCGAATGGCCGGTGATCCATCAGGGTGATGGCCGGTATCGGCCCCGCTGCGGCCTGGGCGCGTGGCTCAACCGCGCAGGCTGGCCTTGAATGCCAATTGCGCGGGCGCGCTGGTGAGGATCGAATAGCGCGTGGTACGAGAGACCTTGTCAGTCAAAAAGCGTTCGAAGACGGGCTCGAATACCGCTCTGTTCAAGTGCGGTTGAGTGGCTGCGAGGTACGCCTCGCTGTACGCGCGGTATTCGTCCAGTGCGACAAACCGCTTGATCCAGAAGTGATAGAAGTAGCCCATCAGAAAGCCCAGGCTGAAGTCCGGGTCGATCACTGTGTGTGCGCAGCACTCGAAATCGATCAGGCGCAGTTCGCCGCTCGGGCTGATGAGGATGTTCTTCGGGTGCGGGTCCATGTGCACGAAGCCATCGGCAAGCATCTGGCTGAACAGCGCGAACACCTGCGGCAGCAGTGTGGCCGCCGCCTCGGGCTGGGCGCTGAGGCGCTCATCGACGTTGCTGTGGTCGTCGAGAAACTCGATCAGCAGGTACTCGTCGCGCAGGAATGGGAAGCGCGCCTGGTAACCAAAGGCGGCAACTCTGGGCACCAGTTGCGACTTGCTGCCGGCCACCGAGAGGTTGATGAACTCGTTGGTCAGGTCGTGCAGGCCGTAGCTCTTTTTCAGGCCCAGGTAGTTTTGCAGGCGCTTTTTCCAGTGCTGCAGGCGGTTGTGCTTGAGCACCCATTTGCGTTCGCCGTGCAGCAGGTAAACGCCGCGGGTGGCTTCGGGAATATCGAGCGTCTGGTGTTGCTCGGGCGCTGCCAGAAACGCGGTGATCGCAGAGGCCAGTGGTTGGCTCTGGCCTGGCTCGAGATGAAAGGTGTTGCCCTGAATACGCTGGCGCGTGAAAGCGCCAGTCAGGTGCTTGAGGTGACGCATGGAGTGCTCCGACAAACAAGTCTGAAAACGCTGCTCAGCAGCTGGCCACCTGGCCCGTAAGAAAAATCTCGCGACGATCCAGGCGCCCGATGTGCTCATGCTTGGCGTATTCATAAACCCGGCGGAAGGCGGCCTTATCAATCTCCGGGGCAAAGTTGTTCAGCGCAATGTCCACCCACGCGTCGTACTTGGCTTCGGTGATGTAACGGTAGATTTCCCGCAGGTAGAGAAAACCAAACTGGAAGCCGAGGGTTTCACTGGCGAATGCACTGGGCAAGAAGAAGCTGTTTTCCAGATCAATTGCTACCGGCGCGCCTGCCTGGCTGTCGCAGAGCATGACGTTGCCGGCCCACAGGTCCATGTGGGTGATGCCTTGCTTGTGCAGGCTGAACATCAATTCGGTCGAGGCGTCGAGCACGCGGTAGACGCTGCTGGGGTCTTGCTGCAGCACGCTGAGGCCGTCGCTGTAGCCCTGCAGCAGGCGGGTGATGACGAACAGGTCCTGCACCAGCCCAAGCCGGGAGCGGGTGTAGCCAAAGCCCACCAGCTCGGGTACCGGAGCGCCGCGTTGATAGGCTTTGTGGGTATTGATGATTTCTTCGACGGCCCAGTCGTAGGTGCCATCACTGCGCGCCGCGCCGCGCTGCACGCGCCACTTTTTCTTCAGGCTGTCGAGCTGCTCGCGCTTGGCGAACAGCAGGCTGCGCTCGCAGTCAAGCGGTGCACTGATGCGCTTGGCGCCGGGCACGCGAGCGCGCTCGACCAGGCGTTCGAGGGCCGCTCGGGTGTGTTCTGCCAGTGGCGCCTGGAAGTGCAGCGTAGTCCGGCGATGCTTGAGGGTGTAGGTGTACTCTTTTGGCCAGGCACTTGGGTCCGGTGACACGCTGCATCCTTGCTGAATAGATCATTGTTTTACAATATTCACACTATTTTCACATTTCTTTCAGATTTGTCCTATAGGCACTGTGCTCTTTTTTGGATCCAAGACGTTGGCTGTGTTGCCGAGCCAGCGCGACGGCGATAGCGACACTGCCCGCCAGCAATGCCATGCCGAACAGCCTCAACGCCATGCGCATGCCCAGCCAATCGCCGATCAAGCCGGTAACGATCACCGGCAAACTGAAGCCGACATACGCCAACAAAAAGAACCCTGCAGTGGCGCGGGTCTTTTCTTCGGTGGCCAGTTCATTGACCGCCGCCAGCCCGCCTAGGTAAATAAAGCCGTAGCAGGCGCTGCTGGCCGCGACGGCACCGAGTAGCACCGCCAGCAGCGCGCCGCGTTCTGCGCCCCAGGCCAGCAGCGCATAGCTGCAGGGCAGAATCGCCAGCCCGAGCAGCACCGCCGTGGCACTGGGCAGGCGCTTGGCCAACGGCTGAAACAGCACACCGCAGCTGATCACGCAGAACGTGGAAAACCCCGACCAGGCGCTCAAATCATGCTGACGCAGTACTGCCGGCAGCAGCCCGGTGACCAGCCCGACGCAGGCCCAGGCGAGCAGAATGGCGCAGCCATACACCAGGCTGCCGGGCGGGTAGCAAGGCAGGCGCAGCATGGCCGCGCGTGCTGCCTGGCGTGGCTCCGGCAGGCGCCAGACCAGTATCAGCGCGAGCGCGGCCAGCAACAGATGCAGATAAAAGCTGGCCGGGCTCAGGCTGGGCCCGCGTAGCAGGCACAGGCTGGTCAGCGCAGCGCCCAGGCCAAAGCCCAGCGAGGTGCTGGCAGTGACCCAACTGGCGGCGCTGCTGCTGCGCTCGGCAGGCAACAGTTCGCTCATGTATACGGTGGCGGTGGCCGAGGCGAGGCCGGTGCCGATACCGAGCAGCATCCGCGCGATGCCAATGCTGTACAGGCTGGGTAGGCTGAGCGCGAGTAGGGTGGCAATGATCGACAAGCTCAACGCGGCGATGATCATCGGCCGCCGGCCAATCCGGTCGGCAAGCCCGCCCAGAGCCAGCAGCACCGGCAGCACGCCCAGCACATAGGCGGAAAACGCCACGGCGGTAGCCGTCGCGCCCAGCCCGGAGAGGTCGGCATAGGCGGTGTAGAGAGGTGCCTGCAGGTTGACTGCAAGGGTGATGATGCACAGGGCGAAGGCGAGCAGGGCGGGGGCGTGGCGGTCGCGCATTGACGCAGGTCCTTGATTGAACGGGTACTGGCTGCAGGCTGCGCTTGCTGCAGGTGTGCAACAAGGCACAGCGGGCAGCCATTTATGCTTAACTGTTCGTCTAAAAATCGCGAACAGTTGATCTATGCACTTCACCCTTGATCGCCTCAGCGCCGTGTCGCTGGTTCAGCAACTCACCACCCAACTGCAAGCCTGGATCGAGCAGCAACGCCTGCGTCCGGGCGCGCGGCTGCCGTCGATCCGGGCCTTGGCGAAAACCCACGGGGTCAGCGCCGCCTGTGTGATCGAGGCCTACGATCGGCTGGTGGCCAGCGGTTGGCTGGAGGCGCGCCACGGCACCGGCTTTTTCGTTGCCGAGCGCAAGGCCGGGCTGCCTGAGCAGGACGCAGCGCTGTGGGGCGAGACGGTCGATGGCAAGTGGCGGCAGTTCGATGAAGGCCAGGAGGCACTGCTCAAGCTCGGCTGCGGCTGGTTGCCATCGGCCTGGCGCGCCGCAGATGAACTGGCCCAGGCCATTCGCCAGGTCAGCCGTGGCAACCCGGCCGACCTGTTCGACTACGCGCCGCCGCTCGGCCTGGCCAGCCTGCGCGAGCAGTTGCACAAGCGTCTGGAACGGCTGGATATCGCCGCAGGCGCCGAGCGCATTGTCACCGCCCACGGCGCCAGCCAGGCGCTCGACCTGCTGGTGCGCGCGTTGCTGCGACCGGGCGATACGGTGCTGGTGGAAAACCCGGGGTACTACAACCTGTTCAACCTGCTGCGCACCCACCAGGTAAACATGCTTGCCGTGCCGCGCACCGTCCATGGGCCGGATCTGGACGCGCTGCAGCGCCTGCTGGTCGAGCACCGGCCGCGCTGCCTGTTCATCAACAGCCTGTATCACAACCCGACCGGCACCAGCCTCACGCCCAAGGTCGCCTACCGCCTGCTGGAACTGGCCCGCGAGCATGACCTGCGGATCATCGAAGACGACATCTATGCCGACTTTCAGGAGGGCCCGGCGACACGGCTGGCGACCCTCGACAGTGAGCAGCGGGTAATCTACCTGGCGAGCTTTTCCAAGACCTTGAGCAGTTCGCTGCGGGTCGGCTATGTGGTCGCCGATGCCGCGCTGATCACGCGCCTGGCCGAGTTGAAAATGGTCAGCGGCATTGGCACTTCGCGCTTTGCCGAGCAGGTGCTGGCGCAGATGCTGGCCAACGGCAGTTACCGCAAGAGCACCCAGCGCCTGCGCGTGCGGCTGGGTCAGCACAGGGCCAGGCTGTTGGCCCAGCTCGAGGGGTATGGCTGGCAGGTGTTCGCCGAGCCCAATGGCGGCATGTTCGTCTGGGTGCGGGCACCTGGGCACGATTTTGCCAGCCTCGAGCGCCTGGCGCTGGCGCATTCGGTGCTGCTCACGCCGGGTGCTGCGTTCGATTATCAAGGGCACAGCAGCGCCTGGCTGCGGATCAATGTCGCCTATGCTCAGGACGTGCGCGCCCAGGGGTTTCTGCGTGCGGCGGGTGAGGCCAAAGGCGACCTCGATCATGCTCTGGGCGACATCACATAGCTATTTGACACCATTGTTGCCTCAATCCCTTGTGAGGGGGCTGGCGGCGTTGTCACTCTTGGCCTTCGCAACCGGGGGATGAGCAATGACGGCGAGCAAGCACGGTGTTCTGGCCAACCTGGGCATGGCCCGCAAACTCGGCCTGGGCTTTGCCTTGGTACTGCTGTTGACTTTGGCAGTGGCGGCGATTGGCGTGGCTTCGCTGTACAGCGTCAGCCAGCGCTTCGACAGCCTGCGGCAGATGACTCAGTTCAACAGCGACCTGCTGCGCCTGCGCCAGCATGAGCAGGGTTTTGCCTTGCGTTCCGACAGCGAGGAGGCCGACAAACTGCGCAGCGGCCTGCAAAATCTTCTTGAGCGAGCCCGCGGCGTGCCCCAGTTGAGCGCCACCGAAGCGGATCTGAGCGCCTATGGCCAGGCGTTCGACGCCTTTGTCGAGGCGGTGCAGGCCAAGGAGCTGGCACTGGACACGGCCAGTTGGTCGGTCTCAAGCGTGGCCAACAACCTCGACGTGCTCCAGGCCGGCCTGGCTGATGACGGCGCCTACACCCTGAAACAATCCCAGGGCCAGCAGGGCAGCGAGTTCCTCGACCAGGCCACGCAGGTGGCAGCGGTCTCGCGTTTGATGCTGCAGGCGATGGACGAGGCCCGTGTGCGCCTGGAGCAAAGCCGCAAAGGCGAAGAGGTCAACAGTGGCCGCATCGCCCAGACCGTCGAGGCGGCCAGCCTGGTCGAGCAACTCAGAAGCGCAGTTGCCGACAGCGGTTATCAAGGTGTGCTCGCTGAAGTCGCCGGGCATATCGCCAGCTTTGCCGACAAGCTCAATGAATACACCGACCTGCTTGCGCAAGAGCAGGGCATCAAGGCGCAGTTGCAGGCGCGCGCCAACCAGGCCACCAGCGCGGTCGACCAGGCTTACGCCAGCCAAGAGCAGGCCATGCACAGCGAGCTCAAGCGCAACGGCGTGGCGATTGCCATCGCCACCGCGCTGGCGCTGCTGGTCGGCTTGCTGGCGGCCTGGTTGATCACCCGGGCGATAGTCGGCCCGTTGCAGCGGGTGATCGGTCGCGCCCAGCGGATTGCCGCCGGTGACCTGGCCGGCGCGGCCGAGCCGCCGCGCCGCGATGAAGTCGGCCAACTGCTGCTGGCGATGCAGCAGATGGCGGCGGGCTTGAGTGGCATTGTCAGCGGCCTGCAACAGGGTATCGAGCAATTGGCCGGCAGCGCCCAGTCGTTGTCGGCGGTCACCGAACAGACCAATCGTGAAGTTGGCAGCCAGCAGCAGGAGACCGAGCAGGTCGCCACCGCCATGCAGCAGATGAGCGCGACCGTGCACGATGTTGCGCGCAATGCCGAGCAGGCGGCGCAGGCGGCCGAAGTCGCCGACGGCAAGGTCGACTCGGGCCAGCAGGTGGTGCGTCAGAGCCTGCAGCGCATCGAGCAACTGGCCGTGGCGGCAGAAGCGGCCAGCGCCGGCATCGATAGTTTGAGTGCCGAGATTCATACCATTGGCGATGTGCTCGAAGTGATCAAGAGCGTTGCTGGGCAAACCAACCTGCTGGCGCTGAATGCCGCCATCGAGGCGGCGCGGGCGGGCGAGCAGGGCCGCGGTTTTGCGGTAGTCGCGGATGAGGTGCGGGCGTTGGCCAAGCGCACGCAGCAGTCGACCGAACATATCGAGCGCTTGGTCGCCAGCCTGCGCGGCAATGCCGAGCAGTCGGTGGCGCAGATCCGTGGCAGTACCGAGCTGGTGCGCCTGGCAGTGGCCGACACCTTGCAGACTGAAAGCGCCCTGGCCAGCATCGCGGTGGCGGTGTCACAGATCCAGCAGATGAACCAGCAGATTGCCGCTGCCGCCGAGCAGCAGAGCTCGGTCAGTGACGAGATCAGCCGCAGTGTCACGCAGATCCGCGGCAGCGCCGATCAGGCCGCGCTGGCGATGCAGGGCAATGCCCGTTCCAGTGTCGAACTGGCCCAGCTGGGCGATGAGCTCAAGGGGATGGTTGGGCATTTCCGTTTGTAGCCCGGATCAAACCTTGCGCGGGTTGAGGATCAGCAGAGTAATCACCCCGGCAACAATCCCCCAGAACGCCGAGCCGATCGAGAACAGGCTCAACCCGGAGGCGGTAACCATGAAGGTGATCAACGCCGCCTCGCGCTCACGTGGCTCGCTCATGGCCACACTCAGGCCATTCATGATCGAGCCAAACAATGCCAGCGCCGCAATCGACAGCACCAGCTCCTTGGGCAGGGCGGCAAACAGCGCGGCCAATGTCGCGCCAAACACCCCGGCAATGCCGTAGAAAATCCCGCACCAGACTGCCGCGGTATAGCGCTTGCTCGGGTCTTCATGGGCATGCGGGCCGGTGCAGATTGCCGCACTGATGGCCGCCAGATTGACCCCATGCGAGCCGAACGGCGCCAGCAGCAGTGAGGCGAAACCGGTGGCGGTGATTAGCGGCGAGGCCGGCACCTGGTATCCGTCGGCGCGCAGCACCGCCACGCCGGGCATGTTCTGCGAGGTCATCGCCACCACAAACAGCGGGATACCGATGCTGATGGTTGCTGCCAGCGAGAAGCTTGGAGTGGTCCACACCGGTGTAGCCAGCTGCAGGTTGAAGTGGCTGAAGTCGAGCAGGCCCAACGCCCCCGACAACGCCGTGCCGACCACCAGCGCAGCCAGCACGCAGTAGCGCGGCGACAGGCGCTTGACCAGCAGATAGCTGAAGAACATGCCCAGCACCAGCAGGCTACGGTGTTGTGCGGCGACGAATATCTCGCTGCCGATCTTGAACAGGATGCCTGCCAGCAACGCCGAGGCCAGCGATGCCGGGATGCGCTTGACCAGGCGCTCGAAACTGCCGGTCAGGCCACAGATCAGCACCAGCACCGCGCAGGTGATGTAGGCGCCTATGGCTTCGCCGTAGCTGACGCCGCCGAGGCTGGTGATCAACAGCGCCGCGCCCGGGGTCGACCAGGCCACGGTGATCGGTGTGCGGT
The DNA here is from genome assembly GCF_052850745.1 of Pseudomonas sp. 1121_17. Classification (NCBI taxonomy): domain Bacteria; kingdom Pseudomonadati; phylum Pseudomonadota; class Gammaproteobacteria; order Pseudomonadales; family Pseudomonadaceae; genus Pseudomonas; species Pseudomonas sp. 1121_17. The sequence continues at coordinate 185,986 of NZ_VXCX01000001.1, forward strand.
AGCGCAGCGACAAACCGATGCTGCAGATCGCCATGCCGATCGACAGCGCCCAGATCCACGATGAGATCTGCGCGGTGGTCAGCCCGGCCGCCTGGCCGGCCTGGAACATCAGCACCAGCGAGCTGGTGTAGCCCGTAAGCATGGCGATGAAGCCGGCGACCACCGCCGAGGGGGAGCTGTCTGCCAAGGGCCGCAGGCGCGCTGAGGTGGCATCGGTCATGGTGCTGTCCTTGTACATGTAAGTAATTTTTGCAGGCTAACGCGGCCAAGCTTGATCCTTGCCATACAGCGACCATTGCTTTTAGCCGTACAGTCGCCAACTATTGGCCCACGGTCGACAACTGCGCAGAGGGGAAGGGGCGATGTACAAGGTTTACGGCGATTACAAATCGGGCAACTGCTACAAGGTCAAGCTGATGCTGAACCTGCTCGGGCATGAATTTGAATGGCACCCGGTGGACATTCTCAAAGGCGAGACCGAAACCCCGGAGTTTCTCGCCAAGAACCCTAACGGCAAGGTGCCGGTGCTTGAGCTTGAAGACGGCACTTGCCTGTGGGAGTCGAACGCGATTCTCAACTTCCTCGCCGATGGCAGCGAGTTCCTGCCGACCGAGCCGCGCCTGCGCACGCAAGTGTTGCAGTGGCAGTTTTTCGAGCAGTACAGCCATGAGCCGTACATCGCCGTGGCGCGCTTCATTCAGTACTACCTGGGCCTGCCGGATGACCGCCTGGAAGAATACAAAGGCTTGCACAAGGGCGGCTACAAGGCGCTCAAGGTGATGAACAAGCAGCTGGAGATGACCCCATACCTGGTCGGCGAGCAGTATTCAATTGCCGATGTGGCGCTGTATGCCTACACCCATGTGGCGCATCAGGGCGGCTTTGACCTGGCTGGCTACCCTGCAGTGCGCGAGTGGCTGGCGCGGGTGGCTGAGCACCCACGGCATGTGCCGATGGGGGAGTGACGGTGGCGTGGGTGGGGCTGCAAAGCAGCCCCGGCAGGCTCAGGCGGTACCGAAGCGCTGCTCCAGATAAGCAATGATCGCCTTGGACTCATACATCCAGGTCACTTCCCCAGCTTCTTCAATACGCAGGCACGGCACTTTGACCCGGCCGCCACCTTCGAGCAGCGCTTGGCGATGCAGCGGGTCGTTCTTGGCATCACGCAGGGCCACCGGCACATTCAACCGATGCAGGTTACGCCGGGTCTTCACGCAGAACGGGCAGGCATGAAACTGGTACAAAGCCAGGCCCTTGGCCTGCTGCTCGACCGCAGCCTGGGCCGCGGCATTGCGCTTGCGCTTGGCTGGGCGGCTGATCAAGTCACCGAACACGATAAGCTGGCCGAGGCCGACCCGCAGGGCTTTGACGATCATGGGCAACTCCTGAACAAATAAAAAACCGACCCGTCAGGGTCGGTTCGGGATCACCAGCCGATCACTTGATCAGGCTGAGAAACTCACTACGAGTCGCGGCATTGGCGCGGAACTCACCGAGCATCACCGAAGTGATCATGCTCGAATTCTGCTTTTCGACGCCGCGCATCATCATGCACATGTGCTTGGCCTCGATAACCACGGCCACGCCGGCAGCGCCAGTGACCTTCTCGATCGCCTCGGCGATCTGGCGGCTGAGGTTTTCCTGGATCTGCAGGCGGCGAGCGTACATGTCGACGATCCGCGCGACCTTGGACAGGCCGATCACTTTACCCTTGGGCAGGTAGGCTACATGCGCCTTGCCAATGAACGGCAGCATGTGGTGTTCACACATCGAATACAGCTCGATGTCCCGCACCAACACCATCTCGCTGTTGTCGGAGGTGAACAACGCGCCGTTGGTGACCTCTTCCAGGGTCTGTTGATAACCGCGGCAAAGGTACTGCATGGCCTTTGCGGCCCGCTTTGGCGTGTCGAGCAGGCCTTCGCGGGAGACGTCCTCGCCAATCTGGCTGAGGATCTCGGTGTAGTTCTGTTCCAGGGACATGGATCTACCTGTGGGAGTAAACGCAAATACGCAAGGGTACGGCGGCAACGACGGCGCTGCAAGCGCGGCGTTATTCGTCGCGGCCGTCGAGCATGGTTCGTTTCAAAATCACGTATACCGCGCCAGTGCCGCCGTGGCGCGCCTGGCATGAGGTGAAACCGAGTACCTGGGGGTGTTGGCGCAGCCAGGTATTGACGTGACTCTTGATCATCGGCCGCTTGCCGTCCAGGCGCGCCGCCTTGCCGTGGGTCACACGCACGCAGCGCACTTCCAGCTTGGTCGCCTCGGCGAGGAACGCCCAGAGGATCTCGCGGGCTTTCTCGACGCTCATGCCGTGCAAGTCGATGCTGCCTTCAAAGGCGATCTGGCCGAGCTTGAGCTTGCGCAGCTGGCTTTCCTGCACGCCATCGCGGCGCCATGACAGCTCGTCTTCGGCGGCTACATCGATGACGAACTGATCGGACATGCCGTCGACCACCAGTGGCTGATCGCTGCGCACCGTGGCGGACTGGCGCAGGCCGGCCAGCTGCTTGCGGTCAGGCTTGGCTTTGCCGACCTCGGCGCGGTCGTGCTTGATCGGCTTTACGCCGCGCACTTCGGCATGGAACAGGGAAAAGTCATCGTCTTGCATGCAGGCCTCCACGTGGGCCGGGGAGTTTACGCGAGTCTGCGGATCAGCGGGAGGCAGCGGGGCGCGAAGCGGCCCCAGGGGGCGTCAGTCATGCTTCTTCATCAAGTGCGGGGCAATGTTCAGCTCACGGCCACGGCGCAACCTGATCCGGCTGCGCCGCCACAACCAAACCCCCAGCCACAGCAACAACACGCCGCCACCCAGCACCGTCGCCGCCAGCGGCCGGTTGGCATTCAGCTCGGCCAGCGCTGCATAGTTGCCCAGCAAACCGGCAAACCCGGCCATCATCAACAGGATGCCCAAGGTCGCGATCAGCACAGACAGGCCAGCGCTCAACCGCGCCGTCCAGTTGCGCGGCGGCCGCGAGCGCAGGCGCTTGGCGTCGAAACTGTCAGAAAGCTTCATTGCGGATTTCCTCTGCGCTATCGGCCATTCGACCCACCTGCAGTCACCCGGTTCCGCCCGCCCGGCAGGCGCTCAACCGTGCTCAGACCAGGCTGGCAGTCGGTGCAACACAGGCAAAGTTGTCGGCCATCACGGCCATTTCGCCCTGGTGAATCTGTGCCGCTGGGATGACCGTGTCCTTGAACGCCAGATCGCGCGTGGCGGAGGCATCCTCGACCAGCGTGCAACGATAACCATAGTCCTTGGCGCGGCGCACCGTGGTGCTGACGCTGGAATGGCTCATGAAGCCGCACACGATTAGGTCCAGATGGCCCTTGTTCTGCAGGGTTTCGTGCAGCGAGGTGTTCTTGAAGGCATTGGGCATGCGCTTTTCGATGACGATCTCGTCACCGCGTGGCTCCAGGCCTTCGATGAACTCGCCGCGCGGGCCTTGTGGATCGAACAGGCCGCCAACGGTGCCCAGGTGGCGCACATGGATGATCGGCCGGCCAGCCTTGCGCGCCGCGTCGAGCAACCTGGCGATGTTGGCCACGGCCTCGTCCATGCCCGACAGTTGCAGGGGACCACTGAGGTACTCCTTCTGCGCATCGATGATGATCAGGCTGGCGTTGCCCAGCTTGGCCGGCGGATAGTCGCGGCCGCTGAGGCGGAACATCGTGGTTGGAACAGACATCAAGGGCTCCTTGAGCAGGGCTTTTGTCGGGCTATTGTCCCCTGCTTGGCGGCCAATGGGAATGGTTGACATCGCAAGCGATGCAAATACTGGCATCTGTCCCATCGTCAGGGTGTTGGTGGAACATTTCAGCGGGTGGGCCTGTTAGACTTTCAGGCTGTCTGAAAAGGAGTCCCCCCGTGATCACTTCACGCCTGCGCACTCTGCGCGACCATATTCGCTGGGCGGTCAGCCGCTTCCACGAGAACGAGCTGTTCTTCGGCCATGGTGCCGACAATGCCTGGGACGAAGCCCGCCTGCTGGTGCTGGGCTCGGTGCACCTGCCGTGGGAAATCGCCGACAGCTACCTCGATTGCCGCCTGGAAGACGACGAGCGCGTGCGCCTGCTGCACCTGCTCAAGCGCCGCATCGAAGACCGCGTGCCGACCGCTTACCTGCTTGGCGAAGCGTGGTTCTGTGGCATGTCGTTCATTGTCGATGAGCGCGTGCTGGTGCCGCGTTCGCCGATCGGCGAGCTGCTGGAAAAACGCTTCGAGCCATGGCTGGCGCAGGAGCCTGCGCGCATTCTCGACCTGTGCACCGGCTCTGGCTGCATTGGTATCGTCGCGGCAGATGTATTCCCCGAGGCCGAGGTGGTGCTGGCCGACCTGTCCTTCGACGCTCTCGAAGTGGCCAACCAGAACATCGAGCGGCATGGCCTCGATCAGCGTGTGTTCACCGTGCAGGGCGATGGTTTCGCCGGTCTGCCGGGGCAGCGCTTCGACCTGATTCTGTCCAACCCGCCGTATGTCGATGCCGAAGACTTCGCCGACATGCCGGCCGAATATCACCACGAGCCGGAGTTGGGCCTGGCCTGCGGCAACGATGGTTTGGACCTGGTGCGGCGCATGCTCGCCGAAGCGGCCGAGCACCTGACCGACAAGGGCTTGCTGATTGTCGAAGTGGGCAACAGCCAGGTCCACGTCGAGGCGCTGTACCCCGAGGTCGACTTCACCTGGCTTGAGTTCGAGCGGGGCGGCCATGGCGTGTTCATGCTGACTGCCGAGCAGTGCCGTCAGCACCAGGAGCTGTTCCAGGCCCGGGTCTGATCCGAGCGGCCAGGCGCGGCTGTAAAACGGCCCCGCCTGGCTAGCCGATCAGCGTGTAGCGATCCAGATCAGCAGGCCTGCCTGGAACACCGCAAAGGCCACCAGGCAGGTGATGGTGAAGCGCAGCCCGCCGTCTTCGCGACGGTACTTGGCCACGCGTTCATCCCGCTCGCGGATCTGAGCTTCTTTCTCCAGCAAGGTCTGCTCGGCCTGTTGCAGCATGCCGGCCGATTCGAGGATGTCCACCCGCTGGACTTTGTCGGTGTTCCAGCCGCCCTTGAGCTGGCTGACGGCAAGCTCGGGTGTGCGCCCTTTGAGCAGCTGCCCTTCTACGTACTCGACTTCAACACCGACGCAGCGCAGCACATTGTCGCGGCGCAGGCGGGTGTCTTCGTTGAGGGCATCCTTGTTCGGCAACGCCACCGCCTCGATGCGGTAGTGCGACCAGTTGGCCTGCAGCCACTGCACCGCCTGGGCGAACAGAAACCGGCCCAGGCCGCGGTTGAGCGGCTCCATCTGCAGGCCGTTTTCTGCGCCAATGGAGACTCGTTGCAGCTCGTGATCGACGCGGATGTCGAGCTGATTCTGCTCTTTACGCACCTTTTGCCCCGGCAGGGTGATCTGCATGCGTAGCAGGCTGTGCTCTTTGCTGTGGCGCTCGGCATAACCAAACTGCACGAAGCGCAGCGGCCGCGGGCCGGTGTGGCGGTCGGTGGGCAATGGCGCCAGGCGCAGCAACTGGAAGTGCTCGGCGGCCAGATCCGCCCAGGGCAGCGGGGCGCTCTCCGGGGCTTGCGGCTCTGCGGTCGCTTCGGCGGCTGGGGCATCGGTCATTACGGTCGTCCTCGAATCGGGGTCGGCCAGTCAAACGCGGGCCAATGCCTGCTTATCGGCAGGCGCAGGCAAGACCTGAGGGCGATCTACTCAGGCTGGTGGCAATTGCCGGATAAAAGCGACGATCCGCTGGCCAAGTTCGCGCGCCAGTGGCAGCTCTGGATTCTGGTAGGTTTCCCGCTGGCCACTGATGTCCCGCGGGCTGATGCGCAGGGTGTGGTTCATGCCATCGATCAACACCAGTTGCGCATCGGGCTTGGCCGCCTTGAGCAGTTCGGCGTCGGCCACATCCACCTGCACGTCGTTGCGGCCCTGGATGATCAGCGCCGGCACCTTGAGTTGGGCGAACGCTGCGGCCGGGTCCTGGCGCAGCAGCGAGATCAAGTACGGCTGCACGGTCGGGCGGAACACCTGGCGCAGCGGCACCGGTACGTTGAGGCTAGTCTGCCCGGCCTGCAGGCTGTCGAGCAATGCGGTGCCCTGGGCCAGTTGCGCCGGCGGCAGGCGCTGGGCCAGCTGCTCACGGATGACCTCGGCCACCGGTCGACCGCTACCGGACAGGCTGATCACGGCGCTGGCGCCGGCTTGTTCAGCGGCCAGGGTGGCAATCAGCGCGCCCTCGCTATGGCCGAGCAGAATCAGCGGGCCGAAGCGCGGGTCGGCCTTGAGCTTGTGCGCCCAGGCCACGGTATCGGCCACATATGCCTCGACGCTGAGGTTGCGTTCGTCTGGAGTCGCCGGCTGGCTGGCGGCCACGCCACGCTTGTCGAAGCGCACGCTGGCGATGTGTTCGCCGGCCAGCAGCAAGGCCAGCCGCTTGAGGTTGTCGATGCGCCCGCCCGCCGGGTTGTTGCCATCGCGGTCGGTCGGCCCGGAGCCGGCAATGATCAGCACCACCGGCGGCGGGGTGTCCTGTTGTGGCAACAGCAGGCTGCCGTACAGCACACCGTTACCGGTATCGAGTTTGATCGGGCGTTGCAGAACGGTCGGGGCAGCGGCACTGGCGAGGGTGCTGCACAGCAGCAGAAGCAGGGCGGTGAGGCGCAGCATGGGCAGGGCTTCGTAGTGAGTTGAGGGTTTGACCCAGCGCTCTGACGAAGGTTCTGGCCGCTGCAGGCAACAAATCAGCCCGCAGACTCGTCGCAAGGCGGCTGCTTTCCGTATACTGCCCGCTGCACCCCATTCAGGCTGATTTCGCGGAGCGTCCATGTCCGGCAATACCTACGGCAAGCTGTTCACTGTTACCACCGCTGGCGAAAGCCATGGCCCGGCGTTGGTCGCCATTGTCGATGGGTGTCCGCCAGGTCTGGAAATCTCCCAGGCCGACCTGCAGCGCGACCTCGACCGGCGCAAGCCTGGCACCAGCCGTCACACCACCCAGCGCCAGGAGCCGGACGAAGTCGAAATCCTCTCCGGCGTGTTCGAAGGGCGCACCACCGGCTGCTCGATCGGCCTGCTGATCCGCAACACTGACCAGAAGTCCAAGGACTACTCAGCGATCAAGGACCTGTTCCGCCCGGCCCATGCCGACTACACCTATCACCACAAATACGGTGAGCGTGACTACCGTGGCGGCGGCCGCAGCTCGGCCCGCGAAACGGCCATGCGCGTAGCGGCAGGAGCAATCGCCAAGAAATACCTGGCCGGCCTTGGCATCACCGTGCGCGGCTACATGAGCCAGCTCGGCCCGATTGAAATCCCGTTCAAGACCTGGGACAGCGTCGAAGACAACGCTTTCTTCAGCCCCGACCCGGACAAAGTATCGGAGCTCGAGGCCTACATGGACCAGCTGCGCCGCGACCAGGACTCGGTCGGGGCCAAGATCACCGTGGTTGCCGAAGGCGTCATGCCTGGCCTGGGCGAGCCGATCTTCGATCGCCTCGATGCCGAACTTGCCCACGCGCTGATGAGCATCAACGCGGTCAAAGGCGTGGAAATCGGCGCCGGCTTTGCAAGCGTCGCCCAGCGCGGCACCGAGCACCGTGACGAGCTGACCCCGCAAGGCTTCCTCAGCAACAATGCCGGCGGCATTCTCGGCGGGATCTCCTCGGGCCAGCCGATCGTCGCCCACCTGGCCTTGAAGCCGACCTCGAGCATCACCACCCCAGGCCAGTCGATCGACATCCATGGCAATCCGGTTGAAGTCATCACCAAAGGCCGCCATGACCCTTGTGTCGGCATCCGCGCCACGCCGATCGCCGAGGCGATGATGGCCCTGGTGCTGATGGACCATCTGCTGCGCCACCGCGCGCAAAACGCCGATGTGCAGGTAACGACGCCGATCCTGCGCCAGCTGTAAATTTCGCTCGCCACGGGCGGCCTGCGTGCGGGCCGCCAACGGCAGTACATGACGACCCCGCCCATGCCGCCCATCCCGTACTGGCGCCTGTCCAGTTTCTACCTCTGTTACTTCGCATTGCTCGGCTCTACTGCGCCGTTTCTGGCGCTGTATTTCGATCATCTGGGATTTTCTCCGGCGCGGATCGGCGAGTTGGTCGCGATCCCCATGCTGATGCGCTGCGTGGCGCCCAACTTGTGGGGTTGGCTGGGTGATCGCAGCGGTCAAAGATTGCTGATCGTGCGTCTCGGCGCGCTGGCGACCCTGGCCAGTTTCTCGTTGATCTTCTTCGGCAAGAGCTACGCCTGGCTGGCGCTGGTGATGGCCCTGCATGCGTTCTTCTGGCACGCGGTACTGCCGCAGTTCGAGGTGATTACGCTGGCTCACCTGCATGGCCAGACCTCGCGCTACAGCCAGGTGCGGCTGTGGGGCTCGATCGGCTTCATCCTGGCGGTGGTGGGCCTGGGCCAGTTGTTTGAATGGTTGAGCCTGGATATCTACCCGCTGGCGCTGGTGGCGATCATGGCCGGGATTTTCGGCGCCAGTCTGTGGGTGCCTAACGCCCAGCCGGTGGAGAACGCCGAACGCAGCAGGGCAGGGGGCTTCGGCCGCCAGCTGCTGGCGCCGGGAGTGATTGCCTTTTACCTGTGCGTGGCGTTGATGCAGCTCAGCCACGGCCCGTACTACACCTTCCTCACCCTGCACCTGGAGCATCTGGGCTACAGCCGCGGCAGCATCGGTTTGCTGTGGGCACTCGGGGTTGTTGCGGAAGTGTTGATGTTCATGGCCATGAGCCGGCTGTTCGCGCGCTTCTCGGTGCGCCAGGTGCTGCTGGTCAGCTTTGTTCTGGCCGGCTTGCGCTGGCTGCTGTTAGGTAGTCTGGCCGACCATGCTGGCGTGCTGATCGTTTCGCAGTTGCTCCACGCGGCCACCTTCGGCTGCTTCCATGCCGCCTCGATCGCCTTCGTCCAGGCCAGCTTCGGCGCCCGCCAGCAAGGCCAGGGCCAGGCGCTGTATGCGGCGCTGTCCGGCACTGGCGGCGCGCTTGGCGCCTTGTACGCGGGCTACAGCTGGAATCTGCTGGGCCCCAACTTCACCTTTGGTATGGCCAGCGTCGCAGCCTTCGCCGCAGCCGGTATCATTGCCACTCGAATGACCGATAGCAGGAACAGCCCCTGATGAGCATCCTCAGTGTTTTCCACCCCTCCAGCCCCGGCCAGCCGAACAAGGTTCTGACCCACCACGACGACATCGCCGCCACCTTGGCCGAGCACGGCGTGCATTTTGCCCGGCAACCTGCAGATGTACGTATCCGTCCAGGTACGCCGGATGATCAGGTGCTCGATGCCTGGCGTGAGCCGCTCGATCAGTTGCTGACCGCCAACGGTTTCAGCGCGGTCAGCCTGCTCAATCAGGAAGGTGCCGTCGAGTCGCAGATAGACCTGCGCGACGAGCATGTGCACAGCAGCGACGAGCTGTTCGCCGTTATCAGCGGACGTGCTCAAGTGGCTCTGCGTCTAGGCGAATTTGTTTTTACGGTGGTATGCGAGAAGGGCGATGTGTTGTACGTGCCGGCACAGACGCGACGCTGGATTGATCTGGGTGACTCGCCGTTTTGCCTGGCGGCGCGATTGTTCCGCGATCAGCAAGGCGTGCAAGCACAATTCACCGGGGATCTGGCAGCAAGGGAATTTTTGGGGATGGACGAACTCTGAAGGATAGTGCTGGCGAGGATTGCGGCCTCGCCAGCGCTGCAAGGCTGCTCCTGTAATGCCTGAACAGGCTGTGCAGGATCAGCTTCGCGCAGGTGCTTTTTGCTTAGCGATAAGTCGGCAGTGCAAAGCGCTGCTGGCTTTGCAGCATGTTGATCACCGGCAGTTCGCTGGCCTGTTCAGCCAAGTCGCGGCGGATAGCGCTGATCGCCCACGACAGCTGCTCGGCACTGTGCATTTGACCGTAGGTCAGTACACGGCGGGTAACCTTGCCATCGGCAGCACGCAGGGTCAGCAGGATACCGCCGTCAGGGCGTGGCTGAGTGTTGACCGAGTAGGCGGAAAAGACCGAGGCGAATTTTTGCTGAATAAGGTCCATATCAACTCCTGGCTGAATGTGTGTGCAGACGTTGAGTTGATGGTTGCAGTGACCGTGCCAGCTTTTACCATGTAAAAAATCCCTTTAAAATCAGCAGCTTGAACCTATTGTTGATTTTGCGCCTCGTGCAGTGTGCAAGGTCATGCAATTTTCACAGTGCATTTTGCAAGGTCACAGCCGCAGCCTCTTGCCCCTATAGAATCTGAACCTTTGACCCACTGGCAGTGCCTGACCAACACTTGGGCCATCCATTTTGCCAGGAGGTTACAGATGTCCGACCAACAGCCCGCTACCATGAATGACGATGAAGCAGCCGCATTTGCCGACGAGGTGTTCGACCGCGCCCGCCGTGGCGACGCCGACATGTTAGGGCGCCTGCTCGACAGCGGCTTGCCGGTCAACCTGCGTAATCACAAGGGCGATACCCTGCTGATGCTTGCCAGCTACCACGGCCATCATCAGGCCGTGCGCGTGCTGCTCGAGCACGGCGCCGATCCGCTGATTGCCAACGACAACGGCCAGTTGCCGATTGCTGGCGCGGCGTTCAAGGGTGACCTGCCGATGATCGAGTTGCTGATCGAGCATGGAGTGCCGGTGGATGCCGCCGCTGCTGATGGGCGTACGGCGTTGATGCTGGCGGCAATGTTCAACCGCAGCGAAATTCTTGAGTTCCTGCTGGCCAAGGGCGCAGACCCGGTACGCCAGGATGTGCGCGGTGCCAACGCCCTGGCAGCAGCGCAGACCATGGGTGCGGCCGACACCGCAGCACGCTTGCAGGCGCTCGCCGGCTAACCCTCAGGGGGCGTTTGCGGCTATCCTTGGTGACATTTTTCACCTTGCAGAGCCCCCACATGAAAGACCAACTGCGCGAATTCATCAGCCTCATCGGTGCCGGCTGCATGCCCGATGACGAGATCGAGCGCATTGCCGACGAGGCCGCTCAGGCCTACGCCGACCCCGCCGCATTCCTCGCTGCCAACCCAGACATCAACTACGACGACAGCTACCCGATGCCGCTGGGCGAGTGGATCGTGCTCGGCAGTTTGCCGGAGACGGTGGTGTTCATCGGTGACAGCTATCAGGAGCTGTTCCAGGCGATCAGTGAGTCGTTCGACAGCAGCGTCGCCCTCAACCTCAAGCCCAAACAATTGGCCAAGACCGAGGCCCTGACTGCGCTCAACCGCATTCAGGTGCAGATGGCTGCCTTGAACAAGGAATCCGGTGGTTATGTACTGCTCAACTTCAGCCAGTTACTGGACGAGGAGCTGCAGATGGTCATGGTTGGCCAGCATGACCTGGCGCGGGTGCTGGAGCTGGGTCAGCAATTGAATATCAGGGTCGAGCCGGCCCTGGAAGCCTTGAAGGTTGCCGTCCACGTCTGAGCCGGGGACCGCGCGCTGGGGTTAACCCAGCGCGGTATCGAGAAACATCATCACCGCAAAACCGCCCATCAAGCCCAGCGTTGCCGAAGTCTGGTGGCCATTGCGGTGGGTTTCGGGGATCACTTCGTGGGACACCACAAAGATCATCGCGCCAGCCGCCAAGCCCATGCTGATCGGGTAGGCCAGGGCAAAGCCGGTAGAGATGCCCAGGCCGATCACCGCGCCTAGCGGTTCCATCAAGCCCGAGCCCACGGCAACCATCGCCGCTTTGAAGTTCGACAGCCCGGTCGCGCGCAGGGCCAGGGCGACTGCCAGGCCTTCGGGGATATCCTGAATGGCAATGGCGCTGGTCAGCGGCAGGCCGACAGCCATGTCGCCATTGGTGAAGCTGACGCCGATGGCCATGCCCTCGGGCAGGTTGTGCAGGGTGATTGCCAGCACAAACAGCCACACCCGATTTATCCGCTCGGCCTCCGGCCCTTGCCGGCCGACGGTTTCGTGCTCATGCGGGGTGAAGCGGTCCAGGCCGAGCATCAGCAACACGCCCAGGCCCATGCCGACCACCACGGTCAACGCTGCTGCTGCGCCGTTGCCGGTAATCTCCCGGGCTGCTTCCAGCCCCGGCAGAATCAACGAGAACGAACTGGCCGCGAGCATCATGCCGGCGGCAAAGCCGAGCATCACATCCTGGCTACGCGAGCTGACATCGCGCAGCACCACCGCCAATACCGCACCCAGTGCCGTCGCGCCAAAGCCGGCGAGGCCACCGAGCACGGCCAGGTGCAGGTTCTCCGAGTGATCGCCATTGACCGCATTCCACATGCTGGCGCCGAGCAAGCCGAGGATGGCCAGCAAGGCCAGCCCCAGGCCGGCGCTCAGCCACGGCGACGCCTGCGCATGCTGGCGCAGGCTACTGAACAGGCGGGAAACGGTCGGGCTGTCGACGGCGCTGTCGGTGTGAGCGGGGGGCATGCGAACCTCTGGGCAATGGATGAAGCAGTCTAAGCAGTGACCGCGCCTGCTCGCCAAGGATTCCCTTCTATCGACGTGATAGGCGACTATGCTCACCGGACATGACTTTATGGGGAGTATCTGCATGGGATCGACATTCAACAGCCTGATCGGCCTGATCATTCTTGCCCTGGATATCTGGGCGATCATCAACGTGGTCAAAAGCGGCGGGTCCACTGGCAGTAAACTGCTCTGGATCCTGCTGATTCTGGTACTGCCGGTAGTGGGTCTGATCATCTGGGCCATCGCTGGGCCGCGCGGTAACGTGCGCGTCTGACCTGATCGACCAGGAGCAGCCCCGTGCCAGCGCGGGGCTGACTGCGCAGTCGCCGCTTCGTGACACAATTTTCACACTGGATTAACCAGAATCCGCGCCGCACAATGCCGCGTTTGCCCTATCGCCACGACCGCTGGCAGGGCTTATGGGCGCTGTCGCCTTCCCGCAAACTCCTAGGATCTCCCCATTCATGGCTAACACGGATGCCTTGAAACAACGGGCCGTGCCGGTTCGTTCCGCGCCGACCCTGCAATCGCACCTGGCCTACACCTTGCTCTGCGGCCTGGTCATCATGCTGATGCTCAGCCTGGTACGCCTTGGCCTGCTGGTCTACAACAGCGACATGATCGGCGATACGCCGTATTCCACGGTTGCCGAGGGCTTCCTCAATGGCCTGCGCTTCGACCTGCGGGTGGTGGTGTACCTGAGCATCCCGCTGCTGCTGGCGGTCCTCAGCCCGGCCGCGATGGCAGCGCGTGGTGTATTCCGCGTGTGGCTGACGATTGCCTCGAGCGTGGTCATGTTCCTTGGCCTGATGGAGCTGGACTTCTATCGCGAGTTCCACCAGCGCCTCAACGGCCTGGTGTTCCAGTACGTCAAGGAAGACCCGAAAACCGTCCTGAGCATGCTCTGGTACGGTTTCCCGGTGGTGCGCTATCTGCTCGCCTGGGTGATCGGCACCTGGCTGCTGAGCCTGTTGTTCAAAGGCATCGATCGGCTGACCCGGCCTGCCAGCGGCGCGCTGCACGGCAACCCGCGCCCGCCTGTGGCCTGGTATTACCGCCTGGCTGTATTCATGGTGATCCTGCTGATTGCCGTGATTGCCGCCCGTGGCACCCTGCGCCAAGGCCCGCCAATGCGCTGGGGCGACGCGTTCACCACCGACTCCAACTTCATCAACCAGCTGGGCCTCAATGGCACGCTGACCCTGATCGACGCTGCCAAGAGCCGCTTCGGTGAGGATCGCGCCAATGTCTGGAAGCCAGTGCTCGATCAGCAAGTGGCGCAGCAAACTGTGCGTGACCTGCTGCTGACACCGCACGACACCCTGGTCGATGCCGACGAAGCTGCGATCCGCCGTGATTTCGTACCGCCAGCCGAGCGCACCCTGCCGATCAAGAACGTCGTGGTGATCCTGATGGAGAGCTTCGCCGGTCATTCGGTGGGCGCGCTGGGCAGCCCCAACAACATCACGCCGTACTTCGACAAGCTGGCCAAGGAGGGTCTGCTGTTCGACCGCTTCTTCTCCAACGGCACCCATACCCATCAGGGCATGTTTGCCACCATGGCTTGTTTCCCTAACCTGCCTGGCTTCGAATACCTGATGCAGACCCCTGAGGGTGGCCACAAACTGTCCGGACTGCCGGCGCTGCTCAGTGCCCGCGACTACGACGATGTGTACGTCTACAACGGCGACTTTGCCTGGGACAACCAGTCCGGTTTCTTCGGCAACCAGGGCATGACCACCTTTATCGGTCGTAACGACTTCGTCAATCCGGTGTTCTCCGACCCGACTTGGGGGGTATCCGACCAGGACATGTTCGACCGTGGCGCCGAGGAGCTGGCAAAAAACTACGGCAAGAAACCCTTCTACGCCTTGCTGCAGACGCTTTCCAACCACACCCCGTACGCGCTGCCAAAAGACCTGCCGGTAGAGCCTGTGACCGGCCAGGGCCGTCTCGACGAGCACCTGACCGCCATGCGTTACTCCGACTGGGCGCTGGGCCAGTTCTTCGAGAAGGCGCGTAAAGAGCCGTACTTCAAGGAGACCCTGTTCGTCATCGTTGGCGACCACGGCTTTGGTAACCACCAGCAGGTCACCGAGCTCGATCTAGGCCGCTTCAACGTGCCGCTTCTGCTGATCGGCCCGGGCATCCAGGACAAATTCGGTGCGGTCGACCACACCGTCGGTACCCAGGTCGACATCGTTCCGACCATCATGGGCCGCCTGGGTGGTCAGACCCGTCATCAATGCTGGGGCCGTGACCTGCTCAACCTGCCGGAAGGCGATCAGGGTGTGGGCATGATCAAACCGTCGGGCAGCGAGCAGATCGTTGGCCTGGTGAAGGGCGACCGCATTTTGATCGAGTCCAAGGACATGACCCCGCGCATGTACCGCTACCAGCTGGGCAGCGAGTTCAAGGCCGAACTGATCGAAAGCCCGGATCAGCCCGAACTGCTGAAAAACCTCGAAGCCTACATCCAGACCGCTACCAAGAGCCTGCTCGACAACACCGCAGGCGTGGTCCACGGCACACCCAAATAGGGCGCGCTGGGGCACCGTGAAGGGCTCGCCGGGTAACCGGCGGGCCCTTTTTCATGTGCGCTTGGCGAGCGCGCTGAACAACTTCTGCAGCCAGTGGTCAAGCTAGAACGGATGTCAGTCAATTCCGTATCCACCGAGGGTTATTCGATGAAAGAGTGGGAAGTCATCTTTGCCGACCAGAAAGGTGAACCGACGACGCTGCTGCTCACCGGCGATCAGCGTCCCAGTGATGAAGAGGCGGCACGCGCAATACGCACCAAGCTTTTTCCGCTTTTGAATGAACTGGATTTGAATGACTTCCAGGACCGTAGCGACGCACCGACGGCACGCTGGCTCAAGGAGCAGAACGGCGTAACCATCAGCGACATCCGCGAAATGCCTTGAGCAGCCCCTCTGGCGTAGTGCTGCGATAAGCACTACGCTAGTCTCACGCATCGGCCTCTTCTGCGGGCCGACGCGGTTTTCTTCGCGTCTTGCATCAGCTCGATCAGCTCGGCTTGTTTGCGGCCTTTACCGGCGCCGGCAAGTGCGTAGTGCACGGAAAGTCTATCCATTGCATTATTCAGGAGGACGATTCATGAGCAGCCAGAACGACGACATCAGCAGCAATGTCCTGCGCCAGATGAAAGCTGGCGGTTTTGACTTCACCCAGATCCACCCCATCGAGTTCTATGCGGTATTTCCAGATGAAAGCGGCGCCCGCCAGGCGGCCGGGCGGTTTCGTGGCGAGTCGTTGAATGCTCAGGTACGAGAACGTGATGATGGCGGCTGGAACCTTGAGTTGAGCAAGATCATGTATGCAACCTACCGCGGCATCGGTGCTTTCGAAGAGGCCTTCGAGGGGGTGGTTTCGCCCCTCGGTGGCGAAGTCGAAGGCTGGGGCGTCAAGCACGAGCGGCAAACCGCTTAAGTGCCATCGCCATTCGCGAGTGCGCTCGCGAATGGCTCTACCTGCGGCTCAACCTTTGCGCTTGCTCATGTGCGCCAGATACGCCAGCAGCGCGTCCAGTTCCTTTTCACTCAATACACTTTCGGCAAAGCCAGGCATTTTTGCCTGCGACCACTGGCGCAAGCTTTGTGGGTCGCGGATGTATTTGCGCAAAAACGCCGGCTGGAAGTACTCGGTAGGATTGTAGGGGCGATTCAGGTCCGGGCCGAACTGTGCATCACCGGCGCCATTGAGGCGGTGGCAAGCCATGCAGTTCTGTTGGTACAGGGCAAAGCCTTGGCGGACCGGGTCGTCACTGGCAAGGCTAGCCTCGGGCAACAGTGCCGGGAAGCGTTGCTCGACCGCTGCCAGGCGGCGAATGGTGGCGATCTGGAAGGGCCATTGCTCTGGGCGGATGGCACTGGCCTTAGGGTTGGTCCAGACCAGATAGAACGGCCCGGCGGTCGCTTTGTCTTTGCCCAGTGCGGGCCATGGCTTGGCGCTGTCCTCTACCGCCAGCCACGCCTGCGCGGGGCCATTGGCCAACAGCGGCGCAGCGGGCATCTCGGCAGCAAAGCCATCCAGCGCAATGGCCTGCAGGTGTTCGCCTGGCTGCACGCCCTCAAGCAACACAGCCAAGGGCACTGCGCGGTAGTGCATGGGCCGCTTGTAGGCGACGTCTGCCGGGACGTCGATATCACGTGCCTGCGGATGGGCAAGCAGCTCGGCAGTTTGCCAATGGCGTGTGCGCTCACCCAGCTCAAGGTTCAGCTGCGCCGCAGCCACGGGCAGGCTGAGTAGCAGCGCCAGCAGGGCGAAGGTGATGCGCATAGGTAATCTCCAACCGGTGAGATCGGCAGATTACCTATGCAATGTCTGAAATAGCCACACAAGCTGTCAGCCAAACAGCCGAGAAAGGTTCGGCAAGATCAGCAGCAAGGTGGTAGCGAACAATATGAGTCCGGCTTGGCGTACTTTTGATTGTCTGAACATGGCGGACCGCCTTCTTGTTGTTATTCCTGAATAGCCGTTGGCTTCCCTTTGCCGGGTCGGGTCGATCACAGCGGCGTGGCTACACGCCGGTTCTGCTGGCTTCCTGCTTTTGGGTATACATCCAACAGTAGGGTGTAGGTTATGCATGTTTGAGAACCCTTTGTTATAAGTGCAGGCCTTGACATACAAGTTTCATTTAAGGCCACTTGCCACCAGCCCGATAAGTCTGAGCTAGACCGCTGCGCGATGGGGGTTACCAAGGGTGACACCCCTTACCGTTCGTCAGTACAGCCTACTTGCTTGTACGTGTCTTTCGCGGCAGTCTCTACAGCCAAACCCTCCTTGTGTCGTTCAGGACTATCGCTATGTCGTTACGCATCTGCATCCTTGAAACCGACGTCCTGCGGCCAGAGCTGACGGCGCAGTACCAGGGTTACGGCAGGATGTTCGAGCAGCTGTTCTTGCGTCAGTCGGTCAACCAGGCCGAGTTTCGTGTGTACAACGTGATGAACGGCGACTATCCCCCCGAGGGCGAGCGCTTCGATGCGTATCTGGTGACCGGCAGCAAGGCCGACTCATTCGGCGATGATCCGTGGATCCAGACCCTCAAGGCGTACCTGCTCAAGCTGTACGAGCGTGGCGACAAGTTGCTGGGCGTGTGCTTTGGCCACCAACTGCTGGCGCTGGTGCTCGGCGGCAAGGCCGAACGTGCCGACCGTGGCTGGGGCGTGGGCGTGCACCGCTACACCCTGGCTGCGCATGCGCCATGGATGGACCCGCAGGTAACCGAGTTGACCCTGCTGATCAGCCACCAGGATCAGGTCACTCAGCTGCCCAAAGGCGCCACGGTGATTGCTTCAAGCGATTTCTGCCCGAACGCTGCCTACCATGTGGGCGATCAGGTGCTGTGCTTCCAGGGCCACCCTGAGTTTGTCCATGATTATTCGCGCGCACTGCTCGATGCCCGCCAGGAGCACTTGGGTGACGAGGTTTACCAGCGCGCCATTGCCAGCCTCAAGCTGGAGCACCAAGGCGATCTGGTTGGCGAGTGGATGCTGCGCTTTGTTGCGCACGCACCGAGCGCCAAGGAAAGCGCCGCCTGAGGCAGTTGTCAGGAGCCGCCAGCGCGGCTCCTGCTTATCCCGCTACAACCACCCCGAGCGCTTGAAACTGGCGAACAGCCCTGTGCAGCCGAGGCCGATCACGCTCAGCACGGCAAAGTAACCGTAGTGCCAGCTCAGCTCGGGCATATTCTGGAAATTCATCCCGTAGATCCCGGCAATCGCCGTCGGAAACGCCAGGATCGCTGCCCACGCGGCGAACTTGCGCTGGGTAATGCTCTGGCGTGACGACTCCAGCAGCATGCCGATCTCGATGGTCTGGCTGGCGATATCGCGAATGCTCACCAGGTCTTCCATCTGTCGGGTGACGTGGATTTGCACGTCGCGAAAATACGGGCGCATGTTTTTGTCGATGAAGGGGAAGTTCAGCCGCTGCAGCTCTTCGCTGATTTCCACCATCGGCGCCACGTAGCGGCGCAGGCGCAGGATGTCGCGGCGCAGGCTGTGCAGGCGGCGGATGTCGTCTTCCATCAGCGAACTGCTGAGCACGCTTTGTTCCAGCTCTTCGATCTCGCCGTGGATCGCTTCGCTGACCGGCTGGTAGTTCTCGGTGACGAAATCGAGCAGGGCATACAGCACGAAGTCTTCACCGTGATCGAGCAGCAACGGCCGGGCTTCGCAGCGCTGGCGCACCAGTGCGTAGGATTTGGAGTGGCCGTTACGGCAGGTGATGATGTAGCCATTACCGGCAAAGATGTGCGTTTCGATGAACTCCAGCTTGCCGTTCTGCCGCACCGGCGAGTAGGTGACGATGAACAGCGCATCGCCGAAGGTTTCCAGCTTGGGCCGGCTGTGTTTCTCCAGCGCGTCCTCAATGGCCAGTTCATGCAGGTTGAACTGGCACTGCAGGCTGGCCAGCTCTTCGGCGCTGGGCGCTTCCAAGCCGATCCAGACGAAGTGGCCGGGCTTTTTCGCCCACTCGCTGCCCTCGTCGATGCTGATATTGGTGACCTTTCTTCCGGCGCTGTAAACCGCCGCTGCGACGACTCGACCCATGGCTGTCCGCTTGTTCGGTTGACTATGCCGGACAGCTTGGTCGGTCTGCGCTGCGCAGGCAACCTCGGCGCGGGCTCAGAGGGCAAAGTCCTGGTCGAGGATGATCGCTTCGTCGAGCGCATCGAGCAGGTCCTTGCGCACTTTCAGCTTGGTTTTCTTGTGCGCATTCATGTTCAGTTTTTTCAGCGCATGGGCTGCGCTGGTGGCGGCTTCAAGCAATTGCTCGGCGGGCACTACCGCATCGAGGAAGCCAGCTTCGCGGGCCGCCTGCGGGTCGAACATCTCGGCGTTGATTACCGAGCGGTGGAAGGCCGAGCGGCGCAGGCGGTCGCGAGCCAGTTCGATGCCGGCGTGGTGCATGGTCATGCCGATGGCGACTTCGTTGAGGCCGATCTTGTACGGGCCTTCGACGCCGATGCGGTAGTCGGCCGACAACAGCAGGAACGCCCCCTTGGCCACGGCATGGCCGGGGCAGGCGACGATCACCGGGAATGGGTGCGCGAGCAGGCGGCGGGCCAGGGTCGAGCCTGCGGTAACCAGCGAGACCGCCTGCTGTGGGCCCGAGGTCATTACCTTGAGGTCGTAGCCGCCGGAGAGAATACCGGGCTGCCCGGTGATGATCACCACAGCGCGTTCCACTACCGCACGATCAAGGGCGGCGTTGAATTCGGTGATCAGGTCTGGCGAGATGGCGTTGACCTTACCGTTGTTCAGGGTCAAGGTGGCGATGCCGTCTTCGGCGTGGTAAGTGATCAGCTCGCTCATGGCAGAGTCCTTTAAGTGGCGTGGCGATGACGTTACCCAGCGCAGCTGCGCAGGTAAAGCAGCAAGGCTGACCGGCCAGTCAGCTGCGGCCATCGCGGCCACGGGTTGCGGGCGTGGCCGCCGTTGACTGGGAAAAGCACCGGGTACAATGGCAGCTTTGCCATCGGCCCCTGCAGCGATCCTCGGGTTTGCTTAAGCGCATGAAAATTCTGAAAAAAGCGCTTGCCAATAACCGACTCTTCGACTAAATTAGCGCGCCTCGACAGGCTGAATAGCTTGAAGAGAAACGGTGAAGTGTCCGAGTGGTCGAAGGAGCACGCCTGGAAAGTGTGTATACGAGAAATCGTATCAAGGGTTCAAATCCCTTCTTCACCGCCACATTCTACAAGAAGCCCTCGAACTGAAAAGTTCGGGGGCTTTTTGTTTCTGCATCGCACGATTTCGCCAGCTTGCTGTAGAGCGGCCTTGTGTCGCGAAAGGGCTGCGCAGCAGCCCCGGGGAGGCCGGCGGCGAAACTGAGATTTCGTGGCCGCTGAGCGCTGCATCTCAGCTGTGTCGTGGTTAAAAACTCACCGAAGCCGACAACCGAGCCGTACGCGGGGCGCCCTGGAACAGGTAGTTGTCGCCCAGATAATCACCGGTGTCGCGCCAGTAGCGTTTGTCGAACAGGTTGTCGACGGTCAGGCGCAGTACCGTGTCATAGCCGCCGATGGCGGTGCGGTAGCGGCTGCCGAGATCGAACACGGTGTAACCGCCGACTTCGACGTTACCGGCCTGGCTGGCGTACTTGCTGGCGCTGTAACGGGCGCCGCCGAGCAGGGCCAGGCCTGGCACCGGCAGGGTGTATTCGGCGTGCAGCGCGGTGCGCAACTTCGGCACGTTGATCGCCTGGTGGCCTTCGTAAGCGTCGGTGCCGCTGTCTTCGACTCGCGCGCGGATCGCGGCGACGCTAGCCTGAAGTTGCAACTTCGAGGTGGCCCAACCGCTGGCGCCGAGCTCCAGGCCGGTGTTTTTTTGCTGGCCTTGCTGGACGTAGGTAAAACCACCGTCCTCGGGGCGAGCGTACTGATACGCCTGGCGGATCTGGAACAGCGCAGCGCTGAAGCTCATGCCTTGCCAGTCATGCTTGATGCCCAGTTCCAGTTGCCTTGAGAGTGTTGGGGCGAGGATTTCGCCGAGATTGCTGGTGAACCACGGTGCCGTGCCCCCGGCCGACAGGCCTTTGGAGTAGCTGGCGTAGACGGTGGTGTCAGGCTGCGGCTTGTAGATCAGCGCAGCATTTGGCAGCAACTGGTATTGCTGAGTATGGCGGTTGAGTTCGCCGGTCTCGAGCCAAGTCTTCTCATCCAGGCGCACTTCACGAGCCCCTATCACGGTTTGCCACTGCTCGTTGAAAGTGATGCGGTCACTGAAAAATAGCCCGTATTGGCGGCTGTCCAGGCGGCGTTGGCTGGCGCCAACCGGCAAATCTGATGGGTTGACTGCTGGCGCGCCTGTTTCGATGTTGCCGTCGCCGACATCAATGTTGTAGTACGGGCGCTGGTCCACGGTGCGACGTTGAGCGCTGGTGCCGACGGTCAACTCATGACCTAACCCCAACGCATCGAAGCGGCCATTGAGCGTTGCCTGCGCCTCATCGGTACGACGGGTGTCATCCGGGCTGCGGTAGTCGTAGATGTCGTAGTCGCCGTCTGGGCTGAACTGCGACTGCATGCCATTTTCACTGCCCCAGGCAAACGCACTGTAATCGTCAATCACCACCTTGCTGCGCGAAGCACTCAGCGTGCCGCTCCAGTCGTCATTGAACCGGTACTCGAAGCGCCCGCCAAGGTTCAGCGAATCGTTCTGCACGGGCTTGGCCCATTGCTGATAAGCAAGCCGATCACTCGGATCGACCCCATGCGGCACTGCGCTGCCACCAAGCAGTTGATAACCCGGCACTGAGCGCTGCTCGCGGTGCTGATACTCGGCGTCCAGCTGCAAGGTGGCGTTGCTGCTGATCTGCCAATCAAACGCCAACGAGGCAAAATCACGCTTGCCGTCGGCGTGGTCGACATACGAGCGAATGTCCTCATGGGCGAGGTTGGCGCGCAGGCCGAACTGGCGCTCGCTGCCGAACCAGCCGCCAACGTCAGTGGCCAGATAGCGCTCGCCGTGTTCGTTGGTCGAGACGCTGACGCTACGCACATCGGCGGCGCGTTTGCTCACGTAATTGATCAGGCCGCCCGGCTCGGAGACGCCACTCTGCAAACCCGACAAGCCCTTGAGCAGTTCCACCTGCTGCTTGTTCTCCAGCGCGACGTTCTGCTCGCCCGCGATGGTCTGGCCATTGATCTTGTAGCTGCTGGCAGCATTGAGCTCGAAGCCGCGCACGTTGAAGTTTTCGTAGTAGCCAATCGGCGCGTAGCTTTCGCCCACCGAGGCATCGCTTTGCAGCACTTCGCTGAGCTTGCGCACCTGGCGGTCTTCTAGCAGTTGCTGGCTGAATACGCTGATCGAGGCCGGGGTGTCGAGCAGCGCCGCTGGCTGCCAGCCGCCGACCTGCGCCTGGCGCACCTGATAACCGTCGCTGGCGGAAACATCGGTCACCTGCAACGGCGCCAGCGTCACGCCGTCAGCGAGGGCCTGGCCACTGTGCAGAGCAAGGCCAAGGCTGAGCAGGCTCAGGGGCAGGCGAGGGCGAAGCGAAGTCATGCAGGGCTCCTGGAAAAACGCGCGCGCGGCACCGCTGCGCCGAGGGCAGGCGGGGCGTGGCAGCGGCAGCGGCAGCCTGCTGGTGTTGCGCCAGGCAGGCGAAAAAGGGGCGCCATGGTAGCAGGCAGAGCAGCGCCGGGCGCCCCTATTTCAGAGGCGCCCGTTCAGAGAAACGATTGAGCTGGCAGACAATTCAGCTCGCGGCAGCCGACGGGCGCGGCGGCTGCAGCTTGCGCCTGCGCTCGGCCAGAACCCACACCAGCAAGGCCAGCATGCCGATCACGATCCCGGCGGCGACGATGGCTTTCCAGCCGCTGTACTCGAACAACTGCGTACCGAGCAGTGAGCCCAGCGCGCCGCCGATGAAGTAGCAGGTGATGTAGCCGGCATTGAGCCGGGTGCGGGCCTCGGGACGCAGGCTGATCACGGCGTTCTGGTTGCTGACATGTACCAGTTGTACCGCCAGATCAAGCAGCAACACACCGATCAGCAGGGCCATCAGCGACTGTTCGGCAAAACCCAGTGGCAGCCACGACAGCACCAGCGCACTCAGGCCCACGGTAGTGCCGAGGGCACCCTTGCCGCGGTCGGCCAGGCGCCCGGCCCAGTTCGCTGCCAAGGCACCGGCAGCCCCGGCCAGGCCAAACAAGCCGATGGCCGCCTCGCCATAGTGGTAGGGCTCGCGCACCAGCAAAAATGCCAGTGGGGTCCAGAACAACGCAAACAGGCTGAACGCCAACAGCCCCAGCAACGAGCGCAGGCGCAGCACCGGCTCTTCGGCGAACAGGCGGAACACCGAGCCAATCAGCGCCGGGTATTTCAGGCCAGCGTGGCTCTTGTGCTGCGGCAGGCTGCGGTACAACGCGATGGCGCTGATCGCCATCAACACTGCCGCCAGCACATAGATGCTGCGCCAGCCGCCCAGCTCGGCCATGAAGCCCGCAGCGGTGCGCGCCAGCAGGATCCCCAGCAGCAGCCCGCTCATCAAGGTGCCGACCGCGCGCCCGCGTTGTTCGGGGGCGGTCAGGCTGGCGGCCATCGGCACCAGAACCTGCGCCACCACCGAAAACAGCCCGGTCAGCGTGGTGCCGACCAGCAACCAGGCCAGGTTCGGGGCGCAGGCACTGATGACCAGGCCGACCGTGGCGATGGCAATCATGCTCACGATCAGCCGCCGTTGCTCGAACATGTCGCCCAGCGGCGCCAGCAGCAGCAGGCCGGCGCCGTAGCTGAGCTGCGCAGCGATGACGATGGTGCCGGCGCTGGTCGTGCTCAGGCCAAACTGCTCGGCGATGCTGTGCAGCAAAGGTTGCGCGTAATAGTTGCTGGCAACGGCCAGGCCGGTGGCGGTCGCCATCAGCAGGATGAGGGCGCGACTCAAGGTCGGGGAGGGCATGGCAGGTCCTTTGCTGGCAGTAAAAAAAGTACATCGAGTATTGGGGCTGCGTTGGCCCCATCCCAATTCAATTGCTGCATGGTAGCGATTACCAGGCGGCCCCGTCGCGCTGTCTGGCGCAACGGGGCAGGTAATCAGGCCGAGAAGCCGCCGTCCACGGTCAGGCTGGCGCCGGTGATGTAGCCCGCTTCGGGGCCGGCGAGGTAGGCGACAAAGCTGGCGATTTCTTCGGCGTGGCCATAGCGGCCGACGGCCATCAATGGAATCAGGCTGTCGGCAAAGTCGCCATCGGCCGGGTTCATGTCGGTATCCACTGGCCCTGGCTGCACGTTGTTGACGGTCACGCCCTGCGGGCCGAGGTCGCGTGCCAGGCCTTTGGTCAGGCCAACCAGCGCTGACTTGCTCATGGCATACGGGGCGCCGCCGGCAAACGGCATGCGCTCGGCGTTGGTGCTGCCGATATTGATGATTCGGCCGCCCTGGCCCAGGTGCGGCGCTGCAGCCTGACTGGCGACGAACACGCTGCGCACGTTGACCGCGAGCATGCGGTCGAACTCGGCCAGATCGAACTCGGCGACGGGTGCAACGGCGAGCACGCCGGCGTTGTTGACCAGAATGTCCAGCCGGCCGAAAGCCTCTAGGGTGTTCTGTACCGCTTGCTGGACGGCGCTGGCATCGGCGCTGTCTGCGCGCAGCGCCAAGGCTTTACCGCCGGCGGCGCTGATCTCATCCGCCAGGGCCTGGGCAGGCCCGGCGGAGCTGACGTAGGTGAACGCGACGTGTGCGCCTTGCAGCGCCAGGCGGCGCACGATGGCAGCGCCGATGCCGCGCGAACCGCCTTGGACCAAAGCGACTTTGCCGGTGAGGGTGAGGGGACTGGACATGGGCGAACTCCTGCTGGTGGGCAAGGCGAAAGGCCTTGGCATGGGCGCAGTATCCGCTGCCGATTAGCTACTGATAAGATGCTAATCACGATCAGCAGAGTAAACCCTAGGTTGCTAATCATGGCCCTCGAGTCATTCAGTACGTTGGAATGCTTTATTCGTAGTGCCGAGGTTGGCAGCTTCGCCGAAGCGGCTCGGCGGCTGCGCCTGACTCCAGCCGCAGTGGGCAAGAACGTTGCCCAGCTGGAGTCGCGCTTGGGTGTGCGGCTGTTTCAGCGCAGCACTCGCAAGTTGACCCTGACCGAAGCCGGTCAGCGCTTTCTAAGCGAGGTCAAGGACAGCTTCGGCACTATCCAGTCGGCCATGGCCAACCTTGCCAGCGCCCAGGGGCAGCCGGCGGGGCTGTTGCGGGTGAGCATGGGCACGGTGTTCGGGCGCCTTTACGTGCTGCCGCTGCTGGGTGAGTTTTTGCAGCGCTTCCCGGCGATCACGCCGGACTGGCATTTTGACAACCGCCAGGTCGACCTGATCGGCCAGGGCTTCGATGCGGCCATCGGCGGCGGCTTCGAGCTGCCGCCGGGGGTGGTGGCGCGGCGGCTGACTCCAGCGCATCGGGTGCTGGTCGCGGCGCCTGGGTTTATTCAAGGGCGCGCCACGATCAACCAGCCGGAAGATATGCTCGAGTTGCCCGGTATTCTCATCCGCTCGCCGCAGACCGGCCGCGTGCGCGCCTGGCCATTGACCAGTCGCTGGCGTGAGCAACGACCGCTGCCGTTGCGTCAGGCCATGACCATGAGCGACTCCGATGCTGCCTGCGCGGTGGCCCAGCAAGGCCTGGGGATTGCCTTGGTCAGCCTGCCGTTTGCCGTGCCGTATCTGCGCGCAGGCCTGCTGCAACGGGTGCTGCCGGACTGGTACGTGGATGATGGCAACATCAGTATCTATTACGCGGGGCACAAGCTGCTGCCGGGCAAGACCCGTGCGTTCATCGACTTTGTCGTCGAGCAGTTTGCCGAGCAGGGCCTGGCCAGTGCCTTTGATGCGCTGGAGGTGCTTTAGGCGACAGCAACCACGGCGGACACTTGGGCCACGCCAGCCACCACCAGGCTCACTTCATCGTCCAGCCGCTTGCCGATCAACACTTGTCCCAGTGGTGAGCGCGGGGTGATCA
This sequence comes from Pseudomonas sp. 1121_17, assembly GCF_052850745.1. NCBI lineage: Bacteria > Pseudomonadati > Pseudomonadota > Gammaproteobacteria > Pseudomonadales > Pseudomonadaceae > Pseudomonas > Pseudomonas sp. 1121_17. The sequence goes on from NZ_VXCX01000001.1 coordinate 211,913, forward strand.
CGGTCACCTGCTGCGGCCCGTGGGCAATCTTCAGGCCGGCGCCCTCCGGGCCAATGAACACACGACGCTGGCCGCCTTGTTCGTCTTCGAGGGTGACCAGGCTGCTGATCTGAATGCCGCGTGTCGGGTCATAGTCACGCAGCACCAACTGTTGGTAGGTCAGCAGCGCCTGGCGAATCTCGGCAGCGCGGCGGGCCTGGCCGGTTGCCAGGTAAGAAGCCTCGAGGCCGAGGGTGTCGTACTTGTTCTCGGCCTTGTTCTCTTCGGCAGTAGCGGCTTCATAGGCGATCTGCGCGGCTCGCCGCAGTGCCTCGACGTCGGTTTCGAGTGCGGCGACGATGGCGCTAAGTACCTCGTTCTTGTTCAACATCAGTAACAGAACTCGAGCACGTTGGCCTGGCTCTTGTCGGTCGGCGCGGTGCGGTTTTGCTGCAGCCAGAACTGGCACTTGGGCTTGTTCAGATTGCGCGGGTTGCCCTCGGCAGCAGCGGCGGCTTGCTCGGCTTCCTGGTTGTGCAGGATGTCCTTGTAGCGCTCGAACATCTGCGCCTGGGCATCGCCGGCTGCGGCCGGTGCCGGCGCTACGATTGCCGGTGCCAGCACCTGAGCGACCGGCTGCACCTGTTCGGGCCACAACCGCGCCGCCAGCCACAGGCTTACGGCAATGGCGATGGCGCCAAGCCACAGGCCGAAGGCAATACACAGCACCAGTTGCACGGGCTTGAGGGTAATCTTCAGTTCACGGCGGCGGTACATGGCGGCCTCCTGGCAGGGCGGGGTAGCGAGCATTGTCGCATGGCCGCCGACAAATATTCAGCGCGGTGCTTTTGTCGGCAGGCGTTTATCCGCAAAATCGCGGGTTTTACCGCGCAGCATGGGAGCGGCGATGAAAGCCAGCTGGGATATCTTTTGCACCGTTGTGGATAACTACGGTGATATCGGCGTGACCTGGCGCCTGGCCCGGCAACTGGTGGCTGAACATGGCTTGGCCGTGCGGCTTTGGGTCGACGACCTGAACGCCTTCGTGCCGCTGTGCCCAGCCGCTGACGCCAACGCCGAGCAGCAGTGGCACGAGGGTGTAGACGTACGCCATTGGCCGGCAGCGTGGTCGGCTACTTCACCGGCTGAGGTAGTGATCGGTGCTTTTGCCTGTCAGTTGCCGCCGGCCTATATCGAAGCGATGAGCGCGCAAGCGACGCCGCCGTTGTGGCTGAACCTTGAGTACCTGAGCGCCGAAGACTGGGTCGAGGGTTGCCACGGTTTGCCGTCGCCCCAGCCCAACGGCCTGCGCAAGGTGTTTTTCTTCCCGGGTTTCACCGCCAGGACCGGCGGCCTGCTGCGCGAGGCCAGTGTGCTGGCAAGCCGCGACAGCCTGCAGTCAGCGCCAAAGCAACGGGCAGAGTTTTTGGCAGGGCTGGGCGTGCAGATCGCACCCGGCAGTCGGCTGCTGTCGCTGTTCGCTTATGAGAACCGCCAGTTGGGCAGTTGGCTGCAGGCGCTGGCGGCAGGGACGCAAGCGACTCACTTGCTGGTGCCACAAGGGCGAATTCTGGCGGACCTGGCGGCCTGGCTCGAGGTTGCCACGCTGGCGCCGGGTGCGCTGCATCAGCGCGGCGCGCTGACTGTGCAGGTGGTGCCATTCGTCAGTCAGGGTGATTACGACAAGCTGCTGTGGGCCTGCGACTTCAATGCCGTGCGCGGTGAAGATTCGTTCGTGCGTGCGCAGTGGGCCGGTGTGCCGATGCTGTGGCATATCTACGTCCAGGACGAGAATGCCCACTGGGAAAAGCTCGAAGCGTTCCTGGCGCTCTATCGCCAGGGTCTGTCAGACCCGGCCAGCGTGGCGCTGACCGCATTGTGGCGGGCATGGAACATCGACGGCGACATGGGCCAGGCCTGGCAAGCGCTGCAGCCACACTGGGACGAACTGCAAACCCATGCCCGCGAATGGGTTGTCGCGCAAGCCGCTCAGCCGGACCTTGCCACAGCGCTAGTACACTTTTGCCGAAATTCGCTATGATACGCGGCCTCGATTTTTATAAATCCATCCAGATTCGGATATTTCGCAATGAAAACTGGTAAAGAAATCAAACCCGGTACCGTTCTGCGCATCGATAACGATCCGTGGCTGGTTCAGAAAGCTGAGTTCACCAAGTCGGGCCGTAACAGCGCGATCATGAAGACCAAGCTGAAAAACCTGCTGACCGGCTACAAGACTGAAACCGTATACGGTGCAGACGACAAGCTGGACGACGTGATCCTTGATCGCAAAGAAGCAACCCTGTCGTTCATCAATGGTGATACTTACACCTTCATGGACACCACCGACTACACCATGTACGAGCTGAACGCCGAAGATATCGAGGCCGTTCTGCCGTACATCGAAGAAGGCATGACTGACATCTGCGAAGCGGTATTCTTCGAAGAGCGTCTGGTATCGGTTGAACTGCCTACCACCATCAGCCGTAAGGTTGTCTACACCGAGAACTCGGCACGTGGCGACACTTCGGGCAAGGTCATGAAGCCTGCCAAGCTGTCCAACGGTACTGAAGTTCAGGTTGCTGACTTCATCGAAATCGACGAAATGATCGATATCGACACCCGTGACGGTAGCTTCAAAGGCCGTTCGAAGAAGTAATCACTTCTGCCGAACGCAAAAAAACCCGGCGCTGGCCGGGTTTTTTTATGCCTGAAGATTACTCAGACGTTCACATGCAAGCGTACATCGACGTTGCCGCGGGTGGCATTGGAGTACGGGCAGACCTGGTGTGCCTTGTCGACCAGTTCCTGCGCTGCGGTTTGTTCCAGGCCGGGCAGGTTGATCTCCAGGTCGATGTCCAGGCCAAAGCCGCCGGGAATCTGGCCGATGCCGACCTTGGCGGTGATCGAGGTGTCTGCTGGCAACGGCTGCTTGGCCTGGCCCGCGACGAACTTCAGGGCACCGATGAAGCAGGCCGAGTAGCCGGCAGCGAACAGCTGCTCGGGATTGCTGCCTTCGCCGCCGGCGCCGCCGAGCTCTTTCGGCGTGCTCAGTTTGACTTCGAGCTTGCCGTCGTCCGAGCGGGATTTGCCATCACGACCACCGGTAGAAGTGGCTTGGGCAATGTACAGCGGAGTGACTTTTTGCATGACTAGCCTCGCGTAAAGTGCTGCGCGCCGTAGCGCTGGTTGGTGTGGGATTTAAATTAGCGCGCAATTAGTTTGCGCGCAAGATAAATTACTAGCCGTTTGTCGGGACGGCTGTCCCAGCGTATTCGCTATACGGCTTTTTGCAGGCTGGCGCGCAGGTCCAACAGCTCGGACTGCAACTGCTGGAGCCGCTCCAGGCTGCGCCCGCTGGCCTGCAGAATGCACTGCGGCACGCGCTTGGCATCCTCATGCAGGGCATGGCCCTTGTCGGTCAGTTGCACCAGCACCACCCGCTCATCCTCGCGGCTGCGGGTGCGCTTGAGCAGGCCCTCGCTTTCCAGGCGTTTGAGCAGCGGGGTCAGCGAGCCAGGGTCGGTCAGCAGGCGATTGCTGATTTCACCTACGGTCAGGCCGTCCTGCTCCCACAACACCAGCATCGCCAGGTATTGCGGATAGGTCAGGCCCAGCGCCTGCAGCAAGGGCTTGTAAACCTTGGTCATCAGCAACGAGGTCGAGTGCAGGGCAAAACAGACCTGGTTGTTCAGCAGCAGCTCGTCGCAGGGGGCTTTAGTGTCGGCGTTCATGCAGGTCCTTGAATTCTTCAGATTTAAAATCTAGCACGCTGATAGCTGGCGCGCTCACTACCAGCGTAATTCGCTGCGCAGGGCAAGATCCCACGGCGGCAACGGACTGAACCGGCTCTTGAGGAATTCGAGCAGCAAGCGACTGCGAGAGTTCGTTTGATGTTCCAGGCGTAATGCATAGATACCACTGGTCTCGGCTGCAGGCAGGCCGTTTTGACAGAATAACGGCACCAGGTCGCCGCGCAGCAGGTGCTCGCTGATCAGCCAGGTCGGCAGGTGCGCCACGCCCAAACCGGCCAGGGCGCCGCACAGCAGGGTCTCAGCGTTGTTGGCCGACATGCGCATGCGGCTGGGCCGATACAGGCGCAGTTGGCCGTCGACGTTGAAGCGCCAGGCAAACGGTGGCGCCAGGCCGTCCCAGTCGAGGCCGTCGTGCGCTGGTAGTTCGCTGGGGCAGTTGGGCAGGCCACGGTTGGTCAGATACGCCGGGCTGGCGCAGGCCACGCGGACCATATAGGCCAGTGGTGTAGCAACCAGCCGGGTGTCGGCCAAGGGGCCGGCGCGCAACACCAGATCGACCTCGCCCAGGTGGCTGCCGTGCAGGTCGACGAAGCTGTCGATCAGGCGCAGGCGCACGTCCAGCCCGGGATACGCCGCGAGAAAGTCGGCAATCGCCGGGGCCAGGTGCAGGCGGCCGAAGGCGGCCGGGGCATCGATGCGGATCAGCCCCTCAGGGGCGTTGCTCAGCGAGACCGCTTCGGCGCGGGCCAGGCGCAGCTCTTCGATGATGCGCCGGGCGCGTTCGGCAAAGGCCTTGCCGGCGGGTGTCACGCGTACGGCATGGGTGCTGCGCACGAACAGCCGGCTGCCCACTGCTGCCTCGAGACTGTCGATGCGCCGAGCCACGGCTGATGGGGTCAGGGGATGGCGCCTGGACGCGGCGGAAAAGCTGCCGGTGTCGAGCACGTCGAGGAACAGGCTCAGCTGTTCGGTAAGGGCATCGGGGTTCATTCAGGCTCTGCTTGTGCGAGATGCGCAAAGCCATTGTGCGCTGCTGTGCGTTTCCCTACCAGCCGGCAATGGTTAGCATGTACACATTGTGTAACAGGCAGATGAGGCCCTGATGATCGAGTGGTTGCTGTATATCGTACTGGGCGCTGCATTGGGCACGGTGGGCGGGTTGTTCGGCATCGGTGGCGGCTTGATTGCGATCCCGGCGCTGGGCGTGCTGTTTGGTCTGGACCAACAACTCGCGCAAGGCACCGCGCTGGTGATGGTGGTACCAAATGTGCTGCTGGCGCTGTGGCGCTACAACCAGCGCAATCGCATCGAACTGCGCTACGCCTTGCCGTTGTCGCTGTGCAGTCTGCTGTTTGCCTGGCTGGGCTCGATCTGGGCGGTCGGCATCGATGCCCATTCGATGCGCCTGGGCTTTGTCGGCTTTTTGCTGGCGTTGGTGGTGTGGAACCTGGCGCGGATGTTCATGCGCACCGCACCGGCCAGCAGCCAATTGCGTTATCCGTGGCCGTGGCTGGGTGTGCTCGGCTGTTTTGCCGGAACCATGGGCGGGCTGTTCGGAGTTGGCGGCGCGGTGGTTGCCACACCGGTACTGACCAGTGTGTTCGGCACCACTCAGGTGGTTGCCCAGGGCCTGTCGCTGGCATTGGCGGCACCGAGCACCTCGGTGACTTTGCTCACCTACGGCCTGCACCACAGTGTTGACTGGCAGATGGGCGCTGCCCTGGCCGTGGGCGGGCTGCTCAGCATCAGTTGGGGCGTGAAGCTCGCGCACGCCTTGCCCGAGCGCGTGCTGCGCATGATGTTCTGTGGCTTTTTGGTGGTGTGCGCCGTGCTGCTGGCTTACGAGCTGTAAGTCGGTCGCGCAGTCACTGGCTGGCAGTGACTGCGCGCGAGCAGGTCAGCGACGGACCTGCTTGAGGGTTTCGGCGATGAGGAATGCCAGCTCCAGTGACTGGTCGGCATTCAGCCGTGGGTCACAGTGGGTGTGGTAGCGATCGGACAAGCCGTCTTCGGTTATCGGTCGCGCACCGCCAATGCACTCGGTGACGTTCTGCCCGGTCATCTCGATGTGAATGCCGCCAGCGTACGAGCCTTCGGCCTGATGAACCTGGAAGAAGTGCTTCACCTCATCGAGGATCTGCGCAAAGTCGCGAGTCTTGTAGCCGCTGCTGGCCTTGATCGTGTTGGCGTGCATCGGGTCGCAGCTCCACAGCACCTGGCGGCCTTCGCGCTCTACCGTACGGATCAGCCCCGGCAGGTGTGTGCCGACCTTGCCTGCGCCCATGCGCACGATCAGGTTCAGGCGGCCTGGATCGTTGCTCGGGTTGAGCACATCGATCAGCCGAATCAACTCCTCAGGGTCCATGCTTGGGCCGACCTTAACCCCGATCGGGTTGTGCACACCGCGCAGGAATTCGACATGCGCGCCATCGAGCTGGCGGGTGCGATCGCCGATCCACAACATGTGCGCCGAGCAGTCATAGAAATCGCCGGTCAGGCTGTCGCTGCGCACAAACGCTTGTTCGTAGTTCAGCAGCAGCGCTTCGTGGGCGGTAAAGAAGCTGGTTTCGCGCAGCTGCGGCGCGCTGTCCAGGCCACAGGCGCGCATGAACGCCAGGGTCTCGTCGATGCGGTCGGCGAGCTGGTGGTACTTGTCGGCCAGGGCTGAGTTGGCGATGAAGTCGAGGTTCCACTTGTGCACCTGATGCAGGTCGGCAAAACCGCCCTGGGCAAACGCGCGCAGCAGGTTGAGGCTGGCGGTGGACTGGTGGTACGCCTGCAGCAGGCGCTCGGGGTCGGGGATGCGGCTGGGTGCGTCGAAGCCAATGCCGTTGACGATGTCGCCGCGGTACGCTGGCAAGGTCACCTGGCCAATGGTCTCGTCACCGGCCGAACGCGGCTTGGCGAACTGCCCGGCCATGCGCCCGACCTTGACCACCGGGCAACCGGCCGCAAAGGTCATGACAATGGCCATCTGCAGCAGCACCTTGAAGGTGTCGCGGATCTTCGCGGCGGAAAACTCGGCAAAGCTCTCGGCGCAATCGCCGCCCTGCAGCAGAAATGCCCGACCCTGGGTGACCTCGGCGAATTGCCGGCGCAGCTCGCGCGCTTCACCGGCAAACACCAGCGGCGGATAGCTGGCGAGGGTCTGCTCGACCTTGGCCAGATGCGCGGCATCGGGGTAGCTCGGCTGCTGCTGGATGGGCAGGGCACGCCAGCTTTCGGGGCTCCAGGGTTGGTTCATCACGGGCTCGTTATTGGCTGTTAGGGGCAATGGCTCATGGTATCAGGTGGCGGCGTGCTTGTTGCACCGCAGGCATTGACGGACAATGGCGGTTTTGTGCGCGGTGCAGCGGGAGTGGTAATGACTAACGAGCGGGAAGAGCGGCTGCTGGCTCGGGTCGAGGATGCCTATGGCATCGTCAGCGTTTACGAGGTCGAGGATTATCGTTTTCTCGAATTCGGTGAGGCCATCGAGCAAAGCTGCGTGTTTACCGCTGACCCTAGCTGGCTTGAATACGACTACACCCGGGCGATGCTGATCGGCGCGCTGTGCCATGAGCTGCCCGAGAGCGCGCTGTTTCTCGGCCTGGGGGCCGGTACGCTGACCCAGGCGTGCCTGAAGTTCCTGCCGTTGGATGACGTCGAAGCCATTGAGCTACGCCCGGATGTACCGCGGCTGGCCATGGAATACCTCGGTCTGGACGATGACCCGCGGCTGTATGTGCGCATTGGTGATGCGGTCGAGTTGCTGCCGACGGCCGAGAAGGCTGACCTGATCTTTGTCGACCTGTATACCGACCATGGGCCGGGAGTGGCGCATCTGGCCTGGAATTTCCTCGAGCAGTGTCAGCAGCAGCTAAACCCAGGCGGTTGGCTGGTGATCAACCAGTGGGCCGGCGATGACGGCAAGCCGCTGGGTGCGGCGCTGCTGCGTGGGCTCTACCACCGGCATTATTGGGAGCTGCCGGTGAAGGAGGGCAATGTCGTGGTGCTGGTGCCAGCCGAATTCGATCAGGAATTGCAGATCGACGAGTTGCGCGCGCGGGCCGAGGCGCTGGCGCCGCAGTTGGGGTATAGCCTTGAGTACCTGATCAAGGCGATTCGCCCGGCGACCTGAGGCCGTGGGGCGCAAAGCGCCCCCAAAAATCGCCGCTCCACTGCAAATCACGCATCCCTGCCGAGAGCTAAAGCCCAACCGATTCAGCCTCAACCCCCCACATCACCACGCCCCAGAAAAAAATCTCACCGCAATCAAGGATTTCGGGTATAGTACGCGCCGGTCTTTTAGCGGGCCGCAAAATCAGGTGGTGCAAATCCTCCGAGTCCAGCTTCGGCTGCACGTCCGCTAGTCGGACCTTCTCAAGTATTTCTTTTTCAATCGTTTTCGCAAATCCCCGCCGCCAAAACTGCCTGGGTGACCTTTGGGTCTTTCAAGGCATGTGCAGTTTTGGAGCATGGGTCTTTGCGGATGCACATAGAGGCAGACCCATGACCCAGGAAACCGGCGGATTCGCCGCTCTCGGACTTAACCCGAACATTGTTGCTGCTGTAATGGCCACCGGCTACGAAGAGCCGTCCGCCATTCAGCATCAGTCGATCCCGATCATCCTCGACGGTCATGACATGATCGGCCAGGCGCAGACCGGCACCGGTAAAACCGCTGCCTTCGCTCTGCCGATCCTGAATCGCATCGATGTGAGCAAGCGCGAACCGCAAGCCCTGATCCTGGCGCCAACCCGTGAGTTGGCGCTGCAAGTTGCTACCGCATTCGAAACCTACGCCAAACAAACGCCGGGTATCAATGTAGTGGCTGTGTACGGTGGCGCCCCGATGGGCCCACAGCTGCGTGCCATTCGCAATGGTGCTCAGATCGTCGTAGCGACCCCAGGCCGTCTGTGCGACCACCTGCGTCGCGACGAGAAAGTCCTGTCGACTGTTCAGCACCTGGTGCTGGACGAAGCCGACGAGATGCTCAAGCTGGGCTTCATGGACGACCTCGAAGTCATCTTCGAGGCCCTGCCGCCGACTCGCCAGACCGTGCTGTTCTCTGCGACCCTGCCGTCGTCGATCCGCAGCATTGCCGAACGTCACCTGCGTGACCCGAAGCACGTCAAGATCCAGAGCAAGACTCAGACTGTAACCGCGATCGATCAGGCTCACCTGATGGTTCACGCTGACCAGAAGATCGCTGCTGTCCTGCGTCTGCTGGAAGTCGAAGAGTTCGATGCCCTGATCGCCTTCGTGCGTACCAAGCAAGCCACTCTGGATCTGGCCGCTGCCCTTGAAGCCAAAGGCTACAAGGCTGCCGCGCTGAACGGCGACATCGCCCAGAACCAGCGTGAGCGCGTGATCGAGTCGCTCAAGGATGGCCGTCTGGACATCGTTGTCGCTACCGACGTCGCTGCCCGTGGTCTGGACGTACCGCGCATCACCCACGTATTCAACGTGGACATGCCGTACGACCCAGAGTCCTACGTGCACCGTATCGGCCGTACTGGCCGTGCCGGTCGCGAAGGCCGTGCACTGCTGCTGGTGACTCCACGTGAGCGCCGCATGCTGCAGGTTATCGAGCGTGTGACCGGTCAGAAAGTTGCTGAAGCCCGTCTGCCTGGCCCACAAGCTGTGCTCGATGCGCGCATCAAGAAGCTGACCGCAAGCCTGGCGCCACTGGTAGCCGAAGCAGAAACCACCCACGGCGACCTGTTCGACCGCCTGACCGCTTCGCTGGAATGCACCCCGCGTGCCCTGGCTTCGGCCCTGCTGAGCAAAGCCACCAACGGTCAGCCGCTGGACCTGGCTTCGGTTGAGCGCGAGCAGCCGCTGGTACCAACTGGTGCCCCGCGTGGCGAGCGTACCGAGCGTAGCGACCGCCCTGATCGTGGCGAGCGCAGCAGCAGCGACCGTGGCGACCGTGAGCGCCGTGCGCCAATGCCACTGGCCGAAGGCCGTGTGCGTTGCCGTACCGCTCTGGGTGCTCGTGACGGCATCGCCGCCAAGAACCTGCTCGGCGCGATCCTCAACGAAGGCGGCCTGGCCCGCGATGCTATCGGCCGTATCCAGGTACGCGACAGCTTCAGCCTGGTCGAGCTGCCGGAAGATGGTCTGGAGCGTCTGCTGACCAAGCTCAAGGACACCCGCGTAGCCGGTAAGCAGCTCAAGCTGCGCCGCTATCGCGAGGATTGATCCTGGCGCACTAAAAAAAATCCCCGATTGATTCGGGGATTTTTTTTGCCTGACAAACGCCCAGGCTCAATCGAAGCGATAGATGTCCATGCCCAGCGCGCCGTGGGTGAAGCCTTGATGGACCACGCCAAGGCGCGCCCCTGCACCCATCGCAAAAAACAACGGCAGCAGATGCTCGTCGCTCGGGTGGTTACGCACCGCGTGCGGTGCCTGGCGCCGGTAGTCGAGCAAGGCAGGGCGGTCATCCGCCTCCAGCCTGGCCACGACCCAGTCGCGAAACGCCAGCGCCCAGGGCTCTACAGCATCTGGCCCAGCGTGCCAGTCCAGCTCGCCGAGGTTATGGGTGATGCTGCCTGAGCCGATCAGCAGGATGCCGTCTGCGCGCAACGCGGCAAGTGCCTGACCGACGCGCAGTTGCAGCTCAGGCCCGGCGTGGCTGGGCAGCGACACCTGTACTACGGGAATATCGGCCTCGCGGTACATCAGCGACAGCGGTACCCAAGCTCCATGGTCGAGCGGGCGCTGGTCATCAAGCCGCGCCGGCAGGCCGGCAGCGCTCAGTTGCTGGCTGATCTGACTGGCCAGCTCGGGCGCACCCGGTGCGGGATATTCAACGGCATACAGCGCTGGCGGGAAGCCACCGAAGTCGTGCCAGGTCGCTGGCTGCGGGTTGCTCATGATCAGAAGCTCGCGGCTCTCCCAATGGGCCGAGACCAGTACGATGGCTTTAGGTCGAGGCAGCTCGCGGGCCAGTCTGGCCAGGGCCGGCCCGCTGGCGCCAGGTTGCAGGGCCAACATTGGAGAGCCGTGGGAAATAAACAGGCTGGGCAACATGGCGGTGGTCCTGAAGGCTAAGATGAGGCCATCTTCGAGTAGATTCAGATCGTCTTCCAATATAAGTTTTTGCAGTGACTGATCGAAAAACCAGGAGGAAGCATGCAGGCTGCGTTTTGGCACAAGAAGTGGGCAGACAATCAGATCGGTTTTCACCAGAGCCAGGTAAATCCCTATTTGCAGGCGCACTGGCCGGCCCTGCAACTGGCGCCTGGTAGCCGGGTATTGGTGCCGCTGTGTGGCAAGAGCCTGGATCTGCTCTGGCTCGCCGGGCAGGGCCATCAGGTGCGTGGGGTAGAGCTGTCCGCTCAGGCAATCGAGGCGTTTTTTGCCGGCAATGGGCTGCAGCCTGAGGTGTCTCGCCAGGGCCAGTTCGAGGTCTGGCGCAGCGGGGAAATCGAGCTTTGGTGTGGCGATATCTTCGACTTGCAGGCGGCTGACCTGGCCGAGTGCGCCGGGCTGTATGACCGTGCGGCGCTGATTGCCTTGCCGCAGGAAATGCGTAGCAGCTATCTGCAGTTGCTTGGCAACGGCTTGCCAGCTGGCGCCCAGGGCTTGCTGGTGACCCTTGAGTACGATCAGACACGCATCGACGGTCCGCCGTTTTCAGTGGCTGAGCGTGAAGTGCGGGAAGGCTATGCAGGTTGGCAGGTCGATGCGCTGGAGACTCAGCAGATCATTGCCGAAAGCCCTAAGTACAGTCAGGCCGGCCTGAGCAGCTTGTTGGAGAGGGTGTATCACTTGCACCGCTGAAGCGGTCCGAGATGTAACGTGCCGGGCCGCTGCAGTTGGCAGCGGCCCGGCGGGTTATCAACCGCGTTGGCGCAGCGCTTCGATACGCTCTTCCAGCGGCGGGTGGCTCATCAGCAGGCCAGCCAGGCCCTGCTTGAGGCCGCCATTGATGCCGAAGGCCTTCAGCGTGTCGGGCATATGCACCGGCATGCCTTGCTCGACGCGCAGGCGCTGCAGGGCTGCGATCATGGCGCCGGTGCCGGCCAGGCGGGCGCCGGCTTCGTCGGCGCGGTACTCGCGGCGGCGCGAGAACCACATGACGATCATGCTCGCCAGAATACCCAGGATCAGCTCGGCAACGATGGTCGCGACGTAGTAGGCGATACCGCGGCCTTCTTCGTTCTTGAAGATCACCTTGTCGACAAAGTTGCCGATGATCCGCGCAAAGAACATGACAAAGGTGTTGACCACGCCCTGCACCAGCGCCAGGGTGACCATGTCACCGTTGGCGACGTGGCCGATTTCGTGGGCCAGGACCGCGCGGACTTCATCGGGTGAGAAGCGCTCGAGCAAGCCTTGCGACACGGCGACCAAGGCGTCGTTGCGGTTCCAGCCGGTAGCAAAGGCATTGGCCTCGTAAGCCGGGAAGATACCCACCTCGGGCATCTTGATGCCGGCTTCGCGGGACAGCTCTTCGACCGTCTGCAACAGCCATTGCTCATGGCGGGTGCGGGGCTGGGTGATGATCTGCGTGCCGGTGCTCATCTTCGCCATCCACTTGGAGATGAACAGCGAGATCAGCGAGCCGGCGAAGCCGAACACGGCGCAGAAGACCAGCAACTGGCCGAGGTCGAGGTCAACCCCATTGGCGGCCATGAACCCATTGAAGCCGAACAGGCTCAGGGTAATGCTTGCAACCAGCACCACCGCAAGGTTGGTGGCTACAAACAACAGAATGCGCATCATGGTTGTTACGTTCTCCTGACGGATGAAAATTTTGCTGACTGCGGGGTATATAAGGGGGCTGTCGCGCTGATTCAACCGGGCGACTATTTCAAACTGTGTAGCGCGGAGTATGGCAGAGGAATTTCGCCCAGCTGTAGGCGAGAGCGTTGCAGGATGTAAGGGGAATTCCGCACCCGTAGACGGGACCGCAGCGCGGCCCCGTCATGCTCAAGGCTGGATCACTGCTGGTAGGTGCGCAGGAAGTTGCCGATGCGGCCGATGGCCTGCTCCAGGTCATCCACGCGCGGCAGCGTAACCACCCGGAAGTGGTCCGGCCACGGCCAGTTGAACGCAGTGCCCTGGACGATCAGCAGCTTCTCGGAGAGCAGCAGGTCGAGGGCAAACTTCTCGTCGTTGAGGATAGGGCAGACCTTCGGGTCGATCCGCGGGAACGCATACAGCGCGCCCATCGGCTTGACGCAGCTGACACCCGGGATGTCGTTGAGCAGCTCGTAGGTCCGGTTGCGCTGCTCGAGCAGGCGGCCTGGCGGCAGGATCAAGTCATTGATGCTCTGGTAACCACCCAGGGCGGTCTGGATCGCATGCTGGGCCGGCACGTTGGCGCACAGGCGCATGTTGGCCAGCATGTCGATGCCTTCGATGTAGCTCTGGGCGTTGTGCTTGGGCCCGGAGATGATCAGCCAGCCGGAGCGGAAGCCCGCCACTCGGTACGACTTGGACAGGCCGTTGAAGGTCAGGCAGAGCAGGTCCGGGGCGAGCGCGGCGGTGCTTATGTGCACGGCTTCGTCGTAGAGGATCTTGTCGTAGATCTCATCGGAGAACACCACCAGGTTGTGCTGGCGAGCCAGTTCGAGCATGCCCAGCAGCATCTCTTTGGAGTACACCGCGCCGGTGGGGTTGTTCGGGTTGATGATCACCAGCGCCTTGGTATTGGGGGTGATCTTGGCCTTGATGTCGGCCAGGTCCGGGAACCAGTCGGCCTGCTCGTCGCACAGGTAATGCACCGGATTGCCGCCGGCCAGGCTTACTGCGGCGGTCCACAGCGGGTAGTCCGGTGCCGGGATGAGCACTTCGTCGCCATTGTTGAGCAACGCCTGCATCGACATCACGATCAGCTCGGAGACGCCGTTGCCAAGGTAGATGTCCTCGATGGTGACGCCTTCGATTTCTTTTTGCTGGCAGTACTGCATGACTGCCTTGCGCGCGCTGAACAGGCCTTTGGAGTCGCTGTAGCCCTGGGCGGTCGGCAGATTGCGGATCACGTCCTGAAGGATTTCATCCGGCGCCTCGAAGCCAAACGGCGCCGGGTTGCCGATGTTCAGCTTGAGGATGCGGTGGCCTTCCTCTTCCAGGCGTTTGGCGTGCTTGAGCACAGGGCCGCGAATGTCGTAGCAGACATTGGCGAGCTTGTTCGATTTGCTGAACTGCATGATGTGATCCCGATTGAGAAGTCGCGGACGCGTCGCCGTCGAAAGGTTTGTAAGGGCGCGGCGCGGGTGCCAGACTTGGAGCCTTGCGCACGAAGCCAACTAATATACGTGCCACCCGCGCCGTGGAAAAGCCGGTGCGAGGTGAAATTCAGCCTGCCGAGGTGACAACATGCAAAAGATCGACAAAACCCTGGATGAATGGCGCGCCATGCTCGACCCCGAGCAGTATCAGGTGTGTCGCCTGAAAGGCACCGAGCGCCCGTTCAGCGGCAAGTACAACAGCCACAAGGCCGACGGTGTGTACACCTGCATCTGTTGCAACGCTGACCTGTTCGACTCGACCACCAAGTTCGATTCCGGCTGTGGCTGGCCAAGCTTCTATGCGCCGATTGCCGACAGCGCGATGATCGAAATCCGTGACACGACCCACGGCATGATCCGTACCGAAGTCACCTGCGCCCAGTGCGATGCGCACTTGGGCCATGTGTTCCCTGACGGCCCGCCACCGACTGGGCTGCGCTACTGCATCAACTCGGTGTGCCTGGACTTCAAGCCGCGTGACTGACCGGAGAGCGACCATGGACGATTCTTTGCTGAACATCCCCTGCGTGACCTTGAGCGGCGAGCACAAGCTGCTCGGCGACTTCGCCGGCAAGGCGCTGCTGGTGGTGAACACCGCCAGCCAGTGCGGCTTCACCCCGCAGTATCAGGGCCTGGAACAGCTATGGCGCGACTATCGCGGGCAGGGCCTGGTGGTGCTGGGCTTTCCCTGCAATCAGTTCGGCAAGCAGGAGCCCGGCGATGCCCGCGAAATCGCCTCGTTCTGCGAAGCACGCTTTGGCGTCAGCTTCCCGTTGATGCGTAAGATCGACGTCAACGGCCCAGGCACTCATCCGCTGTTCGTCGAGCTGAAAAAACGCGCGCCGGGCCTGCTTGGCACCGAGAAGGTCAAGTGGAACTTCACCAAGTTCCTGCTCGACCCGGTCAGCGGCAAGGTCACCCGCTTTGCTCCGACCACCAAACCGCAAGCGTTGCAGGCTGCGGTGGAGAAACTGCTCAACCGTTGAGCGGCACCCAGTGTTCGATCAGGGCGAGCAGGTCTTCGCGGCGAAACGGCTTGGCCAGGTAGTCATCCATGCCGGCGGCGCGGCAGCGCTCGCGCTCTTCCGGCATGGCGTTGGCGGTCAGGGCGACGATGGGTAATTGTTGCCAACGTCCGCTCTGGCGAATCCGCCGGCTGGCTTCGTAACCGTCCATGACCGGCATGTTGCAGTCCATCAGGACCATGTCGACGGTTTCCCGGTCGAGCATTTCCAGTGCCTCGGCACCTTGGCTGGCGACCAGCACCTGGCAGCCGAGCTTGCCCAGCATGCCCTTGGCCACTAGTTGATTGACTGGATTGTCTTCGACCAGCAGCACTCGTGCGCGGTGCTGGAGGGCGTTGGGCGAAGCCTGCACGGGGGCGGTGTTGGCCTGTTCGCCCTGGAGCATCCGCCGCAGCGCCTGGTAGAGCGCGTTGCGTGCCAACGGCCGAGCCAGCTGCACCAGCGGAGCCAGCTCGCCGGCGCGCTCGGAGGGGAGGAAGTTGCCGTAGGCTGTGACCAGCAGAATCGGCGCAGCGAATTGCGGGCGCAGCGCGAGCACTTGCTCGAGGTCATCGGTGATCAACAGC
Organism: Pseudomonas sp. 1121_17; assembly: GCF_052850745.1. Classification (NCBI taxonomy): domain Bacteria; kingdom Pseudomonadati; phylum Pseudomonadota; class Gammaproteobacteria; order Pseudomonadales; family Pseudomonadaceae; genus Pseudomonas; species Pseudomonas sp. 1121_17. The sequence continues at coordinate 227,467 of NZ_VXCX01000001.1, forward strand.
TCGAAGGCGCCTGGCTGCAGCGTGCTAGCGCTTTCGTGCTGTTGATAGTCCATGCCCCAGCCAGGCAAGTTGCTGCTCAGCAGCTCGGCCAGGCCACTGCCGGCCTTGCTCAGGGCCACCACGCGTCCACGCAGCGGCGCGGCGGGAATCGCTTCGGTGTGGGTCAGCAGCGGCAGGTCGGCGCTGAAACGGCTGCCAAAGCCTGCGGCTGACTGGATATGCAGGTGGCCTTGCATGGCTTTGCACAGGTTGCGCGTCAGGGCCAGGCCCAGGCCGGTGCCGCCGTACTGGCGGGTGATGCCGGCACCGGCCTGGGTGAACGGTTGAAAGATCCGTGCCTGGGCCTCTTCGGGGATGCCGATGCCGGTGTCGCAGACTTCCAGGCGTACGCCGCCGACAATTGGCGACAGGCGCACATCGACACGGCCAAAGCGGGTGAACTTGAGCGCATTGGACAGCAGATTGCTGACGATCTGGCGCACCCGCGTGGGGTCGCCGAGCACGGTACTGGGAAACTGGCTGGCTATCAGGCAGGTCAGCTCGACGTTGGCCGCGGCGTTCTGCGACAGCAGGTTGGCGGTGTCTTCGACCATCGCGCCGAGGTCGAACGGGATGCGCTCCAGCTCCAGCTGGCCGGCGTCGAATTTGGACAGGTCGAGGATATCGTTGAGCAGCTCGACCAGCACCTTGCCCGAATCATGGGCGATCGATAGCTGTTGGCGCTGCTCGGCCGGCAGGCCGCTGTCCAGGGCCAGCGAGATCATGCCCAGCATGCCGTTCAGCGGGGTGCGGATCTCGTGGCTCATGTTGGCCAGGAACGCCGCACGGGCCTGGGCCATTTCCAGGGCGCGGCGGCGTGCTTCTTCAAGGTCCTGGTTGGTCTGGCTGAGGCGATCGTTGCTTGCCTTGAGCTCGTTGGTGCGGGCCGAGACGCGGTCCTCCAGTTCGTTGAGGTAGTCGGTCAGGCGGTTTTCCGCGGCGCGACGCTGCTGGATCTCGGTGGCCATGCTGACGAACTGCCGATTGGCCACCTTGACCAGTACGCCGATTTCGTCCGACTCGTGCCCAGGAGGACACTCCACACGGGTCTGCTGGGGCTGGCGCGGGTCGCTGTTGCTCAACGCGGCAATCACCGTCACCAGTGGCTTGGTCAGCATCATGTAGAACAGCCCGAGGAGGATGCCGGTCAGCACCAGGCTGCGGGTAAAGCCGTTGAGCAAGGTCACCCATGCGCGCTCGAGAAAGCGCCCACCAAAGGTGTAGGTGTCGACGTCCAGGTACAGCGTGCCGAGGTAGTCCTTGGGCATCTGCGCCAGGTGCAGGCGCTCCTGAAACTGGCGTTGCTCGCCGAACAGAAAGTCGCTCAGGAGCCGGTAGCGGTCTTCCAGGCGCGGGCGCTGGACATCGGCCAGCACCGTGTCGTTGTTGTCGATCAGGCGCGCGCGGATCACCGCCGGCGATTGCAGCAGGCCGCCGGTCAGTTCCTGGGCAAGCTCGGTGTCGATGTTGTAGGCGATGCGCGAGGCGGGATTGTGGCTGATTTGCAGCAATGCCTGCACTTCGCGGTTGATAGACGCGTCTTCGCTGGCATAATCGATACCGATCTGGATGAGACTGAGCAATGTTCCCAGTATGAAGCCGACCAGGACAGTCAGCCGGGCTTGCTTGTAAGACAGACGATTGGTGAACTTTATATCCATGGATCCCAAGCCGGTTTCGCGCTCCTGCGCTGCGCAAGCATAGCCGATCAATCTCGGCAGCTGGTGGGTCTGTCAAACATTCAGCCTTTCCCTGAATCCGTTTTAACCAGGAGTCACCATGGACCCCCGCCTCACCGCCTTTCTCGAGCGCGCCGAATCGGTGCTCGCCCGGCTCGAGCCGCTGCTGCCCGCGCTGCGCCCGCAGATCGACTGGGACACCACCCTGGCTGCCCGTTGGCAGCGCGATGGCCGCAGCGGCTACCTGATGCCGCTGGAAGTCAGCCTGGACATGCGTCTGTCCGACCTGATCGGGGTCGACAAGCAGCGCGATCAACTCGGCCGCAACACCCATCAATTCATCAACGGCCTGCCTGCCAACCACGCTCTGCTGTGGGGCTCGCGTGGCACCGGCAAGTCGTCGCTGGTGCGCGCCTTGCTCGCCGAGCACGCCGGCGCCGGTCTGCGCTTGATCGAGATCGAGCGCGATCACCTGGCCGACTTGCCGCGGGTGGTCGAGCAGTTGAGCAAGCTCAAGCAGCGTTTCGTGCTGTTTTGCGATGACCTCTCGTTTGAAGCAGGCGAGGGCGACTACCGCGTGCTCAAGAGCGTGCTCGATGGCTCGCTGGAGCAGGCGCCGGACAACGTCCTGCTGTACGCCACCTCCAACCGCCGCCACCTAGTGCCAGAGAAACAGAGCGACAACGAAAACTGGAAGATGGTTGACGGCGAGCTGCACCCCAACGAGGCGGTGGAGGACAAGATCGCCTTGTCTGACCGCTTCGGCCTGTGGCTGTCGTTCTACCCGTTCACCCAGGAGCACTTCCTCGATGTGGTCGAGCACTGGATCGGCCAACTGGCCAGTACCGCCGGGTTGCAATGGCAGCGCGACGAAGCACTGGAAATTCTCGCCGTGCGCTGGGCCACCGGACGCGGTAATCGTAACGGCCGCTGTGCCTATCAGTTCGCCCGTTATTGGGTCGGCCTGCAATTGCTGGAGCAAAACTGAAATGATCGACCTCAATGCCAGTGGCGCAGGCCTGGACGGCTACCACCTGCTGGCCGCGCAAGCGCAGGCGCTGTTTGCCGACGAGCGCGACTTCATCGCCAATGCCGCGCAGTTCTCGGCATTCCTGTACAGCCAGCTGGATGACCTGAACTGGGCCGGCTTCTATATCAACCGTGACGAAGAGCTGGTACTTGGCCCATTCCAGGGGCAAGTGGCCTGCGTGCGCATTCCCTTCGGCAAGGGCGTGTGCGGTGCGGCTGCAGCTAGCCGGCAGACCCAGCGGGTGGAAGACGTGCACGCGTTTCCCGGGCATATCGCCTGTGACAGTGCATCGCAGAGCGAACTGGTGATTCCGCTGGTGAAGGAGGGCAGGCTGATTGGCGTGCTCGACCTCGACAGTCCCAGGCTTGCGCGTTTCAGTGAGGCCGATCAGATGGGGCTGGAGCGATTGGCGGCGATCTTTCTGGAATTGACCGACTGCTGAAAACGACAAGGGGCCTGATCAGGCCCCTTGTGCTGTGTTGCAACCGATGCAGCATGCCAATCAGTCGTAGATGACCTTTTTCTTCCAGGTCTCTTCCTCGTCGGTCTTGAGGCCTTCGGTCAACTCATTGTTGTCGCTCTCGGCAGGCTCCATCTGGTCCAGCACCATAGCGTTGGCGCGGGCCAGCAGCTTCTCCAAGTAGGTCAACTGCTCTTCATACTGCTTGGGCTCCTGCTGCTTGCGCAGGTACTGCACGCCGCGCTCGAAGGCCAACCGCGCCTGACCAGGCTGATTTTGCTGGAGTGCCTGCTGGCCGAGGTTGTTGAAGAACTCGATGTGCAGCAGCACCAGGATATGGCGGATTTCCTTGACCCAGTACTTGCCCTCGTTGCTGGCCAGGAAGCCTTCCTGGGTGGCACGCACGATCTGGTTGTGCAGTGCTTCCAGCAGGAAACGCACATCCTTGGCTTTGACTTCGGTCTGGATCGGGCTCGGTGGGTTGTTCACCGGCAGCTTGTCGCCCAGCGCAATCAAACCTTCCAGCTCGGCCAGGCGTGCTTTCAGGGGGGCGCTGTTCTTGTCCACCGCCAGCTGGCGCTGCGTGACGTTGTGTTCCAGGCGCGTCATCAACAGCTTCAGCGCCGGGCTCATCAGCTGCCCGGGGAACGTCTCGTTGATTTCGCCGCAGCGGCGTGCGCGCTCGGCCAGCTCGATTTTCAGCCGTGCGCGTTCGAGCTTGCTGTTCTCGACCACATTGTTGAGGTAGCCGATGACGATCAGCAGGGCAATGCCGGCAACGATGAGCAGAGTGATCAGAAGTGGTGTCACCGTTAACGCCTCATGAATAAGTTTTGCTGCAATGAGTGTAGTGAGTTCGCTGGAGGGCGAACAGTGCAGCTTGGCGGACGCCAGGCACGATGCCTGTATCCTGTGTCGGCCTGCACGGCAAAAACTGCAGCGCGGCTGATCGCTAGTGGCACTTTGCTGCGAGCTTGCCGGGCTGCTGTCAAAAAATCAACGCCAATCCCCGGACGCTACCTATATAGCTGCGCAGCCAGCGGCGAAGTCATTGATTTCAATAAATTTATACAAAGGGGTTGACGGCTTTCGAAGGCATCCCTAGAATGCGCGCCACTTGCAGCGGAAAGCTAACCGCTAGATGCAGCAAGTCAGTAATAAATAGTGAAGATGTAGCGTGTCCCCTTCGTCTAGTGGCCTAGGACACCGCCCTTTCACGGCGGTAACAGGGGTTCGAGTCCCCTAGGGGACGCCATTGCGGGAATAGCTCAGTTGGTAGAGCACGACCTTGCCAAGGTCGGGGTCGCGAGTTCGAGTCTCGTTTCCCGCTCCAGTTTTCAGGGTTTTGCCTCACGGCAGGGCTCGAAAAAAAGAAATCCAGGGCTTGTACCTGGTGCGCTGCAAAGCGTCGGCATTGTCCCCTTCGTCTAGTGGCCTAGGACATCGCCCTTTCACGGCGGTAACAGGGGTTCGAGTCCCCTAGGGGACGCCATTTGCGGGAATAGCTCAGTTGGTAGAGCACGACCTTGCCAAGGTCGGGGTCGCGAGTTCGAGTCTCGTTTCCCGCTCCAGTTTAAAAGCTGTGGCGTTCATGACGGTACAGGGTAGTGAAGGGTTTCGTGCTGCTTCACACCATCAGCAGTTTGCTTCACCCCGCGGGAATAGCTCAGTTGGTAGAGCACGACCTTGCCAAGGTCGGGGTCGCGAGTTCGAGTCTCGTTTCCCGCTCCAATTTGAAAACGCCACTTCGTTTGAAGTGGCGTTTTTTTTGGCTGCGATTTAGGCCTGTTGCGTGAACGGTACTTCAACGATGCACGGAGCCGTGTCTGGCACTGGCAATCAGGCTGGCACCGCAGGCAGTCTTCATGCCATCGAGTGCGACAAGGGTGCCGTTGATACGGTAAGAAAGTATTAGTAGCAAGGGGAGTAGAGCAGTGAGAAATCACTGCTCTATTTGTATGAGACTGGAGTCAGCAAGCCGCACGTGGGGCTATCAGTGCTGCGTATCCCCCGGCGCCGCCTGGCTAAGCAGGCGCTTCTCCATGTGCCAATCAAACGGCTCATCGTTCTCTTCTGCCTCGAAGCGGCGCTCTTCCAGTGTCTGATACAAATCCAGCTCGTCATCAGGCATGAAATGCAGGCAGTCACCGCCGAAGAACCACAGCAGGTCACGGGGGACCAAGTGGGCGATCTGCGGGTAGCGTTGGATAACCTGGCAGAGCAGGTCCTGGCCCAGGTACTGGCTTTCCAGTGGATCTTGCGGCAGCAGGGTCAGCAGCTCGTCGAAGCGCTCGAGAAACAGCGCGTGGCTTTCATCCGGCACTTGCTCGGCTTCGCCCAGGGCCACCAGGATGGTGCGCAGATGTTGGAGCAGTTGCAGGTGATACTCCAGGTGGGTGTTGGCCATGAGCAGATTCCTCGGGGGTTGGCTGAAACGGGGCGCGGAGTATACGCCTGAATGCCGCCTCAGGCGACCCAACGCCGTGCCGAAGCACGACGCTGGGCCCCGTTGCCCTTAACGCACTTTTTCGGCAGTTGGCAGCAGTTGCTCTTTGTCGAAGGCGTCAACGTCGATCACCACCCGTCGCGCTGCTTCAGCGGCGTGCAGGCGTTGACCTTCGTCAGGCTGCAACACGCCGGCAGTGACCGCTGCATCGATCACTGACTGACCAGGCGCTGGTGCGACCTTGCCCTGCTTGATCGCTTGATGCAGGGTTTTGTGCAGCGGTGCTGCGTCGTCGAGCAGGTCACAGGCGTGCTGCAGGGCAGCGACCGGATCACCTTGGCTATCCGGGCGGTAGCAACCGGCGAGCAGCTCTTCCAGTGCCGGATCGCCTTTGCCGCGGCCGATCAACTCGGCAACTTCGGCGTCGAGGGCATCACTCGGCCCGGTGTGCTGGCGGCCGAAGGGGAACACCAGCACGCGCAGGGCGCAGCCGACGAAGCGGTTGGGGAAGTTGTCGAGCAGGCTGTCCAGTGCGTGCTCGGCCTTGCCCAGGCTTTCTTCCATGGCCCAGCGCAGCAGCGGCTGCAGGTATTCAGGCGAGCCTTGATCGTGGTAGCGCTTGAGTGCGGCGGAGGCGAGGTAGAGGTAGCTGAGCACATCGCCCAGGCGTGCACTGAGCCGTTCACGGCGTTTCAGCGCGCCGCCCAGCAGCATCATCGACAGGTCGGCAAGCAGGGCAAAGGCTGCGGCCTGGCGGTTGAGGGCGCGGAAGTAGCCTTGGCTGAGGGCATCGCCGGGGACGCGCTCGAAGCGGCCCAGACCAAGCCCAAGTACCAGCGTGCTGGCGGCGTTGCCGACGGCGAAGCCGATGTGTTTGAGCAGCAGCGCATCGAACTCTTTGAGCGCCTGGTCGCGGTCTTCGCGGCCGGCCAGGGCCATTTCCTTGAGCACGAACGGATGACAGCGGATCGCGCCCTGGCCAAAGATCATCAGGTTGCGCGAAAGGATGTTGGCGCCTTCGACGGTGATGAAGATCGGCGCGCCTTGCCAGTTGCGGCCCAGGTAGTTGTTCGGGCCCATGATGATGCCTTTGCCACCATGCACGTCCATGGCGTGCTGGATGCACTCGCGGCCACGTTCGGTGAGGTGGTACTTGAGGATCGCCGACAATACCGAGGGTTTCTCGCCGAGGTCGACAGCCTTGGCCGTCAGCAGGCGGGCGCTGTCCATCAGCCAGGCGTTGCCGCCAATGCGTGCCAGCGATTCCTGAATGCCTTCAAACGCCGCCAGCGGCACGTTGAACTGTTCGCGTACGCGAGCGTACTGGCCAGTCACCAGACTGGTGTACTTGGCGGCGCCAGTGCCGACCGCAGGCAGCGAAATCGAGCGGCCTACCGACAGGCAGTTCATCAGCATCATCCAGCCCTTGCCGAGCATTTCCTGGCCACCGATCAGGTAGCTCAAGGGGATAAAGACGTCCTTGCCGCTGTTGGGGCCGTTCATGAAGGCGGCGCCCAGTGGCAGGTGGCGTTTGCCGATATCGACGCCGGGGGTGTCGGTCGGGATCAGGGCCAGGCTGATGCCCAGTTCTTCCCGGTCGCCGAGCAAATGCTCCGGGTCATAGGCCTTGAAGGCCAGGCCGAGCAGGGTGGCGACGGGGCCGAGGGTGATGTAGCGCTTTTCCCAGTTCAAGCGCAGGCCGAGCACTTGTTCGCCTTGCCAGTCACCCTTGCAGATGATGCCGGTGTCGGGCATGGCGCCGGCATCGGAGCCAGCCAGTGGGCCGGTCAGGGCGAAGCAGGGGATCTCGTCACCGCGCGCCAGCCGCGGCAGGTAATGGTTGCGTTGTTCGTCGGTGCCGTAGTGCAGCAGCAGTTCGGCCGGGCCGAGCGAGTTGGGCACCATCACCGTTGAGGCCAGGTCGCCGCTGCGGGTGGCCAGTTTCATCGCGACCTGGGAATGGGCATAGGCCGAGAAGCCTTTGCCGCCGTATTCCTTGGGGATGATCAGGGCGAAGAAGCCATGCGCCTTGATATGCGCCCAGGCCGCAGGCGGCAGGTCGAGGTCCTGGCCGATCTGCCAGTCGCTGACCAGCGCGCACAGCTCGTTGGTCGGGCCGTCGATGAACGCCTGTTCTTCTTCTGTGAGCTTCGGTGCGGGGTAGTCGAGCAGGGTGTTCCAGTTCGGTTGCCCGCTGAACAGCTGGCCGTCCCACCACACCGTGCCGGCGTCGATCGCTTCGCGCTCGGTCTGCGACATCGGCGGCAGGGTTTTCTGGAACCAGCTGAACACGCGCCCGGTAAACACCTTGCGCCGCCAGTCAGGCAGCACCAGCAGGGCGGTGATCGCCGCCAGCGGCAGCCAGATCAGCACCAGTAACCAGCCCGGTGCACTGCTGAAGATTCCCATCAGCAAGGTATAGGCGGCAACGATGCCGATGATCTGCAAAGGCGGCAAGCGCCGGTGCGTGAGATATGCCGCACCAATCAGCAGCACCACCAACCACAACAGCAACATAGGTCTTCCTCCTTGGAAGCTTGGGCTTGGGCCGACCCCACAGAGCTTAGCCGGCATCTGCCGAACGGCCTCGTCTGTTCAGTGACAGGACATGACCTTGGGAGTTCGCCAGGTTGATGTCAACGCATGTGTCGTGAACGACTGTGATACGACAACACCCGCCCATAAGCGTGCTCGGCTGGAGTAGACTGATGCGTCTATTGCATACACAGGGAGCTTGCCATGCTGAAGATCTGGGGCCGTAAAAATTCGAGCAATGTGCGCAAGGCACTGTGGATTGCCCACGAGCTCGGGCTGGAGTTCCAGGCCATCGATGCTGGCGGCGCCTTTGGTGTGGTCAACGACCCTGAATATCGCGCGCGCAACCCTAACGGCCTGGTGCCGATGCTCGAAGATGACGACCTGGTGCTGTGGGAGTCCAACACCATCGTCCGCTACCTGTGCGCCGAGTACGGCCGCGAGCAGGGCTGGTATCTGGAAGACCCGCGCCAGCGAGCGCTGGCGGATAAATGGATGGACTGGACCACGTCAGCCCTGGCCACGCCGTTCCGGCCGCTGTTCTGGGGCATCCTGCGCACGCCCGAGGAGCAACGCGACTGGGTGGCGATCAACGCCGCGCTAAAGTCCTGTGGCAATCTGCTGACGATCGCCGATGAGACCTTGGCCAGGCAACCGTACTTGTCCGGCGAGCAGATCGGCATGGGTGACATTCCCCTGGGCTGTTTCGCCTACGCCTGGTTCGAGATGCCCATCGAGCGCCCTGAGTTGCCCCATCTGCAGGCCTGGTATGAGCGCCTCAAGGCGCGGCCGGCCTATCAAGCGGCGGTAATGACCGCGCTGACCTGATCGAACACCTGTGCGCTTTCGATAGTCACTATCAATGCACATGACTGTACTTGTGTGGCCCTGGCTTGCACCATGGCCGCACTCACTGCGCCAGTGACCTGATCTGGCGTGTCCTGAACCTCCTAGAATGGTACGTGACCCGCTATGAGTTCTGCTCTGTCCATCCGACAGCTGACCAAAACCTACGGCAACGGCTTCCAGGCCCTCAAGGGTATTGATCTGGATGTCGCCGAAGGTGACTTCTTCGCCTTGCTCGGCCCCAACGGCGCCGGCAAATCCACCACCATCGGCATTCTCTCGACCCTGGTCAACAAGACCAGCGGCAGCGTCAATGTCTTTGGCCATGATCTGGACCGCGAGCCAGCCGCGCTGAAGCGTTGCCTGGGCGTGGTGCCGCAGGAATTCAACTTTAACCAGTTTGAAAAGACCTTCGATATCGTCGTCACCCAGGCCGGCTACTACGGCATCCCGCCCAAGCTGGCCAAGGAACGCGCCGAGCAGTACTTGACCCAGTTGGGCCTGTGGGACAAGCGCGACGTGCCATCACGCTCATTGTCTGGCGGCATGAAGCGTCGGCTGATGATCGCCCGTGCACTGATTCACGAGCCACGCCTGTTGATCCTCGACGAGCCAACCGCGGGCGTCGATATCGAGCTGCGTCGGTCGATGTGGAGCTTTCTCACCGAGCTCAACGAGAAAGGCATCACCATCATCCTGACCACGCATTACCTGGAAGAGGCCGAGCAGCTGTGCCGCAACATCGGCATCATCGACCACGGCACCATTGTCGAAAACACCAGCATGCGCAAACTGCTCGGCACGCTGCATGTCGAGACTTTTGTGCTGGACTTGAAGCAGGACCTGACCACGGTGCCAACCCTGCACGGCTACCCGTGCCGGCTGATCACCCCGCACACGCTGGAAGTGCAGGTCGACAAGGATATCGGCATCACCGCGCTGTTCGGCCAGCTGGCCTTGCAGAACATCGAGGTGCAGAGCCTGCGCAACAAGACCAACCGGCTTGAGGAGTTGTTCGTGTCACTGGTAGAGAAAAACCTGTCGAAGGTGGCCGTATGAGTGTGGAACTGCGCACCAACTGGGTCGCTCTGAATACCATCGTCTACCGCGAAGTGCGTCGCTTCCTGCGGATCTGGCCGCAGACGCTGCTGCCGCCGGCCATCACCATGGTGTTGTACTTCGTCATCTTCGGCAACCTGATCGGTCGGCAGATTGGCGACATGGGTGGCTTCACCTACATGGAGTACATCGTGCCTGGGCTGATCATGATGTCGGTGATCACCAACTCCTATGGCAATGTGGTCTCGAGCTTCTTCGGCAGCAAATTCCAACGCTCGATCGAGGAGCTGATGGTGTCGCCGGTGTCGCCGCACACCATTCTTATCGGCTATGTGCTCGGCGGCGTGCTGCGTGGGTTGGCGGTAGGGGTGATCGTGACCATCCTGTCGATGTTCTTCACCCACCTGCAGGTGCATCACCTGGGCGTGACCGTGGTGGTAGTGCTGTTGACCGCAACCATCTTCTCGCTGCTGGGCTTCGTCAACGCAGTGTTTGCGCGCAACTTCGATGATATTTCGATCATCCCGACCTTCGTGCTGACCCCGCTGACCTACCTGGGCGGGGTGTTCTACTCGATCAGCCTGCTGCCGCCGTTCTGGCAGGTGGTGTCGCTGGCGAACCCGGTGCTGCACATGGTCAACTCGTTCCGCTACGGCATCCTAGGGGTTTCGGATATCAGTATCGGTACTGCGATCACCTTCATGCTGGTGGCCACGGCTGTGCTGTATGCCCTGTGCATTCGCCTGCTGGTCAGCGGCCGCGGCATGCGTGCATGACATACGTTGCTTGCGGCGCCGCCACTGGCGGCCGACCCACCAGCGCCAGTAGCTCATGGTGATGAAGTAGGCGGCGATGCCCAGCACCACGCCGCACACCACTGAGCCGAGCATAAATGGCTGCCACACGGTAGCCAGCTGGTCGGTGATCCACTCGAAGGTGAGGTCGTCGGGCAGGCTGCGTGGTGGCGTCTGCAGCAGCCAGGCGCCTGTCATGTAGGTGACGAAGAACACCGGCGGCATGGTCAGCGGATTGGTTAGCCAGACCAGGCTGACCGCAATCGGCAGGTTGCCCCGCAGCGGGATCGCCAGACTGGCGGCCAGCAGCATCTGCATCGGCATCGGGATCAATGCGGCAAACAGGCCCACGCCCATGGCCCGTGCCACTGAATGACGGTTCAGGTGCCAGAGGTTGGGGTCGTGCAGCAGCTTGCCGAAAAAGCGTAAGGACTTGTGTTCCCGAATGCTGGTCGGATCCGGCATGTACCGTTTGAACAGGCGGCGCGGCATGGGGGCTCCCGGGGCAGTGATCGGGCAAGTATGCCTTGATTCCCGGAATGGCTTGTTCAGAGTTTGTGACAATTGTTGAGCAAGACTGACCCTTAAATACGCTATTCCTCTGCAGGCTGTCTTGCTTGCGGAGCTCTACCTTATGCGCACAGGGATGTTGGCGCTTGCGCTCGGGCTGTTGTGCCTGGGCTTTCTACCCGTTCTGCCGACGGTCGGCTGGCTAGTCTTGATGCTGCTCGCTGCGCTTGGCTGCCTGGCTACGCGAGTCTGGCCGCTGGGCTGCTTGCTGCTGGGCTTTTGCTGGGCGTGCTGGTCGGCGCAGCAGGCGCTGGATGATCGTCTGGCGCATTCGCTCGATGGCCGCACGCTATGGCTTGAGGGGCGCGTGGTCGGCCTGCCAGCGGTATCGGCCCACGGTGTGCGCTTCGAGCTGGAGGAACCCGCTTCGCGCCGCGCCGAATTACCCAGGCGCTTGCAACTGAGCTGGTTCGACGGCCCAGAGATTCGTGCCGGAGAGCGCTGGCGCCTGGCCGTGACCCTGAAACGCCCGCGCGGCCTGATCAATCCACATGGGCCGGACCGCGAGGCGACGCTGTTGGCCCGGCGCATCGGCGCCACTGGCACGGTCAAGGCGGGAGAGTTGCTGGAGCCGGTGGCCGGCGGCTGGCGCGACAGTCTGCGCCAGCGCCTGCTGGCAGTGGATGCCTGGGGCCGCGAAGCGGCGTTGGCGGCGCTGGTTCTGGGCGATGGCTCGGGGCTGGCCAGGCAAGACTGGCAAGCGCTGCAGGCGACCGGCACGGTGCACTTGTTGGTCATCTCGGGCCAACACATCGGGTTGGTCGCAGGGTTGGTCTACGGCCTGGTGGCGGGGCTGGCACGTTACGGAGGTTGGCCGCGGCGCTGGCCATGGCTGCCGTGGGCGTGCGGGCTGGCCATGACGGCCGCGCTGGGCTACGGCTGGCTGGCGGGGTTTGGCGTGCCGGTGCAGCGGGCCTGTCTGATGCTGGCGGTGGTGCTGCTCTGGCGCCTGCGTTTTCGCCAATTGAGCGCCTTTGTACCACTGTTGATGGCGCTGTGCGGTGTGTTGCTGGTTGAGCCGTTGGCCAGTTTGCTGCCCGGATTCTGGTTGTCGTTTGGCGCGGTGGCAGTGCTGATCTACTGCTTTGCCCAGCGCCTTGGCGGTTGGCGGCCTTGGCAAGCGTGGACACGTGCGCAGTGGGTGATCGCCATCGGCTTGTTGCCGGCGATGCTGGCGCTGGGCCTGCCGATCAGTCTGAGCGCGCCGTTGGCTAATCTGCTCGCGGTGCCCTGGATCAGCTTCGTGGTGCTGCCCTTGGCGTTGCTGGGCACCTTGTTGCTGCCGCTGGCGGGGTTTGGCGAACTGCTGCTATGGCTGGCCGGCGCAGCGCTGGCTGGGTTGTTCGACGTGCTGACGGTGGTGGCTCAGTGGCAACCGGCATGGATTGCCCGGCAGTTGCCGCTACTGGCCTGGTTGCTGGTGCTCAGTGGCGCGTTGATCGTGTTGCTGCCCCGTGGCGTACCCATGCGTGGCCTGGGCGCGCTGATGCTGCTGGCGCTGTGGGTGCCTGGCAAGTCGTTGCCGCAGGGGCAGATCGAGGTGCTGCAGCTGGACGTCGGCCAAGGCCTGGCGATCCTTTTGCGCACGCGGAACCACAGCCTGCTCTACGATGCTGGCCCAGCGCGCGGCGAGAGCGATCTGGGCGAAAGTGTAGTGCTGCCCACTTTGCGTAAACTGGGCGTCGATCGACTGGATGTGCTGCTGATCAGCCATGCCCATGCCGACCATGCCGGCGGCGCAGCGGCCGTGCAGCGCGGCCTGTCGGTCGAGCGCGTTGTGGTCGGTGAGTCGGAGCAGGCCTTCCAGGCACAAAGCTGCGAGACGGGGCAGGGCTGGCAGTGGGACGGTGTCGACTTTTCACTCTGGCATTGGCCGCAGGGGCGCTCGAGCAATGACCGCTCCTGCGTATTGCTGGTCGAGGCGCAGGGCGAGCGTCTGCTGTTGGCCGGTGACATTGAAGCCAGCGCCGAACGCGCCTGGCTGGCGGCGCATGAAGGCAAACGCATCGACTGGCTGCAGTCACCGCACCACGGCAGTCGCAGTTCCTCCACCGAGGCGTTCATTGCTGCCACCAGGCCGCGCGGCGTATTGATTTCCCGCGGTGCGCACAACGGTTTCGGCCACCCGCATGTGCAGGTGCTGGAACGCTACCAGCGCCATGGGCTGGCGATTCACGACACCGCCATAGAGGGCGCCTTGAGCTTGCGCCTGGGCGCTCAATCCCAGGTTGCCGGGCAGCGTGCCCAGCGCAGGTTCTGGCGTGACAAAGAATGACCCCGGCACGCGCATTGTTGCGACCTCCGGCAACTCAGCCGAGGGCGATCCTATGGTAGAGTGGCGGCCTTTTTCGAGGGGATGATTACTGTGTGGGAATTGGTAAAGTCCGGTGGTTGGATGATGCTGCCGATCATTCTGAGCTCCATCGTTGCCATGGCTATCGTCGTCGAACGCCTGTGGACCCTGCGTGCCAGTCGCGTAACCCCGCCGCACCTGCTGGGTCAGGTGTGGATGTGGATCAAGGACAAGCAGCTCACCAGTGACAAGCTCAAGAGCCTGCGCGCTGACTCGCCGCTGGGCGAGATCCTTGCTGCCGGCCTGGCCAATTCGCGCCATGGCCGCGAAATCATGAAAGAGTGCATTGAAGAAGCCGCCTCGCGGGTTATTCACGAGCTCGAACGCTATATCAGCACGCTCGGCACCATCGCTGCGATGGCACCGCTGCTGGGTCTGCTCGGTACCGTGCTGGGCATGATCGACATCTTCAGCGCGTTCATGGGGTCGCAGATGACCGCCAACGCTTCGGTGCTCGCCGGTGGCATCTCCAAAGCCCTGGTGACCACGGCTGCAGGCCTGATGGTCGGTATCCCGGCGGTGTTCTTCCACCGCTTCCTGCTGCGTCGCATCGACGAGTTGGTGGTCGGTATGGAGCAAGAGGCGATCAAGCTGGTCGAAGTCGTGCAAGGTGATCGCGAAGTGGAAGTGGCGGGAGTCAAGGCGTGAAGTTTCGGCGCAACCGTGCGCGGGAGAACGTCGACATCAACCTGGCGTCGTTGATCGACGTGGTGTTCGTGCTGCTGCTGTTCTTCGTCGTCACCACCACCTTCACCCGCGAAAACCAACTGCGGGTCGAACTGCCGGAGGCCTCTACAGGCGCGCCGGCCGAGGCCGACGAGGGCAAGCGGGTGGATATCACCATCAGTGCCGACGGGGTGTACTCGGTGAACAATCATCTGCTGCCGAAAAGCGACCTGGCCACTCTGGTCGAAGCGCTGCAGCAGGAATCTGGCGGTGATACCAAGCTGCCGTTGTCGATCAGCGCAGATGGCAAGACCCCGCATCAGTCGGTGGTGACGGCCATGGACGCGGCGGGCAAGCTCGGTTTCAGCCAGCTGCGCATGACCACGGTCGAGGCCGCAGCGGGGACGCCCTGATGGCTTTCACCGAGCGCTTGCTCGCTGCCTGGTACAACGGCCACCCGGCGCTGGCCTTGTTGCGGCCGCTGGAGCTGTTGTACCGTCGCGTCGTGCTGCGCAAGCGTACGCGCTTCGTCAGTGGTGCAAGCGCCGCTTACCGCGCGCCGGTGCCGGTCATTGTGGTCGGCAATATTACCGTTGGCGGCACCGGCAAGACGCCGATGATCCTCTGGCTGATCGAACACTGCCGCAAGCGGGGCTTGCGCGTCGGTGTGGTCAGCCGCGGTTACGGTGCCAAGCCGCCTTCGCTGCCCTGGCGGGTGGCGGCGGAGCACAGCGCCGAGCATGCCGGCGACGAGCCGTTGTTGATCGTTCAGCGCACCGGTGTGCCGCTGATGATCGATCCCGACCGTTCGGCGGCCGTACGCGGGCTGCTTGCCAGCGAACCCCTCGACCTGATCCTTTGCGACGACGGCATGCAGCATTACCGCCTGGCGCGTGACCTTGAGCTGGTGCTGATCGATGCCGCACGGGGCTTGGGCAATCGCCGATGCCTGCCCGCAGGGCCACTGCGCGAGCCGGTCGAGCGCCTCGATGAGGTCGACGCGCTGCTCTACAACGGTGCCAGCAGCGACCGCGAAGACGGCTTCGCCTTTCAACTCAAGCCTTCGGCGTTGGTCAACCTGCGCAGTGACCAACGCCGTGGGCTTGACCATTTCAGCCCTGGCCAGGCCGTGCATGCGGTGGCTGGCATCGGTAATCCACAACGTTTCTTCAACACCCTGCTGCAGCTAAACTGGCAGCCGGTGCCGCACCCGTTTGCCGACCATGCGCAGTTCAGCGCCGAAGCGCTGACGTTCAGCCCGACGCTGCCGCTGGTGATGACCGAAAAAGATGCGGTGAAATGCCGTGCCTTTGCCGCTGACGACTGGTGGTATCTGACAGTCGAGGCGCAACCGTCACCGGCCTTCATTACCTGGTTCGACGCCCAGCTTGAGCGTCTGCTGCCTGCGCAGCAGCCCTGACCCTGTTCAATTTTCCGGCCGCTTGGCCCCAAGGACGCACTCATGGACACCAAACTGCTTGATATCCTGGCTTGCCCGATCACCAAAGGCCCGCTCAAGCTCAGCGCCGACAAGACCGAGCTGATCAGCAAAGGCGCAGGCCTGGCCTACCCGGTGCGCGATGGCATCCCGGTCATGCTGGAAAGCGAAGCACGCACCTTGACCGACGACGAGCGTCTGGACAAATGAGCCTGGACTTCACTGTGGTCATCCCCGCCCGGCTGCGCTCCACGCGCCTGCCGGGCAAGCCGCTGCTGTTGATCGCTGGCAAGCCGATGGTCCAGCACGTCTGGGAACAGGCGCGCAAAAGCAGCGCAAGCCGGGTGGTGATCGCCACCGATGACGCCAGCATCGTTGCCGCCTGCCAGGCATTTGGTGCCGAGGTATTGCTGACCTGCGCTGAGCACGAATCGGGCACCGATCGCTTGGCCGAAGTTGCCGCCCAGCTGGGTTTGGCCAGTGATGCCATCGTCGTCAACGTGCAGGGCGACGAGCCTTTGATCCCGCCGGTGATCATCGACCAGGTCGCGGCCAACCTCGCTGCGCACCCGGAAGCTGGCATCGCCACCCTGGCTGAGCCGATCCATGAGCCGCAGACGGTGTTCAATCCCAATGCGGTCAAGGTAGTCAGCGACAAGAATGGCCTGGCCCTGAGCTTCAGCCGTGCACCGTTGCCGTGGGCCCGCGATGCGTTTGCCGTGAACCGCGAGCAGTTGCCGCCGGCAGTGCCTTATCGCCGCCATATCGGCATGTATGCCTACCGCGTCGGTTTTCTTCAGGACTTCGTCAACTGGGGGCCGTGCTGGCTCGAGCAGACCGAAGCGCTGGAGCAGCTGCGAGCGCTGTGGCATGGCGTGCGTATCCACGTTGAAGATGCGCTCGAGGCTCCCGCCGTGGGCGTTGATACCCCAGAAGATCTGGAGCGCGTTCGGCGCTTGTTGGAGGCCTGATGCGCGTCTTGTTTGTGTGCCTGGGCAATATTTGCCGCTCGCCCACCGCAGAAGGGGTGTTGCGCCATCAGTTGCAACGCGCCGGGCTGGCCGACCAGGTAGAAGTGGCATCGGCCGGTACGGGCGACTGGCACGTGGGCAAGGCGCCGGACGCGCGCACCTGCAAGGCAGCGCTGGCGCGCGGCTATGACCTGTCGGCGCAACGTGCCCAGCAGGTCAAGGCCGGCCATTTTGCCGAGAACGATCTGGTGCTGGCCATGGATGCCAGCAACCTCGCCGACCTCAAGGCCATACGCCCGCCGGCGTCCAAGGGCGAGCTGGATTTGTTCCTGCGTCGCTATGACGGCGCGTTGGATGAAGTCCCCGACCCGTATTACGGCGGCGCGGCCGGATTCGAGCAGGTGTTGGACCTGATAGAGCTGGCGTGCGAGCAGTTGGTCGATGAAATCAGGGGTCGGCTATGACTGCCACCTGGCAACAGCAGGTATCGCTCAAGCCTTTCAACACCTTTGGTATTGACGTCAAGGCCCGCTATTTCGCCCAGGCGCACAGCGACGCCGAGGTGCGGGCGGCATTGCTCGAAGCAGCCCGCCTTGAGCTTCCGGTGCTGGTCATCGGCGGTGGCAGCAACCTGCTGTTGACCGGTGACATCAGCGCGCTGGTGCTGCATATGGCCAGCCGTGGCCGGCGGCTGCTGAGTGAGGAGGGCGATCGCGTGGTAGTCGAGGCTGAAGCCGGTGAACCTTGGCATGAGTTTGTGCAGTGGAGCCTGGCGCAGGGTTGCAGCGGGTTGGAAAACCTCAGCCTGATTCCCGGCACCGTCGGTGCCGCGCCGATGCAGAACGTCGGCGCGTATGGCGTCGAGATCAAAGACGTGTTTGCCGGCTTGACCGCACTCGACCGTGAAACAGGTGAGCTCAAGGATTTTTCCCTTGAGGAGTGCGGGTTTGGTTACCGCGACAGCCTGTTCAAGCGCAATCCCGGCCGCTGGTTGATCCTGCGCGTGCGCTTTGCCCTGAGCCGCAGCTTGCATGCGCACCTGGACTACGGCCCAGTGCGTCAGCGCCTGCACGAGCAGGGGGTCGTCGAGCCGACCGCGCAGGCAATCAGCGATGCGATCTGCAGCATTCGTCGCGAGAAACTGCCTGACCCGCTCGAACTGGGTAATGCTGGTAGCTTCTTCAAGAATCCGCTGGTCAGCGCCGCGCTCGGCGAGCAGCTTCGCGCTCGCTATCCGGGTGTGGTGGCTTATCCGCAGGCCGATGGTCAGCTCAAGCTGGCGGCGGGCTGGTTGATCGAGCAGGCAGGGTGGAAAGGCTATCGCGATGGCGATGCCGGCGTGCATCGGTTGCAGTCGTTGGTACTGGTCAATTATGGCCAGGCCTCGGGGGCGCAGTTGCATGCGCTGGCGCAGAAAATTCAGGCTGATATCTTCGCCAGGTTTGGCGTGGAGCTGGAGATGGAGCCGAATCTGTACTGAGTAGGTGGCACATGGATATGCCAGTGCAGCGCTGAATGCAACGCAAAAAAAAGCCCCGCCAGTTCGCACTGGCGGGGCTTTTTCATTCAGCCGTGGTTATCAACCGTGATGAGGCTTGTGCTCATCGGTCGATGCCTGGGCCTGAGCTGCGGCAGCAGCGGCCTCGGCTTCACGCTTGCGGCGACGCACTTCACGTGGGTCGTTCGGTGCGCGACCGTTGGCCAGCATTACAGGCGCCGGTTCAGCCGCTACAGGCGCTGCCTCGACAACTTCTGGCTTGGCTTCAACCGGTGCAGCCTGCTCGACCACCGGTGCTTCGACTGGCGCGGCCGCTGGGGCCTCGGCAACGTGCACTGGCTTCTCGGCTTCACCCGACTCGACCACGGCGGCTTCAACCACTGGAGCTTCGGCGGCTGGTGCCTCGATCACTGGCGCTTCAGCAACTGGCGCTGCAGTTTCCACTTCTGCTGCAGCAACCGGGGTTGCTTCAACGGCAGGTGCTTCGACTACGGGCTGCGGCGCAACCTCGACAACCGGCTCGATGCTCGGCTCGACCACTGCAACCGGCTCGCTGACAGGCTGCTCGACCACAGGGGCGATCGCAACGTCATCAGCTTGCTGTGCAGGCTCGGCTGGCAGGGCGATAACTTCACCGCTAGCCGCTTCAGGCGTTTGGGTAGAAGCGATTTCAGCCTGCTGATTGGCTTGTGCTTCGGCTGCAGCGCTGATGTTGCTGGTGGCAACAGCGGCAGTTACGGCCAGGCCAGCGGCCAGGTCGGCACCCAGATCAGTCGCCTGACGTGGTTGCTGTTCTTCACCGTTTTCGTTGCCTTCGCTGCCTTCTTCGTCGCCATCGATCAGATCGCCATTGGCATTGCGCTGACGTTCACGACGGTTGCTGCGACGACGCTGGCCGCGCGAGCGACGACGTGGGCGTTCGCCATCAGTGCCTTCTTGTTCGTCCTGCTGCAGTTCGTCGTTCGGCAGTTGCTCATCGGCGATCTCTGCGGCCTGCTCGTCAGCCTGGGCGGCTGGGCGCAGTTGACGCTCTTCCTGCGGCACACGCTCTTCACGTGGAGCGCGTTCTTCGCGAGGGGCGCGCTCTTCACGTGGAGCACGTTCTTCGCGAGGGGCGCGCTCTTCACGTGGAGCACGTTCTTCGCGAGGGGCGCGTTCTTCACGTGGAGCACGTTCTTCGCGAGGGGCGCGTTCTTCACGTGGAGCACGTTCTTCGCGTGGTGCACGTTCTTCACGTGGAGCGCGCTCTTCAGTCGATGCAGGGGTAGCGTCAAGTGGCTCACGCAGCTCACGCACAGGGCGCTCGTCACGGTTGCCGCGACGTGGGCGCTCTTCACGTGGAGCACGTTCCTCGCGTGGAGCGCGTTCTTCACGCGGCGCACGCTCTTCACGTGGTGCACGCTCTTCACGCGGTGCACGCTCTTCACGTGGAGCGCGTTCTTCACGCGGTGCACGCTCTTCGCGCGGCTTGCGCTCTTCGTCGCGACGACCGTTACGGTTGCGGCTCTGCTGACGACCGTTGCGGCGCTCTTCGTTGCGCTGTGGGCGCTCGGTAACAGGCTTCTCGGTGGCAGCCGGTGCAGCGACCGGTTCTTCCTTGGCGGCAAACAGGCTCACCAGCGATTTGACCAGGCCTTTGAACAGGCTTGGCTCAGGCATGCTTGGTACTGGCGCAGCAGCAACCGGAGCAGCCTCTTCGACAGCAGCCGGTACCGGAGCGTTGGTACGCGGTGGAGCGGTCTTGACCGCAGCTTCCTGGCGAACCAGGGTGCGGGTCGCGGCCTGCTGTGGCGCTTCCTCGGTTTCGGTGGTGGCGATTTCGTAGCTGGACTGGTTGGTCAGCACTTCCGGGTTGTCGTCGCGCAGGCGCTGGACTTCGAAGTGCGGGGTTTCCAGGTGGTCATTCGGCAGAATGATGATGCGAGCACGGGTGCGCATCTCGATCTTGGTGATCGAGTTGCGTTTCTCGTTGAGCAGGAACGCGGCAACCGGGATTGGCACCTGCGCGCGCACTTCGGCAGTGCGGTCTTTCAGGGCTTCTTCTTCGATCAGGCGCAGGATCGCCAGCGACAGCGACTCGACGTCACGGATGATGCCGGTGCCCGAGCAGCGTGGGCAGACGATGCCGCTGCTTTCACCCAGCGATGGACGCAGGCGTTGGCGCGACATTTCCAGCAGGCCGAAGCGCGAGATGCGGCCAACCTGGACGCGAGCACGGTCGGCCTCGAGGCATTCACGCACACGCTCTTCGACCGCACGCTGGTTTTTTGCCGGGGTCATGTCGATGAAGTCGATGACGATCAGGCCGCCGATATCACGCAGACGCAGTTGGCGGGCAATTTCTTCAGCCGCTTCCAGGTTGGTCTGCAGGGCGGTTTCTTCGATGTCGCTGCCTTTGGTGGCACGCGCCGAGTTGATGTCGATCGACACCAGCGCCTCGGTTGGGTCGATCACGATCGAACCGCCCGAGGGCAGCTCGACGACGCGCTGGAAGGCGGTCTCGATCTGGCTTTCGATCTGGAAGCGGTTAAACAGTGGCACGCTGTCTTCGTACAGCTTGACCTTGCTGGCGTACTGCGGCATCACCTGGCGGATGAAGGTCAGAGCTTCTTCCTGGGCTTCGATGCTGTCGATCAGAACTTCGCCGATATCCTGGCGCAGGTAGTCGCGGATGGCGCGGATGATGACGTTGCTTTCCTGGTAGATCAGGAACGGCGCGGTGCGGTCCAGCGAGGCTTCCTTGATGGCGGTCCACAGCTGCAGCAGGTAGTCGAGGTCCCACTGCATTTCTTCGCTGCTGCGGCCAAGGCCGGCAGTGCGCACGATCAGGCCCATGTCGCCTGGTACGGTCAGCCCGTTGAGGGCTTCACGCAGCTCGTTGCGCTCTTCGCCTTCGATACGGCGGGAGATGCCGCCAGCACGTGGGTTGTTTGGCATCAGCACCAGGTAACGGCCAGCCAGGCTGATGAAGGTGGTCAGGGCGGCGCCTTTGTTGCCGCGCTCTTCCTTCTCGACCTGGACGATGACTTCCTGGCCTTCGGTGAGTACTTCCTTGATGTTGACGCGGCCTTCTGGGGCCTTCTTGAAGTACTCGCGGGAGATTTCTTTCAGCGGCAGGAAGCCGTGACGGTCGGAGCCGAAGTCGACGAAGGCGGCTTCGAGGCTGGGCTCGATCCGGGTGATCTTGCCTTTGTAGATGTTGGCCTTTTTCTGCTCACGGGCGCCGGATTCGATATCCAGGTCGTAGAGGCGTTGGCCATCCACCAGGGCTACACGCAACTCTTCGGGTTGAGTTGCGTTAATCAGCATTCTTTTCATGTTGTACCGTCGGTTTCCGGGCTGCCGGAAACGGCGTTCGGCACACACGACTTCTCATGGTCGGTGTCAAGGTGCGCAAAGGGTGGCGAACCACCCCCGTGTCGGCGACGTTCGGCACCAGCCGGTTGCCCAGCCTGCCGTTGTCGCGACGACGCGTCCTGTTGCTGCGGTGCTGTGGGCCTGTGGTATCGGGATCAACCTGGCAGGCCTGGTGCACTCAGTCAGGAGGAGGAATCAACCGTCAGCCGTGGACGCCTACGTGGCATCTGTAAGGACCTTATCCGCTCGCCGCCCATTACAGTGGGGCGGTGGCCGGACGCGGTGCTACACGGTCCGAGGGCTGTGCATCTCCACCCTGCACGTATCCCTGATAATTCGGGTGCTGCCGCGCGCTGAATCCGCAACGGGTTGCATTTTTCGCCATCTTCATAAGGGAAGCTGGCGCCATTCATGTCCAAGGCAGGTATTTCCGAAGCATTCGCCGGGTGTAGGAGGAAGTGACGATGGCGGTGCAGAGACACGGCGAAAAAAGCCAGTTAAGCAGATGAACTACCACACTTATGATTCTTTTCGGTCTTCTCTACCCGGCGCGAGTGGCGCTTCCAGGTGTTTCGATAAACTGGCGAAAGCCCCGTAGGACGGCCTCGCGTCCTCGAGAATTGCGTTGGTCAGGGGCTGGCAAAGCGCCGTGTACCGCTGGCCCACCGCTTTTGGCGGCGTTCGCGACTATAGCAGCAATGATTAAGTGCTTCAATTCCCTAAAAAATTGTTATTATCGGCGCCATGACTACCAATACCCCTCCGACTTCCGGCGTTCAGCTGATCGAAGTCGCGCCGGAGCTTGCCGGCCAACGAATCGACAATTTCCTGATCACGGCGCTCAAGGGCGTGCCTCGCACCCTGGTCTACCGCATCCTGCGCAAGGGTGAAGTGCGGGTCAACAAGGGTCGGGTCAAGCCTGAATACAAGATCCAGGCCGGCGACATCGTGCGCGTGCCACCGGTGCGTCTGCCCGAGCGTGACGAGCCGGTGCCGGTGGCACAATCGCTGTTGCAGCGCCTGGAGGCGGCCATTGTCTATGAAGACAAGGCGCTCATCGTGCTCAACAAACCGGCCGGCATCGCCGTGCATGGCGGCAGCGGCCTGAGCTTTGGCGTGATCGAAGCGTTTCGCCAGTTGCGCCCGGACGCCAAGGAACTGGAGCTGGTGCACCGGCTCGACCGCGACACTTCCGGCCTGCTGATGATCGCCAAGAAGCGCAGCATGTTGCGCCATCTGCACGCTGCCCTGCGCGGTGATGGCGTCGACAAGCGCTACATGGCGCTGGTGCGTGGCAACTGGCCAACCGCGAAGAAACAGGTCAATGCCCCATTGCAGAAGAGCAACCTGCGTTCTGGCGAGCGTATGGTCGAGGTCAACGAAGAGGGCAAGGAAGCGCTGACCTTGTTCAAGGTGCTGCGCCGTTTCGGCGACTTCGCCACCATGATCGAAGCGCGTCCGATCACCGGTCGCACCCATCAGATCCGCGTGCACGCCCTGCATGCCGGGCACATGATTGCCGGCGACAACAAATACGGCGATGAAGAATTCTCCCGCGAGATTCGTGATCTCGGCGGCAAACGCCTGTTCCTGCATGCCTATGCCCTGACCGTGCCGCTGCCCGATGGCGGCGAGCTCAAGGTTGAAGCACCGGTCGACGAAATGTGGGCCAAGACTGTAGAGCGCCTGGCGCGGCCTGACTTCACATGAGCAAACCCTACGAGCTGCTGATTTTTGACTGGGATGGCACCCTGGCTGACTCTGTCGGGCGCATCGTTCTGGCGATGAATCAGGCCGCTGAGCGCGCCGGTGAGGCGCCCAGTGCCGAGGATGCAATCAAGGGCATTATCGGCCTGGCCCTGGGCGAGGCGATCTGGACCCTGTATCCGCACCTTGAGCCGCTGCAGGTCGAACGCTTCCGTCAGCACTATGCTGATGTGTACATGGCGCTGGATCAGCAGCCGTCACCGTTGTTTGACGGCGTGGTCGAGTCGCTGGATGCGTTTCGCGCCCACGGCTATCGCCTGGCAGTAGCTACTGGCAAGGCCCGTCGCGGGCTCGATCGGGTGCTCAAGGCCAATGGCTGGGAAGACTTTTTCGATATCACTCGGGCGGCTGATGAAACCCGCGGCAAGCCGCACCCATTGATGCTTGAAGAAATTCTTGCCCATTGCCGCGCCGAACCCGGCCAGGCGCTGATGGTCGGAGATTCTGCGTTCGACCTGCAAATGGCCAACAACGCCGGCATGCACTCGGTGGCTGTCGGTTACGGGGCTATGTCGCTGCAGGCGCTGGCAGAGTTCGGGCCGCAGGTGTGCATCGATCACTTTTCCCAGCTGCGCGAGTGGTTGGCAGGTTCGGCGCAATTATCAATTCCAAGGTAGGTGAGCATGGCTGACGAGTGGAAAGCGCCCGAGACCGAAGTGGTCGAGAGTGAGGATCGCAAGAGCTGGAAGCTGCTGGAGAAAACCCTCCTTGCTGGTGTGCAGGAGCAGCGTCGAGCGCGACGCTGGGGGATCTTCTTCAAGCTGCTGACGTTCCTTTACCTGTTCGGCATCCTGTTCCTGTTCTCGCCGCTGATGAGTATGGACGGCGCTGCTTCGCGCAGTGGTAGCCATACCGCACTGGTCGAGGTGCGTGGGGTTATTGCTGATCAGGAGGCGGCCAGTGCCGACAACCTGATCAAGAGCCTGCGCGAGGCATTCAAGGATGCCAATACCAAGGCAGTGGTGATGCGTATCAACAGCCCAGGCGGCAGCCCGGTGCAGTCCGGTTACGTCTATGACGAGATTCGCCGCCTGCGCGCCGAATACCCGCAGATCAAGCTGTACGCAGTGATCACCGATCTTGGTGCCTCGGGTGCCTATTACATCGCCAGTGCTGCCGATGAGATCTATGCCGACAAGGCCAGCCTGGTCGGCTCGATCGGCGTTACCGCAGCGGGCTATGGCTTTGTCGGTGCCATGGACAAGCTGGGCATCGAGCGGCGCACCTATACGGCGGGTGAGCACAAGGCGTTCCTTGATCCATTCTCGCCGCAAAAACCTGAAGAAACCGAGTTCTGGCAGGGCGTGCTCAACACCACTCACCAGCAGTTCATTGCCATGGTCAAACAGGGGCGTGGTGATCGGCTCAAGGACAAAGAGCACCCTGAGCTGTTCAGTGGCCTGATCTGGTCCGGTGAGCAGGCCAAGGCGCTAGGTCTGGTAGATGGTCTGGGCAGTGCCAGCTATGTCGCCAGAGACATCGTTGGCGAGAAGAATCTGGTCGATTTCACAGTCCAGGAGTCGCCGTTCGACCGTTTCTCCAAACGCATCGGCGCCAGCGTAGCTGAGCACCTGGCAATGTGGATGGGCTTCCAGGGACCGACCCTGCGCTAAGCGCTGCTGGCCTGTGCGTGCAGGCCAGCAGTTTCCCTTCAGGGCACCTGTACGCCTTCTTCCAGCAGCATATCCACCAGGCGAATAAGCGGCAGCCCGATCAGGCTGGTCGCGTCGCTGCCATGGGTGCTCTGGAACAGGCTCGCCCCCAATCCCTCGGCTTTGAAACTGCCGGCGCAGTCGTAAGGCTGCTCTGCGCGCAGATAGCGCTCGATACTGGCCTGGCTCAACTCGCGCATGACCACCGTGAACGGCACGCAGTCGACCTGACAATGGCCGCTGCTGCTGTTGAGCAGCGCCAGGCCGGTCAGAAAGGTGACCTGTTGGCCACTGGCGGCAAGCAGCTGCTCGCGGGCGCGCTCGAACGTATGTGGCTTGCCGAGGATCTGTTCGCCCAGCACCGCGACCTGGTCAGAGCCGATGATCAGATGGCCGGGGTGGGCTGCGGCCAATGCCTCGGCCTTTTGCTGCGCCAGGCGCTTGACCAGCGCGATGGCGGGTTCGTCCGGCAGGCGCTGTTCGTCTAGGTCGGGGCTTGCCGAGGTGAAGGGCAGGCGCAGGCGGGTGAGCAATTCGCGGCGGTAGGCAGAGCTGGAAGCCAGTAACAGGGGCAGCATGGTAGACTCCTTGGCAGATCAACCGATTCTATCATCCACTTGCCACCGAATTTCCTTTGACAGGGGCGGGGGCCATCCCTAGAATGCTGCGCCTATGTTGAATGACCCGATTCCACCTCACGTTGACCCGCGCAAATTAGCCGATCGTGGCGTAACCCTTCAAGGTTCGTTGCAACTCGCTGATTTGGAAAGACTCTGCGACCCGCTTTCCGACAATGTCGGTACGGTGCAGGCGAAGTTCGATTTTGAACGAGATGAACAGCATGCCGTGGTTATCCACAGTGAGCTCGACGTCGAAGTCAAAATGGTTTGCCAGCGTTGTCTTGAGCTGGTCACCCTGCCGATCCACAGCGAGTGTTCGTACGCGGTGGTGAAGGAGGGTGCGAATACCCAGTCGTTGCCGAAAGGCTATGACGTGCTGGAACTGGGCGAAGATCCTTTGGATCTGCAGGCGCTGATCGAGGAAGAGCTTTTGCTCGCCTTGCCCATCGTGCCTGCTCATCATCCGGAAGAATGCCAGCAGCCGGCGGGCCTCGATGAGCCCGAATCGAGCGAGGACGAGGTATCGCGGTCCAACCCGTTCAGCGTCCTGGCGCAGTTAAAGCGTGACCCAAACGTTTAGGAGTTAATCAATTATGGCTGTTCAGCAGAACAAAAAATCCCGCTCTGCCCGTGACATGCGTCGTTCGCACGATGCCCTGTCGGAAAACGCGCTGTCGGTAGAAAAAACCACCGGTGAAATTCACCTGCGTCACCACGTTTCGCCAGAAGGCGTTTACCGTGGCCGCAAAGTGATCGACAAGGGCGCTGACGAGTAAATCTTGTCCGCTCAGATCATCGCGATCGACGCAATGGGCGGGGACTTCGGTCCCCGCAACATTGTTCAGGCAAGTATCGCTTGCCTCTCGGTTACGCCCTCGCTGCACCTGACCCTCGTCGGTCAACCCTCCCTTCTTGAACCACTCGTCAGCGGCCTAGCAGCTGCCGATCGCGCGCGCCTGCAAATTGTCGCGGCCAGTGAAGTGGTGGAGATGGATGAGCGGCCCTCGCAAGCGTTGCGCAGCAAGCCTGATTCGTCGATGCGCATTGCCCTTGAACTGGTGCGGGACGGCAAGGCCCAGGCCTGCGTCAGCGCCGGCAATACCGGTGCACTGATGGCGCTGTCGCGCTTTGTCCTCAAGACCGTGCCAGGCATTGATCGGCCGGCCATGGTCGCGGCGATCCCGACCCAGTCAGGCTTTTGCCAGTTGCTCGATCTGGGCGCCAACGTTGACTGCAGTGCCGAGCATCTCTACCAGTTCGCGTTGATGGGCTCGGTGGCGGCGCAGGCCTTGGGCATTCAGCGCCCACGCGTTGCGTTGCTCAACATCGGCACCGAAGACATCAAGGGTAATCAGCAGGTCAAGCTGGCGGCAACGCTGCTGCAGAATGCTCGCGGTATCAACTACGTCGGCTTTGTCGAGGGTGATGGCCTGTATCGCGGTGAAGCCGATGTAGTGGTGTGTGACGGCTTTGTCGGCAATATCCTGCTCAAGTCCAGCGAGGGTCTGGCAACCATGATCAGTACCAGAATCGAGGCGCTGTTCAAGAGGGGGGTGCTGGCGCGCGCCGTCGGCGTGCTGGCCATGCCGCTGCTCAAACGCCTGCAGGCTGACCTGGCGCCTGCACGGCACAACGGTGCGAGTTTTCTCGGTCTGCAGGGCATCGTCATCAAGAGTCACGGTTCGGCAGGGGTCGAAGGCCTGCAGAGCGCTATCCAGCGGGCGCTGATCGAGATCGAGGAGAACCTGCCAGGGCGCCTGCACAGCCGCCTCGAAGACCTGCTGCCTTAGGCATAATCGCCATGAGGTGGTTAAATGTGACCGCTGGGTTTTCGTATTCATCCAAGTTTCCAGATTCTGCGTACAGCCATGGGCTGGGCGCATCCTCTCCGACGACAAGATCATAAGGGCTTGTTCAATGTCTGCATCCCTCGCATTTGTCTTTCCGGGTCAAGGTTCCCAATCGCTGGGCATGCTCGCCGAAATCGGCGCAGTAGAGCCGGTGATCGTCGAAACCTTCAAGGAAGCTTCCGACGCTCTGGGCTACGACCTGTGGGCACTGGTTCAGCAAGGTCCGGAAGAGCAACTCAATCAAACCGACAAGACTCAGCCGGCCATCCTCACCGCCTCCATTGCGTTGTGGCGCCTGTGGCTGGCCCAAGGCGGCGCAAAGCCTGCGTTCGTCGCCGGGCATAGCCTTGGCGAGTACAGTGCTTTGGTAGCGGCCGGTAGCCTCAGCCTGAAAGACGCGGTGCGCCTGGTCGAGCGCCGTGGCCAGCTGATGCAGGAAGCAGTCCCGGCAGGCCATGGCGGCATGGCCGCGATTCTCGGTCTGGACGACGAGGTCGTGGTCGCCATCTGCGCTGAAGCAGCAGAAGACCAAGTGGTCAGCGCGGTCAACTTCAACTCGCCAGGGCAGGTGGTCATTGCTGGCAACAAGGCAGCGGTAGATCGCGCCATGGAGCTGTGCAAGGCCAAGGGCGCCAAACGCGCCTTGCCGCTGGCGGTCAGCGTGCCGTCGCACTGCGCCCTGATGCAGCCTGCTGCCGAGCGCTTTGCCGAGTCGGTCAACGCCATCGAATGGCAGGCGCCGCAGATCCCGGTGGTGCAGAACGTTTCTGCAGCCATCCCAGCTGACCTGAGCGTGCTCAAGCAAGACCTGCTGGCCCAGTTGTACCAGCCCGTGCGCTGGGTTGAATGCGTGCAGACCCTGGCGGCCAATGGCGCGGTCAATCTGGTCGAGTGCGGCCCGGGCAAGGTCCTGGCCGGCCTGAACAAGCGTTGCGCTGATGGCGTGACCACCTACAACCTCAATACCCCTGATGCCATCGCCGCCACCCGTGCGGCGCTGGCCTGAAACTGGAGAAGCTTGCATGAGCCTGCAAGGTAAAGTTGCACTGGTCACCGGCGCCAGCCGTGGTATCGGCCAGGCCATCGCCCTCGAGCTGGGCCGTCAGGGCGCTACCGTCATCGGTACCGCGACCTCGGCCTCGGGCGCCGAGCGCATTGCTGCCACGCTCAAGGAGCATGGCATCACCGGCACCGGCATGGAGCTGAACGTGACTGATGAAGCGTCGGTCAACGGCGTTCTGGCCGCGATCCAGGAACAGTTCGGCACTACCTCGATCCTGATCAACAACGCCGGCATCACCCGCGACAACCTGATGCTGCGGATGAAAGACGACGAGTGGTTCGACGTGATCGACACCAACCTCAACAGCCTCTACCGCCTGTCCAAGGGCGTGCTGCGCGGCATGACCAAGGCGCGTTGGGGCCGCATTATCAGCATCGGCTCGGTTGTGGGTGCCATGGGCAACGCCGGTCAGGTAAACTATGCCGCCGCCAAAGCCGGTCTGGAAGGTTTCAGCCGTGCTCTGGCACGTGAAGTCGGGTCGCGCAACATCACTGTCAACTCGGTAACTCCAGGTTTTATCGACACCGATATGACCCGTGAACTGCCAGAGGCTCAACGTGAAGCGTTGCAGACCCAGATTCCGCTGGGCCGTCTGGGTCAAGCCGACGAAATCGCCAAGGTAGTTGCTTTCCTGGCGTCCGACGGCGCAGCCTATGTCACAGGTGCTACAGTGCCTGTGAACGGCGGGATGTACATGTAACATCGCAACTCAATGTGACGGATTGCTTCAAAAAAGAGTCATACTCCGAGCTTAAAATCCGTTATAAAGCTGCAACCAGATTCCGGGCAGAGGGTCGAGTGACCACTTAGCCAGTTGATGGCGGGGCGCGTTACGCTTGAAAAGCAGGCGTCTTGCTATAAACTCGGTCACCGGCCAGCTGCCTGACATATGTCTATTAGGAGTGAAAATTAGGTATGAGCACCATCGAAGAGCGCGTCAAGAAAATCGTCGCCGAGCAACTGGGCGTCAAGGAAGAAGAAGTAACTAACAGTGCTTCTTTCGTAGAAGACCTGGGTGCCGATTCGCTTGACACCGTTGAGCTGGTGATGGCTCTGGAAGAGGAATTCGAGACCGAAATCCCTGACGAAGAAGCCGAAAAAATCACTACCGTTCAAGCTGCTATCGACTACGTCACCAGCCACCAGGCTTAAGACGTCTGTAGTCGACGCTTCTTGTCGGGGAAAACCGCACTGCCGTCACTGGCGTGCGGTTTTTTCTTTGCGAGATGTGTGAAGCAGGCACCAAGAGCCTTTTGCCATTGCCTTTTGCTGCAAAATGCAACGGCAAGAGACTCTGTTATTGGACAATGAGGAGAGTACTGTGTCGCGTAGACGCGTCGTGGTCACTGGTATGGGCATGCTGTCGCCGCTGGGTACCGATGTACCGAGTACCTGGCAGGGCATTCTGGCTGGCCGCAGTGGCATCGGTCTGATCGAACACTCCGATCTGACGGCCTACTCCACCCGTTTTGGCGGCTCGGTGAAAGGCTTTGAAGTCGAGCAGTACCTGTCGGTCAAAGAGGCCCGCAAGCTCGACCTGTTCATTCAATACGGCCTGGCCGCAGGTTTCCAGGCGTTCCGTAACGCCGGGCTGGAAATCAACGACAGCAACCGTGAGCGGATCGGCGTGGCCATGGGCTCCGGCATCGGCGGCCTGACCAATATCGAAGAGACCAGCCGGACCCTGCACGAGCAAGGCCCGCGGCGCATCTCGCCGTTCTTTGTGCCTGGTTCGATCATCAACATGATCTCCGGCTTCCTGTCGATCCATTTGGGTCTGCAGGGTCCGAACTATGCCATCGCCACTGCCTGCACCACCGGCACCCATTGCATCGGCATGGCAGCGCGCAACATTGCCTACGGTGAAGCCGATGTGATGATCGCCGGCGGCGCTGAAATGGCTGCGTGTGGCCTGGGCATGGGCGGTTTCGGTGCTTCGCGTGCGCTGTCGACGCGCAATGACGAGCCAACCCGGGCCAGTCGGCCGTGGGACAAGGGCCGTGATGGTTTCGTGCTGTCCGACGGTGCCGGTGCACTGGTGCTCGAAGAGCTCGAGCACGCCAAGGCGCGCGGCGCCACCATCTATGCCGAGCTGGTTGGCTTTGGTATGAGCGGTGATGCCTATCACATGACCTCGCCACCGGATTCCGGTGAGGGTGCGGCGCGCTGCATGACCAACGCCCTGCGCGATGCCGGCATCGCCCCGGAAGAAGTCAGCTACATCAATGCACATGGCACCTCGACCCCGGCCGGCGATATCGCCGAAGTGGCCGCGATCAAGCGTGTGTTCGGTGAGCATGCGTACAAGGTGGCAGTCAGCTCGACCAAGTCGATGACGGGTCACCTGCTTGGTGCTGCCGGTGCCGTGGAAGCGATCTTCAGCGTGCTGGCAATCAACAGCCAGATGGCGCCGCCGACCATCAACCTGGAC
Organism: Pseudomonas sp. 1121_17; assembly: GCF_052850745.1. Classification (NCBI taxonomy): domain Bacteria; kingdom Pseudomonadati; phylum Pseudomonadota; class Gammaproteobacteria; order Pseudomonadales; family Pseudomonadaceae; genus Pseudomonas; species Pseudomonas sp. 1121_17. The sequence continues at coordinate 258,591 of NZ_VXCX01000001.1, forward strand.
GAGCCGGACGAGGGCTGCGATCTCGACTTCGTTGCCCATCACGCCCGCAGCATGCCGATCGACGTGGTGCTGTCCAACTCGTTCGGCTTTGGTGGTACCAACGGCTCGCTGGTGTTCCGCCGGTTCGCCGACTGATGCACAGCTGGATCGACGGCCAACCCGCGACTGCAGTCAACCTGCACAACCGCGGGCTGGCCTACGGCGATGGTCTGTTCGAAACCATCGCCGTGCGTGCCGGCAAGCCCAGCTTGCTGGAGCTGCACTTGCAGCGCCTGGCACTGGGCTGCCAGCGACTGGCTATCAGCATCGACCTGCCGTTGGTGCGCGACGAACTGCTGCGCTTTGCCAGCCAGCTCGGCGACGGCGTCGCCAAGCTGATCGTTACCCGTGGCGATAGCCAGCGCGGCTACGCTCCAGGCGTTGGCGTCGCGGCTCGGCGCATCCTTCAGGGTAGCCCGCTGCCACAGTATCCCGCAGTCAATGCCGAGCAAGGCGTGCGTTTGTTCGCCTGCCAGACGCGCCTCGCGGAACAACCCCTGCTGGCCGGCCTCAAACACCTCAATCGCCTTGAGCAAGTGCTTGCCCGCGCCGAATGGCAGGATGCCGAGCACGCCGAAGGGCTGGTCTGTGACAGCCACGGGCGGGTCATCGAGGGCGTTTACAGCAATCTGTTCATGGTTCGTGGCGGGGTGCTGCAAACGCCTGAGCTGAGTCGCTGCGGTGTAGCCGGGGTAATGCGCGGCGCCTTGCTGGCGCAAGCGCCGGCACTGGGTATCAGCGTGCAGGTGAGTGATCTGGCCCTGGCTGACCTGGAACAGGCCGAGGAAGTCTTTCTCTGCAACAGCGTGTATGGAATCTGGCCGGTACTGGAGTGCTCTGCGCTCAAGCTGAACTGGCCGGCGGGGCCGCTCACCCGTAAACTGCAGGCCGTTGCCCGGACGTTACTGGATACCTGATTCGTGAGACGCAAATTTCTCCTGCTGCTGGAAATAGGCCTGATCCTAGCCGGTCTGGCGTTGGGCTGGTCGGCCTGGAAAGTCCATTCGGCCCTTGAGCAGCCCCTGCACGTCGAGCAGGAGCGGATGCTCGAGGTGCCCAACGGCACCACACCCAATCGCATGTTCTACCGCATGCAGACTGACGGCTTGCTCGACGATGCCGTCTGGCTGCGCCTTTACTGGCGCTTCAACATGGCCGGCACGCCACTGCATACCGGTGAATACCGGCTGACACCTGGCATGACCGTCAACCAGCTGTTCGATGCCTGGCGCCGTGGCGATGTTGTGCAGTACAACCTGACTCTGGTCGAGGGCTGGACCTTCCGCCAGGTGCGCGCGGCAGTGGCCAAGCACGAGAAAATCACCCAGACCTTGGACGGCCTGTCCGATGCCGAGGTGATGGACAAACTCGGCCATAGTGGCGTGTTCCCTGAGGGGCGCTTCTTTCCGGATACCTACCGCTTCGTGCGTGGCATGAGCGATGTCGAGTTCCTGCAGCAGGCGTACATGCGTCTTGAGCAAGTGTTGGCCAAGGAATGGGCCGAGCGGGCCACCGATCTGCCTTACCGCGACCCGTACCAGGCGCTGATCATGGCTTCGCTGGTCGAGAAGGAAACCGGTATCCCGCAAGAGCGCGCGCAGATTGCTGGGGTGTTCGTGCGGCGCCTGCGGCTGGGCATGATGCTGCAGACCGACCCGACCGTGATCTATGGCATGGGCGAGCGCTATAACGGCAAGATCACCCGGGCCGACCTGCGCGAACCGACACCCTACAATACCTATACCATCAGTGGCCTGCCGCCGACACCGATCGCTATCGTCGGCCGCGAGGCGATTCATGCCGCGCTGAACCCGGCCAACGGCACCAGTCTGTACTTCGTTGCGCGGGGCGACGGCAGTCACGTGTTTTCCGACGACCTCGACAACCACAACTCGGCAGTGCGCGAGTATCAACTCAAGCGCCGCAGCGACTACCGCTCCAGCCCCGCGCCGCAGGCGCAGCCGGGTGCGATTGACCAGCCAGAACCGGCAGCGGGAGACCAGCCGACACCTGCTGCGGATGCACCGGCAGACGCACCTGCGTCGACCCCGCCAACCGTACCGGCGACCGACGCTGCCCCCGCAGCGGCGCCGACACCCGATGACAAACCCTAAGGACTGCGCGTGAGCGGCTTGTTTATTACCCTGGAAGGCCCCGAAGGCGCGGGCAAGAGCACCAACCGCGAATATCTGGCGCAGCGCTTGCGCGAGCAGGGCCTGGACTTAGTGCTGACCCGCGAGCCGGGCGGCACGCCGGTTGCTGAACAGATTCGTGAGCTGCTACTGGCACCAAGCGACGAAAGCATGGCAGCGGATACTGAATTGCTGTTGATGTTTGCGGCGCGTGCCCAGCACCTGGCCAAGGTCATCCGCCCGGCGCTGGCGCGCGGTGCGGTGGTGTTGTGCGATCGCTTCACCGATGCCACCTACGCCTACCAAGGCGGCGGCCGCGGGTTGCCGGTCGAGCGCATTGCTATGCTGGAAACATTTGTCCAAGGCGATCTGCGCCCTGACCTGACGCTGGTGTTCGACCTGCCGATCGAGATCGGCCTGTCGCGCGCGGCTGCCAGGGGCCGTTTGGACCGCTTCGAACAAGAAGGCACGGCCTTCTTCGAGGCCGTGCGCCATGCCTATCTGGCACGGGCCCAAGCTGACCCGCAGCGCTACAGCATCCTCGATGCCGGCCAATCGCTGGAGGCGGTGCAGCGCGACATCGACAGTTTGTTGCCGGCCATGCTGGAACGCGCCCGTGGCTGAGGCCTTCGCCTGGCAGGATGCGCTCTGGCAGCAATTGGCCGGGCGCAGCCAGCATGCCCATGCGTACCTGCTGCACGGTCCGCAGGGGATTGGCAAGCGGGCCCTGGCCGAGCGCCTGATGGCGCGTTTGTTGTGCCAGCAGCCGCAAGGCGCTGATGCCTGCGGGCAGTGTAAGTCATGCTTGTTGCTGCGCGCTGGCAGCCATCCGGACAACTACGTGCTGGAGCCGGAAGACGTCGACAAGCCGATCAAGATCGACCAGGTTCGCGATCTGGTGTCGTTTGTTGTTCAGACCGCGCAGTTGGGCGGGCGCAAGGTGATCCTGATCGAACCGGTCGAGGCCATGAACATCAATGCCTCCAACGCCTTGCTCAAGAGTCTGGAAGAGCCGTCCGGCAATACGGTGCTGCTGCTGGTCAGCCATCAGCCGAGCCGACTGTTGCCGACCATCAAGAGCCGTTGCCAGCAAGTTGTATGTCCGCAACCAAACCTTGCCCAAAGCCAGGCCTGGCTCGCCAATGCGTTGCCAGACAGTGAACCGGGAGAACGCGAGGAGCTGCTGACCCTGGCGGCAGGATCGCCACTGATGGCGGCCAAGCTGCACGCGCAAGGTGTCCTCGAGCAACGTGCGCAGGTCACCGAGGGCGTGAAAAAACTGCTCAAGCAGCAACAGTCACCGACGCAACTGGCCGAGTCGTGGAACAGCGTGCCGCTGCTGCTGCTGTTTGACTGGTTCTTCGAGTGGTCGCACCTGATCCTGCGCTATCAGATGACCCAGGACGAAAGAGGCCTGGGCCTGGCAGACATGCGCAAGGTACTGCAGTATCTTGCGCAGAAAAGCCGCCAGGGCAAGGTGCTGGAAACCCAGGCGTGGATCCTTGAACAGCGCCAGAAGGTGCTGGGCAAGGCCAACCTCAACCGCGTGTTGCTGCTGGAAGCCTTGTTGGCCCACTGGGTCCAGCTGCCAGGCTCACGCTGACTCCCTTCTTCTATATATGTGTCCTGCTGCCATGCTCGTAGATTCCCACTGCCACCTCGACCGTCTAGACCTGAGTGCCCATGGTGGCTCGCTCGACGCTGCCCTGCAGGCAGCGCGCGAGCGCGGGGTAGGGCACTTTCTGTGCATCGGCGTGAGTGCCGACAATGCCGCCGCGGTAAAGGCGTTGAGTGAACAGTACGCAGATGTAGACTGCTCGGTGGGTATCCATCCGCTGGACCTGGGGCCAGGAGAAACCCCGGCGCTGGACTGGCTGCTCAGCGAGCTTGCGCATCCGCACGTCGTGGCGATTGGTGAGACCGGCCTGGATTATCATTACGAGCCTGAGGCGGCGAGCCTTCAGCAGGCGTCTTTCCGCCTGCACCTGGAGGCCTCGCGGCAGACCGGCAAGCCGGTGATCGTGCATACCCGTGCGGCCAGGGCCGATACCCTGGCGCTGTTGCGCGAAGCCAGCCTGGAGCAGGCCGGGGTGTTGCACTGCTTCACTGAAGACTGGCCGATGGCCAAGGCGGCGCTGGATCTGGGCTACTACATCTCGTTGTCCGGCATTGTCACCTTTCGCAATGCCGAGGCCCTGCGCGACGTGGCCCGCCAGGTCCCCAGCGATCGTCTGCTGGTCGAGACAGACTCACCGTACCTGGCGCCGATCCCTTACCGAGGCAAGCCCAACTTGCCTCAGTACGTGCGCGAAGTCGCCGAATACGTCGCGTCGCTGCGTGGCGTCAGTTATGCACATTTGGCCGAGCAGACCACGGCCAACTTCAAGCGCTTGTTCCCGCTTGCGCGAGTACGCTGATCTGGCAGTCTGATTGGCGGGCAAAAAAAACCCGGATTCTGGGGGAGGAAACCGGGTTAAGACCATTAGGAGTAAACAAAGGCACGCGGTCCCTGAGCGCCTTTATCGGCACGCCACTTGGGGGGATGTGGCGCGTCAACACTTCAAGTATTGGTCAGCTTTGGCACAGTGCCAGCGACAACTGGTCGTTTTTTAAACAGATTTGGAATACGTCGCGGGATGCACAGTGCATTCCCTGCATGCGAGTCACTTCGATTGGCCAATCTGCAGCTTGCCCAATCAATCCCACCGCTTGCGAACTTATCGTGAAACACAGACATGCGCCGATGATCCGTGCAATTTCTTGCAAGATAGGCATAATAATCCGCTTCGATTGTCAGCCAGTCCTCCCCCATGCAGCCTCCCATGCAGAAAGAACCGCGTAAGGTCCGTGAGTTTCGCCGTCGCGAACAAGAGATCCTTGATACCGCCCTCAGACTGTTCCTCGAACAGGGTGAAGACAGCGTCACTGTCGAGATGATCGCCGACGCCGTTGGCATCGGCAAGGGTACGATCTACAAGCACTTCAAGTCCAAGGCAGAGATCTACCTGCGCCTGATGCTCGACTACGAGCGCGATTTGAACACCTTGCTGCACTCGGCCGATGTCGACCGCGACAAAGAAGCACTGTCGCGTGCCTACTTCGAATTTCGCATGCGTGACCCGCAGCGCTACCGGCTGTTCGATCGCCTTGAAGAGAAGGTAGTCAAGGGTAATCAGGTACCAGAGATGGTCGAGGAGCTGCACAGCATTCGTGCCTCCAATTTCGATCGCCTGACTCAACTGATCAAGGGTCGCATCAGCGAAGGCAAGCTTGAAGACGTGCCGCCGTACTTCCACTACTGCGCCGCCTGGGCGCTGGTGCATGGCGCAGTGGCGCTGTACCACTCGCCGTTCTGGAGCAATGTGCTGGAAGATCAGGAAGGCTTCTTCCAGTTCCTGATGGACATCGGTGTGCGCATGGGTAACAAGCGCAAGCGCGACCCCGAACCGAACGCCTGACAGCAACGCCCCGTCACCCTTTGCGGGGCTGTCCGACATGCGAGCTTGCAAAAACCTGATTTATGAGTCAGGTTTTGCACGGTTTATTCTTCCATGTCGGAGTCATCCATGATCGTCGATCGTCAAGGCAGGCGTTTTCGCAACCTGCGGGTCAGCCTGACGGCGGCCTGTAACTACGCTTGTACCTACTGCGTACCCGACGGCAAGCGTTTGGTGGCGGCGCAGGATGAGCTCTCTGGCGAGGACCTGGCACGAGGGGTGGCTTACCTGATCGAGGCGGCCGGCATCGAGCGTCTACGCATCACCGGCGGCGAGCCACTGATCAGTCCCAGGCTCGAAGGGTTTCTCACCGCCATCGCCGGCCTCGACCTGCACGACATCAGCCTGACGACCAACGGCCAGTTGCTGTCGCGGCGCCTGCCGCTGCTACAGGCCGCGGGTGTCCGCCGCTTGAACGTGTCGCTGGATACCCTCGACGCCGCTGCATTTCGCAGCATTGCTCGCGGCGGTGACCTGGCCACGGTGTTGCTTGGCATGCAAGAGGCCAGTGCGGCTGGCATGCGCATCAAGGTCAACATGGTGCCGATGCGCGGACAGAATCTGGATCAGGTCGCGCCGCTGCTGGACTACTGCCTGGCGCGTGGCTACGAGCTGCGTTTCATCGAGCTGATGCGCATGGGCCACCTGGCGCGCGACGGCAATGCCTTTCGCCAGCAGTTGGTCAGCATGCCTGAGCTGCTGACGCTGATCGGCCAGCACCATGCCTTTGAGCAGGCCAGCGCTGCTGTTGATGCCACCGCATTGCGCTACCAGATCCCCGGCAAAGGCTATTTTGGCGTTATCGCCAACGAGAGCGTACCGTTCTGCCGCGCCTGTTCGCGGCTGCGCTTGTCCTCAACCGGCTGGCTGCATGGCTGCCTGTCGAGCAGCAATCGGCACTACATCGGCGACTTGCTTGATCGCCCCCGTCACCAGGCCTTGCCAGCGCTGCAACGGTTACTGGTAAAAGCCTTGGCTGACAAGCAGGAGCTGGCGTTCGCCGGTGGGGTAATGGTAATGAAGGTGATCGGCGGCTGACTCTGGCGCAAAAGCTGCATCTGGCGGTTATTCGCCGGTTTTTCGTCACCGGTCTCTGGAGGAAAGATGCGTAGCCTGGTCTTGCTGCTGGCGCTGATGGCGCTTGGTGGCTGCATGAATGTCAGCGATATGGGCGAAGGTGTTCGCTATCACATGAGCGATGCCGGTCTGCTCGATCATAGCGATACCCAGCGTAGCCTGTCGGTGCGCCTGCAACCGGATTCGTTCATCTATATTGGCCAGGGTGCGTTCGTGCCGCCGGGCAAAGGCCCGCTGCCGCAGCAGAATATCGTCGCCGAAGAGGCGTTCAAGGCTTTTGTCGAGTACTTCCCGCTGGTGCGTCGTGCGCAAGGCCCGCTGGGCCTGGAAGATGCCATCGCCGAAGCCCGCTCGGTCGGTGCCCATTACGTGCTGTATACCCGCTTCGCTCGTACCGACGACCGCATCGGCAATGGTGATGAGTGGTACGACGAACAGGCAGTCGACCGGCTCGGTTGGGACACCGGCGTGGTGCAGATGATGCTCATCGAAACCAGCACTCGCTACCTGATCGATACAGCGCGGATCAAGAGCCGTGGCGGTTTGTTGACGTTTCACGACAATAGCCCGCAGGATTTGCTCGCAGCGCCCATGCGCGAGTACGCTCGTAGCCTGTTGGGTATGAGCCGCTGATAGGAGAGGGTGATGACCGAGTCTGTCGAGACCAATGATCTGTTGGCGCAAATCCCCAAGGGGAGGGGCCCGGCGCCGGTTCACCTGTGGAACCCGGATTTTTGCGGCGACATCGACATGCGCATCGCCCGTGATGGCACCTGGTTTTACCAGGGCACGCCAATTGGCCGTAAACCGATGGTGCGACTGTTTTCCAATATCCTGCGCCGTGATGGTGATGATTACTTTTTGGTGACGCCGGTCGAGAAGGTCGGCATCCAAGTCGATGACGCGCCGTTTGTGGCGGTGTTGCTGGAGGTGATCGGTGCGGGGGAGACGCAGGTTTTGCGTTTCACCAACAATGTTGAGGATGTGATTGAGGCTAGCAATGCGCATCCGTTGCGAGTCGAGGTTGATCCGGTCACGCAGGAGCCTGCGCCGTACATCCTGATGCGCAGCAACCTTGAGGCGCTGTTGCATCGCAATGTGTTCTATCAGTTGGTGGAGCTGGCGGTGCCGCGCTTGCTGGACGGCGAGGAATGGCTCGGGGTGTGGAGCCATGGCCAGTTTTACCCGATTGGGCGTGCTGGCTGAAAACAGTTGGGGGCTGCAGAGCAGCCCCCAACTGCATCAAAGCACCGCGACGATAGCTTTGGTCACTACGTGGATGTTGCTCTGGTTCAGCGCAGCAACACAGATACGGCCAGTATCCAGCGCATAGATGCCGAACTCATCCTTCAGGCGATTGACCTGCTCGGCAGTCAGGCCCGAGTAGGAGAACATCCCGCACTGGCGACCGACAAAGCTGAAGTCGCGCTTGGCACCATAGGTAGCCAGCAACTCGACCATCTGCTTGCGCATGCCGTGAATGCGATTACGCATTTCGCCCAGCTCGTCTTCCCACATCTGGCGCAGCTCAGGGCTGTTCAGTACGGCAGCGACGATGCTTGCGCCGTGGGTCGGCGGGTTGGAGTAGGTGGTGCGGATAACCCGCTTGACCTGCGACAGCACGCGGGTGCTTTCGTCGTTGGAGGCAGTGACGATCGACAGCGCGCCGACGCGCTCGCCATACAGCGAGAACGACTTGGAGAACGAGCTGGAGACAAAGAAGTCCAGGCCCGACTCGGCGAACAGGCGTACGGCGAAGGCGTCTTCGGCGATGCCGGCGCCAAAGCCCTGATAGGCCATGTCGAGGAACGGCACATGGCCTTTGGCCTTGACCACTTCCAGGACGTTTTTCCAGTCGTCCAGGGTCAGGTCGACACCGGTCGGGTTATGGCAGCAGGCATGCAGGACGATGATCGAGCCCGACGGCAGCTGGTTGAGGTCTTCGAGCATGCCGGCGCGGTTGACGTCGTGGCTGGCAGCATCGTAGTAGCGGTAGTTCTGTACCGGGAAACCGGCCGTCTCGAAAAGCGCGCGGTGGTTCTCCCAGCTCGGGTCGCTGATGGCGACGACGGCATCAGGCGACAGGCGCTTGAGGAAGTCTGCGCCGATCTTCAGTGCGCCAGTGCCGCCTACGGCCTGCACGGTGACCACGCGGCCAGCGGCCAGCAGTGGCGATTCGGCGCCGAACAGCAGCTTCTGTACAGCCTGGTCGTAGGTGGCAATCCCATCGATCGGCAGATAGCCGCGCGAGGCATGCTGTGCGGCACGCTGGGTCTCGGCTTCGATCACTGCGCGCAGCAGCGGGATACGGCCTTCCTCATTGCAGTAAACGCCGACGCCCAGGTTCACCTTGTCGGTGCGCGGGTCGGTGTTGAAAGCTTCGTTGAGGCCCAGGATAGGGTCGCGGGGTGCCAGCTCGACAGCGGAAAACAGGCTCATTGTTACCTTGGCTCTGAATGGAGTGTGATAGGGCTTGCACGCTCCAGCCGAATGCACTGAAGCGGTGCACAAACGGGGAGTCAGTATAGAGATACGCGCCGACCGCTGCGACCATCGGGCGCGGGTTTTCCGGCGTTTTTTCGCAATTTTTTTGGACCATTGGTCTAATTGCCCGGTCCACAGAAACACACGTTCACATCGCCAGCCGCGAAGCGGGCAATGGAAAGGCCCGTTTCGGTGTAGACTACTGGCTATATTTACAGTTGCTCGAGGTCTGCCATGTCCGAGTTTCAGCTTGTCACCCGTTTTCAGCCGGCCGGCGACCAGCCTGAGGCGATTCGCCAGTTGGTCGAGGGTATCGACGCCGGGCTTTCGCACCAGACCCTGCTCGGGGTAACCGGCTCGGGCAAGACCTTCAGTATCGCCAACGTGATTCAGCAGGTGCAGCGGCCAACCCTGGTGCTGGCGCCGAACAAGACCCTGGCGGCCCAGTTGTATGGCGAGTTCAAGGCGTTTTTCCCGAACAACGCGGTCGAGTATTTCGTTTCCTACTACGACTACTATCAGCCGGAAGCCTATGTGCCGTCTTCGGACACCTTCATCGAGAAGGATGCATCGATCAACGACCATATCGAGCAGATGCGCCTGTCGGCTACCAAGGCCCTGCTCGAGCGACGCGACGCCATCATTGTCACCACGGTGTCGTGCATCTACGGTCTGGGCAGCCCTGAAACGTACCTCAAGATGGTCCTGCACATCGATCGCGGCGACAAGTTCGACCAGCGTGCGTTGCTGCGGCGCCTGGCCGATCTGCAGTACACCCGCAACGAAATGGACTTCGCCCGCGCCACCTTCCGCGTGCGCGGTGATGTCATCGACGTGTACCCGGCCGAGTCAGACCTCGAGGCGATCCGCATCGAATTGTTCGATGACGAAGTGGAGAACATCGCCGCCTTCGACCCGTTGACCGGCGAGGTGCTGCGCAAGCTGCCACGTTTTACCTTCTATCCGAAGAGCCACTATGTAACCCCGCGTGAAACCCTGCTTGGGGCAATCGAGGGCATCAAGGAAGAGCTCAAGGACCGCCTTGAGTACCTGCACAAGAACAACAAGCTGGTCGAGGCGCAGCGCCTCGAGCAGCGCACCCGCTTCGACCTGGAAATGATCCTCGAGCTGGGCTATTGCAACGGTATCGAAAACTACTCGCGCTACCTGTCTGGCCGGCCTTCCGGTGCGCCGCCGCCCACCCTGTACGACTACCTGCCTGCCGACGCCCTGCTGGTGATCGACGAGTCGCACGTGAGCGTTCCGCAGGTCGGCGCCATGTACAAAGGTGACCGTTCACGCAAGGAGACTCTGGTCGAGTACGGTTTCCGTCTGCCATCGGCGCTGGACAACCGGCCCATGCGCTTCGATGAATGGGAGTCGGTCAGCCCGCAGACCATCTTCGTTTCGGCCACCCCCGGTCAGTACGAGGCGGAGCATGCCGGGCGTGTCGTCGAGCAGGTGGTGCGGCCGACCGGCTTGGTTGATCCGTTGGTAGAAATCCGCCCGGCGCTGACCCAGGTCGACGACCTGCTATCGGAGATCGGCAAGCGCGTGGCCGTTGGCGAGCGCGTGCTGGCCACCACTCTGACCAAGCGCATGGCCGAAGACCTCAGTGACTACCTGGCCGACCACGACGTACGCGTGCGCTATCTGCACTCGGACATCGACACTGTCGAGCGGGTAGAGATCATTCGCGACCTGCGTCTGGGTACCTTCGATGTGCTTGTGGGGATCAACCTGCTGCGTGAAGGCCTGGACATGCCCGAAGTGTCGCTGGTGGCGATTCTGGACGCCGACAAGGAGGGTTTCCTGCGCTCGGACCGCTCGCTGATCCAGACCATCGGCCGCGCAGCGCGTAACCTCAACGGCAAGGCCATCCTGTATGCCGACCGCATGACCGGCTCGATGCAGCGCGCCATCGACGAGACCGAGCGCCGGCGGGCCAAGCAGATCGCCTTCAACGAGGCCAATGGCATCGTGCCCAAAGGGGTGGTCAAGGACATCACCGACATCATGGAAGGCGCCAACATCCCCGGCGGGCGCAGCAAGAAGCGCAAAGGCATGGCCAAGGCGGCGGAGGAGAGCGCTCGCTACGAAGCCGAGTTGCGCACCCCAGGCGAGATCACCAAACGCATCAAACAGATGGAAGAGAAGATGTTCCAGCTGGCGCGCGATCTCGAGTTCGAGGCCGCCGCGCAGATGCGCGACGAGATCACCAAGCTACGTGAGCGGCTGATCACCAGCTAGGTTGCCCGACGGGTTCGGTGATCGGCATAGCCTGCCGATCACCGGCACGCCCGGTCTGACGGCGAGGCGATTGCGCCACCGCTGGAGCCTGATGCCCGCTCCCTGCTAACATCGCGCCTTTGTTTCAACTTCGTTCGAGACCCTCCATGACCACCGTTCGCACGCGTATCGCGCCATCGCCCACCGGCGACCCCCATGTTGGCACCGCCTACATTGCCCTGTTCAACTACTGCTTTGCCAAGCAGCACGGCGGCGAATTCATCCTGCGCATCGAGGACACCGATCAGCTGCGCTCGACCCGTGAGTCGGAACAGCAGATCTTCGACGCCCTGCGCTGGCTGGGCATCGAGTGGAACGAAGGCCCGGACGTGGGCGGTCCGCACGGCCCTTACCGGCAGAGCGAGCGTGGCGAGATCTACGCGAAGTACGCCAAGCAATTGGTTGACGCCGGGCATGCGTTCTACTGCTTCTGCACCGCAGAAGAACTCGACCAGATGCGCGCCGAACAGATGGCCCGGGGCGAGACGCCGCGTTACGACGGCCGCGCGCTGTTGCTCAGCGCTGAGGAAGTGCAGCGTCGCCTGGCCGCTGGTGAGCCCCATGTGATCCGCATGAAGGTGCCAAGCGAAGGCGTCTGCGTGGTCCCGGACATGCTCCGTGGCGATGTCGAGATCCCGTGGGATCGCATGGACATGCAGGTCCTGATGAAAAACGACGGCCTGCCGACCTACTTCCTCGCCAACGTGGTCGATGACCACCTGATGGGCATCACTCACGTCCTGCGTGGCGAAGAGTGGCTGCCGTCGGCGCCCAAGCTGATCAAACTGTATGAGTACTTCGGCTGGGAGCAGCCGCAGCTGTGCTACATGCCGCTGCTGCGTAACCCGGACAAGAGCAAGCTGTCCAAGCGCAAGAATCCGACCTCGGTCACCTTCTACGAGCGCATGGGCTTCATGCCCGAAGCCATGCTCAATTACCTCGGCCGCATGGGCTGGTCGATGCCGGACGAGCGCGAGAAGTTCTCCCTGGCCGAGATGGTCGAGCACTTCGACCTGTCGCGGGTTTCCCTGGGTGGGCCGATCTTCGATATCGAAAAGCTGTCCTGGCTCAACGGCCAGTGGCTGCGTGAGTTGCCGGTCGAGGAGTTCGCTGCACGGGTACAGAAGTGGGCGTTCAACAGCGATTACATGATGAAAATCGCGCCGCATGTGCAGGGCCGCGTAGAGACCTTCAGCCAGATCGCCCCATTGGGTGGCTTCTTCTTCGAGGGTGCGTTGAAGCTTGATGCAAAGCTGTTCGAGCACAAAAAGCTCTCGCCCGATCAAGTCCGCCAGGTCATCCAGCTGATTCTGTGGAAGCTGGAGAGCTTGCGCCAGTGGGAGAAAGACCGCATCACCGGTTGCATCCAGGCCGTGGTCGAATCGCTTGAGCTGAAGCTGCGTGACGCCATGCCGCTGATGTTTGCTGCTATCTCCGGCCAGGCCAGTTCGGTGTCGGTGCTGGATGCGATGGAAATCCTTGGCCCTGACCTGACTCGCTACCGCCTGCGCCAGGCGCTGGATCTGCTCGGTGGTGTGTCGAAGAAAGAAAACAAGGAATGGGAAAAACTGCTGGCCAACATTGCCTGACAGCCAGTTACCCAAGCGTGCTTGCCTGCCCCAGCTGATGCTGGGCGGGCCGGCTGCCGCAGGCAAAATCGTCAGTTGCCGGGGCAGGGCGGTAAGTGATTGTTATCTGTGAAAAATCTTTTGGTTAATTTCAAAAATTTGTTTGACAGCATAGCCATCCGATCTTAATATGCGCCCCGTCCACAGCGATGAACGTAAAGAACTGTCAGCAACCCAGCCGGCAATTCAGTTCAAAGCGACATTGTGGGGCTATAGCTCAGCTGGGAGAGCGCCTGCATGGCATGCAGGAGGTCAGCGGTTCGATCCCGCTTAGCTCCACCAAATTCCGATTCTTGGCCAGCACTGCTGGCGGAGAATGAAACCCGGCTGCAGTGCCAGGTTTCACGGTAGAAGGTTCGTCCCCTTCGTCTAGTGGCCTAGGACACCGCCCTTTCACGGCGGTAACAGGGGTTCGAGTCCCCTAGGGGACGCCAGTTTTACACAAGCGATGTCTAACCATGTCGCTGGGCCGCGAGGCTAGAAATCCGGGGCTATAGCTCAGCTGGGAGAGCGCCTGCATGGCATGCAGGAGGTCAGCGGTTCGATCCCGCTTAGCTCCACCAATTTTGCCGCGGTTTGTGCAAACGAACCGGCACGAAGGTTATGTCCCCTTCGTCTAGTGGCCTAGGACACCGCCCTTTCACGGCGGTAACAGGGGTTCGAGTCCCCTAGGGGACGCCAGTTTTACCCGCGTTTTGCGGGGCTTTAAAGGCTCATTCGCATATTGGATGGGCCTTTTGTTTTAGGGGCTATAGCTCAGCTGGGAGAGCGCCTGCATGGCATGCAGGAGGTCAGCGGTTCGATCCCGCTTAGCTCCACCAATATTTGCCAGGGTTCGTGAAAGCGTGCCTGCACGAAGGTTACAAGTCCCCTTCGTCTAGTGGCCTAGGACACCGCCCTTTCACGGCGGTAACAGGGGTTCGAGTCCCCTAGGGGACGCCAATTTTTTCTCGCGTTTTGCGGGGCTTATAAGGCTCATTCGATTATTGAATGGGCCTTTTGTTTTTTCTGCCTTCCTGACTTTTTCAATGAAGCGGCCTGAGCTCGAATTTTTCGCTTGCCAATAAATATTATGTACATCATATTTCAATCATAATATTTATACGGTGGCTTATGAACGACAAGAAGAGCAAGACCCGCCAACGCATTCTCGATTCAGCCCGCAGCGCGCTGATCCAGCACGGACCGGCCGAGCCCAGTGTCAGTCAGGTGATGGGCGCCGCCGGGTTGACAGTCGGCGGTTTCTACGCGCACTTCGACAGCAAGGACGAGCTCATGCTCGAGGCGTTCAGCCAACTGCTGAGCGAGCGCCGCGGTTTATTCATCCAGATCGATCCCGCCCTGGACGGCGCCGGCCGCCGTGCCCTCGCTGCTGCTTTCTACCTGTCACGCAAGCATCGCGACGCGCTCGAGCAGGCATGCCCGTTGCCCACCTCGCTGAGCGAGATGCAGCGCCTGCCGGAGGCGTTTCGCGAGGCGCTGGCCGAGCACCTGGAGCTGATGATCGCGCAGATGGTCGACCGCCCTGAAGACGCCGACAAGGCGTTGGCCGACCTGGCGCTGATGATCGGCGGCCTGGCGCTGGCCCGGGCGCTGGGCACCAGTGAGCTGTCCGACCGAATCCTGCGCGCCGCCAAGTCGGCGGTCATCTAGGGGCCTGACTGGAGTATTGATGATGACTACCCTGAGCTGGATTCGCGGCGTCAACGGTACCCTGGGCCGGCTGGCCCCTGAGCATATAGCGGGCAGGATGCGCCGCGCCTTCATGACCCCACGCAACCTGCCGCCGCGGCAATGGGAGTTGCCCTTGCTGGCGACAGCTGAACGCATCACCTTGCGCTTCGGCCTGTCAGCGCTGCGCTGGGGCCAGGGGCCGACAGTGCTGATGATGCACGGTTGGGAAGGGCGCCCAACCCAGTTTGCCGCGTTGATTGAAGCGCTGGTGGCGGCCGGGCATACCGTGGTGTCTCTGGAAGGGCCGGCCCACGGACGTTCTCCGGGGCGCCAGGCGCATGTGGCGCTGTTTGCCCGGGCGCTACTCGAAGCCGCTGCCGAACTACCACCGCTGCGCGCCGTGATTGGCCATTCCATGGGTGGCGCCAGTGTCTTGCTGGCGCTGCAATGGGGCTTGCGCACCGAGGCTGCGGTCAGCATTGCCGCGCCGGCGCAACTGCTCGGGGTATTGCGCGGTTTTGCCCAGAGGCTGGGCATGCCGGCGCGGGCGCAGGCGGCGTTTATTCGCCAGGTCGAGCAGGATGTCGGCCTGCAAGTCGCCCGGCTTGACGTCAACGGCTATCAACTCGAGCTGCCGGGCCTGATAGCGCACGCCAGTGATGATCCTCTGGTCGCTGCCAGCGAAGCGCAATTGATCCACAAGGCTTGGTTCGACAGCCGCTTGCTGATGCTCGAAGACGGCGGCCACCAGCGTGTGCTGGCAGACCCGCTCCTGGTCGAAGGCGTGCTTGAGTTGCTGGCGCGCGCTGCCACACCAGCACGCCAAAGCGCGTGAGCATCCGGTACACTCAACGCGTTCAATGACCTTCGGAGCGCGCATGAGCTGGGATCTGGCATCGCCATTCATCATCGACCTACGCGTTGGCGGTGACGACATCGACGGCCTCGGCCACGCCAACAACGCGGTCTACGTCACCTGGCTGGAGCGCTGCGCCTGGCGCCACTCGCAGCGTCTGGGTCTGGACCTGGCCGAATACCGCCGTCTTGACCGGGCCATGGCCGTTGTTCGCCACGAAATCGATTACCTGGCTGCCGGCTACGAAGATGACGAGCTGCAACTGGCCACCTGGATCGTCGACTGGGACCAGCGCCTGCGCATGACCCGCCGGTTTCAGCTCAAGCGCCCGAGCGACGGCGTGACCCTGCTGCGCGCGCAAACCACCTTTGTCTGTATCGAACTGTCGACCGGCAAGCCCAAGCGTATGCCGGGCGAATTCATTGAAGGTTATGGGCAGGCGCTGATCGGTGTCTGAGCCCGCATGATTGTTTGCTAGACTGCCGCCTTTTTCGCGAGAGCCATCCATGCAAATTGCCCTGGCCCCCATGGAGGGGCTGGTCGACAACATCCTGCGCGACGTGCTCACGCGGGTCGGCGGTGTCGACTGGTGCGTGACCGAGTTCATTCGCGTCTGCGACCGCCTGCTGCCACCTTCCCAGTTCGACAAGCTTGCCCCTGAGCTGCGCCACGGCGCGCGTACTGCGGCAGGTGTGCCCATGCGCGTGCAGTTGCTTGGCTCCGATCCGGTGTGCCTGGCTGAAAACGCTGCATTGGCCTGCGAGCTGGGCGCGCCGGTGATCGACCTGAATTTCGGCTGCCCGGCCAAGACGGTGAACAAATCCCGCGGCGGTGCGGTGTTACTGAAGGAGCCGGAGTTGCTCCACGCGATCGTGCGGGAAGTGCGCCGGGCGGTGCCTGCCCACATCCCGGTCACGGCCAAGATGCGTCTGGGCTTCGATACCCCGGATGGCGCTCTCGATTGCGCTACCGCGTTGGCCGAAGGTGGCTCGGCGCACCTGGTGGTACATGCACGGACCAAGGTCGAGGGCTACAAGCCGCCGGCGCACTGGGAGTGGGTGGCGCGGGTGCAGGATGTGGTCAAGGTGCCGGTGTTCGCCAATGGCGAGATCTGGACCGTTGACGACTGGCGACGGTGCCGCGAGGTCAGCGGCGCTGAAGACATCATGCTCGGCCGTGGCCTGGTGTCGCGGCCTGATCTGGGCCTGCAGATTGCTGCTGCACGGGCGGGGCTCGAGTATCAGCCGCTTGCCTGGCAGGCGCTGTTGCCGTTGCTGCGCGAGTTTTGGCGTCAGGCCCAGGCCAAGCTGTCGCCGCGCTATGCGCCGGGGCGGATGAAGCAGTGGGTGGCAATGCTGACTCGCAGCTATCCGGAAGCGGTGCTGTTGTTTGCCGAACTGCGCCGGGTCGATGATTGTCAGCGGATCACCCATTTGCTGGGTGCCGACATCAGCCAGCTGCCATGTGAAGCAGTAGCCTGAGCAAATTTTAAGAAATTTTTTTGGTTGAGCTCTTGAAAGCGGTTGGTCGGGCCATATCTATTTAGTACGCGATGCCGAATTCGGGTCGCGGATTGACTCACTTGCTGATTTTCAGGAGTTTATGACCATGACTACCGCTTTCTCCCTTGCACCACTGTTCCGCCATTCCGTTGGTTTCGACCGTTTCAACGACCTGTTCGAATCCGCGGCGCGTAATGAGGCCGGTAGCAGCTACCCGCCCTACAACGTGGAAAAACATGGCGATGATCACTATCGCATCGTGGTTGCAGCAGCAGGCTTCCAGGAATCAGACCTTGAACTGCAGGTTGAGAAGGGTGTGCTGACAGTTACTGGCGGCAAACGCGACGCCAGCAACGACGCAGTGACCTACCTGCACCAGGGCATCGCTCAGCGTGCCTTCAAGTTGTCGTTCCGCCTGGCCGACCACATCGAAGTGAAATCCGCAGGCCTGGCCAACGGACTGCTCAGCGTCGAACTGCTGCGCGTCGTGCCGGAAGAAGCCAAAGCCAAGCGGATCCCGATCAGTGCTGACAAGCCAGCGTTGAACTGACGATTGGCTGGGGCCGCCTCGCGGCCCCATTCCTCTATCCCCCGCCTGATCAATAATCCGCCGGTGCCTCAAGCAACATTTGCCTGAACTCGCTCAGCGGCAACGGTCGGCTATGCAAATACCCCTGATACAAATGGCAACCCAGCCGCTCCAGAAACGCCAACTGCTCGCTCAGCTCGACGCCCTCGGCAATGATCGTCAACTCAAGGCTGCGGGCCATGGCGACGATGGCGCGGACGATCTCGGCATCGTTTGGATCTATCGGCGCATCGCGCACGAATGACTGGTCGATCTTCAAGGTATCCACCGGCAGCCGCTTGAGATAGGTCAGCGATGAGTAACCGGTGCCGAAGTCATCCATGGCAAAACTCACGCCGTAGACTTTGAGTTCACGCATCTTGGCGATGGTGTCCTCCAGATTCTGGATCACGATGCCCTCGGTAATCTCCAGCTTGAGCATGTGTCGGGGCAGGCGATAGTCGTCCAGGGTGCGCAGCACTCTGCCAACAAAGTCGTTCTGGCGGAACTGCCGCGGGCTGATATTCACGCACAGGCTGAATTCGTCCGCCTTGATCAGGCCGTCGCTGAGCATCCCGGCGCAGGCATCACAGGCCTCGTCGAGAATCCAGCTACCCACCTCCAGAATCAGCCCGCTTTCTTCCAGCACCTGGATGAACTGCGAGGGCGGTTGCTGCCCCAGTTGCGGGTGATGCCAGCGCAGCAGTACTTCAGCGCCGACAATGCGATTGTCGCGGGCATCCACCTGCGGCTGAAAGTGCAGTGCCAGTTCGCCGCGGGCCAACGCCTGGCGCAGGTCATTCTCCATGCGCAGGCGTTCACTGGCGGCTTTTTGCATGGTGGTGTGGTACAGCTGGGTGGTGTTGCGCCCAGAGTCCTTCGCCCGGTACAGGGCAATGTCGGCGCGCTTGAGCAAGTCGGCGGGCGTTGTCCCATGATCGGGGATCAAGGCAACGCCAATGCTGGGGGTGACTTGCAGGCGCTGGCCGTCCAGAGACATCGGCTCGGCGAGCAGTTCGCGCAGGGTATCGGCCAGTTCGCGGACTTTGCCTTCAACCGCCTCGCGGCTGCCTTCCAGACCGCTGAGCAAGACCACGAACTCGTCACCGCCCAGGCGCGCCACCGTGTCTTCCAGGCGCACGCTAGCCTCGAGCCGGGCGGTGATGACCTTGAGCACGATGTCGCCGACCGGGTGACCGAGTGAGTCATTGATGTGCTTGAAGTGATCGAGGTCGAGAAACAGCAGCGCGCCGCGCAGGTTGTGCCGCTTGAGCAGGGCGATCTGCTGGCTCAGGCGGTCCATCAGCAGGGCGCGGTTGGGCAGGTTGGTAAGGGGGTCGTGGTAAGCGAGGTGGCGAATCTGCGCCTGGGCGTTTTTCAGCTGGCTGACGTCGCGCGCGGTCAGCAGCAGGCATTCGGTGGCATTCAGGGTAATCGGCTCGACCGACACTTCCACCGTCAGCAGCTCGCCGCGTTTGTTGCGTCCGAGCATCTCGCGGTGGTGCACCCGCCCGCGCAGTTTGATCTCGCTGAGCAAGGTCGCCCGTTGCGTGTCGTCGGCCCAGATGCCGAGCTCGTGCACGGTACGCCCGATCACTTCGTCAATGCTGTAGCCCGTCAGGCGGCAGAAGCCGTCGTTGACTTCCAGGTACAGGCCGCTGGCGCGCACGGTTATGGTGATGGCGTCGGGGCTGGAGTGAAACGCCTTGGCGAATTTCTCTTCACTGGCCTTGATTGCCGCTTCGGCGCGCTGCTGCTGGGTGATGTCACGCAGTGAGGTCACGCTGCAGGTCTGGTTGTCGACCATGATCAGGCGGCTGGAAATGACACAGGTCATGGGCGCGCCACTACGATGGTTGACCACCACTGCGACGTTGCTCAGCGCCCGTTCGCGGATCACGTGTTCGATACGCTGGGCGCGCTCTGCGGTTTCTGCCCACAGGCCGATCTGCTCGGCGGTGCGGCCGAGCACCTGTTGCGCGCTCCAGCCAAAGGTCTGGCTGAAGGCCGGGTTGATCTCGATGAACTGGCCGTTGTCCTGACGGGTTACGCAAATTGGGTCGGGGCTGACCTGGAACAGGCTGGCGAACTTTTCTTCAGAGGCGCTCAGGCGCTGCTCGCGCTCGACCTGATCGGTGATGTCGAGCAGGGTGCCAGCCATGCGCAACGGATCGCCCTGCTCGTCACGGTAGAGACGGGCGCGGCTTTCTATATAGCGCGCTGCGCCATTTTCCAGCTGCACCCGGTAGGTGATCTGGTAACTGCCCGCCGGGCCTTCGCGCAAGCTGCGATAAGACTCGCGCATGGCCTCCCGCTCATGTTCAGGCACACCTTCGAAAAACGCTTCGAAGGATTCATGAAACGGCACCGGCTCCAGCCCATGCAGCTGCGCGGCGCGCGCCGAGCCGTAGAGCATGCCACTGGGGATATGCCAGTCCCAGGTGCCCAGCTGGGCAGAGTCCAGTGCCAGGTCGAGGCGTTCCTGGCTGTCCTTGAGGGCAAGCTCGGCGCGCTTGCGCTCGCTGGTGTCGACAAAAGTGGTGAGCAGAAACGTCACGCCTTCCAGCTCGATGCTCTGGGTGCACAGGATGCCGTCGTGGACCTTGCCGCCGCTGCCGCGAAACTGCACTTCCATGGTGATCGGGCCGGTGCTGTAGCGGGTCGCCTCCAGTACCTGCTGGCGCTGTTCCGGATGCACCCACAGGCCCAGTTCGATACTGGTCTTACCGACGATCTGCGCCCCGGGCCAGCCGAACATGTCTTCAAAATGCTGGTTGACCTCGAATAGCATGCCGTCTTTACGCCGGCTGAGCAGAATCGCATTGGGGCTCATGTGAAACAGGCTGGCAAAGCGTTTTTCCGAGTTGATCAAGGCCGTTTCGCGGTCGCGCTGGCGGGTGATTTCGCGGATCACGCCGATCATCTGCCGGCGGCCATTACGGTCGTGGGTCAGGCTGCCGCTGACTTCCAGCCAGTGCAGGCTGCCGTCGGGCCAGCGAATCCGATGACGCATGGCCTGCTCGATGGGCTCGCCATTGACCACCGCCTGAAACGCCAGGCGGGTACGCGCGCGGTCTTCCTCCGGGAGCAGTTCAAGGTAGTCAATATCACTGGGCAAAGGCTGCTGCGGATCGAAGCCGAACAGCGCCTGGGTACCTCGCGACCAACTGATTCGGCCACTGTCGATATCCCACAGCCAAGCGCCCAATTGCGCGCCATTGAGCGCCGCCAACAACTGCGGGGCGTTCTGCCAGGCCAACTCCGAGTCCTGCGGGTCGACAGCAGGAATACGCGGCAAGCGCGGAAAACGGTTAGCTGATTTGGGCATCGATACCAGACCTTTGGCGAGTGACCTGTCCCTGAGAGTGGTGTGCCGCCCCGACGAACCGTCAGGCGCTGCCGGCGTGACTGTCGAGCAGGGCCATGAATGCCTTGGCGGCATTCGAAAGGGTGCGCTCGGTGTGCAGAATGTAGCCTAGCTGCCGCCTCAGCTTTACGCCGGGCAAAACGATGGGCGCCACCTGATCATCGAGCATGGTCCGCGGCAGCACGCTCCAGGCCAGGCCGATCGAGACCATCATCTTGATGGTTTCCAGGTAGTTGGTGCTCATGGCGATGTTGGGTGTCAGGCCCTGGCTTTCGAACAGGCGCTGGACAATGTGGTGGGTAAAGGTATTGCCGCCGGGAAACACTGCCGGATGGCGGGCGACGTCAGCCAGGCTTACTGTCTCGCTGCTGGCCAGCGGGTGCTCGGGGGCAGCCACCAGATCCAGCGGATCGTCCCAGACCGGCACCGCGCGCACCAGGTTGTGCGGTTCGGGGGCCAGGGTAATTACCGCGATTTCAGCCCGGCCGTGGAGTATTTCATCGTAGGCCGCTTCCGAATCGAGGAACTGAATATCCAGCGCAACCAGCGGGTACTGACGGGTGAAAGCCCGCAATAACGGTGGCAGGCGGTGCAGGCCGATATGGTGGCTGGTCGCCAGGGTCAGCCTCCCCGTGACTTCACCGGTCAAATTGCTCAGGGCGCGCCGTGTATCGTCGAGTACATTGAGTATCTGGTAGGCACGCGGGAGCAGAGCGCGGCCAGCCTCGGTCAGGGTCACTTCGCGGCCCAGTCGATCGAACAGGCGAACGTCCAGTTGCTGCTCAAGGCCAGCGATGCGTTTGCTGATGGCAGGCTGGGTCAAATGCAGGCGCTCACCTGCGCCAGAAAAACTACCGGTCTCGGCGATGGCGATAAACGCACTGAGGTTGGCCAGGTCCACTGCTGGTATTCCTTTTGGTTATCCAAAGCATAAAAATTATCAATTTGAGTTATTCAATCTAAACCCATAGCATCGCCCGTACAAGCCAAGGGGTTATTGGCATAGAAAGACGCTGATGAGGAACAGTCTGATGGCCGGCAAAACGCTTTACGACAAGCTCTGGGATGCGCATGAGGTCAAGCGACGCGACGATGGTTCGTCGTTGATCTACATCGATCGCCACATCATTCACGAAGTGACGTCGCCCCAGGCATTCGAAGGCCTGCGTCTGGCCAAGCGGCAGCCGTGGCGGATCGACGCCAACATCGCTACGCCCGATCACAACGTGCCCACTACCCCTGAGCGCAAGGGCGGCATCGAGGCCATCGCTGACCAGGTGTCGCGTCTGCAAGTGCAGACCCTCGATGAAAACTGTGACGAATACGGCATCGTCGAATTCAAGATGAACGACATTCGCCAGGGCATCGTTCACGTCATCAGCCCAGAGCAGGGCGCCACCTTGCCGGGCATGACCGTGGTCTGTGGCGACTCGCACACCTCGACTCACGGCGCTTTCGGCGCACTGGCCCACGGCATCGGCACTTCCGAGGTCGAGCACGTGCTCGCCACCCAGTGCCTGGTCGCGAAAAAAATGAAGAACATGCTGGTCCGTGTCGAGGGCCGGTTGGGCGAAGGCGTGACCGCCAAGGACATCGTCCTTGCCGTGATCGGCAAGATCGGCACCGCCGGCGGTAACGGCCATGCCATGGAATTTGCTGGCAGCGCCATCCGCGACTTGTCGATGGAAGGCCGCATGACCATCTGCAACATGTCCATCGAGGCCGGCGCCCGAGTTGGCCTGGTCGCTGTCGACCAGACCACCATCGATTACGTCGAAGGCCGTCCCTACGCGCCGACTGTCGGCCAGTGGCCGCAAGCGGTTGCCGCCTGGAGAGGGCTGGTATCCGATGCCGATGCGGTATTCGATACCGTGGTCGAGCTCGACGCCGCACAGATCAAGCCACAGGTCAGCTGGGGCACCTCGCCGGAGATGGTCCTGGCCGTTGACCAGCGTGTACCGGATCCAGCTGCCGAGCCGGATCTGGTCAAGCGTGGCTCGATCGAGCGCGCGCTCAAGTACATGGGCCTGAGTGCCAACCAGGCGATCACCGATATTCGTCTCGATCGGGTGTTCATCGGCTCGTGCACTAACTCGCGCATCGAAGACCTGCGCGCTGCCGCCCAAATCGCCAAGGGCCGCAAGGTCGCCGCTACCGTCAAGCAGGCGATGGTGGTACCGGGCTCGGGCCTGGTCAAGGCTCAGGCCGAGAAGGAAGGGCTGGACAAGATCTTCATCGAAGCCGGCTTTGAATGGCGTGAACCGGGCTGTTCGATGTGCCTGGCGATGAACCCGGATCGGCTGGAAAGCGGCGAGCATTGCGCATCGACCTCCAACCGTAACTTCGAAGGTCGGCAGGGCGCCGGTGGTCGTACCCATCTGGTCAGCCCGGCAATGGCCGCCGCTGCCGCGGTGACTGGCCACTTCATCGATGTCCGCGAGTTGATTCAAGGGAGCGCAGCATGAAAGCCTTTACCCAACACACCGGCCTGGTTGCGCCATTGGATCGCGCCAACGTCGATACCGACCAGATCATCCCCAAGCAGTTTCTCAAGTCGATCAAGCGCACCGGCTTCGGTCCGAACCTGTTCGATGAATGGCGCTACCTGGACGTTGGCCAGCCATACCAGGACAACAGCAAGCGCCCGTTGAACAAGGACTTCGTGCTCAACCACGAACGTTACCAAGGTGCCAGTGTGTTGCTCGCCCGGGAAAATTTCGGTTGCGGCTCGAGCCGTGAGCACGCCCCATGGGCCCTCGACGAATATGGCTTTCGCAGCGTCATCGCGCCAAGCTTTGCAGATATCTTCTTCAACAACAGCTTCAAGAACGGCTTGCTGCCGATCATCCTCAGCGACGAAGAAGTCGACGAGTTGTTCAAGCAGGTCGAAGCCATTCCAGGCTATCAGCTGACCGTCGACCTGCAGGCGCAGGCCGTTACCCGTCCTGATGGCAAGGTCCTGCACTTCGAGATCGACGCCTTCCGCAAGCATTGCCTGCTCAATGGTCTCGACGACATTGGCTTGACCTTGCAGGATAGCGAGTCGATCCAGGCGTTCGAAGCCAGGCACCGCGCCAGCCAGCCATGGCTCTTCCGCGAAGCCTGAAGCAGCGCGCAGGTCGGGTATTAATTTTTGTTCGGCGCGGCCATGGCGGCCACGCCGTTTGAACGGATAAAGAAAAGCATGAGCAAGCAGATTCTGATTCTCCCAGGTGACGGTATCGGCCCGGAAATCATGGCCGAAGCGGTCAAGGTGCTGGAGCTGGCCAACGACAAGTTCCAGCTCGGTTTCGCCCTGGAGCACGATCTGATCGGTGGCGCTGCCATCGACGCACATGGCGTGCCATTGGCGGATGCCACCCTTGAGCGTGCGCGCAACGCTGATGCGGTGCTGTTGGGCGCCGTCGGCGGGCCGAAGTGGGACAAGATCGAGCGGGACATTCGTCCAGAGCGCGGCCTGCTGAAGATTCGTGCGCAACTGGGCCTGTTCGCCAACCTGCGTCCTGCGATTCTCTACCCGCAACTGGCCGACGCCTCTTCGCTGAAGCCGGAAATCGTCTCGGGCCTGGACATCCTCATCGTCCGTGAACTCACCGGCGGCATCTACTTCGGCGCCCCGCGTGGCCAGCGCGAGCTGGAAGGCGGCGAGCGTCAGGCCTACGACACCCTGCCATACAGCGAAAGCGAAGTGCGCCGGATTGCCCGGGTCGGCTTCGACATGGCCCGCGTGCGTGGCAAGAAGCTGTGCTCGGTCGACAAGGCCAACGTACTTGCGTCCAGCCAGCTGTGGCGTGAAGTGGTTGAAGAGGTTGCCAAGGATTACCCAGACGTCGAACTCAGCCACATGTACGTCGACAACGCCGCCATGCAGCTGGTGCGGGCACCCAAGCAGTTCGATGTAATGGTTACCGACAACATGTTTGGTGACATTCTTTCGGATGAAGCGTCGATGCTCACCGGTTCCATCGGCATGCTGCCTTCGGCCTCGCTGGATGCCAACAACAAGGGCATGTACGAGCCATGCCACGGCTCGGCGCCAGACATCGCCGGCCAGGGCGTAGCCAACCCGTTGGCGACCATCCTGTCGGTGTCGATGATGCTGCGTTACAGCTTCAATCAGCACGCTGCTGCCGAGGCCATCGAGCAGGCGGTCAGCCAGGTGCTCGATCAAGGCCTGCGCACGGGTGATATCTGGTCGACCGGCTGCAACAAGGTTGGCACCAAGGAAATGGGCGATGCAGTAGTCGCGGCGCTGCGGAATCTGTAATCTCTCTGGCCCGCTGCCAATATCTCTCGGTGGCGGCCCACTTTTTAGCAAAGGTGTAGTTGCGATGAAACGTGTAGGTCTGATCGGTTGGCGTGGAATGGTCGGTTCCGTGCTCATGCAGCGCATGCTGGAAGAGCAGGACTTCGACCTGATCGAGCCGGTGTTCTTCACCACCTCCAATGTCGGTGGCCAGGGTCCGAACGTGGGCAAGGATATCTCTCCGCTGAAGGACGCCTACAGCATTGAAGAGCTGAAGACCCTCGACGTCATTCTGACTTGCCAGGGCGGCGACTACACCAACGAGGTCTTCCCCAAGCTGCGCGAAGCTGGCTGGCAGGGTTACTGGATTGACGCTGCTTCTTCGCTGCGTATGCAGGATGACGCGGTGATCGTCCTCGATCCGGTGAACCGCAAGGTGATCGACCAGCAGCTCGATGCCGGTACCAAGAACTACATCGGCGGCAACTGCACCGTCAGCCTGATGCTGATGGGCCTGGGTGGCCTGTTCGAAGCGGGTCTGGTCGAGTGGATGAGCGCCATGACCTACCAGGCCGCTTCCGGTGCTGGCGCGCAGAACATGCGCGAGCTGATCAAGCAGATGGGCGGCATCAACGCTTCCGTCAGCGAAGACCTGGCCAACCCGGCCAGCGCCATCCTCGACATCGACCGCAAGGTTGCCGAGGCCATGCGCAGCGAAGCCTTCCCTACCGAGAACTTCGGTGTGCCGCTGGCCGGTAGCCTGATCCCGTGGATCGACAAAGAGCTGCCCAACGGCCAGAGCCGTGAGGAATGGAAAGCCCAGGCCGAGACCAACAAGATCCTCGGCCGCTTCAAGAGCCCGATCCCGGTCGACGGCATCTGCGTGCGCATCGGTGCCATGCGTTGCCACAGCCAGGCGCTGACCATCAAGCTCAACAAGGATGTGCCGCTGGCCGATATCGAAGGCATGATCAGCCAGCACAACCCATGGGTGAAACTGGTGCCGAACCAGCGTGAAATCAGCATGCAAGAGCTGAGCCCGACCAACGTCACCGGTACCCTCAACGTGCCGGTTGGTCGTCTGCGCAAGCTGAACATGGGCAGCCAGTACCTGGGCGCGTTCACCGTCGGTGACCAGCTGCTGTGGGGTGCTGCCGAGCCGCTGCGCCGCATGCTGCGGATTCTGCTGGAGCGCTGATTGCGTTTGCACTGAAGAAAAACCCGCGCTGTTGCCCAGCGCGGGTTTTTTTATGGGCGGTAGATGGCGCGGCCAAGGTACCCCCAGGCTGAGAATCCAAGTAAAGTGCCGCTCCCGCCGTTTCAGCAGAGGACTCCCCATGAGCCAACCCCTAGATATCGCCGTGATCGGCGCCACCGGCAGTGTCGGTGAAACTCTCGTGCAGATCCTCGAAGAGCTCGAATTCCCGGTGGGCACCCTGCATCTGCTGGCCAGCATGGAATCGGCTGGCAGCAGTGTGATGTTCGCCGGCAAAAAGGTGCGCGTGCGTGAGGTCGACAGCTTCGACTTCAGCCAGGTCAAGCTGGCCTTCTTTGCTGCGGGCCCGGCGGTCAGCCGCAGCTTCGCCAGCAAGGCCCATGCTGCCGGTTGCAGCGTGATCGACCTGTCCGGCGAGCTTGAGCACGCCGTTGCTCTGGTACCAGAAGCCAATCCCGAGCAGGTGGCCGGCCTGAGCCTGCCCGCGCTGATCACCAGCCCAAGTGCCAGTGCCGTGGCCCTGGCGGTGGCGTTGGCGCCGCTCAAGGGCCTGCTCGATATCGAGCGGGTGCAGGTCATGGCCAGCCTGGCGGTGTCGGCCCAAGGCAAGGAAGCGGTGGGCGAGCTGGCCCGGCAGACCGCCGAGCTGCTCAATGCGCGGCCATTGGAGCCGCGCTTCTTCGATCGGCAGATCGCGTTCAACGTATTGGCCCAGGTCGGCGCCGTTGATGCGCACGGCCACAGCGCGGTAGAGCGGCGCCTGGTCAAGGAGCTGCGCGCGCTGCTGGATATGCCAGCGCTGAAGATTTCTGTGAGCTGCGTTCAAGTCCCGGTGTTTTTCGGCGATAGCTTGAGTGTGGCCGTGCAAAGCCGGCGCCCGGTGGATCTGGGTGCGGTGAACCAGGCGCTGGAGGCGGCGGCGAGCATCGAATTGGTCGAAGCGGATGATTATCCGACACCGGTGGGTGACGCAGTCGGCCAAGACGTGGTCTATGTTGGTCGTGTACGGCACGGAATTGATGAACCAGAGCAGCTCAACCTTTGGCTGACCACCGACAACCTGCGCAAGGGTGCGGCACTCAACGCCGTGCAGGTCGGCCAATTGTTGCTTAAACACAGGCTGTAAAAGATACTGCTGAGCACTTTTGTCCTGCACCGCATGCAGGTTTCGGGACGATTCATACAAGGGAAGAGGTCATGCTTCGAATTCGCAAACTGGTTCTGGCCATGGCGGCAGCTTCGGCGCTGTCGTCTGGCATGGCCAATGCTCTGGGGTTGGGTGAGCTGACACTGAAGTCGGCGCAAAACCAACCGCTGGACGCTGAGATCGAACTGCTCGACGTTCGCGACCTCACCGCTGCCGAGGTGGCACCTAGCCTCGCTTCGCGTGAAGAGTTCGCCAAGGCCGGGGTGGCCTATCCATCCTACGTCGAGGACCTGACCTTCACCACGGTGCTCAGCCCCAACGGCAAGAGCGTGTTAAGGGTTACTTCCAGCCGGCCGTTGCCGGAGCCGGTGGTCAAGTTCCTGGTGCAGGTAATGTGGCCGCAGGGGCGTTTGCTGCGTGACTACAGCGTCCTCCTCGACCAGGCCCAGGCCCAAGGCGCGCAGCCTGATGCAGCCAATATCAACCCGGCCGTGAGTGGTGCCGCCAACTACACCACCAAGCGCCGCGACACCCTCTGGCAGATTGCTGCGCGCAACAGCCAGGGTGGCTCGGTGCAGCAGACCATGCTGGCGATCCAGGCGCTCAACCCGGACGCGTTCATCGGCAACAATATCAACCAGCTCAAGGCCGGTCAGGTGCTGCGCCTGCCTGATCAGCAACAGATCCAGAGCATCCCGCAGGGTGAGGCCAATCGCGATGTGGCCGAGCAATATGCCGCCTGGCGCGAAGGACGCAGGCTCGGGCCGCGCGCCCGCCAGCTCGATGCCACTCGCCGCGGTGCCGCTGAAGCCACGCCCGCGCAGATCGCTCAAGGCGACAACCTGCGTCTGGTGACCCCTGGCGGCAAGACCGCCAGGAACGATGCCAAGGCGGTCAGTGACAAGCTGGCCGTGGCCCAGGAAAGCCTGGACACCAGCCGTCGTGACAACGACGAATTGAAAAGCCGCATGACCGACCTGCAGAGCCAGCTGGACAAGCTGCAGCGTCTGATCCAGATGAAGAACGACCAGCTGGCCCGCCTTGAAGCCCAAGGCGCGGCCGAGCCAGACCCGGCCGCTGCAGCTGCGCTGCCTGGTGCAGAGACGCCTGCTCAGCCTGCTGTACCTGCTGTCGATGCGCAACTGGCCCCGGCCGAGCCGGTGGTTACACCTGCGCCAGCTGCTGTGGATACTGCTCCGCAAGTCGCTCCTGCAGACGAGGTCAAGCCGGAGCAGAGCGCTCTGGACCAGTTGCTAGGCAACCCGCTGTTGCTGGCGCTGATCGCCGGTTCCGCGCTGCTCGTGCTGCTGTTGCTCCTGCTCTTGCTGGCGCGTAAGCGCAAAGCCGACCAAGAGGCCGAAAAACACCTGCGCATGGCCCGTGCCTTGTCGGAGGAGGGCGAGCGCAACCCTGATCTGGATCTGCCACCTGGCAGCTTCGACGGTCTGGACATGTCGGCGCCGAGCGTGACCCTTGCACCAGCGGTGGTAGCAGCGTCGGCAGCAGCGGCGACAGCGGCCGAGAAGCCGGTGGTGCCGGTTGCTCCGGTGGTGCCAGTGGTGGAGGCTGAGCCCGCAGCTCAAGCCGATACGACTGATCCACTGCTCGCTCAAGTCGACCTGAGCCTGGCTCGTGGTCGCCTGAATCACGCCGCCGACCTGCTCGAACCTGCGGTTGCAGCCGAGCCGGAACGCAGCGATCTGCGCCTCAAACTGATGGAAGTCTACGCGCGCCAGGGTGATCAAAACGCCTTTGTCGAGCAGGAACGCCAGTTGCCCGCCAACCCAGCCAATCAAACCGAAGTCGAATCGCTGCGCGAGCGCTTCCCGGCCATGGTTGCAGTGGCAGCTGCCGGCCTCGGTGCTGCGGCGCTGGCCGCTGAGCTGGACGAGCAGTACGTACAGGAGCTGCTGCAGGACGAACAGGACATCCCGGCCGCTGTCGAGCCGGAGCCGGTGCTTGACGATCTGTCTTTCGAGCCCGAGCCGGTAATCACCGAGCCCGCACCTGCAGCAGAGCCTGAGCCCGAGCCGGCCGCACTGGCCGATATCGAACCGGTTGCCGAAGACGATCTGGACACTGCCTTCGACCTCAGTCTGGACGATGACCTGTTGCTGGATGAGCCACTGCAGGCGCAGCCCCAGGACGACCTCACGGTAACGCTTGACGATAATCCGCAAACCGAGCTGAGCGAGCCGGTTGAACCTGTCGCTGTCGCTGCCGCTACCGACGCGGACGATGATTTCGAAGCGCTGCTGGCACAGGCACAAGCCCAGGCCGAGCCGCAGGCCGTTGATGACCTGGCTGACTTCGACCTTGACGTCGGCGACGTAGCAGTCGAGCCGCCGCCAGCAGAGCCACCGGTAGATGTCGCGGCGGAACTGGCCGCATTCGACGAAATCCCCGAGTTCGATCCGATCTCCGAGCTGGAGCTGCCGGACGACTTCGACCTGTCGCTGTCGCTGGATGACGACTCGCCGGCAGCGCAGAACTTCGCCTCCGAGCTGGACGACGTCAACGCCGAACTCGACAAGCTGTCGCAGAGCCTGGAAACCCCGCCGCTCGAGCCGCAGTTCACGGCCGCCGATGCCGATCAGGAGCTGGAGCCGCTGGACGATTTGGACTTCGACTTCTTCTCCGGCGCCGATGAGGTCGCGACCAAGCTTGACCTGGCGCGTGCCTACATCGACATGGGTGACCATCAAGGCGCGCGGGATATCCTTGATGAAGTGGTCAAGGACGGCGACGACACTCAGCGCAGCGAAGCTGAGGACATGCTCTCGCGTCTGGTCTAGTCAGCCAGTTCAGCAGAACGGGGCAGGGCCGGCATGGCGCCTGCCCGGCAACGGCAGCCCTATCGGCTGCCGTTGTCGTTATACTGCCGCCTTTTGTTCCATCCACAGGTTTCAGTTACTTGGACATCATCGACATCGACCGGGCCGAATCGGCGGCCGAAGGCTTCTCCCGGATTGCCCTGGGCGTGGAATACAAGGGCGCCCGCTACCGTGGCTGGCAGCGCCAGACCAGTGGCGTACCGAGTGTTCAGCAGGCGCTTGAGCAGGCCCTGTCGAAGGTGGCCAATGCCCCCATTACCGTGTCTTGCGCCGGGCGCACTGATGCCGGTGTGCATGCCAGTGGTCAAGTTGTGCATTTCGATACCAATGCGCTGCGCGACGAGCGTGCCTGGACCATGGGTACCAATTTCAATCTGCCCCACGACATCAGCGTGACCTGGGCGACGGTCATGCCGGCGGATTTTCATGCCCGCTTCAAAGCCAACGCCCGGCGTTATCGCTACGTCATCTACAACGACCCGATCCGCCCGGCGCACCTGGCCGAGGAAGTCACCTGGAATCACCGCACACTCGACGTCGAGCGCATGGCCGAGGCCGCTCGATACCTGCTCGGTACCCACGACTTCAGCGCCTTTCGCGCCAGCCAGTGTCAGGCCAAGTCGCCGGTCAAGGAGATGTACCACCTGCGCGTGACCCGGCACGGCCAGATGATCGTGCTCGACATCCGCGCCAGCGCCTTTCTGCACCACATGGTGCGTAACATCGCTGGTGTGTTGATGAGCATCGGCAGCGGTGATCGGCCAGTGGCCTGGGCTCGTGAAGTGCTGGAAAGCCGCGACCGGCGCGAAGCCGGAGTTACCGCGCATCCGTATGGGCTGTACCTGGTCCAGGTCGAATATCCCGAGCCTTTCGTGCTGCCTCAGCGTTACATCGGCCCACACTTTCTCAGCGGTTTCGATACGTTGGCGGACTGACGCGGCATCCAGCGTTTGCTACCATCCGCCCCTTACCGATTACAGAGGGTTCGCCGTCCATGAGCAGCGTGCGCAGCAAAATCTGCGGGATTACCCGCATCGAGGATGCCCTGGCTGCCGCCGACGCAGGCGCCGATGCCATTGGTCTGGTGTTCTACGCCAAGAGCCCGCGCGCGGTCGACGTGCACCAGGCGCGGGCGATCATCGCCGCGCTGCCGCCGTTCGTGACCACGGTCGGCTTGTTCGTCAATGCCTCACGCTGCGAACTCAACGAGATCCTCGAGGCGGTGCCGTTGGACCTGCTACAGTTCCACGGCGACGAAACCCCGAGCGACTGTGTGGGCTTCAACCGGCCATATATCAAGGCCCTGAGGGTGCGCCCTGGGGATGATCTGGAGGCGGCTTGCCAGCACTACGCGGGCGCCAGCGGAATTCTGCTGGATACGTTCGTCGCCGGCGTGCCTGGTGGCACCGGTGAGGCGTTCGACTGGTCGTTGGTGCCGGCGCGGTTAAGCAAGCCGATCATCCTTGCCGGCGGCCTGAGCGCAGACAACGTCGCCCAGGCGATCGCCCAGGTGCAGCCGTATGCGGTGGATGTCAGCGGCGGCGTCGAGCAGGCCAAGGGCATCAAGGACGCGGCCAGGATCGAAGCGTTCATGCGCGCAGTGCGCCAGGCATGAGTGCAGATGTGACGGCTGGCCGCGCGCCATCGTCCATAGCTTTCGCAGCCTGGTGCTGCCCGGCGCGCGCTGTGGCGCAGTCGAACATATTGAACACGGCCCGGTCGTCCGGCCGGCACCGCACTACCGCGGGCCACGGAACCGAGCTGGTAGCGAATCATTTGAAAAAATTGAGCTCAAGGGCAGGGCTTGGCCGGCGTGACCGGTCCCCGTCCGTCAAATACTGGAGAGACGAAGCATGAGCAACTGGTTAGTCGACAAACTGATCCCTTCGATCATGCGTTCCGAGGTGAAGAAAAGCTCGGTGCCTGAAGGCCTTTGGCACAAGTGCCCGGCCTGCGAGAACGTGCTGTATCGCCCGGAGCTGGAAAAGACTCTCGACGTCTGCCCCAAGTGCAACCACCACATGCGTATCGGTGCCCGTGCGCGCATCGACATCTTCCTCGACGCCGAAGGCCGTGCCGAGCTGGGTGCCGATCTGGAACCGGTCGACCGCCTCAAGTTCCGCGATGGCAAGAAGTACAAGGACCGTCTGGTCGGCGCGCAGAAGCAGACCGGCGAGAAAGACGCCCTGATCTCCATGAGCGGCACCCTGATGGGCATGCCGGTCGTGGTCAGCGCCTTCGAATTCTCGTTCATGGGTGGCTCGATGGGGGCCGTGGTCGGTGAGCGCTTCGTGCGTGCTGCCAACTATGCCCTGGAACATCGCTGCCCGATGATCTGCTTCTCCGCTTCCGGCGGTGCGCGCATGCAGGAAGCGCTGATCTCGCTGATGCAGATGGCCAAGACCTCGGCAGTGCTGGCGCGTCTGCGTGAAGAAGGCATCCCGTTCATTTCGGTGCTGACCGACCCGGTTTATGGCGGCGTTTCTGCTTCGCTGGCTATGCTCGGCGACGTGATCGTTGGCGAGCCCAAGGCGCTGATCGGCTTCGCCGGTCCGCGCGTAATCGAGCAGACCGTTCGCGAGAAGCTGCCAGAAGGCTTCCAGCGCAGCGAGTTCCTGCTGGAGCACGGTGCCATCGACCTGATCATCTCGCGTCCTGATCTGCGTCCACGTCTGGCCCGTCTGCTGGCGCAGATGACCGGTCAGCCAACGCCTGCCCAGGCCCTGGTGCAGGAAGTGGCGGCCGTCGCCTGATGAGCCAGCGTACCCTCGGCGAATGGCTCGCCTATCTCGAGCAGTTGCACCCTTCAGCCATCGACATGGGCCTGGAGCGTTCGCAACAGGTGGCGCAGCGGCTCGGGCTGGGCAAGCTGGCGCCGCGGGTAGTGACGGTTACCGGCACCAACGGCAAGGGCTCGACCTGTGCCTTTGTCGCAGCGTTGCTCAAGGCCCAGGGCCTGCGCGTTGGCGTGTACAGCTCGCCGCACCTGCTGCGCTACAACGAGCGGGTGCGCATCGATGGCGTCGATGCCAGCGATGAGCGCCTGTGCGAGGCGTTTGTCGCCGTCGAGGCTGCACGCGGTGACACCTCATTGACCTATTTCGAGATGGGCACCCTGGCGGCGTTCTGGCTGTTCGAGCAGTCGGCGCTGGATGCCGTGGTGCTCGAAGTCGGCCTCGGTGGACGGCTGGATACCGTCAATCTTGTCGATGCCGATCTGGCGCTGGTCACCAGTATCGGCGTCGATCACGTCGAATACCTGGGCGACACGCGTGAGGCGGTGGCGTTCGAGAAGGCGGGTATCTTCCGTCCGGGCAAACCGGCCCTGTGTGGTGATCTCGAGCCGCCGCAGCCGTTGCTGGATAAAGCCCGCGAGCTGGGCTGCCCGTTGTTCCTGCGCAGCCGCGATTTTGACCTGAGCCTGGGTGCCGATAGCTGGCACTGGCGGGGTCGGACCCTGGATGGCGCGGCGGTCGAGCTGCATGACCTGCCGTTGCTCGATCTGCCTATGGAAAACGCCGCGCTCGCGTTGCAGGCCTATCTGCTGATGGGGCTGGAGTGGGACGCGGCGCAGGTACGTCAGGCACTGCTGGACACGCGCATGAGCGGTCGCCTCGACCGGCGTTCGCTGACCTGGCAGGGTACAGCTGTCGAGGTCCTGCTGGATGTCGGCCACAACCCGCATGCGGCCGAGTACCTGGCACGACGGCTGGCTGCCAGGCCACCACTGGGCAAACGCCTGGCGGTGTTCGGCCTGCTCGCAGACAAGGACCTCGACGGCGTGCTCGCGCCGCTGCAGGGGCTGTTCGACAGCTGGGCCGTGGCGCCGCTCGACACCCCGCGCAGTCGCCCGGCTGGCGAGCTCGCGCAGGCCTTGACGAACCTTGGCCAGTCGGTGAAGTCTTACCCCAGCGTCGAGGCCGCTTTGCAGGGCCAGTGCGCACACGCGACCGGCGATGATCAGATCGTGCTGTTCGGTTCGTTTTTCTGTGTTGCCCAGGCCTTGCAATGGCTTGCGCAGCAGGCTCCTGAGGGCGGAGTAAATGGCAGTGCTGGATAAGGGAATGAAACAGCGCATGGTCGGTGCGTTGGTGCTGGTTGCACTGGCGGTGATCTTCTTGCCGATGCTGTTCACCCGCGAAGACGAGATGCGCCAGGTCCGGGTCGATGCGCCCGAGGCCCCGGCTATGCCGAGCTTGCCGCAGGTGCAGGTCGAGACGATCCAGGTGCCCGAGCAGCAGCCGATTGTCGAGCAGCCACCGGTGGTGGTCGATGAGTCGACCGCGCCACCGTCCACGCCGAGTCAGCCGATCAGTGCTGCACCGTCGCCAGCGCCGGTAACTGCGCCAGCGCCTGCGCCGAAGGTCGAGAATCGTGCGCCGGTCACCGCGCCAGCCACCGCCAGCGTCGCCGCCACCAAGCCTGCCGCCGCCTCCAAGATCGACACCAACGGTCTGCCAGTCAGTTGGTCGATCCAGTTGGCCAGTCTGTCCAACCGGGCCGGTGCCGACAACTTGCAAAAGACCCTGCGCAGCCAGGGTTACAACGCCTACATCCGCTCAGCCGATGGCATGAACCGAGTCTACGTGGGGCCGTTGATCGAGCGCGCCGAGGCCGAGCGCCTGCGTGATGTGATCAACCGCCAGCAGAAGCTCAAGGGCTTTGTCACCCGCTTCCAGCCCGAGCGCAACTGAGTCCGGAATGTCGCTTTGCCAGCGTCGCCAGCGCTGGTGAAGCAACACCCTGACATTCCGCTTACTCCCAGCCCGTTGCTCTGGTAAAATGCGCCGCCTCAAACGTATGCAGGCGGCACCGTGGCATTTACCTGGGTTGATTGGGCGATCATCGCTGTTATCGCCGTCTCCACATTGATCAGTTTGACACGCGGCTTCGTCAAGGAGGCCCTGTCGCTGGTCATCTGGATTACCGCAGGTGCGGTTGCCTGGATGTTCGGCGGCTCGTTGGCGCAGTACCTGGAAAGCTACATCCAGACGCCTTCGGCACGGGTCATCGCCGGCTGTACCATTCTTTTTGTCGCCACGCTGATTGTCGGGGCGATGCTCAATTTCCTGATAGGCGAGCTGATCCGCGTGACCGGGCTGTCCGGCACCGATCGCTTTCTGGGCATGGCCTTCGGCGCCGCCCGTGGAGCCCTTTTGGTTGTCGTGGCAGTCGGTCTGCTCAGCCTTGGCCCTGTACAACAGGACCCATGGTGGCAAGAGTCGCGCCTGATACCTCAATTTCTATTGGTCGCTGACTGGTCGAAAAACCTTATCCTGGGTTTCACCAGCCAGTGGATGTCCAGTGGGATCAGCGCACCTGCTGATCTTCCGTTCAAGGAACAGTTGCTGGGGCCATCGCGGCCTTGAGCGCTATTCACTCAAGTTTCATCAAAGT
The DNA here is from genome assembly GCF_052850745.1 of Pseudomonas sp. 1121_17. NCBI lineage: Bacteria > Pseudomonadati > Pseudomonadota > Gammaproteobacteria > Pseudomonadales > Pseudomonadaceae > Pseudomonas > Pseudomonas sp. 1121_17. The sequence goes on from NZ_VXCX01000001.1 coordinate 294,544, forward strand.
AGGGGTTGCGTCGCATGTGTGGCATCACCGGTATTGTCGGTAAGTCGAACGTCAATCAGGCGCTGTATGATGCGCTTACGGTCCTCCAGCACCGCGGCCAGGATGCTGCCGGTATCGTCACCAGCCATGACGGCCGGTTATTTCTGCGCAAGGACAATGGCCTGGTGCGCGACGTGTTCCAGCAGCGGCACATGCAGCGCCTGGTCGGCCACATGGGGATTGGCCACGTGCGCTACCCGACTGCGGGCAGCTCGACCTCGGCCGAGGCCCAGCCGTTCTACGTCAACTCGCCGTACGGCATCACCTTGGCCCACAACGGCAACTTGACCAATGTCGAGCAGCTGGCCAAGGAGATCTACGAGTCCGATCTGCGCCACGTCAACACCAACTCCGATTCGGAAGTGCTGCTCAACGTATTCGCCCACGAGCTGGCCGTGCGCGGCAAGCTGCAGCCTACCGAAGAAGACGTGTTCGCGGCGGTCTCCCACGTGCACAGCCGTTGTGTTGGTGGTTACGCGGTAGTAGCGATGATCACCGGCTATGGCATCGTCGGCTTCCGTGACCCCAACGGTATTCGCCCGGTGGTGTTCGGCCAGCGTCACACCGACGAGGGCGTGGAGTACATGATCGCCTCCGAAAGCGTCGCTCTCGATGTGCTCGGCTTTACCCTGATCCGTGACCTGGCACCGGGCGAAGCGGTGTACATCACCGAGGAAGGCCAGCTGCACACCAAGCAGTGCGCGCATAACCCAATGCTCAAGCCGTGCATCTTCGAGCACGTCTACCTGGCGCGTCCTGACTCGATCATGGATGGCGTCTCGGTGTACAAGGCGCGGCTGCGCATGGGCGAGAAACTCGCCGACAAGATCATGCGCGAGCGTCCTGAGCATGACATCGACGTGGTTATCCCGATTCCGGACACCAGCCGTACCGCGGCGCTGGAGCTGGCCAACCGTCTGGGCGTGAAGTTCCGCGAAGGCTTCGTCAAGAACCGCTACATCGGCCGTACCTTCATCATGCCCGGCCAGGCCGCCCGCAAGAAGTCGGTGCGCCAGAAGCTCAACGCCATCGAGCTGGAATTCCGCGGCAAGAACGTGATGCTCGTCGACGACTCGATCGTGCGCGGCACCACCTGCAAGCAGATCATCCAGATGGCCCGCGAGGCCGGCGCAAAAAACGTCTACTTCTGTTCCGCTGCCCCGGCAGTGCGTTACCCCAACGTCTACGGCATCGACATGCCGAGTGTCCACGAACTGATCGCCCACAACCGTACCACCGATCAGGTGGCCGAGTTGATCGGCGCCGACTGGCTGATCTATCAGGACTTGCCAGACCTGATCGATTCGGTCGGTGGCGGCAAGATCAAGATCGAGCATTTCGACTGCGCAGTGTTCGACGGTGAATACGTCACCGGCGACATCGACGACGCCTACCTGGACCGTATCGAGCAAAATCGCAACGATGCGGCGAAGGTCAAGACTCAGGCTGTCAGCGCGATCATCGACCTCTACAACAACTGATTGGGAGTGATGGCATGACGGATCAATGGGATGCCGGGCGACTGGACAGCGACCTCGAGGGTGTCGCTTTCGACACACTGGCGGTGCGCGCCGGTCAACACCGCACGCCGGAGGCTGAGCACAGCGACGCGCTGTTCTTCACCTCCAGCTACGTGTTCCGCACGGCTGCCGATGCAGCTGCGCGGTTTGCCGGTGAAACACCGGGCAACGTCTATTCGCGCTATACCAACCCGACCGTACGCGCCTTTGAAGAGCGCCTGGCGGCCCTGGAAGGCGCCGAACAGGCAGTTGGCACCTCTACCGGCATGTCGGCGATCCTGTCGACGGTGATGGCGCTGTGCAGCGCCGGTGATCATGTGCTGGTCTCGCAAAGCGTGTTCGGCTCGACCATCAGCCTGTTCGAGAAGTACTTCAAGCGCTTTGGCGTCGAGGTGGACTACGTGCCACTGGCCGAACTCAGCGGTTGGCAGCAGGGCATCAAGGCCAACACCAAACTGCTGTTCGTCGAGTCGCCGTCCAACCCGCTGGCCGAACTGGTCGATATCGCCGCGCTGGCCGAGATCGCCCATGCCCGCGGCGCGCTGCTGGTGGTCGATAACTGCTTCAGCACTCCAGCGCTGCAGCAACCGCTGAAGCTGGGTGCCGACATCGTCGTGCATTCGGCAACCAAGTTCATCGATGGCCAAGGCCGTTGCATGGGCGGTGCGGTGGCCGGGCGTAGCGAGCAGATGAAGGAAGTGGTGGGCTTTCTGCGTACCGCAGGGCCTACCCTCAGCCCGTTCAACGCCTGGGTCTTCCTCAAAGGCCTGGAGACGCTGAAGCTGCGTATGCGCGCCCATTGCGAGAGTGCCAAGGCGCTGGCGCAGTGGCTTGAGCAGCAGGATGGGGTAGAGAAAGTCCACTACGCTGGCCTCGCCAGCCACCCGCAGCACGAACTGGCCAAACGGCAGATGAGTGACTTCGGTGCGGTGGTGAGCTTTGAGGTCAAAGGCGGCAAAGACGGCGCCTGGCGCTTCATTGATGCCACCCGTTTGCTCTCGATCACGGCCAACCTGGGTGACAGCAAGACCACCATCACCCACCCGGCGACCACTTCCCACGGCCGTCTGTCGCCGCAGGAGCGTGAGGCGGCGGGTATCCGTGACAGCCTGATCCGCATTGCGGTTGGCCTGGAAGACGTTGCTGACCTGCAAGCCGACCTGGCGCGTGGGCTGGCAGCGCTGTGATCGACTGGAAGGGCGGCGAGCCCGATCATAACGGTCGGGTCGCCCTGGTTACCGGTGCCGCCCGCGGCATCGGCCTGGGCATTGCCGCCTGGCTGATCTGCGAGGGCTGGCAAGTGGTCCTCAGCGACCTTGACCGCCCGCGTGGTGCCAAGGTGGCCAAAGCACTTGGCGACAATGCCTGGTTCATCACCATGGACGTTGCCGATGAAGCCCAGGTCAGTGCCGGGGTGTCCGAGGTGCTTGGCCAATTTGGCCGCCTCGATGCGCTGGTGTGCAACGCCGCCATCGCCAACCCGCACAACCATACCCTCGAAAGCCTGAGCCTGAGCCAGTGGAACCGGGTGCTGGCGGTCAATCTGAATGGCCCGATGCTGCTGGCCAAGCACTGTGCGCCGTATCTGCGTGCCCATGGCGGCGCCATCGTCAACTTGACCTCGACCCGTGCACGCCAATCCGAGCCTGATACCGAGGCTTATGCGGCGAGCAAGGGCGGGCTGCTGGCGCTGACCCATGCCTTGGCCATGAGCCTGGGCCCGGAGATTCGCGTCAATGCGGTGAGCCCGGGCTGGATCGACGCACGTGACCCGGTCCAGCGCAGGGCTGAGCCGTTGACCGATGCCGACCACGCCCAGCATCCGACCGGCAGGGTAGGGACAGTGGAAGACGTCGCGGCGCTGGTGGCATGGTTACTGTCGCGTCAGGCCGGGTTCGTTACCGGTCAGGAATTTGTAGTGGACGGCGGCATGAGCCGCAAGATGATCTATACCTGATCCGTTTTGCCCTTTTTGAAAAAAAATTCAATGGGGGTATTGACTTAGCATCGGTACCTGCGTAAATTTCGCGGCCTCAGCGAAGTAAACGTAACAAGCAAGGCTAGGTAAAACTAGGCAACACTTGAAGCGAATATGGGTGATTAGCTCAGCCGGGAGAGCATCTGCCTTACAAGCAGAGGGTCGGCGGTTCGATCCCGTCATCACCCACCACTTTCTGAGATGTTCCTGACTGGTCAGCTTCGCAAGAAGCAAATCGGTAGAGAGGAACAGGACGCAAGTCCACTATGCGCAGCGGTAGTTCAGTCGGTTAGAATACCGGCCTGTCACGCCGGGGGTCGCGGGTTCGAGTCCCGTCCGCTGCGCCACTTTTCTCCAGATGGGTGCTTGTCACCGGTCTGAGGTTCAAAGGCCAAGCCTTTGTGCCAGATCCCAGTTTCAATCGGGCGCAAGCCTGAACGATACGCAGCGGTAGTTCAGTCGGTTAGAATACCGGCCTGTCACGCCGGGGGTCGCGGGTTCGAGTCCCGTCCGCTGCGCCATCTTCGCCTCGAGGCCCTTTGAACGCCTCGAAGCAACGCAAAAGAAGCGATCACGTTATCGCTTTTTTTGTGCCTGAACCGCCAGCACAGGTTGCTGTAGGTCAGATCCCAGTTTCAAACAGGCGTAAGCCTGAATGATACGCAGCGGTAGTTCAGTCGGTTAGAATACCGGCCTGTCACGCCGGGGGTCGCGGGTTCGAGTCCCGTCCGCTGCGCCATCTTCGCTTCGAGGCCCCTTGAACGCCTTGAAGCACACAGAGAAAGCGACCTTCGGGTCGCTTTTTTTGTTTCTGCGGTAGAAACCGCTCCTACAGAATCCTTGCAGGACACCTTCTTCACAGATCAACGGTTTAAGTCAGCGGGCATGTGTTGCACAATAGGCGCCATTCGACCAATCCGGTATTCATGATGTCCAGATCATCCGTCTTCGGTGCGCTCGGGCTGGCCCTTGTGCTGGCGGGCGTATCCGGTTGCTCCTCGAAAAAACCTGCGGTCTACGAGCACGAGAACTTCGATGACTCGGGTACCTACTCGCGCAGCTTCCCGGTCAGTGACGCCGGCTCCTGCGAAGCGGCCCGGCGTGCGTTGCTCAGCCAGGGCTATATCATCACCAGCACGGGCGAGAACCAGATCGCCGGCAACAAGAGCTTTCAGCAGAACAGCGACAACCATTTGCAGATCAGCTTCAGCGTCACCTGTGCGCCCGACAGCAGCGATGACCAGCGTTCGACGATGTTCGCCAACGCCCTGCAGGATCGCTACGCACTGAAAAAGTCCAATACCTCGGCCAGCCTTGGTGTAGGGATTCTCGGTTCGGTGTCGATGCCAATCGGTTCGAGCGATGATTCGATGGTCAAGGTGGCCAGCGAAACCGTCACGGCGCCGCAGTTCTATGAGCGCTACTTCGCGCTGGTCGAGAGCTTCCTGCCCAAGCCCAAACCGAAGAAGGCGAAAAAGGCTGAAGCCAAGGTCGAGGCGCCGAAGGCTGAGCAGCCAGCGCCAGATCTGGGCCTGCCAGAGCAAGCGCCAGCGCCGGCCGCATTGGCTCCGGCTGCAGCGGTGGCGCCTGCAGCGGCCCCAGCGGCTCCCGAAGCACCTGTAGTCGCCCCAGCGGCCGTTGCTCCCGTCAGCGAGGCACCTGCCGCGCCGGTGGTAGACGACAGCCGCAGCTCGCAGCCGATCGCGCCACCCAACGAGGCTTCGCCGATCCAGGTGCAGCAGGAGGCTCCGGCCAGCGAGGCTGCTCCAGCCTCGATGTAAACGGCCTCTGCAAGGCCTCGATTGGCCTTGCAGTTTGTTGTTACAGCTTGCCCAGGGTAATCATTCGAACCCCTGCTACGTTTATCACTCATAAGCTTGTCATCAATGCGTCATGCGCCCGCTTTAGCGTGGCGACATGAGCCAACATCATGAGTGAAGAGGAAGCAGGGCGATGGACGACTATCAGGAAGAGCTGCTCGAATATCAGGCCTATGAACTGGACGCCCCCGAGCCAGACGACGCCACCGAGCTCTAACCGGTGCGCCGTTGATTACGCCGGAACTCCCCCGGTGTAAGCCCGGTCCAGCGCTTGAACGCCCGTTGAAAAGCTTCTGCTGAAGCAAACCCCAACAGATAGGCAATCTCGCCGAAGGCCAGCTCCGTGTCGCGGATGTAGGTCTCGGCCAGATCCTGGCGGGTGTCGTTGAGCAGGCTGCGAAAGCGCGTGCCTTCTTCGGCAAGCTTGCGGCGCAGGGTCCAGGTCGGCAATTGCAAATGGCGGGCGATTTCCTCCAGGTCAGGCTCGCGCCCGCCGTTAAGCAACGGTCCGAGCAGATGTGTGATGCGCTCGCCAAGGCTGCGTACACGGGTGTGCTGGGCGAGCTCCACTTCACATAGCTGGAGTAGATGCTGCCAGGTGCTGGGGCAGTGCTGCGGGTTGGCCTGCTCAAGCGTGGCCCGGCTCAGGCGCAGCTGATTACCTTCGGCCGCGAAGTGTATCGGCGTGGCACAAAGTGCCTGATAGCCCGCTGCGTAGCTTGGCGCTGCAAATTCGATCTCCATTCGCTCTGCCTGCACCGGCCGCCCCGCAAGCTGGCCTAACTGCGCAAGCCAGCCCGACAGCAGCGAGTCGACCACGAAGCGGTTGTAGTCGTTGTAGGGGCTGATCGAATAGAAGCGCAGCCAGGCGCCTTGTGTGTCTTCGACAAACACCGAGCTGCCACGGTAGTTGGCCGCATACAGCGGCTCGAAGCGCAGCAAGGTGCGGGCAGCTTCGCCGAGCGTCGGTGCTTGAGCTGCGGTGACTCCGGCCAAACCTGTCTGTGCCAGCCGGCTCAAGCTGCCCATGCGCAGGCCCAACGCCGGCTCGCCGCTGAGCTTGATTGCTGCATGGCCTAGGTGCATGTAGCGCGGTATCGACAAGCGCGCGCCGGGCTGGGCCAGGCGGCTGCTGGTCAGGCCGTAACGCTCGAGCAACGGCGTAGGATCATGCCCCAGCTGTTGCAGGGCCTCAGCCAGAGACTGGACGAACCCTACAGTCAATTCACCGAGGCGCACACGCGGCCTGGGCATGGCCTTACAACCACACGTTGAGCAGGCGGGCGCCATGCTGCGAGGTGCCGGCCAACTGGCCGCCAGCGTGGTTGGCAAAGCCTTGACCGTCAGCGCCAAGTTCCCAGAATTGGCCACGCATGAACACGCTGATGCTGGTCAGGCCGGGATTGGCGGCCAGGGTCAGTTGCCGCCAGGCCTGTTGTTCGCTGACTTGACCACGCTGCAGTGGCAGCTCGGCGGCGGCATCCTGATGGCGATTACCGCGCCAGGGTGCCTCCCAGCTGTGCTTGCCACTGAGAAATACCGGGTTGGCGATCAGCTGTGCGGACTGCTGCGCCAGCTGCTGATAATTTTCCGGGTACCAGCTGTCACTGCCGATCAACACGCCAAGACGTCCAGCGGGGGTCGAAACGACGTGCAGGGGCTGCTCGCGACCGTCCTGCCCGCGACCGTCCTGAATGTACCGGCGTACTTCGCTGTCGGCAAACTGCTGGCGTTGCGGCTGCCCCAGCACACTGCCGTCGCCGGCGAATACCAGGCTGCTGTTGAACAGTGGGCCGCTGCCGGCGTGCAGCACGCCGTTCTCCACATAGGGCGCGGGCAGGACAATCGAGCCGGCCACCAGAGTCACGCCAAATTCCTTCGCCAGGCCGCTGAACAGGGCCTGATAGTCGGCGGCCATCTGCGCCGCCTTCATGCGCAGATGCGCATCTGCGCGGCGGTCGTCGCCGGTCGCCCAGAGCATTGCCAGGCCGTAGCGCAGCGGGTTACTCAGCTCAAGCCATTGCTCGGCCTCGCGCCGCTGGGTCACTTGATACAGCTCGTTTTTTTCACCGCGCGCCCACAGCCAGGTACCGATGTGCTCAGGCAATACCACTACCGTGCGCGGATTCACCAGCCCCTGCTCGCGGGCCTGCTGCAGGTAGGCGGCAAGCTTGAGGCGCAGCCGTTGCAGGTTTTGATAGTCGCTGGGGTAGAGCAGCGGCTCGATGCCGAGCAGGTTGCCGCGCTCGCCAGGGCTACCCTGATTGAGCGCCAGCTCGATACGCAGGTCAGACAGGTAGTGGCCTTCAGGGCGCTGTTGCGTCCAGAAACCATAGCCACACAACGCGGCGATCATTACCAGCGCCAGGGCGCTTGCGAGAAGTTTACGCATGAACCGCTGCGGCACCATCGAATGTAAGGAGCCTTAGGGTAGACCTGCTGTGCAGCAGGATCAATAAGTTGTCAGTTTCGATCATTGAGCCGGTTCAAACGGCTGTTTAATGTCGATGGCAGATAACCGACGGGCCCCGCCTCGCAGCGAGGCGCCCGCATCCCGTGATTTTGCCCATGTGGAGTTGCTCCATGGCTTACCCGAACCTGCTGGCCCCGCTTGATCTTGGCTTCACCACTTTGCGCAACCGCACCCTTATGGGCTCCATGCACACCGGCCTGGAAGAGCGCCCAGGCGGCTTCGAGCGCATGGCAGTGTACTTCGCCGAGCGAGCACGCGGTGGTGTTGGCCTGATGGTCACGGGTGGCATTGCGCCAAACGATGAGGGTGGCGTGTACTCCGGCGCTGCCAAGCTGAGCACCGCTGAAGAAGCCGACCAGCACCGTATCGTCACCGAGGCGGTGCACGCCGCTGGGGGCAAGATCTGCCTGCAGATCCTCCACGCCGGCCGTTACGCCTACAGCCCACGCCAGGTGGCGCCGAGCGCGATTCAGGCGCCGATCAACCCGTTCAAGCCCAAGGAGCTGGACGAAGCCGGCATCGAGAAGCAGATCGCCGACTTCGTCAACTGTGCCGAACTGGCCCAGCGCGCGGGATATGACGGCGTCGAGATCATGGGATCGGAAGGCTACTTCATCAACCAGTTCCTCGCCGCTCACACCAACCACCGCACCGATCGCTGGGGTGGGAGCTACGCCAATCGCATGCGCCTGGCGGTCGAAATCGTCACCCGCGTGCGTGCGGCGGTGGGGCCGAACTTCATCATCATCTTCCGCCTGTCGATGCTCGACCTGATCGAAGGGGGCAGCGATTGGCAAGAGATCCTGCAACTGGCCAAGGCCATTGAGCAGGCCGGGGCAACGCTGATCAATACCGGCATCGGCTGGCACGAAGCGCGCATCCCGACCATCGCCACCAAAGTACCGCGGGCGGCCTTCAGCAAGGTCACGGCCAAGCTGCGTGGGCACGTCAACATCCCATTGATCACCACCAACCGCATCAACACACCCGAAGTTGCCGAGGCCGTGCTGGCTGCCGGCGATGCCGACATGGTGTCGATGGCCCGGCCATTTCTGGCCGATCCAGAGTTCGTCAACAAGGCCGCAGCCGATCAGGCTGAGCAGATCAATACCTGCATCGGCTGCAACCAGGCCTGCCTTGATCACACCTTTGGCGGCAAGTTGACCAGTTGCCTGGTCAATCCGCGCGCCTGCCATGAAACCGAACTGAATTATCTGCCGGTGACCCAGGCCAAGCGTATCGCGGTGGTGGGTGCTGGCCCGGCTGGCCTGGCTGCGGCGACCGTGGCCGGCGAGCGCGGCCATCAGGTAACCTTGTTTGACGCCGCTGGCGAGATCGGTGGCCAGTTCAACGTGGCCAAGCGCGTGCCGGGCAAGGAAGAGTTCTCCGAAACCCTACGCTATTTCCGTAACAAGCTGCAGCTCACGGGCGTGGACGTGCGCCTGAATAGCCGAGTCAGCGCCGAGCAGCTCATTGCCGGCGGTTATGACGAGATCATCCTGGCCACCGGTATTGTCCCGCGCAACCCGGCTATCCCCGGCATCGAGCACGCCAAGGTGCTGAATTATCTGGATGTACTGTTGCAGCGCAAGCCGGTCGGCCAGCGGGTTGCGGTGATCGGCGCGGGCGGCATCGGTTTCGATGTGTCCGAGTACCTGGTGCACCAGGGCGTCGCTACCAGCCTGGATCGCGATGCGTTCTGGAAAGAGTGGGGCATCGACACTGCGCTCGAAGCGCGTGGTGGCGTGGCCGGGATCAAGCCCGAGCCGCATGCGCCGGCGCGGCAGGTGTACCTTTTGCAGCGCAAGAAGACCAAGGTCGGCGACGGTCTGGGCAAGACTACCGGCTGGATTCACCGCACTGGCCTGAAAAACAAGCAGGTACAGATGCTCAACAGCGTCGAATACCTGCAGATCGACGACGCTGGTTTGCATGTACGCATCGCTGATGGCGAGCCACAGTTGCTGGCGGTGGACAACGTGGTGATCTGTGCAGGCCAGGATCCACTGCGCGAACTGCAGGACGGGCTGATCGCAGCGGGGCAGTCGGTGCACCTGATCGGCGGCGCCGATGTGGCCGCCGAGCTGGATGCCAAGCGCGCCATCAACCAAGGTTCGCGCTTGGCCGCCGAGCTGTAACGGCATGGGTTGGGGCTGCAGCGCGGCCCCGGCCCAAGCTGGTAGACTCGGCCGATGTCTGCCGAACTCTCCTGCCTGCCTCAGGCACCTCTACAACCGCTGTGCTTGCCCTGGACTCAGCGCGCTGAGGTCCAGCTCGCAGTGTTGCGCCTGGACCTGATCGACCCGCTGATCAGCGGCAACAAGTGGTTCAAGCTGCGCGACCATCTGGTCGAAGCCTGGCGGTGCAACGCGCCCGGCTTGATCAGCCTGGGCGGCAACCACTCCAACCATTTGCACGCGCTGGCCGCTGCCGGCAAACGGTTTGGCTTTGCCACCGCCGGCCTGCTGCGTGGCCATGCGCAGGACACCCCGACTGTGCGCGACCTGCAAGCCTTGGGCATGCAACTGCACTGGCTCGGCTATGGCGGCTACCGGGCGCGACATGAGCCGCAGTTCTGGGCTGAGTGGCAAGCCCGCTACCCCGGCTGGCAGTGCATCGCCGAGGGCGGTGGCGGCGTTGCCGGCGCCCTGGGTTGCCGATTGATCGTCGAGCAGGCACGCGAGCAGCTGCCGCAGCTGGGTTGGGATGACTACGATAGCTGGTGGCTGGCCGTCGGTACCGGCACCACCCTGGCGGGGCTGGTGCTCGCTGAAGCTGGTGCGCGCCCGGTGCATGGCGCTCTTGCAGTTCCAGCAGACCACGGCGTAGCGGCGACGGTTGCAGAGTTGGCAGGAGAGCAGGGCTACCAATTGCATGACGCTTGCCGTGGCGGCTTTGCGCGCCTGGATGATGAGCTGCTGGCGTTTATCGCCGACAGCGAACAGCACAGTGGCCTGCCGCTGGAGGCGGTGTACACCGGCAAGGCCCTGCTGGCGCTGCGCGATGAGGTCGAGGCGGGGCGCTTCAGGCCCGGCAGCCGCCTGCTGTTCGTGCACACAGGCGGGCTGCAGGGCCGACGCGGTTACTTGTAGGGCAGCATGCGCACCAGGGTGTTATCGCGCTTGATGTAGTGATGGTAAAGCCCGGCCAGTGCATGCAGGCCAATCAGCCAGTAGCCCCAGCCGCCAACCCGCTCATGCCAGCCTTTGATGAACTTGGCAAAGTCCGAATCAGGCCCGACCAGCGCGGGCAGCTCGAGGCCGTAGAACGGGATCGGCTTGTCGGCAGCGCTGAGGATCAGCCAGCCTGCCAGCGGCATGCCGATCATCAGCAGGTACAGCAGCAGGTGCACCAGGTGCGCCAGGCCAGTCTGCCAGGCCGGCGGCTTGGGCGTGATCGGCGGCGTCGGGTTGATCAGGCGCATGGCCAGGCGCAGCCACACCAGTACGAACACGGTCAGGCCGAACATGAAGTGCAGGTCTTTCATCAGGTTGCGTTCGGCGCTGTCCTTGGGGAACAGGCCGCGCAGTTCGATCAGGGCGTAGACGCTTGCCAGCAACACCAGCATCAGCCAGTGCAGGGCAATCGAGATCCGCGCGTAATGCGCCGGCGGGTTGGTTGGAACCATGGTCACTCCTCACTTATCAGGTCGAAAAGGCGCTCTTGCTGGCGCGTATCGCTAACTCTAATCAATGGCTGACAGATTTCTTTGCTACAGGTCGAAGGCTGCGCGGATATTTGCGTGAATCTGTCGAAAACCCTGGCGGCCTGTTGCTCAGGTCGGCAAGTGTGGCCAGCTGTCCGCCACCAGAAACAACCGCTGCTGTTCCTCCCAGCCGCCGTCTTCGGCCTGCGTCAACCTGACCAGCAATTGCGCGGGTGCCAACGGGTCCAGCTGCATCAGCCATTGCTCGAACTGCGCTGGCGTCCAGCATTCGCTGTCTGCAATACGCGCGGGTGCTAGCCATTGCTGGCGCGCCAGTATCTGCCAGCGGCCCTCTGCTGCGCTGCAGCGGTAGCCGAGCCAGTCGCGCCGATGCAGCCAGTCACCGCGTAAGTGCGCAGGTTCTGCGCCGGCTGGAGGATGGACTGCAAGCATGCCTGGGTAGAACAGATAGCCGCCCAGCCACAGGTGCGCCTGGGGCTGATCCAGGCCAAGCTCCGCAAGCAGCGCCTGGCTCTCTGGGCGAGCAGATATCGGCAGCTGATGACCGACAAGGTGTGCCAGTTTCAGGTCGAGCCGATCATGGCAACCAGGCCCCAGCCAGTGCATGGAGCCTGGGCCAGCGCCATTGGCCGGGCCGAGGTAGAGCTTGATCGCCAGTTCCAGATGATGCACACCGTCGCGGTCGCGCAGGAGGATATCCAGCTCGCCCAGCGTGCGGCCGCCTTCGCGGATCGGCAGATTGGCGCCGAGTAGTTCGACCCCGCTGGCGTGGTTCAAGGCGAACTGCCAGAGGGCCTCGTAATACAGGCCCAGGCGCCGGCTGGTCATCTTCGCCAGCCAATCGCGCAACGGTTGATCATCGCCATCCAGCGCCAGTAACCAGTCCTGCAGCTGCTGTGGGTCGGCAGCCCAGTCACTGGCGGTCAACGGGTGGCGCTGTGGTGCGGGCAAGTCGCGCATCAGCGGTGGTGACAGCAGCGCCCAGGCCAGATCGCGCACCGCAGGGCGGCGCAAACGGCGGGGCAGGTCGCGCAGCTCGGTGAAGGGCGTCATCCTGCGAGCATAGCCGGTTTGCCGCTGGACGGTCGTTTCGACCATAATCCGTCTATCGTTACCCGCTATCGTTACCCGCCGTACGGCCTTGCAGGAGCACCATGGAGCAATTTCGCAATATCGGTATCATCGGCCGCCTGGGCAGCTCACAGGTGCTCGACACCATTCGCCGACTGAAAACGTTCCTCCTCGATCGCCATATGCACGTGATCCTCGAGGACACGATTGCCGAAGTGCTGCCAGGGCATGGCCTGCAGACCTCGACCCGCAAGCTGCTCGGCGAGGTCTGTGACCTGGTCATCGTGGTCGGCGGCGATGGCAGCCTGCTCGGCGCCGCACGCGCACTGGCCCGGCACAATGTACCGGTGCTCGGTATCAACCGCGGCAACCTGGGCTTTCTCACCGACATCCGCCCGGATGAGCTCGAGGTCAAGGTCGCCGAAGTGCTCGACGGCCACTACCTGGTCGAAAACCGCTTCTTGCTGCAGGCCGAAGTGCGCCGTCACGGTGAAGCCATTGGCCAGGGCGACGCGCTCAACGACGTGGTCCTGCACCCGGGCAAGTCGACGCGGATGATCGAGTTCGAAATCTACATCGATGGCCAGTTCGTCTGCAGCCAGAAGGCCGACGGCCTGATCGTCGCCACCCCCACCGGCTCGACCGCCTATGCGCTGTCGGCCGGCGGGCCGATCATGCATCCCAAGCTCGACGCCATCGTCATCGTGCCGATGTACCCGCACACCCTGTCGGGCCGGCCGATCGTGGTCGATGGCAACAGCGAGCTGAAGATCGTCGTCTCGCAGGACCTGCAGATCTATCCGCAAGTGTCCTGTGACGGCCAGAACCACTTCACCTGCGCCCCCGGCGATACCATCACGGTGAGCAAAAAGCCGCAGAAACTGCGCCTGATCCACCCGCTCGATCACAACTATTACGAAGTCTGCCGCACCAAGCTCGGCTGGGGCAGCCGCCTGGGGGGTGGGGGCGACTGATGCTCGATCCGGCGCGCAGTTTCGATATCATCGGCGACGTGCACGGTTGTGCACATACCCTCGAACGCCTGCTCGATACCCTCGGCTACAAGCGCGTGGGCGGGGTCTGGCGGCATCCACGGCGCCAGGCACTGTTCCTCGGCGATATCGTCGATCGCGGCCCGCGTATTCGCGAGGCGCTGCATATCGTCCACGACATGGTCGTGGCCGGTCAGGCGTTCTGCATCATGGGTAACCATGAGTACAACGCCTTGGCCTGGGTCACGCCGGCGCTGCCCGGCAGTGGCAAGGCATTTGTCCGTGAGCACACGCCGCGTAACGCGCGTCTGATCGACGAAACCCTGACCCAGTTCGCCCAGCACCCGGGCGACTGGCACGACTTCCTGGCCTGGTTCTACGAGCTGCCGCTGTTTGTCGATGCCGGGCGCTTCCGGCTGGTGCACGCCTGCTGGGACCCGAGCCTGATCGAGCAGTTGCGCCCGCAGTACCCAAGCGGCTGCATCGACGAGCACTTCATTCAGGCCTCGGGTGTGTCCGGCAGCTTTGCCTCGACCGTGTGTAATCGGCTCCTGCGCGGCACCGACATGCGCCTGCCGGATGGCCTCACCCTGACCGGTGGCGATGGCCTGACGCGGGCGTTCTTCCGCACCAAGTTCTGGGAAGAAGACCCGCAGACCTACGGCGACATCGTGTTCCAGCCCGATGCCTTACCGGACGAGGTAGCCAGCGCGCCGCTCAGCCACACGCAGAAAAACGCCTTGCTGCGCTATGACGAAGCGCAACCGATGCTGTTCGTCGGCCATTACTGGCGCAGCGGTCGCCCGGCGCCGATCCGGCCAAATCTGGCCTGCCTGGATTACAGCGCCGTGCTCTACGGCAAACTGGCGGCCTATCGCCTGGATGACGAAACCGGCATCGACCCGCACAAGTTCGTCTGGGTCGATGTCGAGCGCCCACAGGACACTCAATGAATGTGATCGAAGTGCTGCGCCTGCCGTTGACCGTCGACCTCAGTGGTTTTGTCAGCCTGCTGCGCCGCCTGCAGGTGCCGCACCGGGTCAGCGAGGAGGGCGAAGAGCAGGTGCTGTGGGCGCCGCAGGCCTTGCTCGAGGATGTCCGCCAGCTGTATGAGCGCTACCCCGAAGGCAACGACCAGATCGAACTGCCGGCGGCTGCCCAGGCCAGCCTGCCCAGGCAACCGTCCCTGGCCCAGCAGGCCAGCGCGTGCAAGGTCACGGCTGGCGTACTGCTGCTGTGCGTGGTGGTCGCGGCAATCACCGGGCTGGGCGACAACCTGTCGACCCTAAGCTGGTTCACCTTTCTCGATTTTCGCGTGCAGGGTGAATATCTGTACTTCACCTCGCTGGCGCAAGGCCTGAGCGACGGTCAGTGGTGGCGCCTGATATCGCCAATGCTGCTGCACTTCGGCTTCCTCCACCTGGCCATGAATGGCATGTGGTACTGGGAGCTGGGCAAGCGCATCGAGCTGCGCCAGGGGCCATGGTTGCTGCTGTTGCTGACGCTGTTGTTCAGCTTGATCTCCAACCTGGCCCAGCACCTGGTCGGCGGCCCGAGCCTGTTCGGCGGGCTGTCCGGCGTGTTGTACGGCTTGCTCGGCTACGTCTGGCTGTACCAGTGGCTGGCACCCAACCCGCATTACCGCCTGCCCAAAGGCGTACTGGTGATGATGCTGATCTGGCTGGTGGTGTGCCTGACCGGCGTGGTCGGCCAGCTCGGCTTCGGCCAGATCGCCAATGCCGCGCATGTCGGTGGCCTGCTCATCGGATGCCTGACTGGGCTCTTGGGTGGAGCGCTGGCGCGGCGTAAACTGTCGGCTTGATTGAGGAGAGACAATGTCCACGTTCGCCCAAATGATTGAAAACATCACCCCCGAGATCTACCAGAGCCTCAAGCTTGCGGTCGAGCTGGGCAAATGGTCCGACGGGCGCAAGCTCACCGTCGAGCAGAAAGAGCTGTCGCTGCAGGCGGTCATCGCCTGGGAGCTGCAGAACCTGCCGGAAGACCAGCGTACCGGTTACATGGGCCCGCAAGAGTGCGCCTCGAAGTCGGCGCCCATCGCCAATATTCTGTTCAAGTCGGACTCGGTACATTGATCGAACTCGCTCGTGGCTCTTTGAGCAAGATGTCGGTGCAATTGCAGGCACCGGTTGTGCAATACAGCTTTCGCCTGGGTGATTCGCTGGTGCCGGTCAACCCGATGATCGGCAAGACCCTGCGCCTTGAATACCTCGGCGCCATCCACTGTAGCCACTGCGGCAAGCGCACCAAGACCAGTTACAGCCAGGGCTACTGCTACCCATGCATGACCAAGCTGGCCCAGTGCGACCTGTGCATCATGGCCCCGGAACGTTGCCACTACGACGCCGGCACCTGCCGCGAGCCGTCCTGGGGCGAGCAGTTCTGCATGACCGATCACGTGGTCTACCTG
Organism: Pseudomonas sp. 1121_17; assembly: GCF_052850745.1. Taxonomy (NCBI): domain Bacteria; kingdom Pseudomonadati; phylum Pseudomonadota; class Gammaproteobacteria; order Pseudomonadales; family Pseudomonadaceae; genus Pseudomonas; species Pseudomonas sp. 1121_17. Next base: position 310,535 of record NZ_VXCX01000001.1, read on the forward strand.
GCCAACTCGTCGGGGGTCAAGGTCGGTATCACCCGCGCTACCCAACTGCCAACCCGCTGGCTCGATCAGGGCGCCATCCAGGCCCTGCCGATCATGCGCGTTTCCACTCGGCAGCAGTCGGGCCTGGTCGAGGATGTACTGCGCAGCCAGGTGCCAGACCGCACCAACTGGCGCAACCTGCTCAAGGGCGATGCCGAGGTGCTCGACCTGGCGGCGATTCGCGAGCAGATCTTCGACGCCTGCGCTAACGGTATCCGCACCCTGCACGAACGATTTGGCCTTCAGGCAATCCAGCCGCTGCCCGATGCCGAAGTGGTCGAGATCCGTTACCCGGTCGAGGCCTATCCGAAAAAGATCGTCAGCCTCAACCTGGACAAGACCCCGGTCATCGAAGGCACTCTGCTCGGGATCAAGGGCCAGTACCTGATCTTCGATACCGGCGTGATCAATATTCGCAAGTACACGGCCTACCAGTTGGCCGTGCATCAGTAAAAGGACAGCCACATGCGCACCGAACAACCGCAAGTGATCTACCTCAAGGATTACCAGGCGCCCGAGTACCTGATCGACGAGACGCACCTGACCTTCGAGTTGTTCGAGGACCACAGCCTGGTCCATGCGCAACTGCTGATGCGCCGCAACCCGGCGCGTGGCGAAGGCTTGCCGCCGCTGGTGCTGAACGGTCAACAGCTGCAGCTGGTCAGTGTGCAACTGGATGACCAGGCCCTGAGCGAGGGCGATTACCAGCTAGATGACGACAGCCTGACCCTGCATCCGAAAGCGCAGACGTTCACCCTCGACACCACGGTGCAGATCCACCCCGAGAGCAACACGGCTCTGGAGGGCCTGTACAAGTCGGGCTCGATGTACTGCACCCAGTGCGAGGCCGAGGGCTTTCGCAAGATCACCTACTACCTCGACCGCCCGGATGTGATGAGCACGTTCACCACCACGGTGATCGCCGAGCAGCATCGCTATCCGATCCTGTTATCCAACGGCAACCCAATCGGCAGCGGCCCGGCTGACGACGGCCGCCACTGGGCAACCTGGGAAGACCCGTTCAAGAAGCCGGCCTACCTGTTCGCGCTGGTGGCGGGCGACCTCTGGTGCGTCGAAGACACCTTCACTCGCCAGTCCGGCCGTGACGTGGCGCTGCGCATCTATGTCGAGCCAGAAAACATCGACAAGTGCCAGCACGCGATGGTCAGCCTGAAGAAGTCGATGCGTTGGGACGAAGAAGTCTACGGCCGCGAGTACGACCTGGACATCTTCATGATCGTCGCGGTCAACGACTTCAACATGGGCGCCATGGAAAACAAAGGCCTCAACATCTTCAACTCCAGCTGTGTGCTGGCGCGTGCCGAAACGGCCACCGACGCCGCTCACCAGCGCGTCGAAGGGGTGGTCGCCCACGAGTACTTCCACAACTGGACCGGCAACCGCATCACCTGCCGCGACTGGTTCCAGCTGTCGCTCAAGGAAGGCTTCACGGTGTTCCGCGATGCCGAGTTCAGCGCCGACATGAACTCGCGCACGGTCAAGCGCATTGAGGACGTGGCCTACCTGCGCACCCATCAGTTTGCCGAAGACGCAGGCCCTATGGCCCACCCGGTGCGCCCGGACAGCTTCATTGAAATCTCCAACTTTTACACCCTGACCATCTACGAGAAGGGCGCAGAAGTGGTCGGCATGGTCCGCACCCTGCTCGGCGCCGAGGGCTTCCGCAAGGGCAGTGACCTGTACTTCGAGCGGCACGACGGCCAGGCCGTTACCTGCGATGACTTCATCAAGGCCATGGAAGACGCCAACGGCGTTGACCTGACCCAGTTCAAACGCTGGTACAGCCAGGCCGGCACGCCGCGCCTCGAGGTCAGCGAAGACTATGACAGCACAGCGCAGCGCTACAGCCTGACCTTCCGCCAGAGCTGCCCGCAGACGCCGGACAAGCGCGAGAAACTGCCGTTCGTGATTCCGGTCGCGCTGGGCCTGCTCGACGCCGACGGCAACGACCTGCCGCTGCGCCTGGACGGCGAAGCCAGCGCCCCGGGCAGCAGCCGCGTGCTGTCGCTGACCGAGGCTGAGCAGACCTTCATCTTCCTCGATATCGCCGCCAAGCCATTGCCGTCGCTGCTGCGCGGCTTCAGTGCGCCGGTCAAGTTGAGCTTCCCGTACAACCGCGACCAGCTGATGTTCCTCATGCAGCACGACAGCGACGGTTTCAATCGCTGGGAAGCCGGCCAGCAATTGTCGGTGCAAGTGCTGCAGGAGCTGATCGGCCAGCATCAGGCTGGCCAGCCGTTGAGCCTCGATCCGCGTTTGATCACGGCCCTGGCCACGGTCATCGGCAATGACGCGCTGGACCCGGCCATGGTCGCAGAAATGCTCTCGCTGCCAGGTGAGGCCTACCTGACCGAGATCAGCCAGGTGGCCGACGTCGACGCGATCCACGCGGCCCGCGAATTTGCCCGCAAGCAGATCGCCGAGCAGCTGTTCGACGCCTTGTGGTCGCGCTATCAGGCCAACCGTGAAGTGTCGCGGCGCACGCCATATGTGGCGGCTGCCGAGCACTTCGCCCGGCGCAGCCTGCAGAACATCGCCCTGTCGTACCTGATGCTCAGCGGCAAGCCGCAGGTGCTGGCGGCGACCCTTGAGCAGTTCAAGGACAGCGACAACATGACCGAGCGCCTGACCGCGCTGGCGGTGTTGGTCAACTCGCCGTTCGAGGCCGAGCGCGCCGAAGTGCTGCAAGCCTTCGCCGAGCACTTCAAGGACAACCCGCTGGTCATGGACCAGTGGTTCAGCGTGCAGGCAGCCAGCTCGTTGCCGGGCGGCCTGGCGCGGGTCAAGGCGCTGATGCAGCACCCGGCATTCACCTTGAAGAACCCGAACAAGGTGCGCGCACTGATCGGCGCGTTTGCCGGGCAGAACCTGGTCAACTTCCACGCGGCCGACGGTTCCGGCTATCGCTTCCTGGCGGATCTGGTCATCGAGCTTAATGCGCTCAACCCGCAGATCGCCTCGCGCCAGCTCGCGCCGCTGACCCGCTGGCGCAAGTACGATAGCGCGCGTCAGGCGCTGATGAAGGCCGAGCTGGAGCGGATTCTGGCGTCGGGCACCTTGTCCAGCGACGTCTATGAGGTGGTCAGCAAGAGCCTGGCATAAAGCTCAGACTTAACTCAGCGCGGGGCAAGTCTGCTGCGACGTTACCTTGACCCAAGGTAGCGTGGCAGCAGGCTTGCCCCGTGCCGTTTATGGCCGTTAACAAAACATAACGTCCCGCCAATTGTATTGCCGCAGAACTCCCCGCTAGGATGGCTCAAAGCTGTTGCAGGCCTTTGAATCAGGCTTCTTGCAGTGCCTGCACTGGATGACCCACCAAGAAAAATACAATAGGGGAAGGGCATGAGGGAACGGGTGATGGCGCACGCCAGGCCACTGGCCGCGGGCGCACTGTTGCTGCTGGGTATCTGGAGCGGCACTGTTGTCGCTGCCGCCGCCGAGGAGTACTCGACCGAATCGGCCAAGGCAGTCGACAACCTGCTGATCGACGCCGCGCACGCCGGCAAGCGCCTGGTGGTGGTTGGTGATCGTGGCCATATCCTGTTCTCCGACGACCAGGGCAAGACCTGGAGCCAGGCGCGCGTGCCGACCCGGCAACTGCTCACTGCGGTGTTCTTCATCGATGACAAGCGCGGCTGGGCAGTCGGTCACGACGCGCAGATCCTCGCCAGCAGCGATGGCGGCGCCACCTGGAGCAAGCAGTTCGAAGACCTCGCCCGCGAAGCGCCATTGCTCGACGTCAGCTTTGTCGATGCCCAGCATGGCTTTGTCGTCGGTGCCTACGGCGCGCTGCTCGAGACCACCGACGGCGGCCAGCATTGGCAGGACGTCGCCGAGCGCCTCGACAACCCCGATCAACTGCACCTAAATGGCATCGCCGCGATCAAGGACTCCGGCCTGTTCATCGTCGGCGAGCAGGGCAGCATGTTCCGCTCCGGCGATAACGGTGCCACTTGGTCGCGCGTCGAGGGCCCATACCAGGGCTCGTTGTTCGGCGTACTCGGCACTGCCCAGGCGCACACCTTGTTGGCCTACGGACTGCGGGGCAACCTCTACCGCTCCAGTGACTTCGGCGACAGCTGGCAGCAGATCGCCCTGACCGCCAGTCGCGGCTCGCTGCAGTTCGGCCTGGCCAGCGCGGCGCTGCTCGAGGACGGCAGTATCGTCCTGGTCGGCAACGGCGGCAGTGTGCTGCGCAGCCGTGACGATGGCTTGACCTTCAGCGTATTCAACCGCGCCGACCGCATCGCTCTGGCCGGCGTCACCAGCCTGGCCGACGGCGGCTTGCTGCTGGTCGGGCAGGGCGGCATCCACCTGGCCAACGGCCAAGGCGCCGAGGAGCAGCAACCATGACCGGCCCGGAGCGCTTCGACATGCCCCAGCATCATCAGGACAAACCCACCCTGCTCGAGCGGATGATCTTCAACAACCGCCCGGTAGTGATCGGCCTCTGCCTGCTGGTGAGCATCCTGCTGTTCTGGCAGGCCACGCAGATTCGTCCCTCGACCAGTTTCGAGAAGATGATCCCGCTGCAGCACCCGTTCATCGAACAGATGCTCGAGCACCGCAATGACCTGGCCAACCTCGGCAACACCGTGCGCATCTCGGTCGAGGCGGTCAACGGCGACATCTTCGACAAGGATTACATGGAGACCCTGCGCCAGATCCATGACGAGGTGTTCTATATCCCGGGTGTCGACCGCGCCGGCTTGAAGTCGCTGTGGAGCCCCAGCGTGCGCTGGACCGAGGTCACCGAAGAAGGCTTCGCCGGTGGCGAGGTGATCCCCAACACCTACGATGGCACCGCACAAAGCCTCGATCAGCTGCGCGACAACGTGCTCAAGTCCGGCCAGGTCGGGCGCCTGGTGGCGAACAACTTCAAGTCGAGCATCGTCGACGTGCCGCTGCTGGAGAGCTACCCCGATCCGCAGGACCCGGGCAAGCAGGTCAAGCTCGACTACCAGCAGTTCTCGCACCAGCTGGAAGAGAAGATCCGCGACAAGTTCCAGGCGCAGAACCCCAATGTGAAGATCCACATCGTCGGCTTTGCGAAAAAAGTCGGTGACCTGATCGACGGCCTGGTGATGGTGGTGCTGTTCTTCGGCGTGGCGCTGGCGATCACCTGGGTCCTGCTGTACTGGTTCACCTGGTGTATCCGCAGCACCATTGCCGTGTTGATCACCACCCTGGTGGCGGTGGTCTGGCAGTTGGGCCTGATGCACGCGGTGGGCTTTGGCCTCGACCCTTACTCGATGCTGGTGCCGTTCCTGATCTTTGCCATCGGTATTTCCCACGGGGTGCAGAAGATCAACGGCATCGCCCTGCAGTCCAGTGGCGCCGACAATGCCCTGACCGCTGCGCGGCGGACCTTCCGCCAGCTGTTCCTGCCGGGGATGATCGCGATTCTGGCCGACGCGGTGGGCTTCATCACTCTGCTGATCATCGACATTGGCGTGATCCGCGAGCTGGCCATCGGCGCCTCGATCGGCGTGGCGGTGATTGTCTTCACCAACCTGATCCTGCTGCCGGTGGCGATCTCCTATGTCGGCATCAGCAAAAAGGCCGTCGAGCGCTCCAAGCGTGACGCCACCCGCGAGCACCCGTTCTGGCGCCTGCTGGCCAACTTTGCCAGCCCTAAAGTGGCACCGGTGTCGGTTGCGCTGGCGCTGGTGGCCTTTGGCGGCGGCCTCTGGTACAGCCAGAACCTGAAGATCGGCGACCTCGACCCGGGTGCCCCGGAGCTGCGCCCGGACTCGCGCTACAACCAGGACAACCACTTCATCATCAGCAACTACTCGACCAGTTCCGATGTGCTGGTGATCATGGTCAAGACGCCCTCTGAGAGCTGCTCGATCCACTCGACCCTGGCCCCCATCGACGAGCTGATGTGGACTATGCAGAACACCCCCGGGGTGCAGTCGGCAATCTCCCTGGTGAGTGTGTCCAAGCAGATGATCCGCGGCATGAACGAGGGCAACCTGAAATGGGAAACCCTCTCGCGCAACCCGGATGTGCTCAACAGCTCGGTGGCCCGCGCCGACGGCCTGTACAACGCTGACTGTTCGCTGGCGCCGGTGCTGGTGTTCCTCAACGACCACAAGGCAGAAACCCTTGAGCGCGTCACCGCCGCAGCCAAGGCCTTTGCCGATACGCACAACCGTGACGGCTTGCAGTTCCTTCTGGCGGCCGGCAATGCCGGCATCGAGGCGGCCACCAACGAGGTGATCAAGTCGGCCGAGCTGACCATTCTGATTCTGGTCTACCTATGCGTGGCGATCATGTGCCTGATTACCTTCCGTTCGTTTGCCGCGATGCTGTGCATCGTCCTGCCGCTGGTGCTGACCTCGGTGCTGGGCAACGCGCTGATGGCGTTCATGGGCATCGGCGTCAAGGTCGCGACCTTGCCGGTGGTAGCGCTTGGCGTGGGTATCGGGGTCGACTACGGTATCTATATCTACAGCCGTCTGGAGAGCTTCCTGCGTGCTGGTCTGCCGTTGCAGGAGGCCTACTACCAGACCCTGCGCTCGACCGGCAAGGCGGTGCTGTTCACCGGCTTGTGCCTGGCAATCGGCGTGTGCACCTGGATCTTCTCGGCGATCAAGTTCCAGGCCGATATGGGTCTGATGCTGACCTTCATGCTGCTCTGGAACATGTTCGGTGCACTCTGGCTGCTGCCGGCACTGGCGCGCTTCCTGATCAAGCCAGAAAAACTGGCAGGCAAGCAGGGCGGCTCGATCTTCGCCCATTGACGCTTGTGCGGTCAGGCCGCTGCGGTGAGCAGCGGGCCTGGCCCAGGTTTGGTTATACTGGACGCTTTGCGCATCAAGGTAGCCCCATGACCACCCTCGCCACTGCCCTCGCCACCAGCGACATGCTCCTGATCGATGGCCTGCACGCCTTCGGTTTCACCTTCGACGCCAGCGGCCTGGTGATCGAATGCATGGACGGGCGCAACCTCAAACGCTGGAAATTCACTGCCGAACAGGTCGCGGCCGCGGTTGGCGCGGGCGAAGAGTGGCGCCTCAACGATGACCAGGGCGAGCATGAGCTAGTCTGCATGAGTGCCGTGTACGGCTCGGACGAAGACGATGACGAGCAAGACGATGACGACCAAGAAGACGATCAGCCGCACCTGGAAAACCCTGTTGAGCGCTAGTGCCCTGAGCGCGGTGCTCGGCACTGCGCAGGCCGCCACCCTGCTGGTTGGCAGCTACACCGAAGGCACCGCCAGCGAGGGTATCTATCGATATCAGTTCGACACAGCCAACGGCCGTATCGAGCCGACCCCGCTGCAGGTGGTGAAGACGGTCAGCCCGTCCTGGCTGGTGCTGTCGGCTGATCAGCGCCTACTGTTCGCCGTCAATGAAACCCCGCAGGGCCATGTCAGCAGTTTTGCGCTGAGCAGCAAGGGCGTGATCACGCCACTGAACCAAGTGTCCAGCGCCGGCGATGAGCCGACCCACGCCAGCCTCAGCCAGGACCAGCGCTACCTGTTCGTCGCCAACTACGCGGTCACGCCCGACCCAGGTGGCAGCCTGGTGGTGCTACCAGTGGCCAAGGACGGCAAGCTCGGCGACAAGGTGCAGCAGTTGGTGCACACGCCAAGCAAGGTCAACCCGGAGCGCCAGGCCGGCGCCCATGTGCATTCGGTCGTGCCTTCGGCCGAAGGCCTGCGTCTGTACGCCAGCGATCTGGGCGCCGACCGGGTGTTTGTCTACGCCTACGACGGCGCCAGCCCGACGCAGCCGCTGAGCCCGGCAACGCCGGCTTCGGTGAGCCTGCCGCCGGGCAGCGGCCCGCGGCATCTGTTGTTTGACGCGCTGGGCAAGCACGCCTATCTGACCCTCGAGATGAGCGCTGAAGTGGTGATGTTCGATGTGCGTGACGATGCCCTGATCGAGCGCCAGCGTCTGCTGCTGACCGACAGCCAAGACCCTGCCGCCAAGGCCGGCGGCGGCTTGCACCTGTCGGCCGATGGGCGTTTCCTCTATGTCAGCAATCGCGGCACGGCCAATCAGATCGTGGTGTTTGCGATCGGCAAGCAAGATGGCCAGTTGAGCCTGTTGCAGCGGCGTTCGGTTGAGGGCGACCACCCACGTGAATTCGCTATCGATCCAAGCGGCAAATATTTATTGGTGGCGAATCAGAAGAGCAACCAGATCGTGGTCATGCACCGCGACCCACGCACCGGCCAACTGGGTGAAACGCTGCAGAAGTTCGACCAGCCGGCCCCGTCGCACCTGAAGTTTCTCGACTGAGTCAGCGCGCCATCACGGCCTTGAACAGGTCTGACGCAAGCCAGCCCTGCAACCAGTCACGCAGTTGGGGGTAGGGCGCCTGGGCGAACCATAAAGGCTCGACCCCGGCGAACTGACGCAGCAACGGCAACAACGCGGCGTCGGCCAGGCTTGGGTGCTGGGCCAGCAGGTACGGCCTGCCTTGCAGCAGCGCTTCCAGCTCCTCAAGCCATGATTCGGCCTGCAGGCGGTACTCCTCGCGAGTGTGCTCGGGGTAACGCTCGGCATACTTGTACAGGTTGACCTGCGCCTTGAAGGTGCTGTCATTGCGAGCAATCAGGGCGTGCGCCTGTACAGCTGCCGCTGGATCAGCGCGCAGTAGCCAGTCCTGCGGGTCATGCTGAAGCAAGGCCCAGCGCATGATATCCAGGCTCTCTTCCAGCACCCCGGCGCCGGTGTCCAGCACCGGCACCGTGCCTTTGGGCGACAACGCCAGCAGCTCGGCCGGCTTGTGCTTCATCGACACTTCACACACCTCGACGGTGCAGCCGGCATACGCCAGCGCCAGCCGCGCGCGCATGGCCCAGGGGCAGCGGCGAAACGAGTAGAGGATCATCCGCAGACCTCCACCTCGCTCAGGCCATTGCCCTGGCGCCGGACCTGGATCTGCACCGGGATGCGCTCGTGCATCTCCTGGACGTGGGAGATCACTGCCACCTTGCGCCCTTGCGCCTGCAGGCCGTCCAGCGCATCCATCGCCAGTTGCAGTGACTCGGGGTCAAGGCTGCCGAAACCTTCGTCAATGAACAGCGATTCGATGCGCAGGGTGCTCGAGGCCATCGAGGCCAGGCCCAGGGCCAAGGCCAGCGACACCAGGAAGGTCTCGCCGCCGGACAACGAGTGCACCGAGCGCAGTTCGTCGCCCATCTCGGTATCCAGCACCAAGAGGCCCAGTGCGCTGCCGCCACGCTTGAGGCGGTAGCGCTTGGCCAACTGACGCAGTTGGCTGTTGGCATGGTGCAGCAGCAGGTCGAGGTTGTAGCCCTGAGCGATCTTGCGGAACACATCGCCCGAGGCCGAGCCGATCAAGCCGTTCAGGCGCGCCCAGCGTTGCCACTGTTGCTGGGCCTGCTCGATCTCAGCGGCAAGGGCGCTGTGCGCGTGTTGCCGGCGTTGGTCGTCGGCCTGCTGCGCGCGCAGCTCGGCGCATTGTTGCTCGTGCCCGACCAGCTGTTGCTGCAAGTCGGCGAGGTGCTGCTCGATTTGCTCGCTGGACAGCTCGGTCCGAGCCTGTTGGTTGTGCTGTTGCAGGCGCTGCTCGCGCTCCTGCAGCAGTACCCGGCCTTGCTCGATGGCCTTGTCGACGCTATGCAGTTGCTGGCGCAGCGCGTCCAGCGTGGCTTCATCGACACTGAGCAAGCGCTCAAGGCCCGCATCATCGAGTTCTGGATGGGCCGCTCGCCATTGGCTGATCTGGCCCTGCAGCGTCTGCTGTTCCTGCTCCAAGGCCTGCTGGCGTTGCTGATTGGCCTTGAGTTCAGCAGCCAGTTGCACGCTTTGGCTGTGAGCGTCCTGCAGCGCCTGCGCGGTGCTGGCCTCAAAGCCGCGCGCGTGCTCGACCTGCTGCTCAAGGTGCTGCTGCCAGGCACCGGCATTGGCGTGTTCGCCAAGCAGTTCGGCGAGCACGCTGCGCGCCTGTTGCTGCTGCTCGGCAAGGCTTGCGAGTTGTCTGTGCAGCTCGCTCTGGCGTTGCAGCCGGCTCTGCTGCTGGTCGGCCAGACGCTGCTGCTTTTGCAGGCGTTGTTGCTGCTGGTTTTGCTCGTCCTTTTGCTGCTCCAGCTGTTGCAGGCGCTGGGCCACCTGTTGATCGAGGGCGAGAAACGCATGGGCTGGCTCGTCGCGCAGGGCCTTGAGGATATCGCCGGGAAGGATCTCGGCAAAATCGGCCAGGGTCTGCTCCAGGCGTTGCTGATCGGCGGCCATGGCCTGGTGCTGCTGATCCAGGCGCTGCTGTGCTTGCTGCTGCGCGTCGCTGGCGGCCTGCACTTGCTGGGTCAGTCGGGCGGCGTCTTTCTGCAGGGTGAGCAGGGCGCTCTGGCGCTGCTCGTCGCGGTTGATTTCTTCTTCGAGGCGGCGCAGCTGGCCGTCCAGCCAGGCACTGCGGGTGCTGTCGGTTTGGGTGCTGAGCGATGGCCACAAGGCGTGCGCTTGCAGCTCCTGCTGCAGCGGTTGCAGTTGTTCGCTCAGTTGTAGCTGTTGCTGCTGGTACTCCTTGCCCTGAGTGTTGAGCATGCCGACCTGGGTGCGCAACTCGACCACGCGGGCATTGAGCGCCTCGACCTGAGCCAGCGCTGCAGCCTCTTCGACCTGGTCATGCCGGCCCAGGCTTTGCAGCAGGGCTTCAGGCTGATGGAACGGGTGCTCGGCGCTGCCGCACACCGGGCACGGCTCGCCATCACGCAGTTGCCCGCGCAGCTCCTCGACACTGGTGTTGCGCGCCAGGCGTTGGCGTTCAAGCAGTTGCCGGGTCAATGTCAGAGCCTGCTCGGCGGTGTCCAGTTCGGCCTTGGTCGCCTGGCCTTCGCTGATCAGTTGCTGACGCTGCTGCAAGCCTTGCTGCTGACGTTCGCGCACGCTGTGCAGGGTGTGCTGCAGTTCCTGCTCGCGAGCGTGCAGGCGGGACAATTGCTCGACCGCGCGCTGCTGCTTGCGCTGCTCCTGGAGCAAGGTGCCGAGCAGGTCCAGCTGTTCGGCCAGGGCGTGCGGTTCGGCGCCGGCTTCGTGGAACAGCAGCTCGATGGCGGCGCGTTGCTCCTGCAGCAGGGCATTGGCCTGGCTGGCCTGGGCTTGCAGGCTTGGCAACTCGTCGCGGCCTTGGCTGAGGCGGTTGCCGATCTGCAGCAGTTGCTGCAACTGGCCGCGGTAGGCCTGCCAGGCGCTGCTGATAGCAGCCAGTGCGGCGCTGTCGGCCAGCGCGGCGTCGATGGCGGCGAGCTGCTGCTGGCTGTGCTGCTGTTGTTGCTCAAGCTGCTGCAGCTGCGACTGGCCTTCGCTGACGGCCTGATCGGCTTGGGCACCGACAATGCCCAACTGCGCCAGCTCTGTGTCGAGGCGGGCCAGGTTGTCCTGAGCAGCAAACGCCTGGCGCAGGTTCGCGGCGCTGTCGGTGTGTTTAGCCTGCGCTTGTGCCAGCGCCTCGCGGGCGGCTTGCAGGGCCTGCTGCAACTGCTCGCTATGGCTGTGCAGGTTGTGCTGCTCAACCAGTTGCGCCGCGACCGCTGCGGCCAGCGGGGTAAGCTCGCCGGCCAGCGCCAGTTGCCGCTGGAACTGATGACGCTGCGGCGCCAGGCGCTCGAGGTGTTGCAGGTCCAGGCGCTGTCCGGCCAGTTGCTGCCAGTCGTGTTCGGCACTGTGCAAGGCCTCGCGAGCCGCGCTGAGTTGCTGCTGCAGCTGCACCTGGTCGCGCAGCCAGGCGCGTTGCTGGTCCAGTTCGCGTTCGCGCGCCTGCTCGGCCTTGAGCAGCTGTTGCGCCTGCTCCAGGCGCTGGTCAAGCTCGGTACGCTCGGTCTCGACCATCGGCAACAGGTGGCTGGCGCGCTCTTGCAAGCCCTGATAGATCTCGCCGGCCTGCTTGGCCTTGGCAAACGCCCGTTGGCCGAGGCGGGTGTAGATGGCGGTGTTGGTGAGCTTTTCCAGCAAGTCGCTGCGCTCGCGGTCATCGGCCTTGAGAAACGCGCTGAACTCGCTCTGGGCGAGCATCACGGCGCGGGTGAACTGCTCGAAGTTCAGGCCCAGGCGTGCCTCGACCAGTTGCTTGTATTCGTTTTTGCCGCTGCCCAGCAGTTGCTCGCCATCCAGGTCGTAGAGGCTCTGGCGACTCATCTGCAACTTGCCATTGGCCTTGTCGCGGGCGCGGTTGGCCTCCCAGCGGGCGCGGTAACGCTTGCCGTCGATACCGACGAAGTCAACTTCGGCATAGCCGCTGCCGGTGCCGCGCCGCAGCAGGTTGCGCGGGTCATAGGTGGGGATGTCGCCATCGGCGTCCGGCACCTTGGCCTCACGGCCGATGTCATTGAGCCGCGGCACGCTGCCGAACAGTGCCAGGCACAGGGCGTCGAGAAGGGTGCTCTTGCCGGCGCCGGTGGGGCCGGTAATCGCGAACAGGCCGGCACTGGCCAAGGGTTCGGCGGTGAAGTCGATGTCGATCGGGCCTGCCAGCGAGGCGAGGTTTTTCAGGCGTATGGCCAGAATTTTCATGGCTGCTGCTCCTCGAGCTGTACATCCTGCAGGAGCAGGGCAAAGTCGCTCAGGGTCTGCTCATCGACCGGGTTGCCGTAGGCCTGCTCCCAGACGCGGCTGAACAGGTCTTGCGGAGTCATCTGACTGAGTTCGACGAACTGCAATTGGTCCTCGTCCAGCGCGCTGCGGCCGGCGTACTCGGCGCTGATCCGCACCAGCCGCACCGCTTTGCCTTGCAGGGCGCTCTCGATCTGCTGGCGCAGGTCGGGCTGCGGTTCGTCGAGGCGCACGCGCACCTCCAGCCAGGGTTGGCGGTTGGGGTCTTCCAGCAGGTCGATCACCGGCAGCTCGGCCAGTTGCTCGAGCAGCTCGGCCAGCGGCGCCGGGCCGATCCGCTGCAACGCCACGGCCCGTGGGACCAGGCGCGGCTCGACGCTGACCAGTTGGCTGCCTTCAAGCTCGATCTCCAGCACTTGGTGCGGATAGCCGATCTCGGCAAACGACAACGGAATCGGCGAGCCGCTGTAGCGGATGCGCTCCTCGCGGTTGACCTTCTGCGGCTTGTGCAGATGGCCCAGGGCAACGTAGCTGATGGCGGGATCGAACAGCTTGGCCGGCAGCGCTTCAGCGTTGCCGATGATCAGGCTGCGTTCGGAATCTTCCGAGATCGAGCCACCGGCCATGTGCGCATGGCTGATGGCGACCAGCGCCTGGTCTTTCTTGCGCTTGGCCATGGCGGCTTTGATCAGTTGCTGGTGCACCTGGGTGATGCCCTGCACGTAGTCGTCGCCCAGCTGCGGGCCGGTGACTTCGGCCGGGCGCAGGAACGGCAGGGCCAGGCACCAGGCGGCGACCTTGCCACGGCTGTTGGTCAGCGGGATCAGCAAGCGCTCAGCGTCGAGCTGGCCCTCATCGAGCCAGTGCACCCGGCCCAGGGCGTGGGTGCGCAGGCGGCGCATGAGCAGGCCGGGCAGCTCGATGCGCGAGCCGGAGTCGTGGTTGCCGGCGATCATCACGATGTCCAGCTTGGGCTGTTGCTCGTGGGCCTCGACGATGAACTGGTAGAGCCGCTCCTGGGCTTTGACCGGCGGGTTGACCGTGTCGAAGATATCGCCGGCGATCAGCAGCGCATCGGGTTGGCGCAAGTGCAGCTGGCCCAGCAGCCAGGTGAGAAAGCAGGCGTGTTCGAAGTCGCGTTCCTGGCCATGCAGGCTTTGGCCAAGGTGCCAGTCGGAGGTGTGGAACAGACGCATGAATAACCTGTTTGAAGTGAATTCGAGGGAAGCAGTGGTCGCGGCGTATGGTAACTCAACGGGTCAGTCGCGCCGGGCTACTTCGGATAGAGCGGCGGCAAGCTGCCGCCATCGCCGACCGGGTCGAGCAACTGCTCGGCCGGCGGAATGGCATTGATCGCGCGCCACAGGTCGTCGCCCTGCCAGTGCTGGCCGCTCTCGCTGTACAGCGCGCCGTTCAAGCCATCCAGCGCGTCCGACAGCGGCACGAAGCGCGCCGCCATCTCGGCCAGCGTCTCCGGATGCTGGCGCGCCCAGGCATCCAGGGCCTGGCGGGTCGCCTGCGGGTCGTTGGCCTGGCACGCGCGTTTAAGGTCATCGAGCAAGGTCCGCGGGCTCGGGCCGGTCTGCGCCGCACGCAGCACCGCCGGCTGCGAGCGGGCTCGCCACCACAGGGTGAAACCGAGCACGGTGCTCAGGGCCAGCAGCAGGGTTGCCAGTTGCCACGGCCAGAGCAGGCGACTGGATGAACTGCTGTCACCCACCGGCGTCTCGGCGCTCAGGGCTGGGTTGTCCTGCACGCTTAGGCTGCGCGCCGGCAGGCTGGTGTTTTCCAGATGGTCTTCGCGGGTGTTCCACCAGGTGACTTCCAGCGCCGGCAGAGTCAACTCGCCGCTGTGGGTAGGCACCAGCGCTTCGCGCTCTTCGCGGTTGGCGGTCAGGCCGCGCTCGGTGACCTCGTTGCGCAGCAGTGGCTGGTCCGGGTAGCGGCGCAGGCCAATGATTTCGGTGGCCGGCAGCGGCGCCAGCTGGGTGCTGGAGAGGCCGTCGGCGCGCAGGGTAATACTGCGCGTCAGCGAGTCGCCGATCTGCACGGTCTGTTTGCTCGGGTCCGGGTTCCAGTGTTCTTCCAGGGTCAGGCTGCGCGCCGGCAGCCAGGCGGCGCCGGCTGGGTAATTGGCCGGTATCGGCCGCACGTTCAGGCGCAGCGGCAACGAGCTGACCTGGACCTGGCGGCCTGCGCGCGGGGCAGCAGATGGCTGCTCGCCGGTATCAGCGGCAGCAGCGGTGGCGGTAAAGGTCATCGGTGGAATATCGAGCGTGCCGCTTTGCTGCGGATACAGCGCATAGCGCGTTTCGATCACGCCATGGCGCACGCCGTTGATCTCTTTCTCATAGGTGCGCGACTCACCCAGCGGCTCGACCTTGGCGTTGTCCAGTTGCAATGGGCTGAGGCTGCTGTCGTCATACAGCGACACTGAATGATAGATGCGCAGGGTCAGCACGGCCTGGGCCTGAACGTAGACATCGTTGCTGTCCAGGGTTGCTTCGACAAACACCTGGGAGGCGCTTTCCGGCCGGTTGTCGCCGGCCTGCAGCACTTGCACCTCGATCGGCTGGCTGAACGACCGGCCCAGTTGCAGCGCAGGAATGCTCAGGCTGCCGCTGCGCCTTGGCAGCAGGGTGATGATCCAGCGGGTGCTGGCGCGGGTCTCGCCATCCAGCGTGTGCAGGCTGTTGAGCTGGCGCGTGCCACGCACATCGAAGTCGCCTTCCAGCGCACGCAGGTCGGGCTTGCCGAACTGGGTGACGTCCTCGCTTTCGAGGATCAGCTCCAAGGTTTCGCCGGCTTCCAGGCGGGTGCGATCGACGCTGGCCAGCAGCGGCGGTTGGGCCTGGACCTGAAGCATCCAGAACAGACTGACAAGCAAGACGCCGCAGCGACTCATCGTGGGGTTTCCTGATGCAATTGCTGTTCATACCAGAATTTGCGCCGCAGCAGCTGCGCAGGGTTGTCCGGGATCTCCCGCAGCCACTGTTCCAGGGCCTGGCGTTGTTCGCCATCGAGGCTGGTGGAAACCGGGCGTTGCGGTGGTTGGGTTAGGTTGTCGTCGTCACCTGCCTGATTGCCGGCGGGGGGCGGGGTGTTGCTGGCCTTGTCGCCTTGCTCCTGGCCGGCCTTGGCTTGCGGCTGGTCGGCATCGCCGGGGGCCTGATCGCTGGCCGAGCTGCTGTTGCCGTCGGTGTCCTTGCCCGGGGCGCTCTGTGCATTTTCCTTGGCTTGCTGCTCCTCGGCTTTGGCCTTGGCCTGGCGCTGCAGCAGCAATTGCTGGACCAGCGCCTGGTTATCCAGCGCCGCTTGCAGATCCGGGCGCCGTTCCAGGGCCTGCTCGTAGGCGTCCAGGGCGGCTTCCAGCTGATCGGCGCGAGCCAGTGCGTTGCCTCGATTGTAGTGCGCGGCGGCGGAACTGCCTTGGGCGAAGGCCTTGGCCGCGCCTTCGTAGTCGCCGGCCTGGTACAGGGCCATGCCGCGCCATTGCGGGTCTTCGAAGTGGCGCGCGGCAGCGGCGGGGCGCTGCTGTTCCAGCAGGCGCTGGCCTTGCTGGTCGGGGCGCAGCCACAGGTCGTTGAATTCAAAGGCTTGGCTGGGCTGCGGCAGGGAGAACAGCAGCGGCAGGCAGAACAGCCAGCCACGCCGCCCGGCGCAGGCGGCCAACAGCAGCAGCGGCAGCAGCAACCAGTAACCCTGATCAGCCCAGCTGTCCAGTTGCACGGTCTGACCGTCGCTGCGCAGGGCGCGTGGATTGTCGTACAGGCCCAGGCCGCGCAGGTCGAGGTCGTCGATGCGGGCGTGGCGGTAGCGGCCACCGGTGCTGCTGATGAAAGCCTTGAGGCTGGCGCTGTCCAGTCGTGGCAAGAGGATTGCGCCTTGCTCATCCTTGAGGAACTCACCGTTGGCCTGGCGGACCGGCGCGCCTTCGCTGCTGCCGATGCCGAGCATCAACAGGTTTGGTCCTTGCCGGCCCAGGGCACGCAGAATGCCATCGCGTTCACTGTTGCTCAGGGATGAGCCGATCAATAGCAGGCGGCCTTGGCCGAGGCCGCTCTGGGCGAGCAGGGCCAGCCCCTTTTGCACGGCGAGGTCGGCGCGTTGGCCGGGTTGCGGCATGATCGACGGATCAATCGCTTCCAGCAGGTTACGCGTGGTGCCAAGGTCATCCGACAGCGGCACCAGCGTGTGCGCACTGCCGGCGTAAACCACCAGCGCGGTCTGGCTGTCGCGGCGGTGCTCGAGCAGATCGAGGATCTTGCGTCGGGCCTGTTCGAGGCGATTCGGCGTGCTGTCCTCGGCGAGCATCTGCGGGGTCAGCTCGAGCATGATCACCAGCGGGTCGGCCGGGCGCTGGCGGGTTTCCTCGACGCGTTGCCAGCTGCTGCCGAGCAGGGCCAGTACGATCAGTAGCCAGGCGCCGCCGAGGGCGATCCATGGCAGCTTGCTGTTGCTGCCACTGCCGCCACCGAGCAATACCGCATGAAACTGCGCCGGCAGAATCATCTGCCAGCGGCCCGCGCGCTTGCGCCGATGCCACAGCTTGAACAGCAGCCAGACGAGCAGCGGCACGGCCAGCAACCACAGCGGGCGCAGCCATTGGGGCCACAGATCGATCATCGCCGCCTCCGCAGGCGCAGACGCTTGAGGCGCTGGCGCCATTCGGGGTGCGGTTGCAGAAAACGTGGCCGGCGCAGGGCGCGCTGCAGCAGGTTGTCTGGCCACAGCGTGGTAATCACCAACAACACGCTGAGCAGCAGCACCAGAGCCAGCGGCCAGGCGTAGAGTTCTTTCGCGGTGCGGGTCTGGGTCGGTTGCTGAGCGACCGGTTCAAGCTGATCGAGGCTGTCGCCGATGGCATCCAGTTCAGCACCATCATGGGCGCGGAAGTATTTGCCGTGGGTGATGTCGGCGATTTCGCGCAGCGACGCTTCGTCCAGGTCCAGGCTTGGGTTGAGGCCGAGTAAACCGGGGGTGCCGCTGGCTTCGGGGTTGGCACCAATGCCGATGGTATAGATGCGCACGTTCTCCTGGGCCGCCAGGCGGGCCGCGGTCAGCGGATGAATCTGCCCGCCGTTGTTGGCGCCGTCGGTGATCAGCACCAGCACCCGGCTCTGCGCCGGGCGTTGGCGCAGGCGCTTGACGGCCAGGCCAATGGCGTCGCCGATGGCGGTATTTTTGCCGGCGATGCCGATCTGCGCTTCGTCGAGGAAGGTGCGCACGGTACGTCGGTCGAAGGTCAGCGGCGCTTGCAGGTAGGCCTCGCTGCCGAACAGGATCAAGCCGACCCGGTCGCCCTGGCGATTCTGGAGAAAGTCGCCCATCAGCGCCTTGACCAGGTCCAGCCGGCTGATTTCGTCGTTCTGCCACTGCATGTCGGGGAAGTCCATCGAGCCGGACACATCAACGGCCACCAGCAGGTCGCGACCGCTGGCTTCCACCGGTACCGGTTCGCCCAGCCACTGCGGCCGCGCCGCTGCCAACAGCAGCAGCAGCCAGATCAGCACGAACGGCGCCTGCTGGCGCCAAGTGGGCAGATTGAGACGGGCACGGCGCCCGGCCAGGCCTTCGAGTTCGTTCATGAAGCCGACCTTGAGCACCGGCTCGCCGCTGTCGGCAGCCGGCAGCACCAGCCGCGCCAGCCACGGCAGCGGCAGCAGCACGAAGATCCACGGCCAGGCCAGTTCAAACATGCTTGCGAATCCAGGTTTCGACCGCCTGGCTGAGGCCGACGATGGCTTTGTCGTCGAGCTTGCACTCGGGCTTGTAGGTGCCTTCGACCAGCACCATCCAGCGGGTCAAGCCTGCCGCCGGGCAGCGGTTGTCGAGAAACGCCAGCCACTGCCGGCCACTCAGGGTATGGCTGTTAGCGCCCGGATAATGGTTGCGGCACAGGCGTTTGAGCAGCGCGTTGATCTGCTGCAGCCAGGCACCGGCCGGCGCGCCGTCGTAGGGGCGCGGCAGGCGCGCGAGTTCGGCCAGGGCTGCTTCGCGGACCGGGTCAAGCGGCAGTTCGGCGCGCACTACGCGGCGCTTGCCCGGGCGCCAGTGGCGCTGTCGCCACAGGCCCCAGGCGAGCACCGGCAGCAGTGCCAGCAGCAGCCACCAGCCGGGCGCCGGTGGCCATAGGCTGATCGCTGGCGGCGCCAGCAACGGCTGCAGCTCGTCCAGCGGGTTCACTTGCGGTGCCCCGGGCGCTGCGCGTTGAGGTATTCACGCAGTTGCTCGACCATCTCGCTCTGGGTGCTCAGCGGCATCAGCACCACACGCAGCTTCTGCGCCAGCAGCTCCCAACGCTCGATCCGCGCTTCGGCTTGCTGGCGGTAGGCCTGGCGCAGATTGCTGTCGAGGGTATCCAGCTCCAACTGCGCGCCGCGTTGGCCGAAGCGCAGCAGGCCGGCGGCAGGCAGGGCATGATCGAGTGGGTCGGAAACCGGCATCAGCAGCACATCGCAATGGCGTGAGAGCATCGACAGGTGCTGCTCGATGCCTTCGCTGAGGGCGCGCTCATCGCAGATGACGATGGCCAGGCTACCCGGGCGCAGCACTTCGCGCGCCCGGCGCAGGGCCAGCGACAGGCTGTCGGCCTGAGGCACGGCCTCGGGGTGCAGTGACTGATTGACCTTGGCCAGGCGGTTGAGCAGCTGCAACAGGCTTTGCTTGCTGCGCCTAGGCTTGACTTCATAGTGCTCGTTATCGCCGAACACCAGCCCGCCGATGCGGTCGTTGTGGCCCAGTGCCGCCCAACCGAACAGCGCCGCCGCCTGAGCGGCCAGCACCGATTTGAAGGTCAGCCCGGAGCTGAAGAACAAGCGCTGGCTCTGCTCGACCATGATGAAGATCGGCCGCTCGCGCTCTTCATGGAACAGCTTGGTGTGCGGCTCCTGGGTGCGCGCGGTCACCCGCCAGTCGATGTTGCGCACGTCGTCGCCGGCCTGGTAGACCCGCACCTGGTCGAAATCGACTCCACGCCCGCGCAGCTTCGACAGGTGCAGGCCCACCAGCGGGCTGCGCTGGCCGGGCCGCGAGAACAGCTGAATCTCACGCACGCGGTGGCGCATGTCGATCAGCTCGCTGAGACTGGTACGGATACCGGGTTCGGCCAACGGGGCGGCAGGCATGGCTTCAGGCGACTGCGACGACGTCGAGGATACGCTGGACCACGCGGTCCTGATCGACCCCGGCCGCTTCCGCCTCGAACGACAGGATCACCCTGTGGCGCAGCACATCGAACAGCACTGCCTGGATATCCTCGGGGCTGACGAAGTCGCGCCCGGCCAGCCAGGCGTGCGCGCGGGCGCAACGGTCAAGCGCGATCGATCCACGCGGGCTGGCGCCGTAGGCGATCCAGTCGGCCAGGTCGCTGTCGAACTTGGCCGGGGTGCGCGTGGCCATCACCAGTTGCACCAGGTATTCCTCCACTGCATCGGCCATGTACAGGCCGAGGATTTCCTTGCGCGCAGCAAAAATCGCCTGCTGGCTGACCCGCCGCTCGGGCTTGGTCTCGCCGTTCAGCGCCTCGCCGCGGGCCTGCTGCAGAATGCGCCGTTCGACTGCCGCGTCGGGGAAGCCCATCTTGACGTGCATCAGGAAGCGGTCGAGCTGAGCTTCGGGCAGCGGGTAGGTGCCTTCCTGCTCGATCGGGTTCTGCGTGGCCATCACCAGAAACAGCGGCGACAGGTCGTAGGTGCTGCGGCCGACACTGACCTGGCGCTCGGCCATGGCTTCGAGCAGCGCTGACTGGACCTTGGCCGGGGCACGGTTGATTTCGTCGGCCAGTACCAGGTTGTGGAAGATCGGCCCTTGCTGGAAGACGAAGCTGCCGGTTTCCGGGCGGTAGATTTCGGTGCCGGTGATGTCGGCAGGGAGTAGGTCGGGGGTGAACTGGATGCGGTGGAACTGCGCCTCGACGCCCTCGGCCAGCTCCTTGATCGCCTTGGTCTTGGCCAGCCCCGGGGCGCCTTCGACCAGCATGTGGCCGTCGGCCAGGAGGACGATCAGCAGGCGTTCGACCAGTTTTTCCTGGCCCAGGATCTGGGAGGAAAGAAAGGTGCGTAGCGCGTTCAGCGCTTCACGGTGTTCCATCGGCGACGGTTCCTGGAGAGGGGCCGGGGATGTTGCCAGCAGGCAGCCCGGGCAGGGCCTGCTACTTTAATCCATCCGGGGTGGTGACGACCAATGGCAGAGGCGAAATTTATCGCTGGCACAGGCTGTTGGGCGTCACGGGCCACTGCCCTGTTTGCGGTGAAGTCGCCAACAGGGCGGTGGCGCTGGGCGGCCGTCAGTTTTTCGAGCTGGAGTGCTTGCGGCCTTGATCAAAGAATGCAAACACCACTACCAGTATCCCGGCAATGGTCAGCATCAGCGCGACGCCGTCGGTGGAATGCGTCGCCGAGCTGGCCACCAGGGCCAGCCCGCCCAACGGCGCCAGCCCGCCGGCCACGGCGGTACCGACTTCGCGGCCCGTGCCAAACCCGGATGAGCGGGTCTGGGTCGGGAACTGGCGGCTGAGGAACGAGCCCTGCGGGGCAAACATCATCGGAGCCAGAATCCCGGTGCCGATCCCGATCGCCAGGTAGATCATGCTCGGCTCGCCGGTGCTCAGCAACTGCAGGAATGGGTAGGCGAACAGGGCAGACAGCACGCCACCCAGCATCAGCACGGTCTTGCTGCTCCAACGGTCGCACAGCCAACCGAAGAACGGCACGGCAAAGATCGCAACCAGGCTGGCGATGGTCACCGACAGCGACGTGACGTGCGCCTCTACACCCTTGAACTGGGTCAGGTAGGCCAGCGAGAACGTCTTGAAGATGTAGCTCAGGGCGTTGTAGCCGATGGCGACGAAGAACAC
This sequence comes from Pseudomonas sp. 1121_17, assembly GCF_052850745.1. NCBI lineage: Bacteria > Pseudomonadati > Pseudomonadota > Gammaproteobacteria > Pseudomonadales > Pseudomonadaceae > Pseudomonas > Pseudomonas sp. 1121_17. The sequence continues at coordinate 331,985 of NZ_VXCX01000001.1, forward strand.
CACGGCGAGGCCTTTCAGGTCATTTTTGAACAGCAGTTTCAGCGGTGATATCTGCGGCTTGGCGTCGGAGCGATCGAGTTCCTTGAAGTCTGGGGTTTCCGGAATGCTCTTGCGCACCCACAGGCCCACGGCCACCAGCACGATGCTGGCAATGAACGGTATGCGCCAGCCACCGGCGAGCAGGAAGTCATTGCCATTCATGGTCAACAGGTAGACGGTCAGCGACGACAGCAGCAGGCCCAGATTCAAGCCCAGTGCCGGCCAGGCGCCTTGGCTGCCGCGCTTGCCTTCGCTGGCATGTTCATAGGAGGTAACGGCCGCCCCCGACAGCTCTGCGCCCGCACCCAGGCCTTGAATGATCCGGATCACCACCAGCAGGATCGGCGCCCACACGCCGATCGTTGCATAGCTTGGAATCAAGCCGATCAGCGCGGTGCATACGCCCATCATGCAAAAGGTGATCACCAGTACGTGTTTGCGTCCGAACCGGTCGCCCAGGTAGCCGAACAGGACGCCGCCGAAGGGCCGGGCGATGAAGCCGATGGCGAATGTCGAGAACGCCAGCAGCGATGCTACGGCAGGGTTGCTGGCATCGAAGAAGATCTTCGAGAAGACGATCGCGGCCATGGTGGCGTACAGGTAAAAGTCGTACCACTCCAGCATTGAGCCGAAAATGGTCGCCGCGGCCACCTTGCGCAGGCGTTTGCGTGTCTGTTCTGGCGTTTCACTTGCGGTCACTGCTGCTTGATGTACCGACATCTGATGGTCCTTATTGTCTTTGTAGTTAGGGGTGCAGCTCAGCGGGCGTTGAGGATCTTTTCGGCGATCATCTGACCGATGGGGATGGCCGAGGTGGCAGCGGGCGAGGGCGCATTGCAGACATGCACCATGCGCGGTGTCTCGGCGAACAGAAAGTCATGTACCAGGCTGCCGTCACGCATCACTGCCTGGGCACGGATGCCGGCTTCGTAGGGCAGCAGGTCGTCGACCTCGAGCGACGGGCAGTATTTGCGGCACTGCTGCAGATAGCCGCGTTTGAACAGCGAGTTCTTCATCTCGGCGGTGCCCGAGCCGAGGTTGTTCCAGAGGGTTTTCCAGAAGCCAGGGAAGCGCGCGAATTCGCCGATATCGGCCCAGTTGCGGGCGAACTTGCGGTAATCCTCGCGGGCAAAGCCGAGTACCGCGTTTGGTCCGACGGTGACACTGCCGTCGATCATGCGGGTCAGGTGGACCCCCAGAAACGGCAGTTGCGGATCCGGAATCGGATAGATCAGGTGGTTGACGATCTGGCTTTTGCTCGCAGGCAAGCGGTAGTACTCGCCACGGAACGGGATGATCTGGTGATTGATGCGCACGCCGGCCAGGCGTGCCAGGCGGTCGGACTGCAAACCCGCGCAGGCCACCAACTGGCGCGCCTGCCAGCGGTGCTCGTCGCTGCATACTTCGACATGCTCGGGGTATTCCTTGATCGAGCGGACGCTGGTCGACAAGCGCAGCTCGCCGCCAGCGCGTTCGATTACCTTGGCCATGGCCTGGCACACCTGGCGGTAATCGACGATCCCGGTGGCATCGACGAACAGCGCGCCCAGCCCGGCGATGTTGGGTTCGCGGCGGTTGAGCTCAGCGGCGTCGAGCTGCTCGACCTTCAACCCGTTTTCCTGCGAGCGCTGATACAGCGCCTGCATGCGCTGCATCTCCAGTTCATTGGAGGCAACCAGCAGTTTGCCGCAGACCTGGAAATGGATGCCGTGTTCGCTGCAGAAGTCTTTGGTCGCTTGCGCGCCGCGTTTGCACAGCTCGGCCTTGAGACTGCCAGGCGCATAGTAAATCCCGGCATGGATCACGCCGCTGTTGTGCCCGGTCTGGTGGCGACCGAGGCTGGCCTCTTTTTCCACGATCAGCAACGAAGCGCCGGGGCGCTGCTCGAGCAGTGCCATCGCTGTGGCCAGGCCGACGATGCCGCCGCCGATGATCAAGTAGTCGTAAGTCATGCAGGGTACCTTGGCATTCTTGTCAGTGGATCTGCTTATCAGGTTGTCAGACTAAGTGGTGCGTTAAAAACCCTGCCTTGATTGGGCAGGGTCGGTTTGCTCAGTTCAGTTCAGGAAGCTCGATTTTCAGGCGTTTGGCCGAGGCCCGCAGATGCGCTTCGGCACAGCTCGCAGCGGCGTGACGGTCGCCATCGGCGATGGCCTGGTACAACGCCTGATGTTCCCGGTTGGCGTCTGCCGGGCCGCCCACTGCAGGCGACGCCGAGTTTTCCCAGGCACGCTGCCGAGCGGCGGCCAACTGGCTGCCGAGAAAGTCATGAAAGGCGACGAAGTAGTCGTTCTTGCTCGCCTCGGCGATGGCCCGGTGAAAGGCCACGTCGGCGGCCGCGGCGGCGGCCAGGTCATTGCGCGGGTCGAGCATCTGCTCCAGCGCTGCAGCGATGTTGCTCAGGTCGCCGGCATCGCGGCGACGGGCAGCGATGGCGGCCGCTTGGGTTTCGATCCACAGGCGCATTTCGAACATCTGCACCAGATCAGGCTTGCGCCCGTTGCTGCCGGGGAAGCGAAACACCGTGCCATGGGGGGTCTGCGAGATATACGAGCCCAGGCCACGACGGGCGATCAGCACCCCATCGGCCTTGAGCTGAGCCACTGCCTCGCGCACCACCGAGCGGCTGACGTTGAGTTGCTCGGCCAGTTGCTGTTCGGTGGGCAGGCGCGCTTCGGCAGCCAGACGGCCGCTGTCGATTTCCGCACGGATGGCGCCGACAACCCTTTCTACCAGGGTGTCTGGGCGCTGTAGCTCTAGCATGGACGGATTGCCTATTGATCAGGTTGTCAGACAATGCCCGTTACCCGCTGTGTCTGTCAATTATTTCTCCAGCTCAGCCAGATTACAGCTCGCTGACGTAAGTGCCGGTGCCGTTAAGAATGATCCGCAAGGTCTCGTCGATTTCGGCCAGGTCATTGCCGTCACTGGTCAATACGATCTCCAGGGTCTCATCGCCCTTGAGGGCGTCGGTGTCACCAGCGGCAACTTCCAGCAGCAGGCGCTTGGCGCTGAAGGTGATTTTGATGCCGTCCAGGGTCGACGGCTCATCGTCCAGGGTCAGGTCGACGGTGTCTTCGTCCGGGTAGCGGGTCAGCAGAAACATCTGGCCCTGGTCGCTGTGGCAGCACAGGGTCGCCATGTTGTCTTCTTCATCATCGCAAGGGGTGGCGAACAGCAGGGGGGTGGTCAGTTGCATGGTCGGCTCGAATTGACGAAATGAAATGGAATTCTGCCAGTCTTGGGCCGTTCCATAAACGAATGTTACCGGGCCTTGACCGAATATGTCGCAGCGCTGCAAGCCGCGGTGACCGCTCAGTCGTTAAGCTGCGCAGTCGATGGGTCCCCGTAAAGGCACAGCCACAGGCAGTCGCTTTTGCAGGTACCCAACAGATGAGCGTGGCAAACACGCTCAGCGCCTGGTTTCATCGGCCTGTTTTGCCCCGGGTTGCTATTGTTGATCCCAGGCAACACGCACATGCACGACGCTTCACTACAAAACAAAGCCCAAGCGGAGTACCACAGATGGCGTTTTTCACCGCAGCCAGCAAAGCCGACTTCCAGCACCAACTGCAAGCGGCCCTGGCGCAGCACATCAGCGAACAGTCACTGCCACAAGTGGCACTGTTCGCCGAACAGTTCTTCGGCATCATCTCTCTGGACGAACTTACCCAGCGGCGGCTTTCCGACCTGGCTGGCTGCACCCTGTCTGCCTGGCGCATCATCGAGCGCTTCGACCCTGAAACCCCGCTGGTGCGGGTGTACAACCCCGACTACGAGCGCAATGGCTGGCAGTCGACCCACAGTGTGGTCGAAGTCCTGCACCAGGACCTGCCGTTCCTTGTCGACTCGGTACGCACCGAGCTGAACCGCCGCGGCTACAGCATCCACACCCTGCAGACCACCGTGCTCAGTGTGCGCCGCGGCGCCAAGGGCGAACTGCTCGAGCTGCTGCCCAAAGGCACCCACGGTGACGGCGTTCAACATGAATCGCTGATGTACCTGGAAATCGACCGTTGTGCCAACGCAGCCGAGCTGAGCTCGCTGGCCCGGGAAATCGAACAGGTCCTGGCTGAAGTACGCGTTGCGGTTGCCGACTTCGAACCGATGAAAGCCAAGCTGCGCGAAGTGGCGGCGCTGGTTGAGCAGACCCCGTACCCGCAAGCCCAGCACGAGAAGGCCGAGGTCAAGGCGTTCCTCGAATGGTTACTGGATAACCACTTCACCTTCCTCGGCTATGAAGAATTCACCGTCGAGGGCGGCGCCGATGGCGGGCGCATGAACTACGACGAGCAGTCCTTCCTCGGCCTGCCACGTCGCCTGCGCATCGGCCTGACTGCCGAAGAGCTGCGCATCGAAGACTACGCTGTGGCCTACCTCAACGAGCCGCTGCTGCTGTCCTTCGCCAAGGCTGCACTCCCGAGCCGTGTGCACCGCCCGGCCTACCCGGACTATGTGTCGATCCGCCAGCTGGATGCCGACGGCAAGGTCATCAAGGAATGCCGTTTCATGGGCCTGTACACCTCGTCGGTGTATGGCGAGAGCGTGCATGCCATTCCGTACATCCGCGGCAAGGTAGCCGAAGTCGAGCGCCGCTCCGGCTTCGATGCCAAGGCCCACCTGGGCAAGGAGCTGGCGCAGGTGCTCGAAGTGCTGCCGCGCGACGACCTGTTCCAGACCCCGATCGACGAGCTGTCCAGCACTGTCATGTCGATCGTGCAGATCCAGGAGCGCAACAAGATCCGCGTGTTCCTGCGCAAAGACCCTTACGGCCGCTTCTGCTACTGCCTGGCCTATGTGCCACGCGAGGTCTATTCGACCGAAGTGCGCCAGAAAATCCAGCAAGTGCTGATGGAGCGCCTGAAGGCCAGCGATTGCGAATTCTGGACGTTCTTCTCCGAGTCGGTGCTGGCGCGCGTGCAACTGATTCTGCGGGTAGACCCGAAGAACCGCATCGACATCGACCCGCAGCAGCTGGAAAACGAAGTGATCCAGGCCTGCCGTTCGTGGCAGGACGATTACTCCGCCCTGGTCGTGGAAAACTTCGGCGAAGCTCAGGGCACCAATATCCTGGCGGACTTCCCCAAGGGCTTCCCGGCGGGCTACCGCGAGCGCTTTGGCGCCCATTCGGCGGTTGTCGACCTACAACATGTGCTGGCCCTGAACGAAGCCAAGCCGCTGGCGATGAGCTTCTATCAGCCCCTGGGCCAGTACGGCGAGCGCCAGCTGCATTGCAAGCTGTACCACGCCGATACCCCGCTGGCGCTGTCGGACGTGCTGCCGATCCTGGAAAACCTTGGCCTGCGTGTGCTGGGTGAGTTCCCGTACCGCCTGCGCCACGCGAATGGCCGCGAGTACTGGATTCACGACTTTGCCTTCACCTACAGCGAAGACCTGAGTCTGGATATCCAGCAGCTCAACGACACTCTGCAGGATGCCTTCATCCATATCGTCAAGGGCGACGCTGAAAACGACGCCTTCAACCGCCTGGTACTGACCGCCGGCCTGCCATGGCGTGATGTGGCGCTGCTGCGCGCCTACGCCCGCTACATGAAGCAGATTCGTCTGGGCTTCGATCTGGGCTACATCGCCAGCACCCTGAACAACCACACCGACATCGCGCGGGAGCTGACCCGGCTGTTCAAGACCCGCTTCTACCTGGCACGCAAGCTCACCCAGGATGATCTGGAAGACAAGCAGCTGCGTCTGGAGCAGGCCATCAACAGCGCCCTGGATGACGTTCAGGTGCTCAACGAAGACCGCATCCTGCGTCGCTACCTGGACCTGATCAAAGCCACCCTGCGTACCAACTTCTACCAGCCGGACAGCAGCGGCCAGGCCAAGTCGTACTTCAGCTTCAAGTTCAACCCCAAGCTGATCCCCGAACTGCCCAAGCCGGTGCCCAAGTTCGAGATATTCGTCTACTCGCCGCGTGTCGAAGGCGTCCACCTGCGCTTCGGCAACGTTGCCCGTGGCGGCCTGCGCTGGTCGGACCGTGAAGAAGACTACCGCACCGAAGTGCTCGGTCTGGTCAAGGCGCAGCAGGTGAAGAACTCGGTGATCGTGCCGGTCGGCGCCAAGGGCGGTTTCCTGCCACGGCGCCTGCCGCTGGGCGGCAGCCGTGACGACATCGCCGCTGAAGGTATCGCCTGCTACCGCATCTTCATCTCGGGCCTGCTCGACATCACCGACAACCTCAAGGACGGCGGCGTCGTGCCACCGGCCAACGTGGTGCGGCATGACGATGACGACCCTTACCTGGTGGTGGCGGCCGACAAAGGCACCGCGACCTTCTCCGACATCGCCAACGGCATTGCCATCGACTACGGCTTCTGGCTCGGAGACGCGTTCGCCTCGGGCGGCTCGGCTGGTTACGACCACAAGAAGATGGGTATCACTGCCCGCGGCGCCTGGGTGGGCGTGCAGCGCCACTTCCGTGAGCGCGGCATCAACGTCCAGCAAGATCCGATCACGGTGGTTGGCGTCGGCGACATGGCCGGTGACGTCTTCGGTAACGGCTTGCTGATGTCCGACAAGCTGCAGCTGGTGGCTGCCTTCAACCACCTGCACATCTTCATCGACCCTAATCCGGACCCGGCCAGCAGCTTCGCCGAGCGCCAGCGCTTGTTCGACCTGCCACGTTCGGCATGGACCGATTACGATACCAGCATCATGTCCGCAGGCGGCGGGATCTTCCCGCGTAGCGCCAAGAGCATCAGCATCAGCCCGCAGATGAAGGAACGCTTCGCCATCGAAGCCGACCGTCTGACGCCGACCGAGCTGCTGCACGCGCTGCTGCAGGCGCCGGTCGATCTGCTCTGGAACGGCGGTATCGGTACCTACGTCAAAGCCAGCACCGAAAGCCACGCCGACGTCGGCGACAAGGCCAACGACGCCTTGCGCGTCAACGGCAACGAGCTGCGCTGCAAGGTAGTGGGCGAGGGCGGCAACCTGGGCATGACCCAGCTTGGCCGGGTCGAGTACGGCCTCAACGGCGGCGCGACCAACACCGACTTCATCGACAACGCCGGTGGCGTCGACTGCTCCGACCACGAAGTCAATATCAAGATCCTGCTCAACGAAGTGGTGCAGGGTGGCGACATGACCGAGAAGCAGCGCAACCAGCTGCTCGGCAGCATGACCGAGGAAGTTGGCGCGCTGGTATTGGGCAACAACTACAAGCAGACCCAGGCGCTGTCGCTGGCGGCCCGTCGCGTACGCGAGCGGATTGCCGAGTACAAGCGCCTGATGGCCGACCTTGAAGCGCGCGGCAAGCTCGATCGGGCGATCGAATTCCTGCCGTCCGAAGAGCAACTGGCCGAGCGTCTGGCCGCAGGCCAGGGCCTGACCCGGGCCGAGCTGTCGGTGCTGATTTCGTACAGCAAGATCGACCTCAAAGAGCAACTGCTGAAATCGCAGGTGCCGGATGACGACTATCTGACCCGCGACATGGAGACGGCCTTCCCGCCGTCACTGCTCAACCAGTTCGGCGAGTCCATGCGCCGTCACCGTCTGAAGCGCGAGATCGTCAGCACCCAGATCGCCAACGACCTGGTCAACAACATGGGCATCACCTTTGTCCAGCGGCTCAAGGAGTCGACTGGCATGAGCCCGGCCAACGTCGCCGGGGCCTATGTGATCGTGCGCGATATCTTCCATCTGCCGCATTGGTTCCGCCAGATCGAGGCGTTGGACTATCAGGTTCCGGCCGAGATTCAGCTGACCCTGATGGATGAGCTGATGCGTCTGGGCCGCCGCGCCACGCGCTGGTTCCTGCGTAGCCGTCGCAACGAGCAGGATGCAGGCCGTGATGTCGCCCACTTCGGGCCGAAGATCGCCCAGCTTGGGCTGAAACTGGACGAGCTGCTGGAAGGGCCAACCCGTGAGCGCTGGCAGGTGCGTTATCAGGGCTTCGTCGAGGCTGGTGTGCCCGAGTTGCTGGCGCGGATGGTTGCCGGGACAACGCATTTGTACACGCTGCTGCCGATCATCGAGGCTTCGGATGTGACCGGGCATGACCCAGCGCAGGTGGCCAAGGCGTTCTTCGCGGTGGGCAGTGCGTTGGATCTGACCTGGTATCTGCAGGAGATCAGCAACTTGCCGGTGGAGAACAACTGGCAGGCGCTGGCGCGGGAGGCGTTCCGTGATGACATCGACCTGCAGCAGCGGGCGATCACCATTTCTGTGCTGCAGATGGCCGATGCGCCGCAGGACATGGATGCGCGGGTGGCGTTGTGGTCTGAGCAGCGGCGGGTGATGGTGGAGCGCTGGCGCGCGATGCTGGATGATCTGCGCAGTGCTTCGGGGCATGACTATGCGATGTATGCGGTGGCTAACCGAGAGTTGGTTGATCTGGCTATGAGTGGGCAGGCTGTGGTTGTGCCTTCCTGATAGCTGATTTGGTTGGTTTGTGAGTGAGAGACCCTGGTGCCTTTGGTGCTGGGGTTTTTTGCTTTTGGGGCTTATCCGGATTTTGTGGTGGGTTTGCGGGCCCCTTTCGCCCTTACGGCGAGTCACTTTTTTGGGCGAATGCCAAAAAAGTGACTCGCCGTAAGGGCGAAAGGGGCCAAAACTGCCACTAAATCAAACGGATAAGCCCACATCCAATAATGCCAACCTACTTGAACCGCCGCTCAACCCCCTTCTCAACCAAGATCTTCGCCGAAATCTCCTCAACCGAAAAATGCGTCGAATCAATATTCGGAATATTCTCCCGGCGGAACAGGTTCTCCACCTCACGTACCTCGAATTCACACTGCGCAAAGCTCGAATACCGGCTATTAGGCTTGCGCTCATGGCGAATAGCCGTCAACCGGTCCGGGTCGATGGTCAAGCCAAACAGCTTGCTGTGATGCTTCTTCAGCACTGCCGGCAACTGCAGCCGCTCCATGTCATCCTCAGTCAACGGATAGTTTGCCGCACGAATCCCGAACTGCATCGCCATGTACAGACAGGTCGGCGTCTTGCCGCAGCGCGACACCCCCACCAGAATCAGGTCGGCCTTGTCGTAGTAATGCGTGCGCGCACCATCATCGTTGTCCAGCGCAAAGTTCACCGCCTCGATCCGCTCCATGTAGTTGGAGTTGCCGCCAATCGAGTGCGACTTGCCCACCGAATACGACGAATGCGCGGTCAGCTCCTGCTCCAAGGGCGACAGGAACGACGAAAAGATATCGATCATGAACCCGTTGGAAGTCGCCAGAATCTCGCGAATGTCCTGGTTGACGATGGTGTCGAAGATGATCGGCCGCATCCCGTCACGCTCCGCCGCTGCGTTGATCTGCAGCACCATCGTGCGCGCCTTGTCCGGGCTGTCGATGTACGGGCGGGTGAATTTATTGAACGGAATGCTCTCGAATTGTGCAAGCAGGCTTTGACCCAGGGTCTCGGCAGTGATGCCGGTGCCGTCGGAGATGAAAAACGCGGTTCGTTTCATTTGCACCCTAGGCCTTAAGCTGATGACGTTTCTTGGATATGATAAGTTCGCTTTGCCGAATGCGGCTTTTGGCATTCTCACTTATTTTCCAGGTCCCGGCCATAAGCGCCCGGCCCAGTCTGAACCGTCAGGCGGGCGCTCTGAGCTTTTCCAACACCGTTAGTGGAGAGATCACCTTGGTAGAGTACGTAGTTTCCCTCGATAAGCTCGGCGTCCATGATGTAGAGCATGTGGGGGGCAAGAACGCATCCCTCGGCGAGATGATCAGTAACCTCGCAGGTGCCGGCGTCTCGGTGCCGGGCGGCTTTGCCACTACGGCTCAGGCGTACCGTGACTTTCTCGAGCAGAGCGGGCTGAACGCGCAGATCCATGCCGCGCTCGACGCACTGGACGTGGATGACGTCAACGCCCTGGCCAAGACCGGCGCGCAGATCCGTCAGTGGATCATGGAAGCCGAGTTCCCCGAGCGCCTGAATGCCGAAATCCGCGCTGCCTTCGCCGAAATGGCCCAGGGCAACGACAACATGGCCGTGGCCGTGCGCTCTTCGGCCACCGCCGAAGACCTGCCAGACGCCTCCTTTGCTGGCCAGCAAGAGACCTTCCTCAATATCCGTGGCGTCGAAAACGTGATCCGCGCGGCCAAGGAAGTATTCGCTTCGCTGTTCAACGATCGCGCCATTTCCTACCGCGTGCACCAGGGCTTTGACCACAAACTGGTCGCCCTGTCGGCTGGCGTGCAGCGCATGGTCCGTTCCGAAACCGGCACTGCCGGGGTGATGTTCACCCTCGACACCGAATCGGGCTTCCGCGACGTGGTGTTCATTACCGGCGCCTACGGCCTGGGCGAAACCGTGGTTCAGGGCGCGGTCAACCCTGACGAATTCTATGTCCACAAGCACACCCTGCAAGCCGGCCGCCCGGCGATCTTGCGCCGCAACCTGGGCAGCAAGGCGCTGAAGATGATCTACGGCGACGAAGCCAAGGCCGGTCGTTCGGTCAAGACCGTCGAAGTCGACCGTGCCGAACGTGCGCGCTTCTGCCTGAGCGATGACGAAGTCAACGAGCTGGCCAAGCAGGCCATGATCATCGAGCAGCATTACCAGCGGCCGATGGACATCGAGTGGGCCAAGGACGGTGACGACGGCAAGCTGTACATCGTTCAGGCCCGCCCAGAAACGGTAAAAAGCCGCGCCAGCGCCAATGTCATGGAACGCTACCTGCTCAAAGAGAAGGGCACGGTACTGGCCGAAGGCCGCGCCATTGGCCAGCGCATCGGCGCCGGTAAGGTGCGGATCATCAACGACGTGTCGGAAATGGACCGCGTCCAGCCGGGCGACGTGCTGGTCTCGGACATGACCGACCCGGATTGGGAACCGGTCATGAAACGCGCCAGCGCCATCGTCACCAACCGTGGCGGGCGTACCTGCCACGCGGCGATCATCGCTCGTGAGCTGGGCATTCCGGCCGTAGTCGGTTGTGGCAACGCCACCCAGCTGCTCAAGGACGGCCAGGGCGTGACCGTGTCCTGCGCTGAGGGCGATACCGGCTTCATCTTCGAAGGTGAGCTGGGCTTCGACATCAAGCAGAATTCGGTCGATGCCATGCCCGACCTGCCGTTCAAAATCATGATGAACGTCGGCAACCCGGATCGCGCCTTTGATTTTGCCCAGTTGCCCAACGCCGGTGTCGGCCTGGCGCGTCTGGAGTTCATCATCAACCGCATGATCGGTGTGCACCCCAAGGCGCTGCTCAACTACGCCGGGTTGCCACCTGAGCTCAAGGACAGTGTCGACAAGCGTATCGCCGGTTATTCCGATCCGGTCGGCTTCTATGTCGAGAAACTGGTCGAAGGCATCAGCACCCTGGCTGCGGCGTTCTACCCGAAAAAGGTCATCGTGCGTCTGTCGGACTTCAAGTCCAACGAATACGCCAACCTGATCGGCGGCAAGCTGTACGAGCCGGAAGAAGAAAACCCGATGCTGGGCTTCCGCGGTGCTTCGCGCTACATCAGCGAGTCGTTCCGTGACTGCTTCGAGCTCGAGTGCCGTGCGCTCAAGCGCGTGCGCAACGAGATGGGCCTGACCAACGTCGAGATCATGGTGCCGTTCGTGCGTACCCTGGGTGAGGCCAGCCAGGTTGTCGACCTGCTTGCCGAAAACGGCCTGGCTCGTGGTGACAACGGCCTGCGTGTGATCATGATGTGCGAGCTGCCGTCCAACGCGATTCTGGCTGAAGAGTTCCTCGAGTACTTCGACGGCTTCTCGATCGGCTCCAACGACCTGACTCAGCTTACCCTGGGCCTGGATCGCGATTCGGGTATCATCGCGCACCTGTTCGATGAGCGTAATCCTGCGGTGAAAAAGCTGCTGGCCAACGCCATCCAGGCCTGTAACAAGGCCGGCAAGTACATCGGCATCTGTGGTCAGGGCCCTTCCGACCACCCAGACCTGGCCAAGTGGCTGATGGAACAGGGTATCGAGAGCGTGTCGTTGAACCCGGATTCGGTACTCGAGACCTGGTTCTTCCTGGCCGAAGGTCAAGCCCCGGCCTGATCCAACCACTGCGCAGGCACGTCCAACGTGCCTGCGCGCGTATTCTTCGGGGCGAGTTCCAGCGATGGTTCCCGCCCTTTTTCATACAAGTATTCTATGCAAAGCAGTAGCGCTCTCTTCCCCGTGGCCTTGCAAAGTGCCGAACGCCGCGGTGACCTCAGTGAAGACGTGTACCGGATCAAGGCTGGCAACAGCCCCGACCCCAGCGTCGAGCTGGCGGTCACGCGTCTTGGCCTTGCCGATCACGGCGGCGTTCATGGCATACCGGTGATTCTGCTGCACGGTAGCTTCTCCAATCGACGGTTCTGGTTTTCGCCCAAAGGCATCGGCTTGGGCGCGTTTCTGGCGCGGGCCGGTTTTGATGTGTGGATCCCGGAGATGCGCGGTCATGGCCTGTCACCGCGTAATCGCCAGTGGCGGCAAAACCGCGTAGCCGACTACGCGCGCTACGATTTGCCAGTGATTGCTGCATTTGTCCACGAACAAGCCGGCCGGGCTGCGCACTGGATCGGCCATTCGCTGGGCGGGACCACGCTTACGGCAGCGCTGGGTGGCGCTTACCTGCCATCTGAACAGGTGGCCAGCGTGGCCCTGTTTGGCACCCAGATCAGCCGCGTGTACTGGCCGTTGAAGGTGCCGACAGTGGAGTGGGGCGCGCGCTTGCTGCTCAAACGCTTTGCACATATTTCTGGCTCCCGGCTCAAGCGCGGGCCGGAAGATGAGCCGATCGGCCTGGCGCTGGAAAGCATGCGTTGGCATGGCCTGTTCGGTCGCTTCGGCGAGAAGGGCAAGGATTGGTGGGCGGGGCTGACCGAGGTCGACGTGCCACTGCTGGCGGTGGCGGGCGCGGGTGATCTGCAGGACCCGGTGTGGGCCTGCCGCAAGCTGTTCGAGCAATACGGCGCCGAGCGCAAGCAGTTTCTTTGCCTGGGCCGGGAGCAGGGCTTCGATGCCTTTGGCCATGTCGACATGTTGGTAAGCAAGGCCGCACAGACCCAGGTGTGGCCGCTGATCGAAGGCTGGTTGCGTGATCCTGTCGCGCCGGTACGTGGCGCCGAACTGGCGGCCAGCCTGACTGAGCAGTCGCAGATGACTGCACCACCTCGCACGGTGTAGCCTTGGCCGGACTTTCCGCTTTCGTTGTGCCTGACAGGAGCCTTCCCATGCAGCATTACGTAACGCCCGATCTGTGCGACGCCAACCCAGACCTGGTCCAGGTGCTGGAACCAATGTTCAGCAACTTCGGTGGCCGCGACTCGTTCGGTGGCCAGATCGTGACCATCAAGTGTTTTGAAGACAATTCGCTGGTCAAGGCCCAGGCCGAGCTTGATGGCCGCGGCAAGGTGCTGGTGGTCGACGGTGGCGGCTCGCTGCGATGTGCGCTGCTGGGCGACATGATTGCCGCCAAGGCTGCGCAAAACGGTTGGGAAGGCCTGGTCATCTATGGCTGCGTGCGCGATGTCGACGTGCTGGTGCAGACCAACGTCGGTGTGCAGGCGCTGGCCGCGCATCCGCTGAAGACCGACAAGCGTGGCCTTGGCGACCTCAACGTGGTGGTGACCTTTGCCGGCGTGACCTTCCGCCCGGGTGAGTACGTGTACGCCGACAACAACGGCGTGATCGTTTCGCCGCAACCGCTGCAAATGCCCGAGTGATGCGCCGCGCGCGCTGATGGAGCTGGAATGTTCGAGGAAGACAACGCGCAGTGGGGGCTGGTGCATGCCCTGGTGCTCGATGGCAAAGGTGGCGCGCGTTCTATCGCTCGGACCGAACTGGATGACCTGCAGTTGCAGCCAGAGCAGAGCCTTTGGCTGCACTGGGACCGCAGCCATCCGCAGACCCGCAGCTGGTTGCTGCGCGAAAGCGGGCTGAGCGAGTTCAGCTGCGAGCTGCTGCTTGAAGAAAACACCCGACCACGGCTGTTGCCGTTGGCGGATGAGCAGTTGCTGCTGTTTTTGCGCGGGGTCAATCTCAATCCTGGTGCCGAGCCTGAAGACATGGTCTCGGTGCGCATATTTGCCCAGGCGCAACGAATCATCTCGCTGCGCTTGCGGCCACTGCGTGCCAGTGACGAAATCCTGCAGCTGCTGAGCGAGGGCAGGGGACCCAAATCGGCCTCCGAGTTGCTCTTGCTGATGGGCGAACTGCTGACCGAAAAGGTCCAGGCGCTGGTCAGCGATCTGTCTGAACTGGTCGACTTCGAAGAAGAGAAGGTGGAATCCGACGAACGGTACACTCCGGAAGACGGCGTGCTGCAGCAGATTCGCCGCCGCGCTGCTGGCCTGCGCCGGTTTCTGGCGCCGCAGCGGGAAATCTACGTACAACTCACTCGGCACAAGTGGAGCTGGTTCGCCGACGCTGATGCCGATTACTGGAATGAACTCAACAACAGCCTGATCCGCTACCTCGAGGAGCTGGAACTGACCCGCGAGCGCGCCGCCCTGGTGCTCGAGAGCGAAGACCGGCGGCGCAGCGAGCGGATGAACCGGACCATGTTCCGCTTCGGCATCATCACCTGCATTTTCTTGCCGATGAGCTTTGTCACCGGCCTGCTGGGGATCAACGTCGGCGGCATTCCGGGCGCCGACAGCCCCTATGGATTCCTGTTCGCCAGCCTGCTGGTACTGGCGCTGGCGGCAGGGCAGTGGTTGTTGTTCCGCCGCCTGCGCTGGGTGTGATCCGGTGCATTTTGAACCATTCGCCTGCGGTGAAGTTGTGACCCGTTGCCCGGCGCCCTCGTCTTTGACTGACATTACGCGAGGTGCCCATGCACGATCCGTTTGAACAATCCTTGCGTGACCTGCTCAATGCGTCGCCGTCCGGTCAGGACCGAGACGACGCAGCGTGTCTAGGTCGCGTGCTGAAAACCGCCAACCGTCAGGTTGGTGCGGGCGATCTGTTCAGCTTGCTTGGCCGTTGGAGCCAGGCGCTGATGATTGCCGTCAACAATGGCTCGGCGCATGTTGCGCCGGTGCGCCGTAATCCTGCCGCTGGCAGCAAAGCTGATAAGGCTGATTGAATATGGAACTCGATCTCTGGACCCAGAGCCTGGTCACCGCCATGACTGCCCTTTGGACCAAGGTGGCGAACTTCATCCCCAACCTGTTCGGCGCGCTGGTCGTGGTGCTGCTCGGTTTCGTGGTGGCCAAGCTGCTCGATACGCTGTTGTCCAAGTTGCTCGCCAAGTTCGGCCTGGACCGCCTGATGGCCGGTACCGGCATGACCAAGATGCTCAGCCGCGGCGGCATTCAGGTGCCGATATCGACCCTGATCGGCAAGATCGTGTATTGGTTCGTGCTGCTGATCTTCCTCGTCTCTGCGGCTGAGTCACTCGGCCTTGAGCGGGTCTCGGCAACGCTGGACATGCTCGCACTGTATCTGCCCAAGGTATTTGGCGCGGCCCTGGTGCTGCTGGCCGGGGTCATGCTTGCGCAACTGGTCAATGGCCTGGTCCGCGGCGCTGCCGAAGGCATCGGCCTGGAGTACGCTGCAGGCGTCGGGCGCATCGCCCAGGGCCTGGTGATCATCATTGCGATCTCGGTGGCTATCAGCCAGCTGGAGGTCAAGACCGACCTGCTTAACCATGTAATCGTCATTGGCTTGATTACCGTTGGTCTGGCAATTGCCCTGGCGATGGGCTTGGGCAGCCGCGAAATTGCCGGGCAGATTCTGGCTGGGATTTACGTGCGCGAGCTGTATCAGGTCGGCCAACAGGTCCGGATTGGAGAGGTTGAAGGGCAGATCGAAGAGATCGGCACGGTGAAGACGACAGTGCTGACCGACGATGGCGAATTGGTGTCGTTGGCCAACCGCAGCTTGCTCGAACAGCGTGTCGATAGCCGCTAACCGGGTAAAAGCTGTTACTGTATGTCGCCGCGAAAACGCGCCCTGAGGGTGCGTGCGGCGACTTGACCTGACTGTCGGCCAGATTCGTTTTGAATAAAGTTCATTCGCCGCCCATGCGCTATGACCCACACGAACTCACCGACGAGGAGTTGGTGGCGCGTTCGCATGAGGAGCTGTTTCACGTTACCCGAGCGTATGAGGAACTCATGCGCCGGTACCAACGGACCCTGTTCAACGTTTGTGCACGTTATCTGGGGAACGACCGCGACGCTGACGATGTCTGTCAGGAGGTGATGCTAAAAGTGCTGTACGGTTTGAAGAACTTCGAAGGTAAATCCAAGTTCAAGACCTGGCTCTACAGCATCACCTACAACGAGTGCATCACCCAGTACCGCAAGGAGCGACGCAAACGCAGGCTGATGGATGCCTTGAGCCTTGACCCTATAGAAGAGGCGTCAGAGGACAAGGCACCAAAACCTGAAGAAAAGGGCGGCCTGGACAAGTGGCTGGTGCATGTGAACCCGATTGACCGCGAGATCCTGGTGCTGCGTTTTGTCGCAGAGCTGGAATTTCAAGAGATCGCCGATATCATGCACATGGGCTTGAGCGCAACGAAAATGCGCTACAAGCGTGCGCTCGACAAGCTCAGAGAGAAATTTGCTGGCGAGGTTGAAACTTAGTGGCCAGCAAATGTCTCTAAACCACCGGTGAGTTCTGCTAGACTTGCCGTCGAGTTGTCCCCCGGTTTTTGGTGGGACTGCTTATCTATCACACGATGGGGATTTAACGGATGAAATTGAAAAACACTTTGGGCTTGGCCATTGGCTCGCTCGTTGCCGCTGCTTCGTTCGGCGCACTGGCACAAGGCACAGGCGCTGTAGAAGTCGAAGGCTTCTACAAGAAAGAATTCTTCGACAGCCAGCGTGACTTCAAGAACGACGGCAACCTGTTCGGCGGCTCGATCGGTTACTTCCTGACCGACGACGTTGAACTGCGTCTGGGCTACGACGAAGTCCACAACGCTCGTGGCGAAGATGGCAAGAACATCAAGGGCTCGAACACCGCCCTGGACGCTCTGTACCACTTCAACAACCCGTACGACGCAATCCGTCCGTACGTGTCGGCTGGTTTCTCCCACCAGTCCCTGGGCCAGACCGGCCGTGGTGGTCGTAACCAGTCCACCTTCGCCAACGTTGGCGCTGGTGCCAAGTGGTACATCACCGACATGTTCTACGCTCGTGCTGGCGTTGAAGCTCAGTACAACATCGACCAAGGCGACACCGAGTGGGCGCCAAGCGTTGGTATCGGCCTGAACTTCGGCGGTAGCCCGAAGACTGCTGAAGTCGCTCCAGCTCCAGTTGCTGAAGTGTGCTCCGACAGCGACAACGACGGTGTCTGCGACAACGTCGACAAATGCCCAGACACCCCAGCCAACGTTACCGTTGACGCCGACGGCTGCCCAGCAGTTGCCGAAGTCGTACGTGTTGAGCTGGACGTCAAATTCGACTTCGACAAGTCGGTTGTCAAGCCTAACAGCTACGGCGACATCAAGAACCTGGCTGACTTCATGAAGCAGTACCCATCGACTACTACCACTGTCGAAGGTCACACTGACTCCGTAGGTCCAGACGCTTACAACCAGAAGCTGTCCGAGCGTCGCGCTAGCGCCGTTAAGCAAGTTCTGACCCAGCAGTACGGCGTAGAATCGAGCCGTGTTGACTCGGTTGGCTACGGCGAAACCCGTCCGGTTGCTGACAACGCCACCGAAGAAGGTCGCGCTGTTAACCGTCGCGTTGAAGCGCAAGTAGAAGCTCAAGCCAAGTAATTGGTCTGAGATTCACGAAAAACCCGGCCTAGGCCGGGTTTTTCTTTGCCTGTAAAAAAATCCGCTGCGCTGTGTTCAGGCAACGCCTACGGCTGCGGTCACCAGTTCGACCACCGCGCCTTGCCGCGCCACTTCGCCTATCACCAGCACTGCTGGGCTGCGCAGGGCGAAGGCGGTCGCATCCATGGCCATCTCCAGCAGCGTACTGCGGCACTCGCGCTGGCTCGGTAGCGACGCGTTTTCGATCATGGCGACGGGCGTGTCTGCCGCCATGCCGGCCTCGAGCAAACCCCGGCGAATGTCCCCCAGCCGAGCAACGCCCATGTACACCACCAAGGTGGTGCCGCCCTGGGTCAGGCCCGCCCAGTTCAGCTCGCTGTCATCCTGGGTATGTGCTGTCACCAAGGTCACGCCACGGCTGACCCCGCGCAGGGTGAGGGGGATGCCGCACTGAGTGGCGCCGGCCAGTCCAGCGGTGATGCCGTTGACCAACTCCACCTCGATACCGCGCTGCTGCAGCCATAGTGCTTCTTCGCCGCCACGGCCAAAGATGCATGGGTCGCCGCCTTTCAGGCGCACCACACAGCGCCCCTGGCGGGCATGGCGCAACATCAGGCGCTGAATGAACGCTTGCGGCGTCGAGCGACAACCGCCGCGTTTGCCCACGGCAATCACCCGTGCCCCTGGGCAATGCTCAAGCACAGCCGGATTGACCAGGTCATCGATCATCACCACCTGCGCCTCGCGCAAGGCCCGCACCGCTTTCAGCGTAAGCAGTTCAGGGTCGCCGGGGCCGGCACCAACCAACCAGATTTTTGCATTCATCAGATGTTCCTCATCAAGCAGCGCGCTCAGCCCTTGAACAGGCTGAACAGCAATATCAGGTTGAACAGCAGAGACAGCACGGCAAGCGTCTGCCAGACCTTGAGCGGCTCGCGCTCCAGCAATGGCCGTGGCCGCTCGCTCAGTTCCTGGCGGTCGCCACACTCGAGCAACAGCAGCCATTGCTCGGCGGTTTCGAAACGTTGCCGGGGATCGGCCGCGACGGCTTGCTCCAAATTGCGTTGCAGCCATTCAGGCAGGTCCGGGCGATAACGGCCGGGGCTGACCAGGTGGGTGAAGCGCGGCCGTTGGAAGGCCTCGATTTCACCGTAGGGGTAGTGCCCGGTGAGCAGGTAGTAAAGTGTTACACCCGTGGCATAGAGGTCCTGGCGCGCCTGCGGCGGTTGCCCGTCGAACGCCTCCGGGGCAATGAACGACGGCGTACCGGGCAGGTCATGGGGGGCGTCTTCAGAAAGCCCTGGGCAATAGGCCAGACCGAAGTCGAGCAGGCGCAACTGGCCGTCTGTGCCCAGGTGCAGATTCTCGGGCTTGATATCCCGATGCAGCAGGTTGCGCCGGTGCAGCACGCCGACTGCCTGCAGCAGCTGACGGGCGATTTCCAGCCACTGCGCCAGGGGTAGCGGGCCTTGCACGTTGTACAGGGCGCCGAGGGTCTGGCCCGGGTATTCGCGCATCAGGTAGTACACATGCTGACGGTGATTGGCCGCATGCACCTCTGGGAAGTGCCGACCGGCCACCCGCCGCAGAAACCACTCTTCCTGCAGCAAGCGCTGAGCGGCGCCCGGATCTGCTTCGGCGACGCCGGGCAGGGTCTTGAGCAGCCACGCCTGGCCCTGGCTGTCATGCACCCGATACAGCAGCGACTGGCGGCTGCGGGCTAACTGAGCATCGACCTGCCAGCCATCGATGGCTTGCCCGGGGCGCAGCGGCCCGGGCACTGGCCATTGCTGCAGTTGCGCCAGGGTGTCGCTGAAGTTGCTCGGGCCGAGCTGTTCGACCTGCACCAGCACGGCACTGGCGTTGTCCTGGCTACCGGCATGATGGGCGCTAGCGACCAAGATGTCGGCGGCGTTCTGCAGGTCAGGTTGATCTTTGAGGATGGCGGCAATCGCTTGCTCGCCAAGGCAGGCCCAGACACCATCGCTGAGCAGCAGCAGAGTTTCGCCGGCGACCAGCTCACCGTCCAGATAGTCCACCAACAGATGCTGGTCCAGGCCCAGCGCGCGCTTGAGGACATGCTGCATGCCCGGCTGATCCCAGACATGGTCTTCGCTCAGGCACAGCAAGCGGCCCTGATCCCAGCGATAGGCGCGGCAGTCACCGACGTGGGCGAGGGTGAAGCGACGCCCGCGCAGGACCAGTGCAGTGAGGGTGGTCAGCAGCGGCTGGCCGCTGTCTTGGGCGCGCAGCCAGCGGTTTTGCGCCAGCAGCAGGCGATCCAGCGCCTGCGCGACCGGCCAGGTGGCCGGCGTGGCGTAGTAGTCCAGCGCCAGCGCCTGCAGGCTGGCTCGCGCGGCCAAGCCGCCATCGGCGCACTGACTGACGCCGTCGGCCAGTGCGACCAGATAGCCTTTGCTCGCTGCCAATTCCGGCGCCGGTGTCACCAGCCGCAGGGCGTCCTGGTTCTCGCTGCGCGGACCGGTGGCGCTGGCTTGGGCAAAGCGCAATTGCAGGCTCATGGGTTTGCCCTATACCCGCGCTGCGGTAACCGCAGCCGAGCCCCAGGTGGTGCGCCAGCGTAGTTTGACCCCATGCAGGCCAAACCAGGCCAGCAGGCCCAGGCTTGCGAAAAGCCACAGACCCAGCTGGTAGTCGCCGGTGTGCTGCTTGATCATGCCTAGCCCTGCGGCCAAGAGGAAGCCACCGATGCCGCCGGCCATGCCGATCAAGCCAGTCATTACCCCGATTTCCTGGCGGAAGCGCTGCGGCACCAGCTGAAACACCGCGCCATTGCCGGCGCCCAGGCCAAGCATGGCGCTGACGAAAAGAGCCAGCGCAGCGGTGGCGCTAGGCAGGTTGAAGCCGACCGCGGCGATACATACCGCAGCTACGCCATACATGCCGAGCAGGGTGCGAATGCCGCCAAAGCGGTCGGCCAGAGCGCCGCCCAGCGGGCGCATCATGCTGCCGCCAAACACGCAGGCCGCGGTGTAGTAGCCGGCAGTGATCGGGTTCAGGCCATATTGGTCGCTGAAGTAGCCCGGCAGGGCGCTGGCCAGGCCAATGAAGCCGCCGAAGGTGACGCTGTAGAAGAACATGAACCACCAGCTGTCGCGATCACCCAGCGCCTTGAAGTAGTCGGCCATGGCTTTGCGTTTTGGTCGTTGCGGCGCGTTGCGGGCCAGCAGGGCAAACACCAGCAGGGTCAGCAGCAGCGGGATCAGGGCGAAGCCGAACACGTTGTTCCAGCCATAGGCTGCGGCCAGGGCAGGCGCCAGCAGCGCCGCGAAGACGGTGCCGGAGTTGCCGGCGCCAGCGATGCCCATCGCTTTGCCCTGATGCTGCGGCGGGTACCACTGCGAGGCCAGCGGCAGTGACACGGCGAACGAAGCGCCGGCAAATCCGAGAAATACTCCCAGCAGCAAGGCCTGTTCGTAGCTGTGCACGCCCCAGTGCCAGGCGCAGGCCAACGCCACGATCACCACCACCTGGCCCATCAGTCCAGCGGTTTTGGGCGACAGACGATCGACCAGCAGACCCATGCCAAAGCGTAGCAGGGCGCCGGCCAGGATGGGCGTGGCGACCATCAGGCCGCGCTCTTGTGGGGTCAGCTGCAGGTCAGTGGCAATCTGCACCGCCATCGGGCCGAGCAGGTACCAGACCATGAAACTCAGGTCGAAATACAGGAATGCAGCAAACAGGGTAGGCACATGCCCGGATTTCCAGAAGCTCGTATTCATCGAACACCTCACGCGGCTTGCAACGGTTGTCATGCCCAGGCTGTGCCGGGCTGGAACGAGAAAGACGCCGCTACCCGATCCATCTTGATGGAGGGGTGAGCGACGTCTTTGTCGGAAACTGTGGCAACCGCCGTTGGCTACCTGTAGTGATTGCAGAGCAAAAGCCGGGCCAATCCCGTAGGCGGCATCCGTTTCAGCCGAGCAACTCGTGCATGGCGATGATCTGCTCCGCCACCTGGATGAGCTTCTGCTGCTTGCTCATGGCCTGGCGGCGCATGAGGGTGTAGGCCTGCTCTTCATTGCAGTCCTTCATCTTCATCAGCAAGCCCTTGGCATGCTCCACACGCTTGCGCTCGGCCAGTTGCTGGTCGCGCGCCAACAGCTGAGCCTTGAGCGCCTGGTCGCTCTCGAAGCGGGCTATCGCTACATCCAGAATCGGCTGCAGGCGGCTGCTCTGAATGCCCTCGACGATGTAGGCACTGACCCCGGCGTGGATCGCTTGGCGCATCACATCCGGGTCGTGTTCGTCGGTGAACAGGACAATCGGCCGCGGCAGATCGCGGCTGACCAGCACAACCTGCTCCATGACATCACGCCCCGGTGACTCGGTATCGATCAAGACCACGTCCGGGCGCACCGTTTCGACGCAGGCAGGCAGGTCGATGGTTAGGCCCGTGGCCTCGATGACCTCGAAGCCGGCCTCGATCAGTGCCAGCTTGAGCCGGCCGACTTTTTTCTCTGTGTCGTCGATCAACAGGATCCGTAGCATGTTCAGCCCCTTCACCGAGCGAGATGGGCGCTAGGCGCCGGTGTCATGGCGTGCAGGTGAAAACTGCGGGCGTAGCCATGCGGGTCGCTGCCATCCCAGCGGATGCCGTCGATCAACAGGCTGCTGCGCATCGCTGATACGTCGCCTGGCAAGCCGAGCTCAGCGGCAGCGGCGCGATACAGGGCTAGCTGCTGCACCTGGTTGGCAACCGCCAGGTAGTCGGGGTCTTCGCGCAGCAAACCCCAACGGCGGAACTGGGTCATGAACCACATGCCATCGGACAGGTAGGGCTGGTTGGCCCGGCCCTGGTCATGAAAGCGCAGTGCGTGGGGGTCCTGCCAGTGATTGCGCAGCCCGTCCTGATAGTCGCCGAGCAGGCGCGGTTCAATCGTCGCCACTGCGGTATCCAGGTAGGCACTGCCGCTCAGTAGATGAGCCGTGCTACGGCGATTCTCCTGGCTCTGCTCGATAAACTGGCTGGCGGCCAATATCGCCTTGATCAGTGCACGGGCGCTGTTGGGGTACAGCTCGACGAACGCTCGCGCGCAGCCAAGGACCTTTTCCGGGTGGTCCGGCCAGATCGACTGGCTGGTGGCGAGGGTGAAACCCTGGCCCTCGGCCACCGCCTGGGCTGACCAGGGTTCGCCGACGCAAAAGCCATCGATGCGACCGGCCTGTACATGGGCGACCATTTGCGCGGGCGGCACCACGACGCTGGCGACGTCATGCAGCGGATGAATGCCCTGGCTGGCCAGCCAGTAATACAACCACATGGCGTGGGTGCCGGTAGGAAATGTCTGCGCAAAGGTCAGCTTCGCCCCTGATTGGTGCACCAGTTTTGCCAGTGCTTCAGGGCTGGTCACGCCTTTGCGCTGCAGGGCGGGGGACAGGTTGATGGCCTGGGCGTTCTGGTTCAGGCCCATCAGCACGGCCATACCGCGGCGGGCGCTGCCGCCGATGCCCAGGTGCACGGCGTAGATCAAGCCATACAGGCAATGCCCTGCATCCAGCTCGCCACTGACCAGCTTGTCGCGCATGCCGGCCCAGGAGGCCTGGCGCTTGAGGTTGAGGGTCAGGCCTTGCTGCTGGGCGAAGCCCTGAGTGGCGGCTACCACTACCGAAGCGCAGTCGGTAAGGGGCATGAAACCGATATCGAGGCTGGGTTTTTCCGGCGCGTCACTACCGTTGACCCAGGCCAGAGGTGTTGCGTGGGGAGCTGTATTCACAAAAATCCTCGCCTGTACCGAGTAGGCTTTGCCTGCTGTTGAAGCAAGGCATATGCCAGACGGTCAGCAAAGGCCTGTCGCGCCAGCGGCGTGCTGGCTATAATCGCCGCCTCACTCATCCCCGAGTCTTGCCCGCCCATGTATAACCTGGCCCGCCAGCTGCTGTTCAAGCTTTCTCCGGAAACCTCCCACGACCTGTCCCTGGACCTGATTGGAGCCGGTGGCCGGCTGGGGCTCAATGGCTTGCTATGCAAGCAGCCGGCGCCATCGCCAGTAACGGTGATGGGCTTGAACTTCGCCAACCCGGTCGGGCTGGCGGCGGGTCTGGACAAGAACGGCGCGGCCATCGATGGCTTTGCCCAGCTGGGCTTCGGCTTTGTCGAAATCGGTACCGTGACGCCACGCCCGCAGCCGGGCAACCCCAAGCCGCGGCTGTTTCGTCTGCCTGAGGCAACGGCGATCATCAACCGCATGGGCTTCAACAACCTGGGCGTCGATCATCTGCTGGAGCGGGTGCGTGCCTCGCGCTTCGATGGCGTGCTGGGGATCAACATCGGCAAGAACTTCGACACGCCGGTCGAGCGCGCGGTGGACGATTACCTGATTGGCCTGGAGAAGGTCTACAACGACGCCAGCTACATCACCGTCAATGTCAGCTCGCCGAATACCCCGGGCCTGCGCTCGCTGCAGTTCGGTGACTCGCTCAAGCAGTTGCTGGATGCGCTTGCGGTGCGCCGCGAGCAGCTTGCCACTGAGTATGCCAAGCGTGTGCCGCTGGCGATCAAGATTGCCCCGGACATGACCGACGAAGAAACCGCGCTGGTAGCTGCGGCGCTGCTGGAGTCGGGCATGGATGCAGTGATCGCAACCAATACCACGCTGTCCCGTGAAGGCGTCGAGAGCCTGCCGTATGGTGCTGAAGCCGGTGGCCTGTCGGGTGCGCCAGTGCTGGCCAAGAGTACCCATACAGTCAAGGTGCTGGCAGGGGAGTTGGCCGGGCGGATGCCGATCATCGCCGCAGGTGGGATAACCGAAGGCCGTCACGCAGCTGAGAAAATCGCTGCCGGTGCCAGCTTGGTACAGATCTATTCGGGCTTCATCTATAAGGGCCCGGCGCTGATTCGCGAAGCAGTCGATGCCATTGCAGCAATGCCACGGGGCTGATCAGCGGGTATAAAAAAGGGCCCCTTTAAGGGGCCCCTGGGCCGTAGCCCGCCGCCCGGATGGGGCGTGCATGGTGACTCGAATTCAGATTCCCTGATCAGCCAACGGCGTGATTTTCGTTGAGTCTATGGATGCCAGCAGTGCCGGTCATGCCGTCCCAGTTATCTCCGCGACCCTCCCGCCAGCCGTTTATCCAGGCCTGACGTACGGATGCTAGGGTGAAAGGGCAAAGTTCGCGAGATTTGCCGGTGACCCCATACTGGTAGCCACGTGAATATGCTCTTTCCAACGGATCACGCTTAAGTCTTCTCATAGGGTGTTGCCCTCACTTGTTGACTGTAATGTCCCGTCGGCCTCACAGAGGCCGGGCAGAATCTTTCTGCCGGTTTGCGCTCGCTGCCGGCGTGGCGAGCTTGAAGTGCCGTTTCGTTGCGAAGCGGCCTGTGATCAGTTCTAACCAATGAAAGTCACAGTGTGAATGATCGTTTTGTCATAAGGACGTAACGTTTCTGTAGGTGAAGTGATAAGTAAATAAATGCGACTCAACCTTGTTTGAGCAAATGCCCGCTGTGATCGGGGTTTAGCCGCACTGGCCGCTATTTAGCCAGCGTCGTCAAAAAACGGCTGAATTAATTTGAAATGCGACGAAGGGTCATTTTAATGACCTGGCGCAAGAATTTTTCGTACTGCTCGACGATCAAAGGCTGCTTTCACCCTTGGGTGCATGCACAATTGTCGGGCGGCCAGGCCTTCGCGAATCACGCAAGGCCACCCGAGCGCCTGAAAAGGGCGCTCGGGAAAACCCTGACGGACGATGCGTCGTCCCGTCACTCAAATAGCCATAGGCACTGGAATACTCATGTCGGACCGTTTCGAACTTTACCTCACCTGCCCCAAGGGCCTAGAAGGCCTGCTCGCCGATGAGGCCCGAGGCCTCGGCCTTGAGGACGTGCGTGAGCACACCTCGGCCATTCGTGGCGAGGCCGACATGGAAACCGCCTACCGCTTGTGCCTATGGTCCCGCTTGGGCAACCGCGTACTGCTGGTGCTCAAACGCTTTGCGATGAAAAATGCCGATGACCTCTACGACGGCGTCAATGCCGTCGAATGGCAGGATCATCTGCTCGCCGATGGCTCGCTGGCCGTGGAGTTCAGCGGGCATGGTTCGGGCATCGACAACACCCACTTTGGTGCGCTGAAGGTCAAGGATGCCATCGTCGACAAGCTGCGCGACAAAGACGGCCTGCGCCCGTCAGTCGACAAGCTGAATCCGGACATGCGTGTGCACCTGCGCCTGGATCGTGGTGAAGCGATCCTCTCGCTCGACCTCTCTGGGCACAGCCTGCACCAGCGCGGCTATCGCCTGCAGCAGGGCGCCGCGCCGCTCAAGGAAAACCTCGCCGCAGCGGTGCTGATTCGTTCCGGCTGGCCGCGCATTGCTGCCGAAGGCGGCGCGCTGGCTGACCCGATGTGCGGTGTCGGTACCTTCCTCGTCGAGGCCGCGATGATCGCCGCCGATATTGCGCCCAACCTCAAGCGCGAGCGTTGGGGCTTCAGCGCCTGGCTTGGCCACGTGCCGGCGTTGTGGCGCAAGGTTCATGACGAAGCAACCCAGCGCGCCGAAGCCGGCCTGGCCAAGCCGCCGCTGTGGATTCGCGGTTACGAAGCCGACCCACGGCTGATTCAGCCGGGTCGCAACAACGTCGAACGGGCCGGCCTGAGCGACTGGATCAAGATCTATCAGGGTGAGGTCGGCACGTTTGAACCGCGTCCGGACCAGAACCAGAAAGGTCTGGTCATTAGCAACCCGCCTTACGGCGAGCGTCTGGGCGACGAGGCCAGTTTGCTCTACCTCTACCAGAACCTGGGCGAGCGTCTGCGCCAGGCGTGTCTGGGCTGGGAGGCGGCGGTGTTCACCGGCGCGCCTGAACTGGGCAAGCGTATGGGTGTGCGCAGCCACAAACAATACGCGTTCTGGAACGGCGCGTTGCCGTGCAAACTGCTGCTGTTCAAGATCCAGCCTGATCAGTTCGTCACGGGTGTCTCCGGCGAGCGTCGTTCTGTCGAGGCCAAGGAAGCTGAAAGCGATCGCCCGGTAGCAGTCGTCAATGAGCCGGCGCGCCTTTCCGAAGGTGCGCAGATGTTTGCCAACCGCTTGCAGAAGAACCTCAAGCAGCTGGGCAAGTGGGCCCGCCGCGAACAGATCGACTGCTACCGCCTGTATGACGCCGACATGCCCGAATACGCTGTGGCGATCGACCTCTACCAGGATTGGGTGCACGTTCAGGAGTACGCCGCCCCGCGTACCATCGATCCAGAAAAGGCCCAAGGGCGTCTGCTCGATGTGCTTGCAGCGATCCCGCAGGCACTGGGCATCGATCAGCAGCGTATTGTGCTCAAGCGCCGTCAGCGTCAGAGCGGTACTCGCCAGTATGAGCGTCAAGCGACTGAAGGGCGTTTCCAGGAAGTCAGCGAAGGCGGGGTCAAGTTGCTGGTCAACCTGACCGACTATCTCGACACCGGGCTGTTCCTCGATCACCGCCCGATGCGCATGCGCATCCAGCGCGAGGCGGCCGGCAAGCGTTTTCTCAACCTGTTCTGCTACACCGCCACGGCGACTGTGCATGCGGCCAAGGGCGGCGCACGCGAGACCACCAGCGTCGACCTGTCCAAGACCTACCTGGACTGGGCGCGGCGCAACCTCTCGCTCAATGGCTACTCCGATCGCCATCGCCTGGAGCAGGGTGACGTCATGGCCTGGCTGGAGAGCTGCCGCGAGAGCTACGACCTGATCTTCATCGACCCGCCGACGTTCTCCAATTCCAAGCGCATGGAAGGGGTGTTCGACGTGCAGCGCGACCACGTGCAGTTGCTTGACCTGGCCCTGGCCCGGTTGGCGCCTGGCGGTGTGCTGTATTTCTCCAACAACTTCCGCAAGTTCCAGCTCGACGAGAGCGTGAGCGCGCGGTATGCCGTGGAAGAAATAAGCGCGCAGACGGTTGATCCGGACTTTGCTCGCAACAGCAAGATCCACCGTGCCTGGCGCTTGCAGCTGCGCTGAAGTAGCACTGGGTAATGTCGGAGTTGCGCCGCTAGTGGCCAATAGCTATAAATAGTCAGGGCTGAACAATTCGCAGGACGCTGACGTGACGAGATCGCTCTATGTCGAAGGTGCGTGCGAATGTGTTTGGCCTGCTCTATCAGGCATTACCGGCCTGGGCGTTGGCGCTGCTGGCGGTAATCAGCGGCGCTTTGTTCACGGCGGCGCTGACGACCGCCGCGTACAGCTTCTCCAAACAGCAACTGCGCCAGCGCTTCGAGCTGCTGGCCGCAGACCGCTACAGCCGCATTGCCGAACGCCTGGCAGACCAGCAACAGCGCCTGGATAGCCTGCGGCGCTTTTTCAGTTATTCCGATAATGTCACCGCAGGCGAATTTCAGGGTTACGTCAAACCGCTGTTGCAGCGCACTTTGGCCTACGCCTGGGCGCCCGCCGTTGCCACCGCCAGGTGGGGGGCGAGTGCCGAACTGGCTGTCCACGATGCGTCCAGTGATGCTGGCGGCCAGGCGCAGGTACAGCCCTTAGCATTGCGCGGCCACGCCTACCCCATA
This sequence comes from Pseudomonas sp. 1121_17, assembly GCF_052850745.1. NCBI lineage: Bacteria > Pseudomonadati > Pseudomonadota > Gammaproteobacteria > Pseudomonadales > Pseudomonadaceae > Pseudomonas > Pseudomonas sp. 1121_17. The sequence goes on from NZ_VXCX01000001.1 coordinate 360,197, forward strand.
CGCTTTGTGCAAACTTCCAATCTGCCTGGGCTGCCTTCTGCCCTGGAGCTGTTCAACCTGAGACGCGTGCAAAGCACTTTGGTGCGCGCGACTACCCCAGGCAGCATGGCGGTGTCCGCGCCATGGCAGCTGCCAGAGCAGCCGGCGGCGGTAGTGCTGATGATGCTTGCTCCAGTCTTCGCCAATGTTGCAGGTGACGGTGTACCCAGTGGCTATGTGATTGTCCTGCTCGACTTGCAGCGCTTGGTCAGCGAGGGCGTGTCAGCTGCAACGGACGACGACCTGGTGGTGCGCATCAGCGATGGCAGCGGGCAAAACCTGCTGTACCAGTCGCTCAACCCGGCAGCGCCGCTGGCAATGAGCAGTGCCCGTCAACTGCAGCTGGCTGGTTATCCCTATCAGATGCTGATTCGTCCCAGCCAAAGCTTCGTGCACGCCAATCGTTCATCGTTGGTGCCGGCGGTGGCGCTACTTGGGGCGCTGCTGAGCCTGCTGCTCGGCGCTTTGCTGTACAGCGTGCTCAGCCAGCGCCAGCGCGCATTGAAGCTGGTCGAGCAGCGCACGGCCGAATTGCGCATCAGTGAGCAGTCCCTCAGGGGCACCCATAACCAACTGCGCAGCGTGCTCGATGCGGCAACTCAGGTGGCGATTATCGCCACTGACCTCAAGGGCCGGATCATCACCTTCAATGCTGGCGCCGAGCGCATGCTGGGTTATGCCGCCAGCGAAGTGGTCGGCCGGCTTGATCTGCCCGCGCTGATTCAGGCGGACGAGTTGCACCAGCGCGCCCAGGCCCTGAGCCAGCAGCACGGCCGCGACATCAGCTGCGCTCAGGCAATCTTTGCCGATGCGGCGCAGGCCGCGGACAACCAGCCTGGCGAATGGACCCTGCAACGTAGCGATGGCAGCCAGCTGCTGGCGACCATGCTGGTCAGCCCGGTGCTCGATGAGCACAGCCGTTGGGTCGGCTACCTGGCAATCTGCATTGATGTCACCGAACGGCGCCGCGTGCATGAAGCACTGGCGGTGCGTGATCGGCTGCTGGAGAAACTCAGTGCTGAAGTGCCCGGAGGCATCTATCAATACCGTCTGGATGCGTCTGGACATACATGTTTCCCCTACGCCAGCCAGGGCTTGTTCGACATCTACGAGATCGACTTGCATCAGCTGCGCGAGGATGCGGCGCTGATTACCGAGCGGATTCATCCTGATGACCTGGAGCGGGTGCTGCGCTCGATCCGTTACTCGGCAGAGCATCTTGCCCCGTGGCGCGAAGAGTATCGGGTGATTCTGCCGCAGGCCGGTCTGCGCTGGGTACGCGGTGAGGCCACGCCTGAACTGGGCGAGGCGGGCTGCACTTTGTGGCATGGCTATCTGACCGACGTTTCCGAGCCCAAGCGGGTCGAGCACGAGCTGCGCGCGCTATCGATTACCGACGTGTTGACCGGTATTCACAACCGCCGCTACTTCCAGGAGCGGCTGAAGATCGAGCTTGATCGCGCCGCGCGTGATGGCCTGGAGCTGGCGGTGATCATGCTCGATGTCGATCACTTCAAGCGCATCAACGATCAGCACGGGCATGCGGTAGGTGACGATGTCCTGCGCAGTCTGTGCCAGCACATCAGCCATCGTCTGCGCCGTACGGACGTGTTCTGCCGGCTCGGCGGCGAGGAGTTCATGGTGCTGTGCCCCGGTAGCGATATCGCGCAGGCGCGCACCCTGGCGCTGGAGCTGTGGCAGGGTGTACGCAGTCTGGTGATCAACGGGGTCGGCAAGGTCACGGCAAGCTTCGGCGTGGCTGCCTGGCACCCGGGGGAGGGCGCCGATGCACTGCTGCTGCGCGCCGATGCCGGGGTGTACGCGGCCAAGCAGGGTGGCCGCGACCGAGTTGAAGTAGTGCAGCCTTAAGTAGGCCTGATCTGCCTGCCGAGCAGCGCCGCGGCGGCTGGCACGCGCTGCTCAGACTGCTTGGTTCAGAGCCCCGATGCGGCGGTGCCAGTGTTCAGCTTCGGCTGGCGATACAGCTCAAGCAGCACCTGATCAAGCACTTGTGACGCACCCCATGGCTTGGGATCATTCAGGATCGCCGCCACTGCCCAGGTGTGGCCGTTGCTGTCGCGGCTGAAGCCGGCGATTGCGCGCACGGTATTCAGAGTGCCCGTCTTGATATGCGCCTGGCCGGTCATGGCAGTGCGTTTAAGGCGCTTGCGCATGGTTCCGTCCATGCCCACCAGCGGCATCGAGCTGATGAATTCAGCAGCGTAAGGGCTGTTCCAGGCCGCCTGCAGCAGGGTCGCCATTTCACGTGTGCTGACACGTTCAGCGCGGGACAGGCCAGAGCCGTTCTCCATCACCAGGTGCGGTGAGGTGATACCTTTTTTCGCCATCCACTGACGCACGACCCGTTGTGCGGCGCGCGCGTCATCGCCATCGGCATCGGTGCGGAACTGCGCGCCCAGGCTCAGGAACAGCTGCTGAGCCATGGTGTTGTTGCTGTATTTGTTGATGTCGCGGATCACCTCGACCAGGTCGGGCGAGAATGCCCGCGCCAGTACTCGGGCGCTTTTCGGCACGTTCTCGATGCGATCGCCACCCTGGATGGTGCCGCCCAGTTCGTTCCAGATTGCGCGAACGGCACCTGCCGCGTAGGCAGGGTGGTCGAGCAGGGCCAGATAGGTCTGCGAGTTGCAGCCTTCGCCCAGTTGGCCGCTGACCACTACGGTGACACCGTCTGGTCTGACCTGCGGGTTATAGCGGACCTCACCGGCGCACTGCTTGGAGGCGACAGCCTTGACCTGATTGTCGATGCGGATACTGGCAATCGGCGGTTCGACTGCAATCATGACCTTGCCGCCGTCATTGCGAGCAACGAAACGCAGCGCCTTGAGGTTGACCAGCAACGAGTCTGGCTTGACCAGAAACGGCTTGTTGGTGTCGCCGCCGTCATCGTCGAAGTGGGGCAGGTTGGGCTGCACGAAGTGGCTGCGGTCCAGCACCAGGTCACCGGTGACGGTGCGCACGCCGTTGGCGCGCAGGTCACGCATCAGCAGCCAGAGCTTTTCCATGTTCAGTTTGGGATCGCCGCCACCCTTGAGGTACAGGTTGCCGTTGAGCACGCCATTGTTCAGGGTGCCATCGGTGTAGAACTCGGTTTTCCATTGAAAGGTCGGGCCAAGCAGCTCGAGGGCGGCGTAGGTGGTAACCAGTTTCATGGTTGAGGCCGGGTTGACCGACACATCGGCATTGAACACCGTTGCCGTACCGGGGCCATCGAGGGGCAGCATGACCAGCGACAGGGCGTTGTCCTGCAATTTGTTGGTCTTGAGAGCCTGTTGCACCTTGGGCGGCAAGGTGGTGTTGACGGCGGCCTGAGTGGGCATGGCCAGAGGCAGCATCAGGCCGGCGAGCAGCAGTGGGCGGAGCGCTTTGATCATAAGTACGAAAACCCTGCGGGCGAGGGGGAAATAACGGGGCTGTAAAAGATGGTGGCCCCAGATCGAAATATAGCGGGCATTATGCCCCAAGCGCGTCCTGTATGTGCCGGGTTCGACACAAAAGCGCCGCTGCGCCCCGGAAACTGGTAAAGTGCCGCCCGTAATTACTTAAGAGGATTGTTTCATGGCTACCAACCGTTCCCGCCGTCTGCGCAAAAAACTCTGCGTAGATGAATTCCAGGAGCTGGGCTTCGAACTGAACCTTGGTTTCAAGGAAGACCTGTCTGAAGAAGCCATCGATGCCTTCCTCGACGCCTTCCTGGTAGAAGCCATGGACGCCAACGGCCTGGACTACGTCGGCGGCGATGACTTCGGTCTGGTCTGCCTGGCCGAGCGTGGCTCGGTCAGCGAAGAGCAGCGTGCTGCTGTCGAAGCGTGGCTCAAGGGCCGTAACGAGCTGACCGAAGTCAAAGTCAGCCCGCTGCTCGACGCCTGGTATCCGGAAAAGCCGATCAACTCGGCTTCCTGATCCAGCCTGGCGGGCGCTGTCGGCGCGCCGCCATGCCAAAGCCCTGAACGCTCAGCCCAGCTGACGGCTCAGGGCTTTTTCACTTCTGCGCATGTGCCTGGCCAAGGCCTGCCGCTTCAGCTTCAACTCGTGCAGCGTCAGTTCGCCACTGGCGAGCAGCTCGCACACCTCCATCATTGCCTGGGCATCCAGCATCCGTGCGGCGCTGAGGATTTTGTGTGCCTGCTCGACGATGGCCAGGGCTTGCTGCTCTGGATCAAGGCTCATCAGCACTGTGCAGTCATCCTTCAGGCTCTGCTGCAACAGCTGCAGAAAACGCTTTTGATCTGCCGGGTCGTCGCCAGCAACCCTCCTCACACTGGCGACGTCGAACGCCGCTCGGCGGGGCTGTAGCGCCGCAGATTCGGGCAATGGGGTGACATTGGCGAGGTGCTCACTCAGCGTACGCAAGCTTATCGGCTTGAGCAGGCAGTCGTTCATGCCCGCATCCAGGCAGCGCTGGCGAACTTCGGGTTGGGCATTGGCGGTGTAGCCAAAAATGACGCAGTGTGGCCGGTCGCTGGCGCGCTCTTCAGCGCGGATGGCTCGCGTCACCTGATAGCCGTTCATGTGGGGCATGTTGCAGTCGAGCAGCAGCACATCGAACGTATCGCTGTACCAACATTGCAAGGCTTCATTGCCATCCCGGGCACTGGTGTGGCGCAGCCCCATGAAATTCAACTGCTGCGCCATCAGCATCAAGTTGGCGGGATGGTCGTCGATGACCAGTACGCGCAAGTCGGGATTGAGCGCGTCGACCTGGCGTATCGCCGCCTCGGCTGCCACTGGCGCACCGGCTGGGCAGACCGGCATGCTCAGGCGGACCTGGGTGCCTACCCCCTGCAAACTGCGCAGGGTCAGTGTGCCACCCATCATTTCGCACAGGGTGCGGCTGATGGTCAGGCCCAACCCGGTGCCGCAGCGTGCACCGTCGCTCTGGGTGTTGGCCTGCACGAAGGGACTGAACAGACCTTGTATTTCGTGCTCGGGAATGCCGATGCCGCTGTCGCGCACCTCAAGTTCCAGTTGAGTGGTTGGCGCAGAAGCTGACTGGTGCAGCTGTGCGTGTACGCGGACCTGGCCAACGTCGGTGAACTTGATCGCGTTGCTGAGCAGATTGCTCAGTACTTGCTTGAAACGCAGTGGGTCGAGCAGGACGTGACGTTGTGCGCTCGGCTCGATCTGGACTTCCAGCGCCAGGCCCTTTTCACGTGCCTGGCCTTCAAATACCCGGGCCACGGATTTGATCAGAGTGGCCAGCTCGACCGGCTCTGGCGCCAGGCTCATGTGCCCGGATTCAATCCGCACGATATCCAGGATATCTCCGATCAGGCCCAGCAGGTCGGTGGCAGAATGGTAGGCGACTTCCAGTGCCGGTTTGTCCACGCGGCCTTGGTCGGCGTGCCTGACGGCGAGTTCGAGCATGCCGATGACTGCGTTCATCGGGGTGCGAATTTCATGGCTGATGGTTGCCAGAAAGGTGCTCTTGGCACGGTTGGCATCATCGGCCTGCTGTTTTGCCAGGCGCAGCTCCTGCACCAGTTGGCGGCGCTCGCTGATATCGATCCAGCCGCCAATGATGCCCTGCACTTCGCCCAGGGAGTCGCGATAAGGCAAGACCCAGTGGTACACGGTCAACTCGCGGTCTTTCAGGCGGAGCTGGCGATCAAGGATCAACGGCTCGCCGGCGGCCATGACCTGCTGATAGTCGGCTTCGATCTGATGCGTAGAGGCATGCTGGCTGCCCAGGCTCTCTTCCAGGCGTTTGCCAATGACGTCTTGCGCACAGGCGTCCATCGCTTTCAGATAACTGTCGTTGCAGCTTTGCAACTTGCCATCACGACCCCGCACAAACAGCGGATGAGGCGTGCCATCGAGCATTACCCGCATGAATTCGAGCTGATCGCTGAGGGCGCGTTCTACGCGTTGCCGATGACGAATCTGCCGACGCAGATAGGCGTTCCAGATCAGCGCCAGCAACAGCAGCGAGCCGATCCCCAATGTAATCTGCAGGGCAAGTTGGCGCATTTGCCGCCAGTAGGCATCGTCCTTTGCAGTGAGGCCACTCCAGCGATTGTAGATCACCCCGAGTTCTTCTGGAGAGATGCTCAGCAAGGCTTTGTCGAGGATGGCTGCCAGCGGCTGCGCATTGCTCGCGCTTGCCATCGCAAAGCTGGCCGGTTCGGTGCCCACCGTGTTGCGAATCACCAGATCCGGGTCGCTGGCCAGCGCGTGATTGGCATCGATCAACGTGCTGACGGCGGCGTCGACTGCGCTGCTGCTGAGCAGCGTCACGGAGTAGTACGGGCTTTCGGTGTGGATAGCCATGACCTCCGGATACTGTTGGGCGAGCAATTGCGCGGCTGCGCTGCCGCGTGTGACGGCAACCCGCTTGCCCTTGAGTTGCTCGAATGAGCTGGCGGTTTCGCTGTGCCGCGTGACCAGCACCAGCGAGCTCTCCAGATAGGGGCGGGTCACCTGCAATTGAGTGTTGCGCTGCTCTTGCATCGGCAGTGCTGCGATGACATCGGCACGACCGTCGGCGAGGCGCGTGAGCATGTCGCCAACACTGCCCGCACGCTGAATTTCGAAATGCAGGCCTGTACGCAGCCGGAGCATCTCCAGCAGGTCTGCGGTAATGCCGCGAAACTGCCCGGCCGCGTCGAAGTAGGACACCGGAGCGGCCGTTTCGTCGATGACCACCCGCAACAACGGATGTTGCCTCAGCCACTGCTCTTCGGCGGCGCTCAACTGCAACTTGCGCTCGCTCAGCAGAACGTCGCTACCGGAGCTCCAGCGCTTGAGAATATTGGTCTGCACTACCAGCGGCTGGCTTTGCAGCGCGAGATTGACCAGGCCTTTGAGCATTTCGTCGTCGCGGCGCATGGCGAAGCTGAAACCCACGGCTTCATGTTGGCCGAAATTGGCCATGCGCAGGCGCGGCAGGTGGCCCTGATTGAGTTGGTAATAGGTGGAAATGGTATCGCCTATGAACACGTCGGCCTGCCCAAAGGCAACCGCGTTTAGGGCCTGTGTCGACGAGCCGAATGTCAGCAGGGAGGCATTGGGGTAGGTCTGCCGTACATCCTTGGGTGGCAGGTAGTGATACAGCATACTCAGGCGCATGCCGTTGAGACCCTTGTTCAACGGGCGTACCTCGTCTTCGCGGGTCACCAGCACCGGTTGGTCGACCGCATAGGGGGCCGACAGCCCCAGCCCTTGTGCTGCGGCTTCGAAACCGTTGGCGCTGCCCAGCAGGTCGATCCGACCCTGCTTGAGCGCCTCGACGGCATCCAGACGATTGTCGAAGCGCAATACAGTCACCGGTAGCCCGAGGGCGGTGCCGATCACCGCCGCATACTCAGCGGTAATGCCCTGGTAGTCACGGCCACCGCTGGTGATATCGAACGGGGCGTAATCGGGGAAGGAGGTGCCAAGTGTCAGTCGCTGTTTCTTCTCGAGCCAGTTGCGCTGCTCGACGCTGAGCTTGGGGCGACTTGGCTGGGCTGATGCGCGTTTGAGCATGGTCAGGGCCGTAGGCTCATGTTCCTCGGCCACTGCCGACAAGCCAGGTGCAGCGAGGGCAAGGCACAAACACGTCAGGTAACGTCCCACGCGCAGCATCACACCAGCGCGTTCCGCTTTGCCACGTCAATCAGGTCGACCAGAGTGCCTACTTTGAGTTTCTGCATTAGGCGCTTCTTGTAAGTGCTCACGGTCTTGTTGCTGAGAAACATGCCTGAAGCGATTTCCTTGTTGCTTCGACCTTGCGCGAAAAGTTGCAGCACCATCAGTTCTCGGTCGTTTACTTGCCGGAAAAGACTTATCTCTGACTTGCTGCTTTCGGTCTCGCCCTGTAGTACCTGGCTGGGGAAATAGTTGTAGCCGGCAAGTACGGCCTTGATTGCACTGATCAACTCGCTCAAGTCTTCCTGCTTGCAGACATAGCCCGAGGCGCCCGAATGCATGCAGCGAATGGCGAACAGCGCGGGTGACTGGGCAGTTAGTACCAGCACCTTCATGGGCAGGGCCATGCTCTGGAAACGCGCCAGCACTTCGAGCCCATCCAGTCGTGGGATAGCGATGTCAAGGATGACCAGATCAGGGCGTGTTTCGCGAATCATCTGCATGGCGTCGACGCCGTTGTCAGACTCACCGACGATCTTGTAACCCTGGTTTTCCAGTAGCATGCGTACGGCCAAGCGAATAACCGGATGGTCGTCGACAATAAATACGGATTGCATAGTTTACATTCCATTGGGACAGATGGCGTGAACAGCACGCACTTTAACCCAGATGGGCGGCAGGAAGCAGGCAACAAGCGTTTGTCAGTCGTATATGGGAAATGGACTACAGCAAGAGACTACATGGTCGATGATTATTGAAACGAGATGTTTATATGTGCCAAGAAATTAGTAACGTGGTGTGTGGCTGTTAGTTGGGGTTGGTTAATCGATATGCGTAAGATTGGTTCATCTATATACACTGCTAACCTTCACTTAGCCGGGGCCGCACAGCGGCCCCGATACTGGCTGAAATCTGCCTAAGTTTGCCGTATTCAAGTCGGGCTGGAACGCCCAGTCATCTCACAAGCCATCTCGCTGGCATAGCTGTCGGTCATACCAGCGATGAAATCAATCATCCGCAGAAAGGCACTGTGCAGCGTGTCATCAGGGCTAGGCGCGTGATTACCGATCAGATCGAGCACGCGCCGGCTTTTGAATGACGGTGTACGCCCGCCATGCTGCTCCAGGGCCGCGCCGCAAAACGCGTTGAGCAGGATCTCAAGCGTGGTATAGGCACCAATCTCGTGCAGCGTCTTGCGCTTGTCTTGGAAGATCTTTTTTCGCGCCATGTCCTTGGCCTGCAGTACACAGCGCTTGGCAGGGCCGTGCATGTGCTCGACCAGATCGCCGGCCAGCTGCCCGCTGAGCAACGCCCGTTGTTGCTCGACGAATGCTTCGGCGGCGGCATTGGTCAGGTGTTCGATAGCTTTGCCGCGCAGGATCGCCAGCTTGCGCCGGCGCGAATCGTTGGCGCCGAGCTGGCGGTAGGTCTCGGGCAGGTCGTCACCGACCAGGTCCAGCAGCAGCGCTTCGACTTCGGCATATTGCAGCAGCTCCATCTCGACCCCGTCTTCAAGGTCGATCAAGGCGTAGCAGATATCGTCGGCAGCCTCCATCAGGTACACCAGCGGATGGCGTGCCCAGCGTTGCTCCTCGAGCTGCGGCAGGCCCAGCTTGCGTGCGATCTGCTCGAGCAACGGCAGCTCGCTCTGATAGCTGCCGAACTTGTGCTTCTTGTAGCCCAGGGCATCGGCGTGACGCGAGCTCCACGGGTATTTAAGGTAGGTGCCGAGGGTGGCGTAGGTCAGCCGGGTACCGCCATCGAACTGGTGATACTCCAACTGTGTGAGCACCCGAAAGCCCTGCGCATTGCCTTCGAAATTGAGAAAGTCAGCGCGTTGCTCGTCGCTCATGCCGTCCAGCCAGCCGCGGCCTGCCGCCTGCTGGAACCATGAGCGGATAGCATCTTCGCCAGAGTGGCCGAATGGCGGATTACCGATGTCATGGGCCAGGCACGCCGACTGCACGATCATGCCCAGGTCACTCGGCTCGCACCAGGCCGGCAGCTCGTCGCGCAAGGTCTCGCCCACACGCATGCCGAGTGAGCGGCCGACGCAGCTCACTTCCAGCGAATGGGTCAGGCGGGTATGAATATGGTCGTTGCTCGACACCGGGTGGACTTGAGTCTTGCGTCCAAGCCGGCGAAACGCACCGGAAAAGATGATCCGGTCGTGGTCCTTGTGGAAAGGACTGCGCCCTAGTTCCTCAGGGCTGTACAGGGCCTTGCCCAGGCGCTCACGGGTCAGCAGGGTATCCCAGTCCAAGGCTCGCTCTCCGATCGGATAATCGCCATAGCTTCAGGGTAGCGCTGCGCCTGCGCAAGGGGCAGGCGCAGTCGCTGCTAGCGGCGTCGACCGTTGTGCAGGAACAGTCTGGCCAAGGGCAGCAACGTGCCGCCCAGGCGCAGCAAGCGGGTAAGGCCACCACCGCGGGCACCCTTGCCAGTCAGAAAGCCCATCAAAACCACGCCGGCTATGCCCCATAACGGCGCATGCTTGATCCCCAGCCCTTGCTGCACAGAGCTACCTATGCCGCGCAGGCGACGGACTGGCTCGAGCAGTTGCGCCGATTCCTGGCGGATTTCCTGGCGGTGCATTTCGAGGCGCAGACGCAACAGCGCCTTGCGCAGCTCGCGCGGATTACGCGTATTGGGAAGTTCAGGCAGGCTCATGGCAACAGTCGCTCCCGATCCTTGGCAAGCTCCTCAAGTGTGGAGCTGAACGGTGAAGAGTCATCGAATACCGCAGCTTTCAGGCGAACAGCGCAGTACAGCGTGGCGAGGCAGTAGAACACGCACAGACCGATGATCCCGGCCAGGCGATAACTGTCCCAGACCAGTACCAGCAGCAGACCAGACAATGCCGACAACAACAGCAGGGCAAATACCAATGCCATGCCTGCGAACAGCAGCAGCTTCAATGTACGGCCTTTCTGCTCCTGCAGCTCGATGCCGAACAGCTCAATGTGGCTGTGCAGCAGGCCAAGCACGGCAGCGCCGAGGCGCTTGCCGGTTGCGCCAGTGGAGGCGTCATTTTCCATGAAGTTACCTCAGCGGCGGTTGGCCAGCAGCCCGATCAGCAGGCCGACACCTGCAGCAATGCCGATAGCCTGCCAAGGGTTTTCCTGGACATAGGCTTCAGCTTGAACAACCGCTTCCTGACCGCGTGCGCGCACCGATTCCTGAGTCACCTGCAGGTTGGCACGAGCTTCTTCGAGGCGCGCATGGATCTGTTCGCGCAATTCGTCAGCCTGATCACCCGCCAGATTGGCCGTGTCCGCCAGCAGCCGCTCGGTGTCGCGTACTAGCGCCTGGAAGTCAGCCATCAATATCTCTTGAGCATTCTTTGCCGATTTGCTGGCCATTGGGTCTCTCCCTGTTGAGGTATGTGGATAATTCGAGTGATGGCTGTTGTGAAGGTTCACTGCAGTTGCTGGTATGGCGTTTGCTAAGTGTTTGTTAAGTATTGGGGCGTGCCAGCAGCGGCTGCGACGATTTCGCGCATCACGTCTGCACATACCGATAAACCTTAACCCAATCCACGACAAACCCAAGAAAAAACCACGCACGTTCCGCCAGGCCTCACCAGAACAGGGCAGCGGGGCGGGCACCGATTCGGTGCAGGGATGCCGGTTTTTGAACTGTCATGGTGCCTTTTTCAGCAGGTCTGCCAACTTCATGGAAAACACCCACAGCGCAATGGACTCTCTGGTCCACGGTTCCAACACGCTTTTCTTACTGATGGGCGCCATTCTGGTGCTTGCGATGCATGCCGGTTTTGCCTTTCTGGAAGTAGGTACGGTTCGCCACAAGAATCAGGTCAACGCACTGTCGAAGATCCTCAGCGACTTTGCCATTTCGGCGCTGGTGTACTTTTTCGTCGGTTACTGGGTTGCTTATGGGGTGACCTTCCTGCAGCCGGCAGCGACGCTGGCCAGCGATCATGGCTACGTCTTGGTGAAGTGCTTTTTCCTGATCACCTTCGCAGCGGCCATTCCCGCGATCATCTCTGGCGGTATCGCCGAACGTGCTCGCTTCGCCCCGCAGTTATGCGCGACAGCGCTGATTGTGGCGTTCGTCTACCCGTTCTATGAAGGCGTTGTGTGGAACGGCAATTTTGGCTTGCAGGACTGGCTGCAACAGCGCTTCGGTGCGCCGTTTCACGACTTCGCTGGCTCGGTGGTAGTGCATGCCATGGGCGGCTGGCTGGCCCTGGCAGCGGTGTTGTTGCTTGGCGCACGGCGTGGGCGTTATCGTGACGGGCGACTTATCGCCTTTGCTCCCTCGAGCATTCCGTTTCTCGCGCTGGGCTCTTGGATCCTGATCATCGGCTGGTTCGGCTTCAACGTCATGAGCGCGCAGAGCCTGCAAGGGATCAGTGGCCTGGTGGCGATCAATTCGCTGATGGCAATGGTGGGCGGCACCCTGGCAGCGCTGCTGGCCGGACGCAATGACCCGGGTTTTCTGCACAACGGTCCGTTGGCAGGACTGGTAGCAGTCTGTGCCGGCTCCGACCTGATGCATCCACTTGGCGCGCTGCTCACCGGCGTAGTAGCTGGTGGGCTGTTCGTCTGGTGTTTCACCGCTGCGCAGAACCGCTGGAAAATCGACGACGTTCTCGGCGTCTGGCCACTGCATGGCGTTTGCGGAGTGTGGGGCGGGATCGCCTGCGGGATCTTTGCCCAGCCGAGCCTGGGTGGCCTGGGCGGGGTGAGCATGATCAGTCAGCTGATCGGCAGCCTCGGCGGTGTACTCGTGGCATTGACCGGTGGCCTGGTCGTGTATGGCTTGCTCAAGGCTACGCTGGGCTTGCGTCTGAGCCATGAGCAGGAGTTTCAGGGGGCAGACCTGTCGCTGCATCGAATCGGTGCCACCAGCCAGGATTGACGCGTGCGGGCTGGACTTTACAATAAGTTCACCCCCCCATTGTGCGCAGGCCCGCCATGCTTCCGGAATGCCAACTGCTGGGCACCCTTGGGTGCCACCTGTGCGAAGTCGCCGAAGCCGTGCTGATGCCATTCGTCGAGCGCGGCCTGCTGGTGGAGTTGGTCGATATCAGCGAGCAGCAGGCCTTGTTCGAGCGCTATGGATTGATTATCCCGGTGCTGCGTCGGTGCGATTCAGGCGATGAGTTGCACTGGCCGTTCGATAGCGAACAGGTGGTGGCTTTCCTCAGGTAATGATCGCACCAGCGGCGGCGCGTCCCTCGTGTGCAAACCTGTGTGGTGACAGATGATCGGCCCTGGCCCGCCATGAGCGAGCCTTGCCATCAGCCACGCAGAGGTCCGTGATGTTCATCACCCCCCACTTCACGCTAGCCGAAATGACCGCTTCCAGCACAGCAGCGCTTGCAGGTCTGGATAACACGCCGCCACCCGCCGCGTTGGCGAACCTGGGCCTGTTATGCGGCGTACTCGAGCACGTGCGTAGTCTGCTCCAGGTGCCACTGACGATTACCAGCGGCTTTCGTAGCCAGGCGCTCAACCAGAAGGTCGGCGGCACACCGCAAAGCGCTCATGTACTGGGGCTGGCGGCTGACTTCACGGCTTTGAACATTCCCGCACGCCAAGTTGCAATACGGATTCGCGACAGTGACATCATGTTCGATCAGTTGATTCTCGAGTTCGACAGCTGGGTCCACCTGGCTGTCTCGACCGAGCAGCCACGCCGTCAGGTACTGACTATTCAACGAGGCGGCGGCTACCTACCGGGCGTCCAATGAAAACGCCCGCCATTTGACGAAAGCCGGAACAACTTCGTATGCTGTATATAAATACAGTGTCAGGGTGAAGCGATGCTCAATGTCGAGCAACTGAAATACAGCATCAACAGGATGGCGCCCGAGCGTGTAGCCGACGCCGTTCTGGAGCTGCGTCTCGAGGGCCTGGTCACGGATGACCGGACGCCCTTTGGCAAGGTCCACTTCAATACCTGCTTCGCTGAAGTCGAGGCGTTGTTTCAACGGGCCGGTTTTCACCGACCGCTGGATGTCGTCGGCTATCAAGGCCTGGTTTATGCGCTGTACGATCCTGGCCGCTGGGACGCCGTGCAGGTACTGCGCTGGCTAAAGGTGCGCTGCGAGACGGCCGAAGCTGGCTGAGCCGCAGGCCATCGGTGATAATGCCGGCTAACTGACTGCCTGAGCCTGACATGAGCGCACCTTTCGATCCTGCACATCAACAAGCCAGCACGGTATGCCTGCCGCCTGGTGAGTGGAAGACGGTGCTTGATTGCTTGTGTGAGCACTTCAAGGCGATTGATCGCGAGCAATGGCTTGACCGTTTTGCCCGAGGTCGGGTACTGGACGCTGAAGGGCGTGCAATCGGCGCAGATTTGCCTTACCGACGCGGCATGCGCCTGCATTATTTTCGTGAAGTGGCCAACGAGAAACCGATCCCGGTGCACGAATCGATTGTGCACATGGACGAGCACCTGGTGATCGCCGACAAGCCGCACTTTCTGCCGGTGACACCCACAGGCGAATATGTCGAGCAGACTTTGCTCCGTCGGCTCATCCGCCGGCTTGGCAACCCGCACCTGGTGCCCTTGCATCGCATCGACCGGCATACGGCAGGACTGGTCATGTTCTCGGCCAACCCTGAGACCCGCAGCGCCTATCAGCGCCTGTTCCCCGAACGGCGTATCGACAAGCAGTATCAGGCGATTGCCGCTGCACTGCCTGAACTCGACTTTCCGCTGGTGCGACGCAGCAGGCTGGTGCACGGCGAACCGTTTTTCCGCATGCACGAGGTCCCCGGCGCAGAGAACAGCGAGACGCTGGCGCATGTGATCGAGAAAAATGGTGATTGCTGGCGCTATGGCCTGTCGCCGGTAACCGGCAAGACACACCAGTTGCGCGTGCACATGGCCGCGTTGGGGGCGGGCATCTGCAACGACCCGTTTTACCCGCAACTGCAGGCGGTCGAGGATGACTATCAGCGGCCCTTGAAACTATTGGCGCAGAGCCTGCGCTTTGCCGATCCGCTGGACGGCAGCGAGCGCTGTTTCGAAACTCGGCTGGCGCTGGACTGGTAAACGGCCGTCATCGCAGGTTCCCCAGCGATAACGGCTCCGTCAGCACATCAACGGTTGAAGCGCTCCACCAGTGAGTACTGAGTCCCCGCCGTGCTGGTCAGCTCTTCGCTGAGCAAAGCCGAGTGCTGTGCTTGTTCGGCGGTTTCGTCAGCAAGGCTGGCAATGGTGCTGATGTTGCGGCTGATTTCGTCAGCCACGGCGGTTTGCTCTTCGGTTGCCGCTGCGATCTGGGTCGCCATGTCGGTGATGTTGGCCACCGCTTCGCTAATGCCGATCAGCGCCTGGTCCGCTTCCATAACCCGGGCAACGCCTTCCTGCGCCTGGCGATGGCCACTTTCCATGGTCAACACGGCGCTGCTTGCCGTCTGTTGCAGCTTGGCAATCAAGCCGTGGATCTGCCCGGTGGATTCGGCGGTGCGTTGCGCCAGCTGACGCACTTCGTCAGCCACCACGGCAAAACCGCGGCCCATTTCGCCGGCGCGGGCGGCTTCGATGGCAGCGTTCAAGGCCAGCAGGTTGGTCTGATCGGCAATGCCTTTGATCACATCGACCACGCCGCCGATCTCGTCGCTGTCCTTGGCCAGTTGGGTCACGGTTTGCCCGGTTTCGCCGACGGCGGTAGACAAGCGAGCAATTGCATCCCGGGTTTCCCCGGCGATCTGCCGGCCCTGGCTGGTCAGGCGATTGGCTTCCTGGGTGGCATCGGCAGTGCGCTGCACGTGGTTGGCAACTTCCTGGGTGGTCGCGGCCATCTGGTTGACGGCAGCTGCGACCTGCTCGGTTTCCACGCGCTGGCGTTCCAGGCCCGATGAGCTCTGGTGAGCCAGGACATCGGACTGACGCGCCTGATCGCTCAGGTGTTCGGCGCTGTCCTGCAAGCGGGTAAGGCAGGTCTTCATCCGCGCGTCCTGGCTGAGCATGGCCATCTCAAGACGCGCCTGTACGCCGCGGCTGTCGGTGTACATCTGCGCGATCAGCGGGTCGGAGGTGGTTTGCTCAGCCAGACCGAGCAGGCGCTTGAGGCCGCGTTGCTGCCAGCTCAAACCGAGCAGACCCAACGGTACCGACAGGCCGGCAGCGAGGGCGAAGCCCCAGGAATGGCCCAGCCAGTTGCCGATCAGGAAGCCGACCTGACTGACCAGAATGAACGGCAGCCAGTCCTGCAGCACCGGGAGCCAGCGGTCGCGGCGGGGGATCGCCGACTTGCCCTGATTGAGGCGCTGGTACAGGCCTTCGGCACGGCGAATCTGTTCAGCGGTAGGTTTGACCCGCACCGATTCGTAACCGACTACCTGGTTGTTGTCGAAAATCGGTGTTACGTAGGCGTTGACCCAGTAATGATCGCCGCTCTTGCAGCGGTTCTTGACGATACCCATCCACGGCAGGCCTTGCTTGAGGGTCTGCCACATGTGGGCAAACACTGCTGCGGGGACATCGGGGTGGCGGACCAGATTATGCGCAGCGCCGATCAATTCCTCGCGTGAGAAACCGCTGATTTCGACGAAGGCATCGTTACAGTAACTGATCACACCCTTGGCATTGGTGGTGGAGATCAACCGCTGTTGGGCAGGGAAAGTCCGTTCTCTCTGGGTAATCGGCTGGTTGTTACGCATGGCTGCTCGGTCCGCAAGGCTTTCCATGGCTATCGGCATGGCTGCGGTTTTATTGAATGATTATTTAACCAGCGGCGGGTGAGGGAAGGGGCGCAGTGCGCCCCTTGGTTGATGAGATGGCGATCAGCTGGCGATCAGTTGCCGCAGCACATAGTGCAGAATGCCGCCTGCCTTGAAGTACTCGACCTCGTTGAGGGTGTCGATCCGGCACAGCACCTGGATGTCCTGTTGCTCGCCGTGTTCACGGTGGATGCGCAGGGTCAGGGTCATGCCCGGGCGGATCTGCGCGTCGCTCAAGCCGAGGATGTCAATGCGTTCAGTGCCGATCAGGTTCAGCGTCTTGCGGCTGTCACCGGCCATGAACTGCAACGCCAGCACGCCCATGCCGATCAGGTTCGAGCGGTGAATGCGTTCGAAGCTCTCGGCCAGCACGGCTTTGACCCCAAGCAGGTTGGTGCCCTTGGCTGCCCAGTCGCGGCTCGAGCCAGTGCCGTACTCCTGCCCGGCGATCACCACCAGCGGGGTACCTTCGGCCTGATAGCGCATGGCGGCATCATAGATCGAGAGTTTTTCGCCGCTGGGTATATGCACGGTGTTGCCGCCTTCTTCGCCGCCGAGCATCTCGTTGCGAATGCGGATGTTGGCGAAGGTGCCGCGCATCATTACCTCATGGTTGCCGCGGCGCGAGCCATAGGAGTTGAAGTCTTTGGGCTGCACGCCTTTGTCGCGCAGATAGCGACCGGCAGGGCTGTCAGCCTTGATGTTGCCGGCAGGGGAGATGTGGTCAGTGGTGACCGAGTCTCCGAGCAACGCCAACACACGGGCCTGCTGAATATCAGCGATCTCGGGCAGCGCCCCGCCGATGTCCTCGAAGAATGGCGGGTGCTGAATATAGGTCGAGTCAGCCTGCCAGACATAGGTTGCCGCTTGGGGCACTTCGATGGCCTGCCATTGTTCATCGCCGGCGAATACTTCGGCGTATTCCTTGTGGAACATCGCGGTATCGACCTTGGCTACCGCATCGGCGATTTCCTGCTGGCTCGGCCAGATGTCGCGCAGGTACACCGGCTGGCCATCTTTGCCGACACCCAGAGGCTCTTGGGTAAGGTCGACGCGCACACTGCCAGCCAGCGCGTAAGCCACCACCAAGGGTGGCGAGGCCAGCCAGTTGGTCTTGACCAGGGGGTGCACCCGGCCTTCAAAGTTGCGGTTGCCCGAGAGCACCGAGGCGACGCTCAGGTCAGCGGTGCCGATGGCCGTTTCAATAGCTTCATCGAGCGGCCCGGAGTTACCGATGCAGGTGGTGCAGCCGTAGCCGACCAGGGCAAAACCCAGTTGGTCGAGATATGGGGTGAGGCCGGCAGCATTGTAGTAATCGGTGACGACTTTGGACCCAGGCGCCAGCGAGCTCTTGACCCAAGGCTTGCGGCTCAAACCCTTCTCGATCGCCTTCTTCGCCACCAGGCCGGCGGCCATCATCACGCTGGGGTTGGAGGTGTTGGTGCAGGAGGTGATCGCGGCAATCACCACCGCGCCGTCGCGCAGGGTGTAGTTCTGGCCCTCGTGGCTGTAGTCGATCTGCCCGGTCTGGTCGGCATTGCCCACTGCAACGCCACCACCACCTTCGCTTTCGAGCCGGCCGACTTCCTTGGCGGCAGGTTTGACCTGCAGCTTGAGGAAGTCATCGAAGGCTTGGCTGACCTGACCCAAAGCGACCCTGTCCTGCGGCCGTTTCGGGCCGGCCAGGCTGGCTTCCACGGTGTCCATGTCGAGCCCCAGGCTGTCGCTGAACAGCGGCTCCTGGCCTGGCATACGCCATAGGCCCTGGGCCTTGCAATAGGCTTCGACCAGGTCGACCGTGGCTTGCGGCCGGCCTGACAGGCGCAGGTAGTCGAGGGTCACCTGGTCCACTGGGAAGAAACCGCAGGTGGCGCCATATTCCGGTGCCATGTTGGCCAGCGTCGCGCGGTCGGCCAAGGGCAATTCGGCAAGGCCGTCGCCATAAAACTCGACGAACTTGCCGACCACGCCCTTCTTGCGCAGCATCTGCGTGACGGTAAGGACCAGGTCGGTTGCAGTGATGCCCTCGCGCAGCTTGCCGGTCAGCTTGAAGCCGATCACTTCAGGGATCAGCATCGACACTGGCTGGCCAAGCATGGCTGCCTCCGCCTCGATGCCGCCCACGCCCCAGCCAAGCACACCGAGGCCGTTGATCATGGTCGTGTGCGAATCGGTGCCGACCAGGGTGTCGGGGAATGCGTAGACCTTGCCGTCTTCCTCGCGGGTCCAGACGGTGCGGCCGAGGTATTCCAGGTTGACCTGGTGGCAGATGCCGGTACCCGGTGGCACCACACTGAAATTATCGAACGCATTCTGGCCCCAGCGCAGGAAGGCATAGCGCTCGCCGTTGCGTTGCATTTCGATATCGACGTTTTCTTCGAATGCATCGGCGCTGGCGTAGCGGTCGACCATCACCGAGTGGTCGATGACCAGGTCCACCGGCGACAGCGGATTGATCCGCTGCGGGTCACCACCGGCCTTGGCCATCGCCGCGCGCATGGCTGCCAGGTCGACCACGGCCGGTACGCCGGTAAAATCCTGCATCAATACCCGGGCCGGGCGGTACTGGATCTCGCGGTCGGAGCTGCGCGTGTCCAGCCATTGCGCCAGCGCCTTGAGGTCGGTGCCGGTGACGGTCTTGCCGTCCTCCCAGCGCAACAGGTTTTCCAGCAGAACCTTGAGCGACATTGGCAGGCGTTGCAGGTCGCCTAGCTGCTGTGCGGCTTCGTCGAGGCTGAAGTATTGATAGGCGCGGTCGCCTACCTGCAGGGTCTTGAGGGTGTTCAGGCTATCGAGCGAGGGCATTGCCAACTCCTTTGCGCCGGTGCCCGGCCTCTCGTGAATGCCGGTGTCACCGCTCTGAGTAGGTCCGCACGGCACGGACCTGGCTGAGTAGTCAGGTTAGGCCGAAATTGCGGCCATGACCCTGTACTGGACAGGCGGGGCATGTCGCTGGTTCCGATCTTCCTTTATCATCGCCGCCGTGCCGGTGCGTGTTGTGCGCTGGATCAAGGCTGACGATCGCCGTCAGCGATGTGGAGTGACAAATGAATACCCTGTTCATGCATTGCCGGCCTGGTTTCGAAGGCGAGGTCTGCGCCGAAATCAGCGAACACGCCGCTCAGCTTGGGGTGGCCGGCTATGCCAAAGGTAAAGCGCAGAGCGCCAGTGCCGAGTTCGTCTGCAGCGAGCCGGGTGCCGCCGAGCGCCTGATGCGTGAACTGCGCTTCGACAAACTGATCTTCCCTCGCCAATGGGCGCGCGGTGAATTTGTCGAGTTGCCCGAAACCGACCGCATCAGCGTGTTGCTCGAGCATCTGGCGGCACTGCCGGTCGCCGGCAGCCTGTGGCTGGAGGTGCTTGATACCAATGACGGCAAAGAGCTGTCGACGTTCTGCCGCAAGTTCGAAGGGCCGTTGCGCAAGGCTTTGGAGAAGGCTGGCCGGTTGGTCGAAGACGCTCAGCGGCCGCGCCTGTTGTTGAGCTTCATCAGTGGTCGACGGGTGTTTGTCGGCCTTGCCGAAGCAGACAACTCGGCGCTGTGGCCGATGGGTATTCCGCGCCTTAAATTCCCCCGCGAGGCGCCCAGCCGTTCGACCCTCAAGCTGGAAGAGGCGTGGCATCAGTTCATCCCGCGCGATCAGTGGGAAGAGCGTTTGCAGGATGACATGACCGGTGTCGACCTGGGTGCCTCACCGGGTGGCTGGACCTATCAGCTGGTCAAGCGCGGCATGCTGGTTACCGCGATCGACAACGGGCCGATGGCCGAAAGCTTGATGGATACCGGCCTGGTGCAGCACCTGATGGCCGATGGCTTCACCTGGAAGCCCAAGCACACCGTGGACTGGATGGTCTGCGACATCGTCGAAAAGCCTGCGCGCAGTGCGGCCTTGATCGAGACGTGGCTGGGCGAGGGCTTGTGCCGTGAGGCGGTGGTCAACCTCAAATTGCCGATGAAGCAGCGCTACGCCGAAGTCCGGCGCCTGCTGGACCGCATCGAAGCGGGCTTCAAGGAGCGCAAGGTCAGGGTCTCGATCGCCTGCAAGCAGCTCTATCACGACCGCGAAGAAGTCACCTGCCATTTGCGCCGGCTTGACCTCAAACCGCGCAACACGCGCGGCTGAGGCTCTGCCGGGATCAACGCTTGCCGAGAATTTCGCCGAGCTTGTCCGGCCGTGGTGCGCCTTGCTGACTTTGCAGGCGGCCTTGCGCGTCCTGGTAGAAGATCGCCGGGGTTGCCGATAGGCCGAGTTCTTCCATCACCACCAGGTTGCTGTCGAGCTGTTGCTGGATGTTCTCGGGGATCTTGTCCAGCGCCTTGAGGGTGCTGGCCTTGCCTGCGCTCTCGTGTTGCAGCAGTGCTTTGGCCGGGTCCTTGGCGGCCAGCAGGGCTGCCGATTTGCCGGGGCTGTCTTCACGAATGATGCCGACCATGATGTGCCGCAGCTGCACCTTGCCAGACTCGACCCACGGCCGTGCCTGCTGCCAGAACATGTTGCAGTAGGGGCAGTTCGGGTCGCTGAACAGATACACCGTGCGCGGTGCATCGGCCTTGCCGTCGGCGATCCACGCCGATTTTTCCAGCTTTGCCCAGATCGCCTTGCTCATCGGCGCATAGACCAGTTTTTCCAGTGGTTCAGCGCTCAGATCCTGGCCTTGCTCGTCAAACAGGCTGCCGACCAGCACATGCTTGCCGTCTGGTGTGAGATACAGGGCAATACCGTTGTTCTGGTACTCGGCTGCGTAGCCACGCATACCGTCTGGAGCGGCGAAGCTGCCCTTGATCACGGCGCCCTTGGCCTGCAGTTGCTGGATGGCTTTTGGCAGTTCTTCGGCCTGCAGCAAGGGCGCGGCGAGCAGAGCGAGGGTCAATGGCAGGAGTGCGGTCAAACGCATGTCAATTTCCTTTTGCAGCGGAGGCGGGCACATCGTCCCGCTCGAATGATTGCAGCGCGTGGCTCAGGCTGGCCCGGGACAGCTCGCCCAGGTGGCTGCCGACCAGCCTGCCGTCGGCGCTGTAGAACAGGGTGGTGGGCAAGGCCATCGAACCGACCCGTTGGGCCAGTTGGCCAGCGCCGTCGAACAGCACATGGGTCAGGCTGAGGCCGGTGGTAGCAAGAAAGGTGCTGACGTTTTCCGGGGTTTCCCCTTGGTTGACGAACAGGAAGGTCACGTGTGGGTATTCGTGCTGGGCCTGTTGCAGCACCGGCATCTCGCGCCGGCAAGGCGGGCACCAGGTCGCCCAGATATTGATCACAAGTGGCTTGCCGCGGTAGTCGTGCAGCGCCATCGACTGGCCACTGGCGGTGCGCAAGGCCAGCTGCGGCAGTTCGGTGCCCTTGCTGTACAGGTGGCTGCCCAGGCTGGCCAGCACCCAGAACACACCGCCGCTGGCCAACGCCCAGCCCAGCGGCCGGCGCAGCCCGGGTTGGCGCCAGCCCTGCCAGAGGGTGCCGAGCACGATCGCCAGCAAGCCGCCCCAGAGCAAGAAGCCGCCATCGCGGATATCGATGATCTGCAGCAGCTCATCGCGGTACATCGGCCAGTAGGCAAGCACGAAGGTCACGCGTGCACCCAGTACCCCCAGCAAGAACAGGTTGAATAGTGCCGACTCCGGGCTCTGGCCACCACGTCGGGCGACGGCCCAGCCAACCACGCAGGCAATCGCCAGCGCCGCCAGCATCAGCAGATGGTTCAGGGCCATGGTCAATGGCCCGAGGGTCACGCTCAGCATCAGCCTTGGCTCCTTGTCTGTGCCCAGTGTTGCAAGAATGTCGCCGCGTCGACTTCACCGGTGATGCGCCGTGGACGGCGTTCGTCACCCTCTGGGCCGACCCAGATCAGGCTGGGTGGGCCCGGTACCTTGTAGTGTTGCAGCAACTCGCGACTGGCTTGCGAGTCAGCGGTGACATCCAGCCTTAGCAGGTGCACGCCGGCTAGGCTGGCTTGTACATCAGCGCGGGCGAATACCTGTTTTTCCATGACCTTGCACGACACGCACCAGTCGGCATAGTAGTCGACCAGCACCCACTGGCCACGGGCCTTGGCGGCTTGCAGCTCGCGTTGCAGGTCCTGCGGCTGGCTGACGGTGATGAAGGCGTCTTCGGTTTTACCCGCTGAGCTCGGCGCACCGGCGGTAAACGGATGCAGCGGCTGCCATAACTCGCTGCCACCAGCAGCGGCGCCCACCAGCAGCAGGCCACCCCACAGCGCGCCGAGCAGCGGCAGCACGCGCAGCGCCGGCAAGCGTTGCAGGGCGGGCCAGGCGGCCCAGGCCAGGGCAATTAGCCAGCTGCCGGCCAGACCCAGCAGCAGCGGCGCTGGCAGCAAGCCGCGGAGGGTGTACAGGGCCATGGCCAGGAAGACAAAGCCAAACAGGCCCTTGACCCGGTTCATCCAGGCGCCGGGGCGCGGCAGGAAGCGGTTACCGAGGGTGACCAGCAACAGCAGTGGCACGCCCATCCCCAGGCCAAGGCTGAACAGCACCAGAGCGCCTTGCACGACATCGCCGCTCTGCGCGATATACAGCAGTGCACCGGCCAGCGGCGCGGTCATGCATGGGCCCATCAACAGCCCGGACAACGCACCGAGCAGGGCTGCACCGTACAGGTTGCCACCGCGGGTGCCCTGGCCGGCCCGGTCGAGGCGGTCGCGCACGGCGACAGGCAATTGCAGCTCGAAGGCGCCGAACATTGGCAGCGCCAGCAAAATGAACAGCCCCGCCAGGCTGCCGAGCAACCATGGTTGCTGCAGCCAGGCTTGCAAGCTGGCGCCCAGCAGTGCGGCGATCACACCCAGTGCGGCGTAGACCAGAGCCATGCTCAGTACATAGACGCCCGCCAGCAGCCAGCCGCGGCGAGCGCTGGCGCCGTTGCCCAACACCAGTCCAGCCAGGATCGGCAGCATGGGCAGCGAGCAGGGGGTAAAGGCCAGCAGCAGACCCAGGCCAAAGAATGCCAGCAGGCCCCAGGCCAACTGGCCCTGTTGCAGATCACTTGCCAGCGCCTGGTCATCCGCCTGGTCTGCGCTCGTAGCAGGCGTGCTGCCGCCAAGGTCGATAACGGTGGTTTGCGGCGGGTAACACAGGCCGGCGTCGGCACAGCCCTGCCAGCCCAGCCGCAGCTGGCCACTGGCTGTCGCCGGGATGAGCAGCTCAAGCTCGCTGCGGTACACCGCACTGTCACCGAAGAATTCATCGTGATGGTTGAGTGCCGCTGGCAGCGGCGGGTGCTGCGTTGCATCCAGGCCGTCGAATTTCAGCCGCTTCTGGTACAGGTAATAGCCGTCCTTGATTTGAAACTGCACGCGCAGT
Source organism: Pseudomonas sp. 1121_17 (assembly GCF_052850745.1). Classification (NCBI taxonomy): domain Bacteria; kingdom Pseudomonadati; phylum Pseudomonadota; class Gammaproteobacteria; order Pseudomonadales; family Pseudomonadaceae; genus Pseudomonas; species Pseudomonas sp. 1121_17. The sequence goes on from NZ_VXCX01000001.1 coordinate 383,843, forward strand.
TCGCCTGACGGCAAGCGCTCGTGGGTGAGCATGAACGCCTGTTCCACCGGGAGAAAGTCAGGCTTGACCTCGAATGGATTGGCCAGCAATGGCCCGCTCATGAAGAATGTCAGCAGCAACAGAAAAACGCGCATGTCTGGGCCTTGGCAGTGCAGAAGAATGGCCATGCTGGATCGGCCTGATTAACCGAGGGTTAACCCAGCCCTACACGGGTCGTCCTACAGCCAGGCGCAGGCGACTAATCCAGCCGCACAGTCCATAATCCTGACTTAATCAGGCCATGGCGCAATAGCTCATCGCCTATTGGAGATTGACCATGCACGTACTGCTCTGCGAGGACGACGACCTGATCGCCAGCGGCATCTGCGCCGGGCTTACCGCCCAGGGCCTGACCGTGGATCGGGTTGCCAGTGCCTCGGCCGCCCGCGCGCTGCTGCAGGCGGCACAGTTCGACGTGATGATTCTCGATCTTGGCTTGCCTGACGAAGACGGCCTCAAGTTGCTACGGCGGCTGCGCCAGCAGGGCGAGAGCTTGCCGGTGCTGGTACTGACCGCCCGCGATGCGATCACCGATCGCGTTGCCGGCCTAGAGGCGGGCGCCGACGACTACCTGCTCAAGCCGTTCGACCTGCGCGAGCTGGCGGCGCGCCTGCACACCTTGCTGCGGCGCATGGCCGGGCGCGCCGTGAACATGATCGAGCACGGGCCGCTGCGCTACGACCCGAGTAGCTGCGAAGCCTATCTGGGCGACCAGCCTGTTGACTTGTCCCGGCGTGAACAGGCGCTCCTGCAGGCACTGCTGCAGAACAAGGGGCGGGTGCTCTCCAGTGAACAACTCAAAGACTGCGTCTACGGCTTCAGCGATGAAGTCGAGAGCAATGCCCTCAACGTGCATATCCATCACCTGCGGCGCAAGCTGGGCAACGGCATCGTCGAGACCGTGCGCGGCCTCGGCTATCGGCTGGGCCCGGCGCAGGTGCCCGCACCATGAGCCTGCGTGTGCGCCTGTCGCTGATTCTGGGCAGCGCCTTCATCGTCATCTGGGCGCTTGCCGCCGCCTGGATGCTGCGCGACCTGCGTCAGCAGATGATGTTCTCCCTTGACCAGCGCCTGGTGGCCTCCGCGCGGATGGTTGCCGGGCTGATCGACCAGTTGCCCCAGCCCCTGGCGGGCAAGGGTGAAGAAACTCGCTTTGCCGCTGATCAGCTCAGCGTGCCGGATGGCATGGCCTGCCAGGTCAGCTCGCTGCGCGGCGAGATCATCGCCAGCAACCACAAGCACGAAGGCACCATGGACGACCAGTACAGCGGCTTTCGTGACCAGACCATCGACGGTGCAAGCTGGCGCACGTTCACCTACCACCGCGGTGATATCCGCATCACCACGGCGGACCGCCATCAAGAGCGCGAGGCGCTCAATCAATCGATCCTGCTGGCGGCTTCGGCACCGGTGCTGATGGCCTTGCTGGGCAGCCTGGGCTTGTTGTGGATCGGTCTGGGCAAAGGGCTTGAGCCGATCAATCGGATCCGCGATGCGTTGCGCAAGCGTCGTGTCGACAGCGTCGAGCCGCTGCAGGTCAGTGGCATACCGAGTGAACTGCAGCCGTTGGTGGAAACCCAGAATCAGCTGTTCCAGCGCATCGCCCAGACCCTTGAGCGCGAGCGGCGCCTGACCGACGACGCTGCCCATGAGCTGCGCAGCCCGCTGACCGCGATCAAGACGCACCTGCAGGTGGCACGCATGACCGACGGCGCGGTACGCGAGCAGGCACTCGAGCACGCCGAGCAGGGCACCGACCGCATGCATCGCACCCTTGAGCAGTTGCTGATGCTGGCGCGGGTCGAGGGCAGCCTGTCGTTTGACGACGGGGTGCAGTGCACTGCCGAGCAAGTGGCGCGCCAGGCCGTGCAGGATGTCGGCGCCGGTGACAGTCGGCGGATCACCGTACGCCTGCCGCAGGATGCCACCGAGGTTTACCTGAGCATGCCCGGCCCGCTGGCGGTGGCGGCGTTGCGCAACCTGCTCGACAACGCACTGCGCCATGGCGGTGATGCCGCCGTGGAGCTGGAAGTGCAGATGGCCGACGGCCAGGCTGGGTTCCTGGTGCGTGACCATGGCCCGGGCATCAGCGCAGGCGATTTGCAGCATATGACCGAGCGTTTCTGGCGCAACAGCCAGAGTGGCGGTTGCGGCCTGGGCCTGGCGATCGTGCAGGCGATTGTCCAGCGCTGTGCCGGCAGCCTGCGCTTTGACAGCCGCAGCGATGGTTTGCGGGCTTGGCTGCAGGTGCCGACTCGGGCGGACAACTGAGTTTGCCGGCGGCGCCTTGGCCTGGGTAGGCCCAAGCGCAAAATGTTTGTAAATCCGTGCCGGGCTGAAGCGTATTTCAAGCGATGCCACCTTTCGCTTGCAAGGGACTCTTCAATGTCGACCGCTTCCAGCCTTGCCCAGATCCTGCCGCTTGCCACGCCGCAGCCGTTATATGAATTCGCCGAATCACCGTTGCTGCTGCGCCAGCAGCAACAGGAGTCCAATGCGCGCAGCTATCCGCGGCGGATTCCGCTGGCGCTCAAGCGCGCCCGCGGGATCTATGTCGAGGACGTCGAAGGGCGGCAGTTCATCGACTGCCTGGCCGGGGCCGGTACCCTGGCGCTGGGCCACAATCACCCGGTGGTGGTGGCGGCGATCCAGCGTGTGCTGGCCGATGAACTGCCCCTGCATACGCTCGACCTGACCACACCGGTGAAGGACCGCTTTGTCCAGGACCTGTTTGCCATTCTGCCCGAAGCCTTGCGGCGTGAGGCGAAGGTCCAGTTCTGTGGCCCGACCGGCACCGACGCGGTGGAAGCTGCGCTGAAACTGGTGCGCACGGCGACCGGTCGCAGCACGGTGTTGGCGTTCCAGGGTGCCTACCACGGCATGTCGCAGGGGGCGCTGAGTTTGATGGGCAGCGTCGGGCCCAAGCAACCGCTGGGCGCGTTGCTGGGCAACGGTGTGCAGTTCATGCCGTATCCGTATGACTACCGTTGCCCGTTTGGCCTCGGCGGTGCCGCAGGCGTGCGCGCCAACCTGCATTATCTGGAGAATCTGCTGCTCGACCCGGAGGGCGGCGTGCCGCTGCCGGCAGCGGTGATCCTTGAAGTGGTACAGGGCGAGGGCGGCGTGATCCCGGCCGATATCGAATGGCTGCAGGGCGTGCGGCGCATCACCGAGCAGGTCGGCGTGGCGTTGATCGTCGACGAGATCCAGAGCGGCTTTGCCCGCACCGGCAAGATGTTTGCCTTTGAACATGCCGGCATCGTGCCCGACGTGGTGACCCTGTCCAAGGCGATTGGTGGCAGCCTGCCGTTGGCCGTGGTGGTCTATCGCGACTGGCTCGACACGTGGAAACCGGGCGCCCATGCCGGCACCTTCCGTGGTAATCAGATGGCCATGGCGGCGGGCTCGGCAGTCATCGACTATTTGCTCGAGCATCGCCTGGCAGACCACGCCGAGGCCATGGGCCAACGCCTGCGTGGCCACCTGCAGCAGTTGCAGCGCAGCTACCCGCAGCTTGGCGATATCCGCGGGCGTGGCCTGATGCTGGGCGTCGAGTTGGTCGAGCCGAATGGGCCACTCGACACCTGCGGGCATCCGCCGGTGGCCCGCGAGCTGGCGCCGAAGGTGCAGCGCGAGTGCCTCAAGCGCGGTTTGATTCTCGAACTCGGCGGTCGGCATGGCGCGGTGGTGCGCTTCCTGCCGCCACTGATCATCAGTGCCGAGCAGGTCGACGAGGTCGCGCAGCGCTTTGCCGAGGCCTTGCAGGCTGCGCTGGGGAGCTGCGGCTAATTCGCCGAAAAGGCGTCGAGGATGGTTCTGGGGGCGGGCTTGAGCGACAATGGTCGGCCATTCACGGAGTAGCCCATGACCGATTACACCCCCGACGCCGTCCTCGACGCCAGCGGCCTGAACTGCCCGGAGCCAGTGATGATGCTGCATCAACAGGTTCGCGCACTGGCTGCCGGCGGCCTGCTCAAGGTCATCGCCACCGACCCGTCGACCCAGCGTGACATCCCCAAGTTCTGCACCTTCCTCGGCCATCAGTTGCTTGAGCAGCAGGAACAGGCTGGCACTTATCTGTATTGGATTCGCAAGAAGGCCGATTGAGCCGCGCTGGATCGCGCCCGGCGCAGGGCCTACACTGCGGACCCCTGACAGGAGAGCGCCATGCTGATAGTTGCCGACGAAAACATCCCGCTGCTCGACGCGTTTTTTGCCGGTTTCGGCGAGATCCGCCGCTACCCTGGCCGCAGCATCGATGCTCAGTGCGTACAAGATGCCGACGTGCTGCTGGTGCGCTCGGTAACCGATGTCAATCGGCAACTGCTGCAAGGCAGCAAGGTCGGCTTTGTCGGTACCTGCACCATCGGCACCGATCACCTGGATCTGGACTACTTCGCCGAGGCCGGTATCCGCTGGAGCAGCGCCCCTGGCTGCAATGCCCGTGGCGTGGTCGACTATGTGTTGGGCAGCTTGCTGACCCTGGCCGAGCTCGAGGGTGAAAACCTCGCCGAGCGGGTCTATGGCGTGGTCGGTGCCGGGCAGGTTGGTGAGCGTCTGGTGCGGGTGCTGCATGGCCTGGGCTGGAAAGTACTGGTGTGTGACCCACTGCGACAGGCGGCGGAAGGCGGCGATTTCGTCAGCCTCGATCACGTTCTCGAGCAGTGTGATGTGATCAGCCTGCATACCCCGCTGCAGCGCGGCGGCGAACACCCCACCTGGCACTTGCTCGGCGCCCCGCAACTGGCGCGGTTACGCCCGGGCGCGTGGCTGATCAACGCCAGTCGCGGGCCGGTGGTGGATAACCAGGCGCTGCGTGAGTTGCTGCTGCAGCGCGACGATCTGCACGCGGTCCTGGATGTGTGGGAGGGTGAACCTCAGGTTGACCTGCAACTGGCCGACCTGTGCACGCTGGCGACGCCGCACATTGCCGGTTACAGCCTCGACGGCAAGCAGCGCGGTACGGCGCAGATCTATCAGGCATTTTGCCAGTGGCGCGGCGTGCCGGCGCCTGTGCAGTTGGCCGATCTGCTGCCGGAACGCGACCTGGTCCAGATAGAGCTGAATGCGGCCAGTGATCCGGCCTTGGCCTTGGCGACGGTCTGCCGAGCAGTCTACGACCCGCGCCGCGACGATGCCGACATGCGCCGTAGCTTGAGCGAGGATCCGATCGAACAGCGAGCAACCTTTGACCTGCTGCGCAAGCATTACCCGGTGCGCAGGGAAATCGAAGGGTTGGCAGTGAAGGTGCGCGGCGAGTCGGCGCAGTTGGCGCAGATGATCAGTGCGCTGGGGGCGGTGCTGGTTTAGCCAGTCGTGTAGTAAAGCAGGGGCCGCTTGGCGGCCCCAATCCAGCCCGCGCAGCGCTCCAATTAGCTAACTGAGCGCCGCGCTGCTGTGATCAAATCAATTCTTCTCGGCAAGCGCCACTCGGCTCTTTTCCAGCTCTTCACACGCTTGTTTGATCATCTCAGGGGTAATTGCCACTTCGCGGCCCTGGTCGTCGATGATCGAACCGCAAATCGGCTGCGGTTGCGCTTGCTGGTTGGCGAGCGTTTCACTGTGTTGCTGCATGTGCTGTCTCCTCATCAGGTTCAAACCAAGCCTATCCACGGGTCGTGACTGGCGTATGACATTGTCTGTGCCGCCACGACTGCTCTAGTCCAACAGAAAGCTCGGCAAAGCTCCACTACCACTTTAGAACCATAAGCTATTGCTACTGTGCTCTGCTGTGCTGGCCAATGGCATGTCCTTTTCTGCGATCCTGACAACCGCTGCAAAGTTCAGCCTGTGCAGATGGATGGTAGGCTTGCTGCTTCTTCGCCTGAATGATCTGAGTCATGACCGAACCTGTCTCCTCACGTCAGCGCCGCGCCTTGCGCCTCAGCTGGCGGTTTCTGCGTCCCTACCGCAAGCAGGCGGTACTGGCACTGCTCGCGCTGGTCGTCACCGCTGCGATCACTTTGTCGATGGGCCAGGGCATTCGCCTGCTGGTCGATCAAGGCTTCATGACCGGTTCTGCGCACCAGCTCAACCAGACCCTCGGCTTGTTCATGTTGCTGGTGCTGGCACTGGCGATCGGCACGTTCAGTCGCTTCTACCTCGTGTCGTGGATCGGCGAGCGCTGCGTGGCCGATATCCGCCGCGCCGTGTTCGATCACCTGGTCGGTCTGCATCCGGGCTTTTTCGAGGACAACCGCAGTTCGGAAATCCAGTCGCGGCTGACCGCTGACACCACCTTGTTGCAATCGGTGATCGGCTCGTCGTTGTCGATGTTCCTGCGCAACGCCTTGATGGTGATTGGTGGCGTGGTGTTGCTGTTCATCACCAACCCCAAGCTCACCAGCATCGTCGTGCTGGCACTGCCGCTGGTGCTGGCGCCGATCCTGTTGTTTGGCCGACGGGTGCGTAGCCTGTCGCGGCAGAGCCAGGACCGGGTCGCCGATGTCGGCAGTTATGTCGCAGAGACCCTCGGCCAGATCAAGACCGTGCAGGCCTACAACCACCAAAACCTCGACCGTGAACGGTTTGCCGACACGGTCGAGGCGGCCTTTGATGTGGCGCGGCAGCGGATTGCCCAGCGGGCCTGGCTGATCACGCTGGTCATCGTGCTGGTGCTCGGCGCTGTCGGGGTAATGCTCTGGGTGGGCGGCATGGATGTGATCGCCGGGCGTATCACCGGTGGCGAGCTGGCCGCATTCGTGTTCTACAGCCTGATCGTCGGCAGCGCGTTTGGCACCCTCAGCGAGGTGATCGGCGAGCTGCAACGGGCGGCTGGGGCGGCAGAGCGGATCGCCGAGTTGCTGGCAGCGCAGAGTACGATCCTGCCGCCGGCGCTGAGCGCGGGCCTGGCTGACACGCGCGCCAGCGGTCGCATCGAGCTGCGCGAGGTGCGCTTTGCCTACCCGTCGCGGCCGACCGTGGCGGCGCTCGATGGCCTTAGCTTGCTGATCGAACCGGGCCAGACCTTGGCGCTGGTTGGTCCGTCCGGCGCCGGCAAGTCGACGTTGTTTGACCTGTTGCTGCGTTTCTATGACCCGCAACAAGGCAGCATCCTCCTCGATGGCCAGGCATTGACCAGTCTCGACCCACTGTTGTTGCGTAGCCAGTTCGCGATGGTGGCGCAGAACCCTGCGCTGTTTCGCGGCTCGGTTGAGGCCAATATTCGCTATGGCCGCCCCGATGCCAGCTTCGCCGAGGTGCAGGCCGCGGCCCGCGGGGCGCATGCCGAGGAGTTTATCCAGCAGCTGCCGCAGGGTTATCAGACCTTGCTTGGGGAAGGCGGGGTCGGCTTGTCCGGTGGTCAACGCCAGCGCCTGGCGATTGCCCGGGCGCTGCTGGTGGATGCGCCGATCCTGTTGCTCGACGAAGCCACCAGTGCCCTCGACGCCCAGAGCGAGCACCTGATCCAGCAGGCGCTGCCCGCGCTGATGGCGGGCCGTACCACCCTGGTGATCGCGCACCGCTTGGCCACCGTGCAGCATGCTGATCGTATCGCAGTGATCGACAAGGGCCAGATCGTGGCGGTGGGCAGCCATCGCCAGTTGATCGAAGAAAGCCCACTATATGCGCGGTTGGCGCAGTTGCAGTTCACCTCGAGCTGAAATTGGAGGCACGTCGCTGATCTGTCACATTTCTGTAGCAATGGCCTGAGACTATCTGCCTCAGCGTAAGTGCTCGACCTGGCTGCTATCGACTGATGGCAGCTTTTTTTTGCCCTGCGAACGAGGACATGGATGTCTGTCGTGGTGCTGCCTGCAGCGCCGTTTTCTTCTCTCCTTGTTCTCGAGACCCGCATGTTGCGTACATCCCTTCGCGTGCAAATTCTCTCTCTGCTGGGCGGCAGCCTGATCGCCATGCTGCTGATCGCGCTGGTTTGCTTCCAGTTCCTGTCGTCCAGCGTGCGCAGCTATGCCGAGCTGGTCGATGGGCCATTGCGCGCGTCACAGTTGATCGACGAGGCCAATCTGCAATTCAAGATCCAGGTGCAGGAGTGGAAGAACGTGCTGCTGCGCGGCCGCCAACCGGCCGAGCTGGACAAGTACTGGCAACAGTTTCAGAGCCGCGAGCAGCAGGTGCAGACCCTGCTGGCGCAGTTGCTGGCAGACAGCGATGGCGAGCTGACGGCGCCACTGCGCCAGCTGCGCGACAGCCATCGCCAGTTGGGCCAGGCCTACAGCAAAGGGCGTGAGGCGTTTCTGGCCGCCGGCGGCGACCCGGTGGCAGGCGATGCTGCAGTCAAGGGTGTCGACCGCGCCGCCAGTGAGCAGATGAGCGCGTTGGTTGAGCAACTGCGCAGTGAGGCCCGCGAGCGTGCGGCGATGATCAATGACAGCGCCCAGCGTACCGTGTGGATCGGTCTGCTGGTCATGCTTGGCTCAGCCATATTGGTGGGGTTGCTCAGCCTGTGGCTGGTAAACCGCAGCCTGATCGAGCCAATCCGCCAGTTGATCGACTATGTGGCTCAGCTCAGCCAAGGACGTTTCGCCGCCCGTGTTGATGATCGCCGTAAAGATGAGCTCGGGCGCCTGGCGCGTGCGGCCAATACCTTGCGTGATTTTCTTGCCGAGACCATCGGTCGGCTCAAGGACAACGCCGAAGAACTGGAAGGCGCCAGTGGCCAGCTGCGCAACCTTGCCGGCGACATGGCGCGGGGCACCCAGGATCAGTTCCAGCGCACCGATCAGGTGGCCACGGCCATGCATGAAATGTCGGCGACTGCGCAGGATGTCGCGCGCCATGCTGCCCAGGCCGCCCACGCTGCCGACGATGCCGATCACAGTGCCCAGGCGGGCGAGCAGGTGATGCAGGCAACCATCGACACCATTGCCGGGGTCAACCGCGAGATTGCCGGTACCGCTGCAGTGATTCGCGACCTGGAGCACGACAGCACGCGTATTGGCAAAGTGCTTGAAGTCATCCGCGGGATTGCCGAACAGACCAACCTGCTGGCACTCAACGCCGCGATTGAAGCGGCTCGTGCCGGAGAGGCCGGGCGCGGATTTGCCGTGGTGGCCGATGAAGTACGCAGCCTGGCCCAGCGCACTGCGGCTTCGATTGCCGAGATCAATCAGATCATCGACGCGGTGCAGTCAGGAGCGGTGGAGGCGGTCAAGGCTATCGAGAGCGGCCAGCGGCGCAGCGAGGAGGGCGCCGAACAAGTCCAGCATGCGGGGCAGATGCTGCAGCGGATTACCCAGGCGGTCGAGGCGATTCGCGATATGAATCGGCAGATTGCAACGGCAGCCGAGGAACAGACCAGCGTGGCCGAGGACATCTCGCGCAACTTGATCGAAATCACTCGCATCGCCACGGCCAATCAGCAGGCGGTCGAGCATACCGAGCAGGCTGGGCAGCGCTTGCATGGGTTGTCCGGGCAGTTGGGCCAGGTCACGGCGCAACTGGGGGTGTGATCCAGGTTACAGATCCAAGTGACAAAAGGCCGCCCCTGCACAGGGTGCGCGGGCGGCCTTGGATACCAAGCTCAGATCAGAGCTCTTTGACCGTGCGGATCTGGTCTTTGTTGATCCGGGCGCGCTTGCCGTCGAGCTGCTCGAATTCGTAGAAGCCGGCATCTTCGTCATAGCTTGGGGTGTCTACCGCTTGAATTTCGCGGCCGTCGTTCAAGGTGATCACCGTTGGCGAGGCACAGCCAGCGAGGGCGCCGAGGCCAAGTGCAAGAATAAAGGCGGGAAGGGTCCGTTGAATCATCGTGTCTCTCCTGTCGATGGTGCTTGATGGTTTTATGACGCGGTGTGTCCGCGCAAGTTCCTCAGCCAGTGCAGCATAGTCACAGCAGGCTGACATTGACCGAGAACAAGCGTCGCGTTCGGCGCTGTGCGGGCTGTGATATAACAGGCGCCATCTTCTTCCTTCCCTGCGCTGGAGCCCCTATGAAAGCCAAGGCAGACACCCCGTTCGTGCCGCTGAACATTGCCGTGCTCACGGTCAGCGATACCCGCACTTTTGAAACCGACACCTCTGGCCAGGTGTTTGTCGACCGTCTCACCGAGGCTGGTCACCAATTGGCCGCGCGGGTGCTGCTCAAGGATGACCTGTACAGGATTCGCGCTCAGGTTGCGACTTGGATTGCTGACGACCAGGTGCAGGTGGTGTTGATCACCGGCGGTACCGGCTTCACCGGCCGTGACAGCACGCCCGAGGCGGTCGCCTGCCTGCTGGATAAACAGGTCGATGGCTTTGGCGAATTGTTCCGGCAGATATCGCTTGCCGACATCGGCACCTCGACCGTCCAGTCCCGGGCCTTGGCTGGTCTGGCCAATGGCACGCTGGTGTGCTGCCTGCCGGGTTCGACCAATGCCGTGCGCACCGGCTGGGACGGCATTCTTGCCGAACAGCTCGACGCGCGTCATCGCCCGTGCAACTTTGTCCCTCATCTGAAGCAGGCAGCGGCCTGTGACAGCCGTGGTTGAACCCGCCCCGAGCCGGCCATTGATGCCGGTCGAAGAGGCCCTGCAACGTCTGCTGGCCTTGGCCGAAGCTGCGCCAATCAAGGACACCGAGTGGGTTGCCTTGGCGGACGCTGAAGGTCGCGTGCTGGCCACCGAGCTGGTGGCCGCCCTGGACCTGCCGCCCTGGCCGAACAGCGCCATGGACGGCTACGCCCTGCGCCTGGCCGACTGGCACGGCGAGCCGCTGGCGGTCAGCCAGCGGATCTTTGCAGGGCATGCGCCGCAGCCGCTCCAGGCCGGGTCCTGTGCGCGGATTTTCACCGGCGCGCCGCTACCCGAGGGCGCCGACTGTGTCGAAATGCAGGAAAACGCCCAAGTGCTGGATGACGGCCGGGTAACCTTCAGCGAGCCGTTGCGGGTGGGCCAGAATATTCGCCCGCAGGGCCAGGAAACCCGCGTTGGCGAGCAGGTCATGAGCGCTGGCACTCGGCTTGGGCCGATTGAACTTGGCCTGGCGGCGACGCTTGGCCATGCGCGCCTTGAAGTGGTGCGCAAGGTGCGCGTGGCGCTGCTGTCGACCGGTGACGAACTGGTCGAGCCGGGTTTGCCCCTGGGGCCGGGGCAGATCTACAACAGTAATCGTCGCCTGCTCGCCAGTTGGCTGCAGCGGCTGGGCTGCGAAGTGGTTGATGCCGGTATCCTGGCTGACGACCTGCAACTGACCCGCGACTGCCTGGCGCGGTTGGCTGACGTTGATCTGATTCTTTCGACAGGCGGGGTTTCGGTAGGCGAGGCTGATTATCTCGGCATCGCCCTGCGTGAAGCCGGCGAGCTGGCGCTGTGGAAGCTGGCGATCAAACCCGGCAAACCGCTTACCTTTGGCCATTATCGCGGTGTGCCGGTGATCGGCTTGCCTGGCAATCCGGCCTCGACCCTGGTCACCTTTGGCCTGCTGACGCGACCTTATCTATTGCGTCGCCAGGGCGTGGCAACTGTCACACCGCTGCAGTTCAGCGTGCCGGCCGGGTTCGATTGGCCCAAGGCCGGGACGCGCCGCGAGTACCTGCGCGCCCGTATCGAAGACGGCCGCGTGCGCATTTACAAGAACCAGAGTTCGGGTGTGCTGCGCAGCGCGGCGTGGGCTGAAGGTCTGGTCGAAGTGCGCGAAGGCAGCACCCCGCAACAGGGCGACAACGTCAATTTCATTCCCCTAAGCGAACTACTTGGCTGAGCGCCTCAGAATCACCGCCGCTGGCGCTGGGGCGGTGCTTGGCAGCGTCTGGGTCAAGCGCGTGTGTACGTTCTCCAGCTGCTGCGCGACGACGCTCCAGTCATGCCGCTGGCGGGTGAACTGGCGGCCGCTTTCGCCGAGCTGACACATCCGCCACGGCTGATTGAGCAACTGGGTGATCTGCAACGCCAACTGTCCGCTGTCATCGCTGCCCAGATAATGCTCGCCGTTGTTGACCGCCAGTCCCGACACACCCTTGCTGGTAGTGATCACCGGCAGGCCGGCCGCCATGGCTTCGAGAATCTTCACTTTGGAGCCGCCGGCATACCGTAGCGGGGCAAAAAACAGCGCGGAGCGGCGCTGCAGTTCGCGCAGGTCGGGGCGGTAGCCGATCCATTCGATGCGCGGGTCGTTCCAGTGCAGCTTCCAGCTCGCTGGCAGGGCATGCCCGGCAATCGCCAGGCGCACGGCGGGGTTGCTCTGCCAGACCTGCGGCAGGATTTCTTCCAGCGCCCACTCGATAGCCTCGAGGTTGGCGCCGTACTCGAAATTGCCGACAAACAGCAGGCGCTGACTGTGCGTGGCGGGGCGCACCTGTTCGAAGTAGTCGCAATCAACGCCGTTGACCACGACATCGACCGGCCTGCCGCTGATCTGGCTGATCAGCTCGGCATCGTGCGGGCTTACTGCTACCACCGCTGTGGGCTGGCGCAGCACCCGCTGCTCCCAGCGCCGGTAGCGCCAGCGGTCGAAGGCGTTCAGAGGCCGCAGCCACAGCGGCAGACGGTCGTGACAGGCTGCGCCCATCACTGACTCGAGCGTGTGTTCGCTGAGCATGTAGGGCAGGCCGCGGGCCTGCAGGGCTTTTTCGAAAGGCTGAAAACTGTAGCTGTGCTCGATCTGGATCACATCCCAGGGTTCGTCCAGCAGTTGTTCGAATTGATGACGCAGGGCAGGTGCCAGGCCATGGATGATCGCCCGCATGGGGTAATCGATGATCGGTGAGGCAAGCAGGTTGAGCGGGCTGTGCAGCGCGCGCCTGGGCAGCACGATCAGCCGCTCGAGCAGCGGTTCAAGGGCAGTGCGGGCGGCGTCGCCGAGGGGCACCTTGGACTGCACCAACAAGGTAATCCGGTGACCACGCTGCGCTAGTTCGCGCAGCAGGTGGTATTGCCGGGTCTTGCTGCCACTGGTGGTTGGCCAGGGCAGGTAGGGCAAGGTCCAAAGTATGCGCATCGCCCCAAATCCTCGCTGACGGTTGGGTCATGGATGGCAAGGCGCGCCCGCACGGTATCAGCCGATGGCTGTTTCCGGGACGCGTCCGTATATATCAGTAAAGCGGACGATGTCATCTTCGCCCAGATACTCGCCGCTCTGCACCTCGATCATCACCAGGTCGATCACCCCTGGGTTGGTCAGGCGGTGGGTACGGCCTGGCTTGATGAACGTCGACTCGTTGGTGTCGAGCAGAAACTCTTCGTCACCGTTGGTCACGCAGGCCATGCCGCTGACGATGATCCAGTGCTCGCTGCGGTGATGGTGCATTTGCAGCGACAGCGATTCGCCGGGGCGGACCATGATTCGCTTGATCTTGAACCGCGCACCTTCCTCGAGGATGGTGTAGGTGCCCCACGGCCGGGTCACGGTCCGGTGCAGGCGATAGGCTTCGTGGCCCTGGCGCTTGAGCTGCTGGGCGATGATCTTGACTTCCTGGCTGCGCGCCGCATCGGCGATCAGCAGCGCATCGGGGGTGTCGATGACGATCAGGTTGTCCAGGCCCACGCCGCCGACCAGGCGCCGCGGCGAGTCGATGTAGCAGTTGCTCACATCATGCAGTACGGTCTCGCCGTTGGCGTAGTTGCCCTGAGCGTCGGTCTGGCGCAGTTCGCGTACTGCTTCCCAGCTGCCGATATCGCTCCAGCCCAGCTCGCACGGTACCACTGCAACCTGGCTGGAACGCTCCATCAACGCGTAGTCGATGGAGATGTCCGGCGCCAGAACGAACGTGTCCGGGTCCAGTTCTACCTGAAGGGCACGCTCACCTTGTTTGCTGACGCTCTGCTCAAGGCAATGGGCGACGGTTTCCAGCACCTCGGGCGCGTGGGTCTGCAACTCGCGCAGCACGGCGTCGACGCGCAGGCAGAACATGCCGGCGTTCCACAGATGGCGGCCGCCGTCCAGGTAGGCCTGAGCGGTCGCGGCGTCCGGTTTTTCGACAAAGCGTGCGACCTTGTACGCGCGCTCACCCAATGTCTCGCCTTGCTCGATATAGCCAAAGCCGGTTTCAGCACGGCTGGGCACCAGGCCGAAGGTGCTCAACCAGCCGTCATGGGCCAGCTGCGCCGCTTGGGCGACCGCTTGTTCGAAGGCTGGGATGTCTTCGATCAAATGATCTGCCGGCAAGATCAGCAGCAGACTATCCTCACCGTACTGCTTGGCGCAGTGCAGCGCAGCGGCAGCGATGGCCGGCGCAGTGTTGCGGCCACATGGCTCGAGAATGAAGTCCAGCGCGACATTGAAGCTGTTGACCCGGTTGTATTCATCTTGGGTGCGGAACAGCACGTCGCGGTTGGTCACGGTCAGCACGCGCTCGACACCCGGCAGGGCGCTGGCACGCACGAAGGTCTTCTGCAGCAGGCTTTCACCATCGGCCAGGCGCATGAACGGTTTGGGCATGGCTTCACGGGAAACCGGCCACAATCGGGTGCCGGCACCGCCAGCAATGATGCAAGGGATCAGAACGCTCATTATCACAGCCTCGAAGCGGGGGCGCTGGGGGCAGCGCGATCAAAGGGACTTCGCCATAGAATCAGGCGATCTGTCAGATGTACGGCGAGGCAATAAGTCAAAAAACCGACATTTATTAGTGACCCCATCCGTGATGGCCAATTATTTGTCGATGATGCGCTTGCTCGCCCCGGCTTTCAATGGCATTTGTGTTAAACCCGTTTATTTTCTGACGCAAGCGCTCTTTGTATGCAGCACTTTGCCCTCGGCCATGGTCGAGATTGGGATAGGTATTTTTGCGGAGTGGAACGGATGAGCGAGCGCAAGGCGATGTTGGTGCTGCATGGCAAGCAAGCCATGAACGAGGATGTCAGAGCCGCTGTGGGCATCATGCGCGAGCAAGGCTGGCAGATCGATGTGCGCCTGACCTGGGAGGGCGGCGACGCCCAGCGGCTGGTCACTGAAGCCCTGGCAGCAGAGTACAGCCACATCATCGCCGGTGGTGGTGATGGCACCCTTCGCGATATCGCCGAAGCCATGGGCCTGGCCGCGACAGAGGCCAGCCTGGTGCTGTTGCCACTGGGCACTGCCAATGACTTCGCCAAAGCGGCCGGAATACCGCTGGAACCAGCCCAGGCGCTGGCCTTGCTGGACCAGCCCGCACGCGCCATCGACCTGGGGCGGGCCGGTGATCAGTTGTTTCTGAACATGGCCACCGGCGGCTTCGGTAGCCAGGTTACCGCCAACACCTCTGAGGACCTGAAGAAGGTTCTCGGTGCTGCGGCTTACCTGTTCACCGGGCTGTCACGCTTCACTGAGCTGCAGGCCGCTGCAGTCGAGCTGACCGGGCCGGATTTTCACTGGCAAGGCGAGGTGCTGGCGTTGGGTATCGGCAATGGCCGCCAGGCCGGAGGTGGGCATGAGCTGTGCCCCGAGGCGCTGGCTGACGACGGTCTGCTCGATATCGGCATCTTGCCCGCACCGCAGGAGGTGGTCGGTGCGCTGAAAGAGCTGATCGGTGGTGAGGGCTTGTACGTGCGTGCTCGCCTGCCGTGGGTCGAGGTAAAAAGTGCGCAGGGGTTGGATATCAACCTGGATGGTGAGCCGATGCACGGCGAAAGTCTGCGCTTCGAAGCGGTCCCGGCAGCACTGCGTGTGCACCTGCCAGCCGATTCACCGCTGCTCAGTCGTCAAGGCTGATGATCTTCTCGCGCACGGCGAACAGCACCAGGCCTGCGACGTCGTAAATCTGCAGGCGCTTCATGATCTGAGAGCGATGGGTCTCCACGGTCTTGATCGACAGGCCCAGGCCGCCGGCTATTTCCCGAGTTGATTTGCCGCGTACGATCAAGCGCAGGATTTCCAGCTGGCGTGCAGTGAGGTTAAGTCGGTCGTTGATGCTTTGGCGGCTGTTCTGCGCGCGCAGTAAGGCCTGGTTGATCACTGTGTGAGCGATCGCTGGGCTGAGATAGCGTTCATCCCCACGCAAGGCGCTCAGCGCCTGCTCCAGTTCAACAGCGCTGGTGTCTTTGAGCAAGTAGCCATGCGCACCGCATTCGAGCGCACGCATGATCAGCTCCGGATCAGTGTGCATCGACAGAATCAGTACTTTGCAGGGATGCCCGCTGGCACGCAGTTGGGTCAGTGCGTCCAGGCCGCTGGTGGAGCGCATGGAGATATCCAGCAGGACGATGTCCGGCTGCAGCTGTGCGACAAGCGCGTTGAGCTGGCCGCCGTCATCCGCTTCACCAACCACCGTATAGCCAGCGATGTCCGCCACGAGCGCGCGCACACCCGCGCGAATGAGCGAATGGTCATCGACCAGAAGTAATCTACAGGTCATGGCTGGCAAAGGTCCTGGCGCGTTCTTGGGTGCGGGCTGGCCACGGCAGCATGGCCTCGATCCGGGCGCCGCGTCCCGGTTGGCTGTACACGCTCAGGCTACCGTGCAACGCCCGGGCGCGTTCATGCATGCCGGCCATGCCGCGCTGACCGGCCGCAGCCGGATCGCTGTTGGGGATGAAACCGCAGCCGTCATCCTCGATGGTCAAGGCCAGCCCCGCAGCGGTGCGCTGCAACTGCACCCGCAGATTGCGCGCGCCGGCGTGGCGCAGCATGTTGGTGACAGCCTCCTGGGTGATGCGAAACGCAGCCATGCTGATGTCGTCGTTGATCCCGGTCAGGCGCTGTTTGCACTCCAGGCTCCACTGCACCTCGCTATCGTTCAGCGTGCGCAGCAGGTGCTCGCGCAGGCTGGCTTCCAAGCCGAGGCTGGCCAGCTGGCGCGGATTAAGCAGGGCGGCAACATCACGCACGCTGTTCAAGGCCTCATCCAGGGTGCTGCGCAAGCTGCTGGCATGGCTCAGCAGCTCGCTTGGCAGGCGCCGCTGGAGCCAGTCCAACTGTAGCTTCGCTGCTGTGAGCAATTGGCCGATATCATCATGCAATTCACGGCTCAGACGCTGGCGTTCGTTCTCCTGGACCTTGAGCATGCGCTCGGCCAGTTCTGCGGGGCGCAGGCTGATCGAGCGGGCCCACTGGTGCCATTGCCAGGCGGCGCCAAGCAGGGCCGCCATCTGCAGCAGGATCAGGCCGATCGGCATCGGCACGGCTTTTACGTGCAGTGCCACGTTAGCGCTCAGTGACGCCACGCATAGCGCCGCGGTCGTCCAGCGCGCCACGGCGTTGCGAGAGCAGTGGCGCGGGGTAAGATTCAAACGTGGGAACATAAATTGGAAAGCCACTGAGTTAATGCTATTGGAGGCCTTGCACGTGTCTAGTCAGCGGCTTTGGCGTCCTGCTCACAATCAATTAAAAGCATCTGTTCAATTGACGGCTATCTGCATGGGCTGCATTCATTGGCGCGCATGGTATCACTTAAGTTGTGTTTGGTCGCCTTGCTCAGGGGTCTCAAACCGCCGTATTCACGGGCTCGAAACGATCTGGCCGGGTCTGGCCTAACTATCAAAAAGCCAGCATTGGCAAGTGCGTGCATAATCGAGTACTGCAACTAACGACTATTACTCAAGCGGCCAGTCGAAACTTGCCAAGTGTCTGGCTGATAAATGCAGCGTGATTGAGTTAGTTGCAGACGAATGCCGAACTTACTGTACGTTTGGCGGTGATTCCGATGGCGACCTGGCTGACCCTTTCAGGGCGCTGGCCAGATCATCCAGAAGCACTGCCTGCTCGCTGCGGTCCAGGTTCAGTTGTCCGGTTTGGGCATCGATCAGCTCCAGTTGCCAGTCCAGCAGGTTCAGGCAGGCTTCGACTGCCGGCAGTGCTGTGCTGTGCAGGTGTCGCTGGCCGCAGGCAGGTGCGAGCAGATGGTGCAGCGCGGAGCTGTAATGGGCGACCTCGTCAAGGCCCAGTTGCTCGGCGCGCTTGGCCAGCCTGGTAAGGGTGTCGTTGAGGCACCGGCAGGCATCTGGATCATTGTCGATCAGTTGCAGGTGTAGCAGGCACTCCTGCGCCTGGCTCAACAAGCGCTGTGCATCCCGCAGGAATTCTGGCAGCTCGGCGCCGGGCGGCACGCAGCTATCCATCCTGAGCCTCCAGCACGGTGGGCTGGAGCGGGCTGGGCAACACCGAAACGATTGCTAGCAAAAGCCTGACTCCATTCATGCAATGAGAATGGCGTCACATTAATGGCTAATGGATATCGCGAACATCAGGTTAGGCCTGATTGCGGCATAGGGGAAACCCTGAGGGGTGTTGCTAGTTACGCCGCCGTAACAGGTGTTGCTGAAAGTGTCGAAGCAGTAAAGCATGATGGTAAAATGATATCAATCGCCTGATCTGGATTTGCTGACGAGGGTCAAGCTGCCGGTTGACCCGCCGATACAGAGCAGATGATTACATTTTCCCGATACGCGCCTGGGGGCTTCCAATGGCTGGCATTCTCGACACTGTAGACCAACGTACGCAACTGGTAGGTGAGAACCGCCTGGAAATCCTGATGTTCCGTCTGGCGGGCCGTCAGTTGTTCGCCATCAACGTGTTCAAGGTGCAGGAAGTGCTGCAGCTGCCCAAGTTGACCTTGATGCCGCAGCGTCACGCTTATGTGTGTGGGGTGGTCAACCTGCGCGGGCAGACCTTGCCGGTGATCGACCTGTCCCAGGCGATTGGTATGCGCCCACTGCAGCCAGGTCCGGACAGCACCATCATCGTCACCGAGTACAATCGCTCGGTGCAGGCGTTTCTGGTTGGAGGTGTCGATCGCATCGTCAACATGAACTGGGAAGCCATCATGCCGCCGCCGACCAGTGCCGGTCGCCAGCATTATCTGACGGCGATCACCAAGGTCGAAGAACAGTTGGTCGAGATCATCGACGTCGAGAAGGTGCTGGCCGAAATCGTGCCATACAACGCCAAGGTATCCGGCGACAAGCTTGCCGATCCGGTACTGGCCAAGGCGCGTGGCCGCGAAATATTGCTGGTGGACGATTCCACCGTGGCCCTGGCGCAGTTGCGCGATACCTTGTCGCAACTGGGCGTCAAACTGCATGTGGCCAGCGATGGCCTGAAGGCCTTGCGCATGCTCAAGGCCTGGGCAGATGCCGGTGAAGACCTCTGTGAAAAACTGCTGATGATTTTCACCGACGCTGAAATGCCGGAAATGGACGGCTACCGCCTGACCACCGAGATCCGTAGCGATCCGCGTCTGCGTGGCCTGTACGTAGTGTTGCATACCTCGTTGTCGGGTAGCTTCAACGAGTCGATGGTGAAAAAAGTCGGCTGTGACAACTTCCTGTCCAAATTCCAGCCAGACCGTCTGGTAGAGGTGGTGCGGCAGCGCCTGATGCTTGATCACGCGCCGGCCTGATACCTGCGCGCGTCCTGCCGGGTATAAGCTAGGCGTTTTTGCACTGGCATGAGGCGGGCAGGGATGTTTGTAAGTGAGTTGTATCGGTATCCGGTGAAGTCGGGTCGGGCGCAAAGCCTGCAGGCCTCGCCGGTAGGTCTGCTCGGCCTGGAAGGCGACCGCCGCTGGCTGGTGGTAGAGGAGGACAACGGACGCTTCCTGACCCAGCGCGCCTGGCCACTGCTGAGTCAGCTCAGTGCCACGGTCGCTGCCAGTGGCGATCTGCTGCTGGAGACGCCAGGGCAGGCGCCGCTGCTGGTCGCCGTGCCAGCGGACGACGAAGACTTGCGCGGTGTGACCATCTGGCGCGACACCTTGCGCGTGCCAGACG
Source organism: Pseudomonas sp. 1121_17 (assembly GCF_052850745.1). Lineage (NCBI taxonomy): Bacteria > Pseudomonadati > Pseudomonadota > Gammaproteobacteria > Pseudomonadales > Pseudomonadaceae > Pseudomonas > Pseudomonas sp. 1121_17. Next base: position 403,447 of record NZ_VXCX01000001.1, read on the forward strand.
CAGGCGACGCTGCTGCGCAGTGGTTGAGCCAACTGCTCGGCAAGCCGGTGCGACTGGTGTATTGCCCCGAGCCGCGCGCGCGTTACCTGCCCAGCGGCTATGGCTTGAACAGCGACCGTGCGGCGTTTCCGGATGGCTTTCCATTGCTGCTGATCGGCCAGGGTTCACTGGATGAGCTGAGCCGGCGGGTTGGCCGGCCGATGGAGATGCTGCGGTTTAGACCCAATCTGGTGGTGCAGGGCAGCGCAGCGTTTGCCGAAGACGGCTGGAAGCGGATCCGCATCGGTGCGCTGACTTATCGCATCCTCAAACCGAGCGTTCGTTGCATATTCACTACCCTTGACCCGCACACGGGCGAGCGCAGTGCTGACCGCGAACCGCTGGTCACCCTGAAGACGTTTCGTGAGCGTGATGGCGATGTGCTGTTCGGGCAGAATCTGGCGGTGGATGGGGCGGGTGAGATTGCCGTGGGCATGCCGGTAGAAGTGCTGGAGTAAGCCGCCAGCTCAAGCCCGCTGCAGCCGATGGCGGCGGGCTTGAGCTTGGGTGGCTCGATTACATGTCGTCGAAGTAACGCTCGTGCCAGTCCACCAGCGGCTGCGGTGAATTGAGCTTTTGCCCGTAGATCACCGAGTACGACAGCACGTTCTGCACATACTGGCGGGTTTCATCGAACGGGATCGACTCGACCCAGACATCAAAGCTCAAGTGCTTGGCGCCTTTGAGCCACTGCCTCACGCGCCCTGGCCCGGCATTGTAGGCGGCCGATGCCAGCACCCGATTGCCGTTGAATTGACCATGTACCTGGCTCAGATAGGCGGCGCCGAGCTGGATGTTCTTGTCCGGGTTGAGTACCTGAGCCGGTGACGCCAACGGGATGCTGAACTTGCGTGCAGTCTCCTTGGCGGTGGCTGGCATCAGTTGCATCAGGCCGCTGGCGCCCACCGGCGAGCGGGCGTCTTCCATGAAGGCGCTTTCCTGGCGGGTGATGGCAAACACCCAGCTGGAGTGGAGGCCGCGGATCTTGGCTTCGCGCACCAAGGTGTCGCGGTGCGCCATCGGGAAGCGAATATCCAGGTCGTCCCAGTACTGCGCCTGGCTGATGGTGCGAATCGCCGGGAAGTACCAGCGCAGGTCGTAGGCCAGCCGGGCCTGGGCGACCATTTCGTCGCGGTTGAAGTGGCGGCTGACGTGGTACCACTCGCGGCGGCCCTCGACGATCTGGCCGCGGGCATGGAATTCCAGTGCGCGGCGCACGCCCGGGGTGTTGCGCACCTTGTTGACCAGCTGCGGGCTGAGCATCAGCGGTTTGTTGTTCAGCTGGTAGGGCGTCTGCACCCGGTCTGCGGCCAGGAAGCCATAGAAGTCACGTTCACGCGCGACCGCTTTGTACAGCAACGGGATCTGCGCGTTGTTCGGCTGCGCCAGTTCCAGGCTGCGCGCCTGCCAATAGCGCCAGCGGCTGCTGGCGGCCAACTCCTGCGGCAGGCGCTTGGTCAGCTCGTAGGCATCTTCCCAGCGGCCCAGGCGCAGCAGCAGGCGCAGGCGCCATTCGCTGACGGTGTTGTCCCGCAGCTCCGGATCGTAACGGGTCATCAGGTCGAGCGCGCGCGGGTCGTAACGGCGAGCCAGGGTCAGGCCGATCTCGCGGGCGATGGCAACCTTTTCGTCGCGCGAGAAATGCATGCGCTGGGCATAGTCATCGAGCAGCGCCATGGCCCGCTCTGGGTCCTGGCGTGCCAGCCGGCGCAGGCCTAGGCTGACTACGTCGGACATTGCCTCGTTGACCGGGGTGAAACGCGACGGCTGGTTGAGCAGCTCGGGCTTCTGCGCCACATCGATCAGCAATTGGCCCTGGGGGGCGAGGGTGGTCAGGGTCTTGACCAGATTGTTCGCCAATGGGTAGTTGCGCGCCTGTGCTGCCAGTTTGGCTCGCTCCCAGCGTCTGGCTTCGGTGAGCTGACCTTCGGCCGCCCACATCGCAAACAGCGTGTCACACGCAGCAGGTTGCGACTTGCCCACGTTCCACAGCTTCGCAGCGCTGGCAAAGCCTTCGGCGCGTTTGCCGGTGCTGAGCTGGTATTGGCCGTTGATGCAGTCCAGCTCGGTGAAGTTGAGCTTGGGGTCGTAGTACTTGGCGAAGGTGGCCCACTCGCCGCGCTCGGACAACCAGCGCAACCAGCGCAGTTTCATCCAGTTGGCTTGCGGCAGGTCGCCGTGCTGGGCCAGAAAGCCCTCGATCTCTTCGTTGCTGGCGCTCTTCAGGCGAGCTGTGAGTTCGTCGTACGCCAGATACGGGGTCAGCGGATAGTCACTGAGGGCCTGCGAGTAGCGCAGGTAGGGACCTTTGTCGCCCTTGGCCAGGGCGCGTTTGGCTTCGTCGTAGTACTGACGCTGCTGGCTAAGGTCGATGGCCTGTGCCGCACTCGCGGTGGCGGCAGTCAGCAGCAGGCATGAAGCAATCTGTAACAGGCGGCTGCGCATGATACGTCCGGGCAGTTGAACCATGGGAAAGTGACGGCGGTGCCAGCACTGTTGTATGGCGTTAGCTTAGCCGGTTGCCGGCTACCGGCGAAAGCACTGCGGTTGTATCGGGGTGTTATCGGCGACCGGATATCGCAAAGCCTTGATACACACGCTGACGTAGTGCTGGCGAGGGTCAAGTCAGGTAGAATACGCGCCCAGTTTTTGGAGATGATCATGACCCTGCTCAAATTAAGCGATGTGTCCCTTGCATTCGGCGCGATGCCGCTGCTGGACAAGGTTTCCTGGCAGATCGCCCGAGGTGAGCGGGTGTGCATCATCGGCCGCAACGGTACCGGCAAGTCGAGCATGCTGCGCCTGATCAAGGGCGAGCAAAAGCCTGATGACGGCTCGGTCTGGCGCGCACCCGCGCTGAAAATCGGCGAGCTGCCGCAGGAACTGCCGGTGGCCGACGAGCGGACCGTGTTCGACGTGGTCGCGGCTGGCCTGGACGGCGTAGGCGAGCTGCTCGCGCAGTATCACCACCTGAGCCAGAACATCCATAACGACGAAGATCTGGACAAGCTCATGCACGTCCAGCACGAGCTCGAAGCGCGCGATGGCTGGCGTTTGCAGCAAGTGGTCGACAGCACCCTGAGCCGCTTGCAACTACCTGCCGATAAGACCCTGGCCGAGCTCTCCGGTGGCTGGCGTCGCCGTGTGCTGTTGGCCCAGGCGCTGGTTTCCGAGCCTGACCTGCTGCTGCTCGATGAGCCAACCAACCACCTGGACATCGGTGCGATTGCCTGGCTGGAAGAGGCCTTGAGCGGCTTTGGCGGCGCGGTGCTGTTCATCACCCACGACCGCTCCTTCCTGCAAAACCTGGCCAACCGCATCCTTGAACTGGACCGCGGTGGGCTGATCGACTGGAACGGCGACTACGCCAGCTTCCTGGTGCACAAGGAGGCCGCGCTGTCGGCCGAAGAGACCGCCAACGCGCTGTTCGACAAGCGCCTGGCCCAGGAAGAAGTGTGGATTCGCCAGGGCATCAAGGCCCGCCGCACCCGTAACGAAGGCCGCGTCCGTGCGCTCAAGGAGCTGCGCGTCGAGCGTGGTGAGCGCCGTGAGCGTCAGGGCAAGGCCAACATCCAGATCGACACCGCGGAAAAATCCGGCAAGCAAGTGATGCTGCTGGAGAACGTCAGCTTCTCGCACCCGAACGGGCCGATGCTGGTCAAGGACTTCTCCATGGTCCTGCAGCGTCAGGATCGGATTGGCCTGCTCGGCGCCAACGGTACCGGCAAGACCACCCTGCTCAAACTGATGCTGGGTGACTTGCAGCCGACGTCGGGCAAGGTCGAGAGCGGCACCAAGCTGGAAGTGGCCTATTTTGACCAGATGCGCCACCAGCTCGACCTGGAAAAGACTGTGATCGAGAACCTCGCCGAGGGGCGCGACTTCATCGAAATCGACGGCCAGAACCGTCACGTGCTGAGCTACCTGGGCGACTTCCTGTTCAGCCCGCAGCGTGCCCGGACGCCGGTCAAGGCCTTGTCCGGAGGTGAGCGTGCGCGTTTGCTGCTGGCCAAGCTGTTCAGCAAGCCAGCCAACCTGCTGGTGTTGGACGAACCGACCAACGACCTCGATGTGGAAACCCTCGAGCTGCTCGAAGAAGTCCTGTGCAACTACAAGGGCACCGTGCTGATGGTCAGCCATGACCGGGCCTTCCTCGATAACGTGGTGACCAGTACCCTGGTGTTCGAAGGCGGCGGCAAGGTTCAGGAATACGTCGGCGGCTACGAAGACTGGATCCGTCAGGGCGGCTCGCCGAAGCTGCTGGGCGTCACCGAAAGCAAGGGTGGCAAGTCCGAGCTCAACAGCGCCGTGGTCGAAAAGGCTGCCGATGTGGCCGCGCCAGTTGCTGCTGCACCGGTAGAGACGAGCAAGAAGAAGCTCAGCTACAAGCTGCAGCGTGAGCTGGAGGCGTTGCCAGGGCAGATCGACGTGATCGAGAAAGCCATGGCCAAGCTTCAGGAAGAAGTGGCTTCGGCGAACTTCTACCAGCGCCCGATCGGCGAGACGTCCGAGGTGCTGGCCAAGCTCGAGAAGCTACAGGGCGAGCTGGATGTTCTGGTCGAGCGCTGGGCAGAGCTGGAAGGCTAAGCGGCCATCAGCCATCGCGGGGTTGCCCGCGATGGCGTCAGTGCATTTTTCAGTCTTTCTTCAGCAGGCGTACTGCCAGCACATCACACGGCGCGCCGTGCAGCACATCGTTGGCGGTGGAGCCTAGCAGCAGTGCCAGGCCGTGGCGTCCGTGGCTGCCGACCACGATCAGGTCGCACTTCTGATCCTTGGCCAACTGGTGGATTTCCTGGCGCGGCTGGCCGTAGACCAGGTGCGAGTCACCGCGGTTGATATCCGGGTACTTGTTGAACAGGCGATCCATGCGTTCCTTGGCCTGGTCGAACTGCTGCTGCTGCAGCTGCGACAGGTCCATCGGTACGTCGCCGCCAAAGGCCATGGCCATCGGTTCGACGATATGCACCAGCGATACCTTGGCGCCGCTCGCCGAAGCGATTGCCTTGGCGCGTTTGATCACCGGATCGCATTCTTCGGTGAGGTCGACAGCAACCAGAAGATGTTCGTAGGACATTGGAGGTGCTCCTGACAATCGCGATAGTAGAAGTATGGTTGCTTTGTGGCGGTTTACCGTGAAACCTGGCTAACCAGCTCATTTGCAACGCTTTATGGGATCTACAGATATGACGGTATGGCTGGTGGTGTCAATCCTTGCGCTGATTCTCAGCCCACTTGCCTGGCTGCGTCCATCACGTAAACAGAGCGAGCAGATGAGCCTGCGCCTGGCCGGCAGGCGCATTGGTCTGGCCATGCAGCTGGCGCCACAGCAGTGGCCGCACTGGCTCGAGCAGCAGCCGCCAAGCCCGTGCCCGCAGTACCACCGGCCGCGGCGCAAGGGCCGGGATGACTGCTGGGCGTATTGGCAGGTCAGCCCTGGGGTGTGGTGGAACAAGTGGCGTGAACCTTGCGAAGATCCGTGTCTGGCCAAGGCCTTGGCGGCGTTGCCTGGCAATGTCTACATGATTGAAGCCACCACGCAAATGGTTGCCTTGTACTGGGGCGAGCGCGGTGATGAATCTGTGTTGCAGAACATTGCGCAAACCCTCGAAGACCTCGCTTAACCCTTCATAACGACATCGCGGGGCACACCTGCCGATCCGCCACCCATGCTCAGGTGGCGGATCGGCAGGTCTGCCCCGCGATGCGTTCTGCTGCCGCAGAAAGGCCAGGCAGGCCGGGATACTTTGCTTGAGAGACTGACTATAGCCTGCTGCGTAGTTTTTGCCGGGTGCCTGCCGTAGCTTCTGTTGCCCGCCAAGGGTTTATCGCTGGCATGAATGGCTGGCGATCACTGTCATCAAGGTTGATACCTAGTCACTACAAAATGACCGGAAAGTCGCGTTTTCACCTCTTCAGGGAGGATTTGACAACGCCGACCTTTTCGGAGAATGTGTGCGTACCCAAATCAAACGGGCGTATGAATTGAGCGTTTGTATGTTGCGCCGTTCATGCCAATCCCGACTATCGCGCTGACGGGTGTGCCTGACCAAGCCGCTGTTGTGACAGGGTTTAGCCAGCGTCCGGCGTGTACAGTTTAGCTTCCATATCGTGGAGATCAGTTGATGATTTACGAAGGTAAAGCCATCACGGTTAAGGCTCTTGAAAGCGGCATCGTCGAACTGAAGTTCGACCTCAAGGGTGAGTCCGTCAACAAGTTCAACCGCCTGACCCTGGACGATCTGCGTCAGGCCGTGGCCGCCATCAAGAGCGACGCCTCGGTCAAGGGCGTCATCGTCAGCAGTGGCAAGGATGTGTTCATCGTCGGCGCCGACATCACCGAGTTTGTCGACAACTTCAAGTTGCCCGAGGCCGAGCTGGTCGCTGGCAACCTGGAGGCCAACCGCATCTTCAGTGATTTCGAAGACCTCGGCGTACCTACTGTTGCCGCGATCAACGGCATCGCGCTGGGTGGCGGCCTGGAAATGTGCCTGGCAGCTGATTACCGGGTGATGTCCAACACCGCCAAGATCGGCCTGCCGGAAGTCAAACTGGGCATCTACCCAGGCTTTGGCGGTACCGTGCGCCTGCCGCGCCTGATCGGCTCGGACAATGCCATCGAGTGGATTGCCTCGGGCAAGGAAAACCGCGCCGAAGACGCCCTCAAGGTTGGCGTCGTTGATGCCGTGGTCACCCCAGAGCTGCTGCAGGCTGCAGCGCTGGACCTGATCAAGCGCGCCATCAGCGGTGAACTGGACTACAAGGCCAAGCGCCAGCCCAAGTTGGAAAAACTCAAGCTCAACGCCATCGAGCAGATGATGGCCTTCGAAACCGCCAAAGGTTTTGTTGCCGGGCAGGCCGGGCCGAACTACCCGGCGCCGGTCGAAGCGATCAAGACCATCCAGAAAGCCGCCAACTTCGGTCGTGACAAAGCGCTGGAAGTGGAAGCTGCAGGCTTTGCCAAACTGGCCAAGACGCCCGTCGCTGCCAGCCTGATCGGCTTGTTCCTGAATGACCAGGAGCTCAAGCGCAAGGCCAAGGCGCACGACCAGATCGCCAATGACGTGAAGCAGGCTGCCGTACTCGGCGCTGGCATCATGGGCGGTGGTATCGCCTACCAGTCGGCGGTCAAAGGCACCCCGATCCTGATGAAGGATATCCGCGAGGATGCCATCCAGCTGGGCCTGAACGAAGCTTCCAAGCTGCTCGGCAATCGTGTCGAGAAGGGTCGTCTGACCCCGGCGAAAATGGCCGAGGCGCTCAATGCGATTCGCCCGACCTTGTCCTACGGCGACTTCGCCAATGTCGACATCGTGGTCGAAGCTGTAGTCGAGAACCCCAAGGTCAAGCAAGCCGTTCTGGCCGAAGTCGAAGGCCAGGTCAAAGAGGACGCGATTCTCGCCTCCAATACCTCGACCATCTCCATCAACTTGTTGGCCAAGGCCCTCAAGCGTCCGGAGAACTTCGTCGGCATGCACTTCTTCAACCCGGTGCACATGATGCCGCTGGTGGAAGTGATCCGTGGCGAGAAGTCCAGCGAAGTGGCCGTGGCCACCACCGTTGCCTATGCCAAGAAAATGGGCAAGAACCCGATCGTGGTCAATGACTGCCCAGGCTTCTTGGTCAACCGCGTACTGTTCCCGTATTTCGGCGGCTTTGCTCGCCTGGTCAGCGCCGGTGTCGACTTCGTGCGCATCGACAAGGTGATGGAGAAATTCGGCTGGCCGATGGGTCCTGCCTACCTGATGGACGTGGTCGGCATCGACACCGGCCACCACGGCCGCGACGTCATGGCTGAAGGCTTCCCGGACCGCATGAAGGACGATCGCCGCACCGCCATCGACGCCTTGTACGAGGCCAAGCGCCTGGGCCAGAAGAACGGCAAGGGTTTCTATGCGTACGAGACCGACAAGCGCGGCAAGCCGAAAAAGGTTGCCGACGAGAGCGTGCTCGAAGTGCTCAAGCCGATTGTCTTCGAACAGCGTGAAGTCAGTGACGAGGACATCATCAACTGGATGATGATCCCGCTGTGCCTGGAAACCGTCCGCTGCCTGGAAGACGGCATTGTCGAAACCGCAGCCGAGGCCGACATGGGCCTGGTCTACGGCATCGGCTTCCCTCCCTTCCGCGGTGGTGCATTGCGCTACATCGACTCGATCGGGGTTGCCGAGTTCGTCGCCCTGGCTGACCAGTACGCCGACCTGGGGCCGCTGTACCACCCCACCGCGAAGCTGCGCGAAATGGCCAAGACCGGCCAGCGTTTCTTCAACTGAGCGCCCAACGAGTTAGAGCGAGAGTATTGATATGAGCCTGAATCCAAGAGACGTGGTGATTGTCGACTTCGGTCGGACCCCGATGGGTCGTTCCAAGGGTGGCATGCACCGCAACACCCGCGCCGAAGACATGTCGGCGCACCTGATCAGCAAGTTGCTCGAGCGCAACGACAAGGTCGACCCGAAAGAAGTCGAGGACGTGATCTGGGGCTGCGTCAACCAGACCCTGGAGCAGGGCTGGAACATTGCCCGCATGGCCTCGCTGATGACCCAGATTCCGCACACCTCGGCGGCGCAGACCGTCAGCCGCCTGTGCGGCTCGTCGATGAGCGCACTGCACACGGCTGCCCAGGCGATCATGACCGGCAACGGTGACGTATTTGTCATCGGCGGTGTCGAACACATGGGTCACGTCAGCATGATGCACGGTGTCGACCCCAACCCGCACATGTCCTTGCACGCTGCCAAGGCCTCCGGGATGATGGGCCTGACTGCAGAGATGCTCGGCAAAATGCACGGCATCAGCCGCGAACAACAGGATGCTTTCGCTGTGCGTTCGCACCAGTTGGCGCACAAGGCCACGGTCGAGGGCAAGTTCAAGGACGAGATCATCCCGATGCAGGGCTATGACGAGAACGGCTTCCTCAAGGTCTTTGACTTCGATGAAACCATTCGTCCGGAAACCACCCTAGAAGGCCTGGCCTCACTAAAGCCTGCGTTCAACCCCAAAGGTGGTACCGTCACTGCCGGTACCTCGTCGCAGATTACCGATGGCGCTTCGTGCATGATCGTCATGTCCGGTCAGCGCGCCATGGACCTGGGCATCCAGCCGCTGGCGGTGCTTCGCTCGATGGCGGTGGCCGGTGTCGACCCGGCGATCATGGGTTACGGCCCGGTGCCTTCGACGCAGAAAGCGCTCAAGCGTGCCGGCCTGAGCATGGCCGATATCGACTTCATCGAGCTCAACGAAGCCTTCGCTGCACAGGCCCTGCCGGTGCTGAAAGATTTGAAAGTGCTCGACAAGATGAATGAGAAGGTTAACCTGCACGGCGGCGCCATTGCCCTGGGTCATCCGTTTGGTTGCTCTGGTGCGCGAATTTCCGGCACCTTGCTCAACGTCATGAAGCAGAATGGCGGTACCCTCGGCATCGCCACCATGTGTGTCGGCCTGGGCCAAGGCATCACCACTGTCTTCGAACGCGTCTGATCGCGGCGCAAGACAGCAGCCGGGGCCATGTGCCCCGGTTTTTGTTTTTTACAGGATTTATCACGAGGGTCAGCAACATGCACATACAGCCAGGCGTGTACCGGCATTACAAAGGGCCTGAGTATCGTGTGTTCGGCGCAGCCCGCCATTCTGAAAGCGAAGAGTGGATGGTGTTCTACCAATGCCTGTATGGTGATTACGGGCTGTGGGTGCGACCCCTGGCAATGTTTGTAGAATCGGTCGAAGTTGACGGCGAGCAGGTCCCGCGCTTTGCTCTGGTCACGGCCGAGGAGGGGCCTTTTGGCCCGTCCGAACAGGCCAGCGGTTAGTCGAGCGCGCTTGACCTGACCCTGTAGCCACTATATATAGCGGTGCCGCGTGCGGCACCTGACGCGATTTTTAATTTTCAGATTCAGGAATACACCGATCCATGGGCAAATCGCTGGTCATTGTGGAATCCCCGGCCAAGGCCAAGACCATCAACAAGTACCTGGGCAACCAGTACGTGGTGAAGTCGAGTATCGGCCACATCCGTGACCTTCCCACCAGCGGTTCGGCCAGCGCCAATAAGGAGCCGGCGGCCAAACGTGGCAAGGCAGCTGCGGCTGAGGCACCGGTACTGACGCCGAAAGAAAAGGCTCGCCGCCAGTTGGTCTCGCGCATGGGTGTCGATCCGGACGCTGGCTGGAAAGCCAAGTACGAGATCTTGCCCGGCAAGGAAAAGGTCATCGAAGAGCTGCGCCGCCTGGCCAAAGATGCCGACACCATCTATCTCGCGACCGACTTGGACCGCGAAGGGGAGGCAATCGCCTGGCACCTGCGTGAAGCCATCGGTGGTGATGACACCCGCTACAAGCGCGTGGTGTTCAACGAGATCACCAAAAAGGCCATCCAGGAGGCGTTCTCGCAGCCAGGTGAGCTGGACATCAACCGGGTCAACGCCCAGCAGGCGCGGCGCTTCCTCGACCGCGTGGTGGGCTATATGGTCTCGCCACTGCTGTGGTCGAAGATTGCCCGTGGCCTGTCTGCCGGCCGTGTGCAGTCGGTAGCGGTCAAGCTGGTGGTCGAGCGTGAGCGCGAGATTCGTGCGTTCAACCCTGAAGAGTACTGGGAAGTACACGCCGATCTCGGCACCGCCAAGGATGCCAAGGTCCGCTTTGAAGTAGCGCGCGAGAAGGGTGAAGCCTTCAAGCCGCTCAACGAAGCCCAGGCCATGGCTGCCCTGGATCAGCTCAAGTCGTCGAGCTACACCGTCGCCAAGCGTGAAGACCGGCCGACCAGCAGCAAGCCGTCGGCGCCGTTCATCACTTCGACCCTGCAGCAAGCGGCGAGCAATCGCCTCGGCTACGGCGTGAAGAAGACCATGATGATGGCCCAGCGTCTGTACGAAGCCGGCTACATCACTTACATGCGTACTGACTCGACCAACCTCTCGGCCGATGCCGTAGAAATGGCCCGCAGCTACATCGAGCGCGAGTTCGGCAAGCAGTACCTGCCGGAAGCGCCGATCGTCTACGGCAGCAAGGCCGGCGCACAGGAGGCGCACGAAGCGATTCGTCCGTCCGATGTGGCGACCCATCCAAGCAAGCTGACCGGCATGGAGCGCGATGCCGAGCGCCTGTACGAGCTGATCTGGCGCCAGTTCCTGGCCTGCCAGATGCCGCCCGCGCAGTACCTGTCGACCAGCGTCACGGTCAAGGCCGGTGACTTCGAGCTGCGCGCCAAGGGCCGCATCCTCAAGTTCGACGGTTATACCCGCGTCCTGCCGCAGCAGAGCAAGCCAGGCGAAGATGACGTGCTGCCTGACATGAGCCAGGGCGAAGTGCTCAAGTTGATCAAACTTGATCCAAGCCAGCACTTCACCAAACCGCCGGCACGCTTCACCGAAGCCAGCCTGGTCAAGGAAATGGAAAAACGCGGTATCGGTCGCCCGTCGACCTATGCAGCGATCATTTCCACCATCCAGGACCGCGGCTACGTCACCCTGCACAACCGCCGCTTCTACTCCGAGAAGATGGGCGACATCGTTACCGAGCGGTTGTCCGAGAGCTTCTCCGACCTGATGGACTACGGCTTCACCGCCGGCATGGAAGAGAACCTCGACGACGTCGCCCAGGGCGAACGTGACTGGAAAAACGTACTCGACGAGTTCTATGGCGATTTCAGCAAAAAGCTGCAAACCGCTGAGTCTGCCGAGAACGGCATGCGCGCCAACCAGCCGACCATGACCAACATCGCCTGTAAGGAATGTGGCCGGCCGATGATGATTCGTACCGCCTCTACCGGCGTGTTCCTCGGCTGCTCGGGTTACACCCTGCCGCCGAAAGAGCGCTGCAAGGCGACCGTCAATCTGGTCCCCGGCGACGAAATTGCGGCCGACGACGAGGGGGAGTCCGAATCGCGCGTGCTGCTCGGCAAGCACCGTTGCCCGATCTGCGCCACGGCGATGGACGCCTACCTGCTGGACGAGAAGCACAAGCTGCACATCTGCGGTAACAACCCGGATTGCGTTGGCTACGAAATCGAGCAGGGCAGCTACCGGATCAAGGGCTACGAAGGCCCGAGCCTTGAGTGTGACAAGTGTGGCAGCGAGATGCAGCTCAAGACCGGCCGTTTCGGCAAGTTCTTCGGTTGCACCAACCCGGCCTGCAAAAATACTCGCAAGCTGCTCAAGAACGGCGAAGCAGCGCCACCGAAGATGGACAAGGTGGAAATGCCGGAGCTCAAGTGCGAGAAGGTCGACGACACTTACGTGCTGCGTGACGGTGCCTCGGGCTTGTTCCTGGCGGCCAGCCAGTTCCCGAAAAACCGCGAAACTCGCGCGCCATTGGTGAAAGAAATCATCCCGCACAAGGATGAGATCGATCCCAAGTACCACTTCCTCTGTGAAGCGCCTGCCAAGGATCCGGACGGCCGCCCGACCGTGATCCGCTACAGCCGCAAGACCAAGGAGCAGTACGTGCAGTCCGAAGTTGACGGCAAGCCGACCGGTTGGAAGGCGTTCTACGACGGCAAGGCCTGGAAGGTCGAAGACAAGCGCTGATCCGCCGCCGCAGCACCTGCGCGGGGCAAGCCCGCTGTTGTGTCCTCAGGGTGAGGCGCAGCAGCAGGCTTGCCCCGCGCTGCTTTTGCGCTTGCGGCTTTTGTGCTTGCGAGAGTGCCCGGCGATAGCTGAAACTTGCTGATCGCCACGCTGCCCTCAGGAGGCCAACCGCCATGGCCCAGGAACTCTATACCCGCACCAACCAGAAACTGTTCTTCGCCGGCCTCGCGCTTGAGTCCATGGCCAAGGCTGAGCAAAGCCAGGCCATGAACGCCCAGGGGCTGGTGCAGGCCGAGCGCGAAGCGGCGCAGTTTCATCTGTATGGTGCGCTGCTTGGGTTATGTCACGAAATCGCCGGCTTCTACCGCCTGCCTCAGGCGGGCGCTGCTCGCGCTGAACAGCTACTGGACGCCGAAGTGCTGGCCGGCATGGCCATCCCGGAGTTGGCCGAGCTCATCGAACTGGCAGACAGTAGGCAAACCTGGCTGGCGCAGATGTTGACCGCTTATGCAGATTTGTTCCGACCACCTGTCGCGAAAAAAACTGCTAAAACTGACGTCACCCAGCCGTTGATTCAGGCCATCAACCTCGACGAGCCCGAGCAGCCTGCGCTTTCGCGGGCAGAGCTCGAGCAGTGGCGGAGCAATTTGAAAGACCTGGCCAGGCGCTTTCGTGATGCGTTGAGTGAGTGCTGAGCAGGCACTTGGCTGGTACAATGCTGGCCTTTCGTGGAGAACAGCCTTTTATGTCGACGTCCTTTCTTGAAATTGTAGAGTTGCCTGATGGCCGGATCGAGCTGCGTCGCGCCGAAGATGAAGGCTCATTGGTAACCCTGGATTTCTCCGAGGACGCCAAGGTGTTTTTGCAGGGTCAACACGTCGAAGTGGCCAAGGCCATGCTCAGCGTCGGCGTGCAGATGGCTGGCAAGCTGGTGGAAGGCGAGTTGGAGCGTGACGAAGGGCCGCGCGTTCTGCACTGAGTAGTGCCAGACCCCTGCACGATCACGATGAGAACAGGCGAAGCCTGAACATCAGCCGAGGCGGATGTTCAGGCTTTGTGCGTTTCCGACCGTGGCGGCGCGGATCAACTGCTGACGCAGGGTGACATTGAGGCTACCCAGCCAGCTGACTACGGTATGGCTGTGGCCCATGCGCAGGGCTTCGCAGGTGAGCTGCAAGGCGCTTTTGTTGCTGCTGGGGTGCAGCAGCAGAATGCGCTCGCGGTTGAGCCCGGCATCGCGCAGCCAGGCCTGGGTCAGGCTGGTCGGCGGGGCGATCAGCGTCAGCCAGCGCGCATCCACTTCTTCGCTCAGGTCGCGCAGTACCGGCGCCAGCAGGCTTTGGCAATGTCCCGGCGTACCGCGCAGGGACAGTTCGCTGAACCGCTCGGGGTCGCTGTTTTTTTGCCGTGCCTGGGCGCTGGCCTTGAGGCCAGGCAACACCGGTTCGGCCAGAAACGCTTCGAATAATGGCAACTGAATTGACTGCGGTACGTGGATTGCTTGCTGCATGACGCCTCCTGGATCAGCGACGAATGACGCCGACGCTCAAGCCCTCGATCACCAAGTCCTGTTGCTTGAGGTCGACTTCGATCGGGGCAAATTCGGGGTTCTCGGCCATCAACCAGACCTTGTTGCCTTCACGCTTGAAGCGCTTGACGGTGACTTCGTCGCCAATGCGCGCGACCACGATCTGGCCGTTGCGTGCTTCGCGGCAGGTATGCACGGCCAGCAGGTCGCCGTCGAAGATACCGACGTCCTTCATGCTCATGCCGTGTACGCGCAGCAAGTAGTCAGCGGGCGGGTGAAAGAAAGTCGGGTTGATGTTGCACGACTGCTCGATATGCTGTTCAGCCAGGATCGGCGCACCGGCAGCGACGCGGCCAATGATCGGCAAACCGCTCTCTTCGGCCTTGGCTTCGTGGCCAGGGATGCGGATACCGCGGGATGCGCCCGGGGTCATCTCGATGGCGCCTTTGCGCGCCAGGGCCTTGAGGTGTTCTTCAGCGGCGTTGGGCGACTTGAAGCCCAGCTCCTGGGCGATCTCCGCGCGGGTCGGCGGATAGCCGTTGTCGTCGAGGCAGCGTTTGATGAAAGCCAGGATTTCGGCTTGGCGTGGCGTCAGTTTCAACATGGCGATCGCTCTGTCTTTTTATACAGTGACTGGGATTATATACAGTAGAAGGCTGGCTGCAAGCATCTTGCCGCAGAAGATGCTCGGGCTGACGCACGGCGTGGCCTGAAGCTCTGTACGCGAGGCTGTGTTTTAATGGCGACCGGTGAGTCAGCCAACCTTGACAGATAGAAGCCTGAAACGTATGTTTCAAACAACTGTTTGTCAGGCCCCCACCCCGGAGTAGCGAGTAGTCATGGCCCAATCGGAAACCGTTGAACGCATTCTCGATGCTGCCGAGCAGCTATTCGCGGAAAGGGGGTTCGCGGAAACCTCGTTGCGCCTGATCACCAGCAAGGCTGGCGTCAACCTCGCAGCGGTGAACTACCACTTCGGCTCGAAAAAGGCGCTGATCCAGGCGGTCTTCTCGCGCTTCCTCGGGCCGTTCTGCGCAAGCCTTGAGCGTGAACTCGAGCGTCGCCAGGGCCGCCCGGAACTCAAGCCGAGCCTTGAAGAACTGCTGGAGATGCTCGTTGAGCAAGCGCTGGTGGTGCAGCCGCGCAGCAATAATGATCTGTCGATCTTCATGCGCCTGCTCGGCCTGGCGTTCAGCCAGAGCCAGGGCCACCTGCGCCGCTACCTTGAAGACATGTACGGCAAGGTGTTCCGCCGCTACATGCTGCTGGTCAATGATGCCGCGCCGCGAATCCCGCCGATCGAGCTGTTCTGGCGGGTGCACTTCATGCTTGGCGCGGCGGCGTTCAGCATGTCCGGGATCAAGGCCTTGCGCGCTATCGCCGAAACCGACTTCGGTATCAACACCTCGATCGAGCAGGTCATGCGCCTGATGGTGCCGTTCCTCGCAGCCGGTATGCGTGCCGACAGCGGCGTCACCGACCAGGCCATGGCTGCCGCGCAACTGCGCCCGCGCAGCAAGACCAGCCCTGCTGGCACGCCTGCCAAAGCCTGAGCCGGCACTGGCGCGCGGGCACAGGCTTCGCAGATAATTCACCGCACGACATTCCCTGAAGGACTTTTCATGACTGCCAGCCTGCAAGGCTCCCTGATGATCGACATCGCCGGTACCTGGCTGACTGCCGAGGACCGGCAGTTGCTGCGCCAGCCTGAAGTAGCTGGCCTGATCATCTTCGCCCGCAATATCGACAGCCCGCGTCAGGTGCGAGAGTTGTGTGCGTCGATTCGGGCGATCCGGCCTGACCTGATTCTGGCTGTCGATCAGGAGGGCGGGCGCGTGCAGCGCTTGCGTCAGGGCTTTGTGCGCCTGCCGGCCATGCGCGCGATAGCCGACAACCGCAATGCCGAGTACCTGGCCGAGCAATGTGGCTGGTTGATGGCCACTGAAGTGCTGGCGGTCGGTCTGGACCTGAGCTTTGCGCCGGTGCTCGACCTTGATCATCAGCGCAGCGCAGTGGTTGGCAGCCGCGCCTTCGAAGGCGATCCGGAGCGGGCCACGCAACTGGCCGGCGCGTTCATCCGCGGCATGAACTCAGCCGGCATGGCTGCGTGCGGCAAACACTTCCCCGGGCATGGTTGGGCCGAGGCCGACTCGCACGTGGCCATCCCCACCGACGAGCGCAGCCTCGAGCAGTTGCGCCAGGCTGACCTGGTGCCGTTCACCCGTCTGCGCGGTCAGTTGGCTGCGGTCATGCCCGCGCATGTGATCTACCCGCAGATCGACAATCAGCCTGCTGGCTTTTCGCGTCGCTGGTTGCAGGACATTCTGCGTGGCGAGCTGGGCTTTACCGGGGTTATCTTCAGTGACGACCTGTCGATGGCTGGCGCGCATGTGGTCGGCGATGCCGCCAACCGGATCGAAGCGGCTTTGAGCGCCGGCTGTGACATGGGCCTGGTGTGTAATGACCGCGCCGCGGCAGAGCTGGCTTTGAGTGCAGCGCAGCGGCTCAAGGTCAAGCCTTCGCCACGGGTTGCCGGCATGCGCGGGCAGGGTTTTGCCAGCACCGATTATCGCCAGCAGCCACGCTGGCTGGAGGCGCTTGGCGCTTTGAAAGAAGCACAGTTGATCGACTGAACAAATGCCGAGCTGACCTAGGTGACAGGTCAGCCCGGCTCACCTAACGGCTGCGCTTGCCCGGCAGCGGCGCGAACAGCGCTTCAATCTCTTCATCACCCAGACGCCACTGGCCGCTCTGGCCGCCATCGAGCAGGCCGGCGGCGAGTGCTGCCTTCTCTTGCTGCAGCAACTGAATCTTCTCTTCGACGGTGCCGCGAGTGATCAGCTTGTAGACGAACACTGGTTTGTCCTGGCCAATCCGGTAGGCACGGTCGGTCGCCTGGTTTTCGCTTGCCGGGTTCCACCATGGGTCATAGTGGATCACCGTATCCGCAGCGGTCAGGTTGAGCCCGGTGCCGCCGGCCTTGAGGCTGATCAGGAACACTTCGCTGTCACCCTGCTGGAACTGCTGCACCGGTGCGCGCCGATCTCGAGTGTCGCCGGTCAGCAGGCTGTAGCGGATGTCGCGCTTGATCAGCTCCTGCTCGATCAGTGCCAGCATCGAGGTGAACTGGGAAAACAACAGGACCCGGCGGCCTTCGCTGAGCAACTCTTCGAGCATCTGCAGCAGGCTGCCCAGCTTGCCCTTGTCGGCTTGATTACCCTTGCTCTCGACACTCTTGACCAGGCGCAGGTCGCAGCACACCTGGCGCAGCTTCAGCAGGGCGTCGAGAATCACGATCTGGCTGCGCGCTGCGCCGTTACGGGCAAGTTCGTCGCGGACCTTCTTGTCCATCGCCACCCGCACCGCCTCGTAGGTGTCGCGCTGGGCGTCGCTGAGCTCGACCCAGTGCACCATCTCGGTCTTGGCTGGCAGCTCCTTGGCCACCTGCTCTTTGGTACGACGCAGCAGGAACGGGCGAATGCGCCCAGCCAGGTGGGCCAGGCGGTCCTGATCGCCGTGGCGCTCGATGGGGGTGCGGTATTCCTGATTGAAGCGTTTGCTGTCGCCCAGCCAGCCGGGCATGAGGAAGTGAAACAGCGACCACAGCTCGCCGAGGTTGTTTTCCATCGGCGTACCGGTCAGGCACAGGCGCTGGCCTGCCTGCAGCTCGCCGACGGCGACGGCGGCCTTGCTGGTACTGGTCTTGATGTTCTGCGCTTCATCCAGCACCAGCGTGTGCCAGTGCTGCCCGCGCAGCTGCTCTATATCGCGCGGCACCAGCGCGTAGGTGGTCAGGACCAGGTCGTATTGGTCAAGGCTGGCGAAGTGCTTGCTGCGCGCCGGCCCATGCAGGGCCAGCACGCACAGGTCGGGGGCAAAGCGCTGGGCTTCGTCGATCCAGTTGGGGATCAAGCTGGTCGGCATCACCGCCAGGGCTGGCTGCAACAGGCGACCATGTTGTTTCTCCAGCAGCAGATGGGCGAGGGTCTGCAGAGTCTTGCCCAGGCCCATGTCGTCGCCCAGAATCCCGCCCGTGCCGATCTCGCGCAACGCCTGTAGCCAGTTCAGGCCCTGCTGCTGATACGGGCGCAGGGTGGCGTTGAGCGCGAGCGGCGGCTCGACCTGGATATCCCGTGCATCGCGCAGGCGCCGGCCGAGGCCGCGCACGTGCTCGCCGCCTTCCCACAGCAGCGGCATGTGTTCCATGTCGCTCAGGCGCGCGGCATCGGCGCGGTCCAGGCGCAGCGCCGGGCCGCCTGCGTGTTCGTGCAGATACAGCTCGCCCAGCGTCGCCATCATGACCTTGATCCGGCCATAGGGCAGGGCAACGCGCAGCGGCGGGCTATCGAGGCGGCCGCGGTTGAGGTCCAGCAGCAAGTGCTCATCGTCACCGCGCCGGGCCAGTTCGCTGGGGCGCAGCATTTCCGGATTGCTGCGCAGCAGTTGCAGCACGATCGGCAGCAGGCTGTGACGTTGGCCATCGACAACGATGCCTAGCTCAAGGTCGAACCATTCATGCCCCGGCGCTTCGTCGACGCTGGCGTACCAGTCTTCGACCTCCTGCAAGTTGAAGGCAAAGTCGCGGTGCACATCGATGTGCCAGCCGGCCTCACGCAGGCGCGGCAAACCGTCTCGGGCAAATGTCAGCCACGCTTCGTCGTCGGCAAGCTGATGCATGTCGCCGGCACTGTCGGGCAACGCTTTGCTTTGCCGGGTGGCCAGCTTGAAGCCCAGTTCGCGCAGGGTCTTGCGCATGGCTTGCTCGGCCTGTGGCTGACGACGGATGCGCTGGCTGGTGGCGCCAACCAGGCGGGTCAGGGGCTTGTCGTCGTTGCCGATTGCCAGCACGCCGTCGTAGTCGAACGCCAGCGCGGCGCGGTGTTGCATCTGCCGTTGCATGCGCCCGGTCTTGGGCGTGTAAGCGCTGAACTCGAGACTGCCCAGGGTCAGGCGCGGGGTCGGCTGGATATCTTCGAGCAGCTGCTGCTTGACCTCGGTCGGGGTCGGCACTTGATGGTTGAGGGCGTTGAGCTTGTGACTCAGCGGCACTACCAGATGCTCGGGTACCGGTGGTGCCAGTGACAGTTGCAGGGCTATATGCGGGTCGAGTGAATGGCTGACACGGCCAATTTCACCGGCGCGTACATCCAGCCAGAACAGCGGCGCCAGTGCCAGCACGAACAGCTTCTCCTCGCCGCTGAACCAGCTGCCGCAATAGGTGGCGTCGCTCTGGCGCACCCAGCGGAACTCGGCCTCGCGCTCCGGGCCCTGGCGCAGCAGTGGCCGGTCGTCGCTGTACAGGACGCGGCCGGTGTCCAGTGCGCGCTGCAGCAATTCGCCGCCTTCCTGGCCTTTGAGTGCGTAGCCGCGGTCCTGGCCGTAAGGGATGTTCTGTCCATTCAACTGGCGCAGGATGCGTAGGTCTTCAGCTGTGACGAAGCGTGGCGTGTCATACAAAAAGTCATACAGCGACTGCACCCGGCTGAAGCGCAGGCCACGCTCATCGTCGGTGCCTTTGCGCACGCGCAGGCTGCAGCTGCGGTCTTCATGGAGCACCAGCTGATAGCAGACCATCCGCCCGCGTTTGTCATCTGCGCCGAGGCTGACTGTGGCCGGTTGCTGCATCCCTTGCAGCCAGTGCTGTAAATGATGGGGCAGGGCGTCGCTTTCAGCCGGCGCGCTGCTGTCGAGCAGGGCGAACAGCACCGCAGCACAGTGCTTGCAGTTCTCTCTGACCGGGCATGAACAGTGGCCGCGCACATGGCACTGGCCAGCTGCCGCAGTGATGAAAATGCGCTGGGTATAGATGCCGCTGCCGCTGCCGCGACAGGTGGCTTCGATCCGCCTGTCGTCATGGTCGAGGATCTGTACCCGGTCTTCTTCGGCGTAGCGCTGGCCGCGTTGCAAAACCGCAGCGGAGAAGGCGCGTTTCCAGCTGATGTTGCTGCGCACCAGGGCGACTGCGTCGGAGGTCACGGTGTCACTGCTCCATCATCTCCGGAGTCATCTCCGGCAGTTTGCGCGCGCCGACGGGTGCGACCTTGAGCAGAAGTGCCAGGTGGCCACCGTCGAGGAAGGTCAGCTGGCCGCTTTTCATGTTGCGATTGCTCTGCTGGAAGTGCTCGCTGCGCAGCACGTTACCGTTGCCATCGAGCTGGTTGACCCAGAAGCTCGCCTGCACGGCGATGAAGCGGCCGTCGGCCAGGCTCAGGTTGCCCTCGATCGGGAAGTGACCGAACTGCTCCTCGCCAGCGCCCAGAGCAATGCTGCTGGGCTCGCTGTCGAGCTGTTGCTGCCAGGCCTTGTGCAGCAGCACGGTGTAGCTCGGCGTAGCCTCCAGGCGGGTCGCTTCGTCGGTCAGCACCGGTGGCCGTTCGGCTTCCTTGCTCAAGCGCGGCGCGCCGGCGCGCCAGTCTTCCGGGGCGAACTGGCTGGTCACCGCCGGTACATCGTTTTGCCGCACCAGCAGCATTTCCACCTGATACAAGCCATCAGCAAACGCCGTCGGCGCACACAGCGTCAACAGCAAGGTCAGGCAACGAATGGCACGCATGTAACTTCCTTCAAGCAGGCTGTGGGGTGAGGCGCTCGAACAGCGCCTCCACTGTATTGAAGCGTTCTTCCGGGCGTTCCATCGGCACCAGGAAGCGGAACTGGGTAGCGCCTTCGAACTTGTAGCGTTTGGGCTGGCCCTGGATCAGCTTGATCAGGGTCAGCGGGTCGACCGGGGTCTCGGCTTCGAATTCGATCTTGCCGCCGTTGGGGCCGCCGTCGACTTTCTTGATGCCGAGTTTTTCTGCCTGCAGCTTGAGCAGGGTGATGCGGATCAGGTTCTTGGTCGGCTCCGGCAACAGGCCGAAGCGGTCGATCATCTCGACCTGCAGGTCCTTGAGGCCTTCTTCGTCGGCCGCCGAAGCGATGCGCTTGTACAGGATCAGCCGCGCATGCACATCGGGCAGGTAGTCTTCGGGGATCAACGCCGGCAGGCGCAGGTTGATTTCCGGGCCGCCGCCAAGTGGTTGTTCCAGGTTTGGCTGGTTGCCCTTGCGGATCGCCTTGACTGCGCGTTCGAGCATTTCCATGTACAGAGTGAAGCCGACCGCCTGTATCTGGCCGCTCTGGCCGTCGCCAAGCAACTCGCCGGCGCCGCGGATTTCCAGGTCGTTGGTGGCCAGCACGAAGCCGGCACCGAGGTCCTGGGTGTTGGCAATCGCCTCCAGGCGTTTTTCGGCGTCGCTGCTGACCTTCTGCCGGGCAGGGGTGAGCAGGTAGGCATAGGCCTGGTGGTGGCTACGGCCAACCCGGCCGCGCAGCTGGTGCAACTGGGCCAGGCCAAACTTGTCGGCGCGCTCGATGACGATGGTGTTGGCACTGGGCACGTCGATACCGGTTTCGATGATGGTCGAGGCGATCAGCACGTTGAAGCGCTTGTGATAGAAGTCGCTCATGACCTGTTCCAGCTCGCGCTCGCGCATCTGCCCGTGGCCGATGCCGATGCGCGCTTCAGGTACCAGTTCGGCGAGGTCGGCCGCGCACTTCTCGATGGTCTTGACGTCGTTGTGCAGGTAATACACCTGGCCGCCACGCAGCAGTTCGCGCAGTAGAGCTTCCTTCACCGTGCTGTTGTTCTGCTCCATGACGAAGGTGCGTACCGACAACCGGCGCGCCGGCGGGGTGGCGATGATCGACAGGTCGCGCATGCCGGCCACGGCCATGTTCAGGGTGCGCGGGATCGGCGTGGCAGTCAGGGTGAGGATGTCGACTTCGCTGCGCAGGGCCTTGAGCTGCTCTTTTTGCCGCACGCCAAAGCGGTGCTCTTCGTCGATCACTACCAGACCGAGGTCTTTGAAGCGCACGTCATCCTGCAGCAGCTTGTGCGTGCCGATCAGGATGTCGATCTTGCCCTCGGCCAGATTGGCGGCGGCAGCGGCGATATCCTTGGCCGACTTGAAGCGGCTCATCACCTCGACGGTTACCGGCCAGTCGGCAAAGCGGTCGCGGAAGCTGTTGTAGTGCTGCTGGGCGAGCAGGGTGGTCGGTACCAGCACGGCCACCTGGCGGCCGCTGTGCACGGCGATGAATGCCGCGCGCATGGCCACTTCGGTCTTGCCGAAGCCGACGTCGCCGCAGACCAGACGGTCCATCGGCTTGGCAGCGAGCATGTCCTCGCGCACCGCGTCGATGGCGTTCTGCTGATCGGGTGTTTCCTCGAACGGGAAGCCGGCGCTGAAGGTGGCGTAATCGGCGGCAGGGTCGGCAAAGGCATAGCCCTTGCGTGCGGCACGACGGGCATAGATGTCGAGCAGTTCGGCAGCCACGTCGCGGACCTGCTCGGCAGCCTTGCGCTTGGCCTTCTGCCAGGTTTCCGAGCCGAGCCGGTGCAGCGGCGCCAGGGCGTCATCGCTGCCGGTGTAGCGGGCGATCAGGTGCAGGTTGGCGACCGGCACGTACAGCTTGGCGTTCTCGGCGTACTCAAGGGTGAGGAATTCGGCGGCCTGGCCGTCGATTTCCAGTGTGGCCAGGCCCAGATAGCGGCCGACCCCGTGATCGATATGCACCACCGGTGCGCCTTCGCGCAGTTCGGTGAGGTTTTTGATCACCGCATCGTTGGCCGCCTCGCCGCGCTTCTCGCGGCGTCGGCGCTGCATCACGCGCTGGCCGAACAACGGGCTTTCGGCGATCAATGCCAGTGCCGGGTCGTCCAGCAGCAGGCCGTAGTCGAGCGGCGCGATGGTGATCGCCAGGCGCTCTTTGCCGGTGATGAAATCGGTCCAGCCGTCAACGGTCTGCGGGCGCAGCTTGAGCCGCTCGAGCAGCTCCAGCAGCACTTCGCGGCGGCCGGCAGATTCGGCAGTGAACAGCACCCGGCCCGGGAACTGCTCAAGAAACGTCGACAGCGCCGCCAGCGGTTGATTGGCCTTGGCTTCGATGGCCAGGTTGGGCAGCTCGCGCGCCGGGAAGCTCTGCCGGCCAGCGCCGGGTTCGAGGTCGTCACTGCTGACCACCACGCGCGGCCACTGCTTGAGGCGGGCGAAGCAGTCTTCCACTGGCATGAATAGTTCAGCCGGCGGCAGCAGTGGTCGGGTCAGGTCGCCGCGGCGGTCTTCATAGCGCCCGCGCACGTCGTTCCAGAAATGCTCGGCAGCCTGCTCGACGCCGGGCATCGAGAACACCTGGGTGTCAGCCGGAAGGTAGTCGAACAGCGTCGCGGTTTCTTCAAAGAACAGCGGCAGGTAGTACTCGATGCCGGCGGGGATGATCCCGCTGGCGAGGTCCTGGAAGATCGCGCTGCGGCGAAAATCCACGTCGAAGCGCTCGCGGAAACGTGCCTTGAAGCGGGTGACTTCTTCCTTCTGCATCGGGAATTCGCGTGCCGGCAGCAGGCGTACCGATTCGACCTTGTCGATCGAGCGCTGGGTCTCTGGATCGAAGGTGCGCAGGGTCTCGATTTCGTTGTCGAACAGGTCGATCCGAAACGGCAGTTTGCTACCCATCGGGAACAGGTCGATCAGCGCGCCGCGCACGGCAAATTCGCCATGCTCGTAGACCGTGTCGACGCAGCGATAGCCGCTGGCTTCGAGGCGGCTGCGCATCTGCTCGACATCAATGGTCTGGCCGATGTCGAGGACCAGGCTGCTGCCGAGCAGAAAGCGCGTTGGCGCCAGGCGGTGCAGGGCGGTGGTGATCGGCACCACGAGAATGCCGTGGTCCAGTTCCGGCAGCCGGTACAGGCTGGCGATACGCTGCGAGATGATGTCCTGGTGCGGCGAGAACAGATCGTATGGCAGGGTTTCCCAGTCGGGGAACGGCAGCACCGGCAGGTCCGGGGCAAAGAAGCGCAGCTCCTGCTCGAGACGGTCGGCGGCCTGGCTGTCGGCGGTCAGCAGCAGGGTGAAGCGCCGGGCGCCACTGGCGGCCTCGGCGATGGCCAGGCTGAGGGCGGCACCGGGCAAGTTGCCCCAGGTTTGTTTGCCGGCCTGGGCCGACAATTGCGGTAAGCGCAGAACTGACACGGGAGAATGCACTCCAAGCGTTGCGGCAAAGAGGTCGATTGTACCGACGCCGGTGCCAGCTGTCAGGCTCGCGAGGGCTCAAGCAGCGGTGTGCAGCGTTAACGACAGGCGCTCATTGCTCGATACGCCGTGGGGCGTCATAATGTAGCCCCTTTTTTCTACCCCTACATGTGGAAGGTTCCCGTGACTCAGAAGCCCGACCAGTGTCTTGGTGAGTGGATTGATCGTGAAGCTTTGGCTGAAGCCATGATCCCGCTTATCGGTCAGCTCTACCGCAACAACAATGTGGTGAGCTCGATCTATGGCCGTAGTCTGATCAACCGTTCGGTGATCTCGATCCTCAAGGCGCACCGCTTTGCGCGTCATCGTCAGACCGACGAGACCGAACTGTCTGTCCACGAGACGTTCCCTTTGCTCAAGGCGATGAGCGAGCTGAAACTGGGCGCCGCTTCGGTCGACCTGGGCAAGCTGGCCAACAAGTTCAAGCTTGAAGGCAATGGCCGCAGCGCCGAGCAGTTCGTCCGCGAAGAACTGGCCGACGTGGTTGGTCAGCAAAACGTTTCGGCGCGCAAGGGCACCGACGTTGTGCTGTACGGCTTCGGTCGCATCGGCCGTCTGCTGGCACGCATCCTGATCGAGAAAACCGGTGGTGGCGACGGCCTGCGTCTGCGCGCCATCGTTGTCCGCAAGGGTGCTGAAAACGACCTGGTCAAACGCGCCAGCCTGCTGCGTCGTGACTCGGTGCACGGCCCGTTCGATGGCACCATCACCATCGACGAAGCCAACAACACCATCACCGCCAACGGCAACCTGATCCAGGTTATCTACGCCAAGAGCCCGAGCGAAGTCGACTACACCCAGTACGGCATCAAAGATGCGCTGATCGTCGACAACACCGGTGTATGGCGTGACGCCGACGGCCTCGGCCAGCACCTGGCATGCCCAGGCGCTTCCCGCGTAATCCTCACCGCACCTGGCAAAGGCGCGCTGAAGAACATCGTGCATGGCATCAACCACGGTGAAATCAGCGCCGATGACAAGATCATCTCCGCGGCTTCCTGCACCACCAACGCCATCGTGCCGGTGCTCAAGGCAGTCAACGACAAGTTCGGCATCATCAATGGTCACGTCGAAACCGTTCACTCGTTCACCAACGACCAGAACCTGATCGACAACTTCCACAAGGGCAGCCGTCGTGGCCGCGCCGCGCCGCTGAACATGGTCATCACCGAAACCGGTGCCGCCACCGCTGCTGCCAAGGCGCTGCCTGTGCTCAAGGGCAAACTGACCGGCAACGCGATCCGCGTACCGACGCCGAACGTGTCCATGGCCATCCTCAACCTGAACCTCGAAAACGGCACCAGCCGCGAAGAGATCAACGAGTACCTGCGCCAGGTCGCCATGCACTCCGAGCTGCACAAGCAGATCGACTACGTCAACTCGCAGGAAGTGGTTTCGACCGACTTCGTTGGCTCGCGCCACGCCGGTGTGGTTGATGCCGAAGCGACCATCTGCAACGAAAACCGTGTTGTCCTGTACGTCTGGTACGACAACGAATTCGGTTACAGCTGCCAGGTAGTGCGCGTGATGGAAGACATGGCCGGGGTCAACCCGCCAGCCTTCCCGCGCTGATCCGCCGATAGCGTTGTATTGCTGATTTTGGGGCTGCTTTGCAGCCCTTCGCGGGCAAGCCCGCTCCCACAGGATTGGCCTATCTGTGGGAGCGGGTTCACCCGCGAAGGGCCGCAGAGCGGCCCCAATTGGCTTAACTGATCGGCATTTGAAAGGCAATGGCCGGCTAGCGCAGGCTTGCCTTGCACGATATGTAGTGAAGGCAAAATTCGCCTACGACGCGACCAAGGGTTAATGTGCGCGGCGTTGACGCTTGATTAGACTGCACCCGAATTTTTCCATGGCGCCGCGGCGACATGATCGCGCCCCGCGGCCAACCGGCCGGCGGGCCAGTTTTGAAGGAGTACGCATGGCTGTCTACAACTACGACGTAGTGGTGCTGGGTTCCGGCCCGGCCGGAGAAGGTGCGGCAATGAACGCCGCCAAAGCAGGGCGCAAGGTGGCGATGGTCGATAGCCGTCGCCAGGTTGGCGGCAACTGCACCCACCTGGGCACCATCCCGTCCAAGGCACTGCGTCACTCGGTGCGGCAGATCATGCAGTTCAACACCAACCCGATGTTCCGTGCCATTGGCGAGCCGCGCTGGTTCTCGTTCCCGGACGTGCTCAAGAGCGCCGAGAAGGTGATCTCCAAGCAGGTCGCTTCGCGCACCGGCTACTACGCCCGTAACCGCGTCGATGTATTTGTCGGTACCGGCAGCTTTGCCGACGAGCAAACGGTCGAAGTGGTCTGCGCCAATGGCGTGGTCGAAAAGCTGGTGGCCAAGCACATCATCATCGCCACCGGTTCGCGCCCGTACCGCCCGGCTGATATCGACTTCAACCACCCGCGTGTATATGACAGCGACACCATCCTCAGCCTCAGCCACACCCCGCGCAAACTGATTGTCTACGGCGCTGGCGTGATCGGCTGCGAGTACGCCTCGATCTTCAGTGGCCTGGGTGTACTGGTCGAGCTGGTCGACAACCGTGGGCAGCTGCTGAGCTTCCTCGATTCGGAAATCTCCCAGGCACTGAGCTACCACTTCAGCAACAACAACATCACCGTGCGTCATAACGAGGACTACGAGCGGGTCGAAGGCCTCGACAACGGCGTGATCCTGCATTTGAAGTCGGGCAAGAAGATCAAGGCCGACGCCTTGCTCTGGTGCAACGGCCGTACCGGCAACACCGACAAGCTGGGCCTGGAAAACATCGGCATCAAGGTCAACAGCCGTGGTCAGATCGAAGTCGATGAAGCCTACCGCAGCACCGTGCCGAACATTTATGGCGCCGGTGACGTGATCGGCTGGCCGAGCCTGGCCAGTGCCGCCCACGACCAGGGCCGCTCGGCAGCGGGCAGCATTGTCGACAATGGCAGCTGGCGCTTCGTCAACGACGTGCCGACCGGGATCTACACCATTCCCGAGATCAGCTCGATCGGCAAGAACGAGCAGGAACTGACCCAGGCCAAGGTGCCGTACGAAGTCGGCAAGGCATTCTTCAAGAGCATGGCGCGTGCGCAGATCGCCGGTGAGCCGCAAGGCATGCTGAAGATCCTGTTCCATCGCGAGACCTTGCAGATCCTGGGCGTACACTGCTTTGGTTACCAGGCTTCGGAGATCGTGCACATCGGCCAGGCGATCATGGATCAGCCGGGTGAGCGCAATACCCTGAAGTACTTCGTCAACACCACCTTCAACTACCCGACCATGGCCGAAGCCTATCGCGTAGCGGCCTACGACGGCCTCAACCGGCTTTTTTGAGCGGCTCCGACCGGTGGCCTGAGCCGGTCGGGGAGCTCGGTTTCAATCCTACCCAAGGGTGGTCTTGGCCAAACCGGGAAAGTCTGTAATCAGGCTGTCAGCGCCAAAGTCGGCGAGTCGGCGCATCAGCGCCGGCTCGTTGACCGTCCATACCGACACGTGCAAACCCTGGCGCTGTGCCTTGATCAGGCGCTCGGGGGTGCATAGCGTCCAGTTCAGGGCGAGCATCTGGCAGTTGTAGTTCTGCGCGACCTTCAGTGGGTCGAGCCAGGCATATTCTGCTACCAGCCCACGCGACACATCCGGCACCAGCTCAACCGCAGCGCTGAGCACTTCGCGCGAGCTTGAGGTGATGGTGACCTTGTCGAGCAGGCCATATTGCTGCGCCAGCTCACGGATGGCCAGCACGGTACTGGCGGCGCGAGTGCGCGAAGCGCTTTTGACCTCAAGCTGCCAGTGCTCGAATGCGCATTTCTCGAACAGCTCTTCAAGCCGTGGAATAGGGCAGGGCTGTACATGGCCGGGGCCGCCGGCACGGGCGTCATAGGTGTTCAGGTCAGCTGCGCTGTGTTCGACTACCTTGCCGCGGCGGCCGGTGGTGCGCTTGAGCGTTGGGTCGTGGATCACCATCAGCTGGTTGTCGGCCGACAGGTGCAGGTCCAGTTCACAGCGATTGACGCCGTGCTCCAGGCACTGACGGAAGCTGGTCAGGGTGTTTTCAGGTGCTTCGCCCTTGGCGCCGCGATGGCCGTAGATCAGGGTCACGTTCGTTCCTTCAAATCAATAAGAGCGGAGCTCAGGAGGCGGGGTCGTTCTGTTCCAGCGCCTGCCGACGTTGCTGTTGCTGGCGCTGCAGGATATACCGCGCCAACAACTGGCGCTGGGCGTCGGTCATGTCGGTGAATTCGGTGCCGACTTCATAGTCGCCGCCGGGGCGGGCGTCGCAGTGGGTAACCCGGCCGCGCAGCAGCAAACCATGGGCGCGGGGCATCAACACCATCTTGACCTTGACTCGGGTGCCGGCGGCGATCGCGCTGGTCTGGCTGAACTCGATGCCGCCCTCGGAGAGGATCACCCGATGTGGTGCGCCGATCTCGCCAAGCAGGCTGTGCGCGACCACTGCGCTGAGCAGGTCGAGGCGTTTGTTCTGGGCCCGTAAAAACGCTGCCAGGGTGCGGTCCTTGTCGCTCAACTGGCGCAGCAGATGTTGCGATTCGAAGTCGGACAGATGCAGTTCGCTGAGCAGGTTGAACAGCGGCGAATCATCCTGCAACAGTTCTGGCTCCAGGGCCTCAGCCGCGCTCAGCGGGGTGATTTCCAGTGCGATCCTGTCTTCGATGCGGTAGTATTCGCGGCGATCTTCATCGTCTATTGTCGTCATGGCGAACCCAAGGTTACGGCGGTGGTCCGAGTGTAAAGCCGCCGTAGGCGCCTCGCCACAAGGACGTTCCCTTTCATCCGAACAAGCCCCGACATGTTCAGACCTCTTTTCGTATTTATTGGTACTCGCTACACCCGTGCCAAACGCCGCAACCATTTCGTCTCGTTCATTTCCCTGACCTCGATGATCGGCCTCGCCCTGGGCGTGGTGGTGATGATCGTGGTGCTCTCGGTGATGAATGGCTTTGACCACGAGATGCGTACCCGCGTGCTTGGCATGATCCCTCACGCCACGCTTGAGAGCGGCCAGCCGATCAATGATTGGCCTGCCCTTGCTCAACAAGTAAAGCAGAATCCACAAGTCGTGGCGGTCGCGCCTTTCACCCAGATGCAGGGCCTGCTGACCTTCGATGGCAAGGTCAGCAAGGTGCTGCTCAACGGTATTGATCCTGCGCGTGAGCGGGAGGTGTCGATCATCGACAACTTCATCCGCGAAGGCAGCATCGACAAGCTGGCGCCCGGCGAGTGGGGCATCATGATCGGCGACAAGGCCGCGGCCAAACTGGGCGTCAAGGTCGGTGACAAACTGACCTTCGTGGCGCCAGAGGTCAGCGTCACTCCGGCGGGCATGTTCCCGCGCATGAAGCGCTTCACCGTGGTCGGCACCTTTCATGTCGGTGCGGGCGAGATCGACGGCTTCCTGGGCTTGACCAACATCGCCGACCTGTCGCGCCTGCACCGCTGGAAAGCGGATCAGGTGCAGGGCCTGCGGCTGAAATTCGACGACCTGTTCGAAGCCCCGCGCGTGGCCTGGAGCATCGCCCAGCAGTTGGGCGAGCAGGAGTTCTACTCGCGTGACTGGACCCGCACCCACGGCAACCTGTATCAGGCCATCCGCATGGAGAAGGCAATGATTGGTCTGCTCCTGCTGCTGATCGTGGCGGTGGCGGCGTTCAACATCATTTCTACCCTGGTGATGGTGGTCAATGACAAGCGCGGCGACATCGCCATTCTGCGCACCCTGGGCGCTACGCCCGGGCAGATCATGGCCATCTTCATGGTCCAGGGTACGGTGATCGGCGTGGTCGGCACCTTGATTGGTGCGGTAGTCGGCATTCTCGCTGCGCTCAATGTCAGCGCGGCGATTGCCGGCATCGAGAAGCTGATCGGGCACAAGTTCCTCAACGCCGATGTGTACTTCATCGACTACCTGCCTTCGCAGATCATCGCCCAGGACGTGTGGATGGTCTGCGGCGCGGCATTGATCCTGAGTTTCCTCGCCACCCTGTATCCGGCCTGGCGTGCGGCGCGCACCCAGCCTGCAGAGGCGCTACGTTATGAGTGAGTCGCGCATGAGTGATAAAGCCGTTCTGAGTTGCCGCAACCTGGGCAAGTCCTACGACGAGGGCCCGGAGTCGGTGCAGGTGCTGGCCAATCTGCAGCTTGAACTGCTGCCGGGTGAGCGGGTGGCGATTGTCGGCAGCTCCGGTTCCGGCAAGAGTACCTTGCTCAACTTGCTGGGCGGCCTCGACACGCCGAGCCAGGGCAGCGTGTGGCTGGCTGGCGAAGAGTTGTCGGCACTGGGCGAGCGCGCCCGTGGCCTGCTGCGCAACCGAGCGCTGGGCTTCGTGTATCAGTTTCACCACCTGCTGGCCGAGTTCACGGCGCTGGAAAACGTGTGCATGCCGCTGCTGATCGGGCGCACGCCGATCCCGGAAGCGCGCGAGCGTGCCGAGGCCTTGCTCAAGCGGGTTGGCCTCGGCCATCGCCTGAGCCACAAACCGGCCGAGCTGTCCGGTGGTGAGCGCCAGCGTGTGGCGATCGCCCGCGCTCTGGTCAATCGGCCGGGGCTGGTGATGCTCGATGAGCCGACCGGCAACCTCGACCATCACACTGCGCAGGGCATTCAGGAACTGATGCAAGAGCTTTCCAGCTCATCACGCACTGCGTTCCTGGTGGTGACCCACGACCTGAGCCTGGCGCGGCAGATGGATCGCGTGCTCAAGCTGGAAGATGGCCACCTGGTGGCGATCTGAGTCGACTGCCCGGGGTGGAATGATCCACCCCGCAACTTTTGTTCATTGGGTGTTCTCGTACATGTTCAGACCCTTGCCCTTGTTCATCGGTGCTCGCTACACCCGTGCCAAGCGCCGCAATCACTTCATCTCGTTCATCTCGATGACTTCGATGATCGGCTTGTCCCTGGGCGTGCTGGCCATGATCGTGGTGCTGTCGGTGATGAACGGCTTCCAGCGCGAAATGAGCTCACGCATTCTTGGCCTGGTGCCGCATGCGAGCATCCTTGGCGTGCAGCCGCTGAGCGACTGGCGCAGCGTGGCTGACGCAGCGCTGAAGAACCCGGCAGTGGTCGCTGCCGCGCCGGTCACCGAAATGGAAGGCATGCTCTCGTACAAAGGTGCGATGCAGCCGATTCAGGTCAGCGGGATCGAGCCGGCCGAAGAGGGCAAGGTGTCGATCGTCGGCCAGCATATCGTCCAGGGCGCTTTGCAGGATCTGGTCCCGGGTGAATACGGGGTGGTGATCGGCGAGCTGACGGCGCGGCGCTTCCGGCTCAACACCGGTGACAAGCTGACTTTGATCGTGCCGGAAATCAGCAAGGCCCCGGGTGGTATCACGCCACGCATGCAGCGCCTGACCGTGGTCGGAATCTTCAAGGTGGGTGCCGAGCTGGATGGCTCGCAGGCTTATATCAACGTGGCCGACGCCGCCGAGATGCAGCGCTGGGCGCCGGGCAGCGTGCAGGGCGTGCGGCTCAAATTGCAGGACTTGTACGCGGCGCCGCAGGTGTCCAAGGCCATCGCCGCGCAGTTGGGCGATGCCTATCACGCCGATGACTGGTCGCACACCCAGGGCAGCCTGTTCAGCGCCATGAAGATGGAAAAGACCATGATCGGCTTGCTGCTGATGATGATCATCGCGGTGGCGGCGTTCAATATCATCGCCACCCTGGTGATGGTGGTGAACGACAAGGGCGCGGATATCGCCATCCTGCGCACCATTGGCGCCACGCCGATGCAGATCATGGGTACGTTCATGGTTCAGGGCAGCTTGATCGGTGTGGTCGGCACGCTGATTGGCGGGGTGCTGGGGGTAATTGCGGCGATCAACGTGAGTCAGATCGTTGGCTGGCTGGAGCGGGTCAGCGGCCAGCACATCTTCACCTCCGATGTGTATTTCATCAGCAGCTTGCCCTCGCAGTTGCAGTGGGGGGATGTGCTGATGATCTGTACGGCGGGCTTGGTGATGAGCTTCCTGGCGACCGTGTATCCAGCTTACCGGGCTTCGCAGATCGAGCCGGCTATGGCGTTGCGTTACGAGTGAGACCGGCGCTGGTATCTTTGGGGCCGCTGTGCGGCCCCTTGCCGAAATCAATCACAAACCGCGTCCATCCTGCTTCGCACTCCACCTGAATCCCGCCACCATGGGCGAGGACGATCGAACGGGTAATTGCCAGGCCCAGCCCGGCGTGCTCAGCACCTCCTTCGGCCCGTGCCGAATCCCCGCGGTAGAATCGATCAAACAAGCGCTGCGCAGCCGCTGCTTCAATCGCCGCACCGGTATTGGCGACCGTAACTTGGCCTCCAGCTTGTAAACCCACCTTCACCACTCCACCTGCTCCAGCAAACCGCAGCGCATTTTCCAGCAAGTTGGAAAACGCCCGCCGCAACATCTGCCGATCGCCCTCGATCACCAGCTCACCTTCGCGGAGCAGGGTCACTCCAGCGTCCTCAGCCAGTGGCGCGTAATACTCCAGCAGTTCATCCACTTCCGAGGCAAGGTCCAGCACCTGCTGTTCAGGCACCAGCAGGCCGTGCTCAGCCTTGGCCAGGTAGAGCATGTCGTTGACCAGCTGCGCCATCCATTGCAGCTCCTCCAGGTTGCCATGCAAGGCCTCGCGGTATTCGTCCAGGCTGCGTGGGCGGGTTAGCGTCACCTGAGTGTGGGTCAGCAGGTTCGACAACGGCGTGCGCAGTTCATGGGCGATGTCCGCGGAGAACGCCGACAGCCGTTGAAACGCATCGTCCAGCCGCTGCAGCATGGCATTCATGCTTTCTGCCAGCTGAGCCAACTCCTCGGGCATCTGCGCCACTGGCAGGCGTGTGGTCAGCGAACGAGCGTTGACGCTCGCCGCCACCGCGCCGATCTGGCGCAACGGGCGCAAGCCGCGGCGTACCGCCCAGGCGCCGAGCAATGCCGTGGCCAGTGCCGACAGGCCCACCGTTAGCCAGATCAAGCGCTGCATGCTCTGCAAGAAATGTTGGTGATGGGTGATGTCGAGCAACACGGTCAGTTGCGGTGACTGTGGATCATGCTCGATCAATGGCGCCGACAAGCCGCGATAGTCGACGCCGCCGGCCTGCAGTGTCTTCAGTTGTGCAGACTGGTTGGCATCGGGCAAACCTTGCCGGCTTTCGAACCAGGCTTGGCCCGTGCCGCTGCTGATGCGCAGTGCGACATCGGTCTGGAGGTTGAATTGGCTCCGTAGCTCGGGGAGCCTGTCGACCACCTGCTGCCGTGTCTGGAGACCGGTAAGTTGCTCGCGTAACTGCGTCAGGCGAGTGTCGAGCAGTTGCTCATCCAACTCGATGAAATGCTGCTCGCTGGCTTGGGTGAAGAGCACGCCGGCGCTAAGCGAAACCGCCGCGGTACAGGCAGCAAACAGCAGCGCGAGGCGGCTGCCGAGGGATATTCGGCGCATCAGTCCTGGCGCTCTTCGAGTACATAACCCATGCCACGCACCGTGTGTATCAGCTTGCTGGCGTGACCGTCGTCGATCTTCAGCCGCAGCCTGCGGATGGCCACTTCGATGACGTTGGTGTCGCTGTCGAAGTTCATGTCCCATACCTGCGAGGCAATCAACGACTTGGGCAGCACCTCGCCCTGGCGGCGCAATAGCAATTCCAGCAGGGCGAACTCCTTGGCGGTAAGGTCGACGCGTTGGCCGGCACGCTCGGCGCGGCGGCGGATCAAGTCCAGGCGCAGGTCCGCCAAGGCCAGGGTGGTGTCCTGCACCCCGGCGGCGCCTCGGCGCAGCAAGCTGCGCACGCGGGCCAGCAGCTCGGAGAAGGCGAACGGCTTGACCAGATAGTCGTCTGCGCCCAGTTCCAGGCCATGCACGCGGTCCTCCACGGCGTCGCGGGCGGTGAGGAACAATACTGGGGTGGCGAGCCCTGCCTGGCGTACCGCCTGCAGAATCTCCCAACCGCTGCGGCCTGGCAGCATCACATCAAGAATCAGCAGTGCATGATCGCCGGTCAGCGCCAGGTGCAGCCCGGTTTCGCCGTCGGCGCTGAGCTCGCAGGCAAAGCCGGCCTCGGTGAGGCCTTGTTGCAGGTATTGGCCAGTCTTGACCTGGTCTTCGACGATCAGCAGTTTCATCAGGTTTTTGCGTCGGTCAGGGAGTAGTGGAAATGATACGTGACGAACCCGCTCTCAAGCCAAGCTGACAAAGTTGTAATCTTGCGGTCAGCCAGTTGCCAGCTGCGCCAGCGCAGAGTGGCACGACATTGCCGTCATTATCGGAGTAGATATGAAACACCTGTTCATCGCTGCTGCCTTCGCGCTGTTCAGCACGTCGGGCTGGGCTGACGCCGAGCACACCAGCTTCGCTTTCGGTGAGCCAGCGCCAGCGGCCAAGGCCACTCGCACGGTTGAGGTGGTGCTCAAGGACATCGCCTTTGAGCCCAGCAGTTTGCAGGTCAAGGCCGGCGAGACCGTGCGTTTTGTGCTGATCAACCAGGGCCAGTTGCCCCACGAGTTCAATCTGGGCGACAAGGCCATGCACGCAGAGCATCAGAAACAAATGGTGGCGATGCAGGGCAAACTGTTCACCGGGGGCATGGATCACAGCCAGATGGGCCATGGTGAACACGGCCACGACAGCGGCAACACCGTGCTGCTGCAGCCCGGCCAGCGCGGCGAGCTGACCTGGACCTTCCGTAGCGCTGCGCCGATCGAGTTTGCCTGCAACGTGCCGGGGCATTATCAGGCCGGGATGGTCGGGCCGCTGACCATCGAGTGAGTTCGGACCCAAGGCGGGCTGCAAAACCGGTAAACTGGGCGCATCCGTTTTTTCCAGGTCCTGACCATGCATCCCGCTGCCGAAGACTCTCCGCTGGGTAAATCCAGCGAATATATTGCAACCTACACTCCGTCGCTGCTGTTCCCGATTCCGCGCCTGGCCAAGTGGGCCGAGCTTGGTGTCAGTGGCGACGCCCTGCCGTGGCAGGGCGTTGACTACTGGAACTGCTTTGAGCTGTCCTGGCTGTTGCCGTCCGGCAAGCCGGTGGTGGCCATCGGTGAGTTCGCCATCCCGGCACAGTCACCGAATATCATCGAATCGAAGTCGTTCAAGCTGTACCTCAACTCGCTTAACCAGACGGCCTTTGCCAGCAGCGCTGAGCTGCAGGCTTGCCTGGAGAAAGACTTGTCTGCCGCTGCGGGCGCGCCGGTGACGGTGCGCGTGCGCAGCCTGGCAGAAGTGCAGGATGAAGGTGTAGTGGCATTGCCTGGGGTGTGCATTGACGAACTCGATGTCGCGATCAGCAACTACGAGCAACCGCAGCCGCAACTGTTGCAGTGCGATTCAACCCAAGTAGTGGAAGAGACGGTGCACAGCCACCTGCTCAAGTCCAATTGCCCGGTGACCGGCCAGCCTGACTGGGGCACGGTGGTAGTCAAGTACAAGGGCCTGGCGCTGGATCACGCCAGCTTGCTGACGTATCTGGTGAGCTTCCGCCAGCACGCTGACTTCCATGAGCAGTGTGTCGAGCGGATCTATCTGGACCTCAAGCGCTTGCTGCAGCCTGAGCACCTGACGGTGTACGCGCGGTATGTGCGTCGCGGTGGGCTGGATATCAACCCGTACCGCAGCAACGGGCCGATCAGCCCGCAAAACCTGCGTCTGGTTCGGCAGTAATAGTTGGCCGACGGGGCATCTGAGTGCCGCGTCGGCCCCGCCTGATTCAGATGCCCATGCTGTGCAAGCTGTTGGCGATGTTGCGCAGCGTGGCGGTGAGGTCGGGGTGGGCCACCTCGAAGCGCTCGACGGCGAGGTTGACGCCGTCGACCAGGTTGGTGTCCTGGGTGGCTTCTTCCAGTTTGATCTGCGCCTCGATCTGTTGCATCAGGCTGTGCAGGTTGTCGCGCTCTTCCAGCGTGAGCGGCGGGTTGCGATCCAGTTGATCGCGCAGGCTATCGAGCTGCTCTTGCAATTCGCGGGCAGGCATCAGGTGTTCTCCCTCTATGACTTGGCAAAGCATGGACCTCGGCCATTGGGCAAAGGTTCGCGCATGCCTCAAGCGTAATCCACTCGCCACGGCTTTGCATGATCCGCGTCAAGCCGCCTGTATCAGGGTTTTTCACCTTTGCGGCGGCGTTGGGCGATATCCGCCAGGCACGGTTGTAGCGCTTCCAGATGATCGATCACCGAATGCGCGCCGAGCTTGAACAGCTCAAGGGTGGCCTTGCCGCGATTCGCTTGCTGGGCTTGGGCGGTCATCGCCTGCCAGCGCTTCGCCGAGGCCTCGCAGCGGGGGCTGCATGCCGCCAGGCCGATAGTCCACAAACCGGCTTTGAGCGCAGATTCAAGCAAGCGCGGATCACCGCTGACCAGCACGCTGCCATCGAGCTTCGCGATGTTGAGCTGCATCAGCGCCTGCCAGCAGGCATTCGGTGCCGGCCAGGGCAGGGAAGGGGTCGAATGCCCCGGCAGCCAACTCGGCAGCACTCTGGTCAATGACTCGCCGGTGCCGGGCTCATCCAGCCAGATGCAAGGCACCTGGTGGCTGTGCAGGTCAGCCAGCATGGCCAGCGCGCCAGGCGCTGGCGCAGACACGTCATTGGCGGTTTCCACCAGGCAGCCACGCAGCCCGAAAAGCACAGCGGTGAAGGCGGGTGCGTCGTGCATGGCAACTTCCCTGAAAATAGTCAGACTAAGTAGCGACTGTTACATGTAGATGACGTAGCAACAGTTACTGACAAAATGTTGAGCAATACTCAGCAAAGCTGTTTATCAGCCGTCGACGCTTTATACTGTCGCCCAAACTCAGCAGAGCAAACGCGCATCTGCGACCGTGAATCTTGATGGAGAAACATCTATGCATAGGATCGGCGCCAGTGTGATCGAGCGAATCACCCAGGCCTGTGTCTGCGCCAGTCTGTTGCTGGCGCCCGTGGCTGCTACGCAGGCAGCTACCGAAGAAGATCCCTGGGAGGCGGTCAACCGGCCGATCTTCCGGTTCAACGATACGATCGACACCTATGCATTCAAGCCGTTGGCCCAAGGCTACCAGGCGATCACCCCGCAGTTCGTCGAAGACGGCATTCACAACGTCTTCCGCAACATCGGCGATGTCACCAACCTGGCCAACAACATTCTGCAGCTCAAGCCCCACGCTGCTGGCGTCGACACCGCCCGCTTGATCGTCAACACCACCTTCGGTGTTGGCGGCTTGTTCGATGTGGGTACCCGCATGGGCCTGCAGCGCAACGACGAAGACTTCGGTCAGACCCTCGGTTACTGGGGCGTCGCCAGTGGCCCTTACGTGGTCATTCCGCTGCTCGGCCCGAGCACCGTGCGTGACGGCCTGGCCAAGTACCCGGACAGCTACACCAAGCCGTACCGCTACATCGATCATGTACCGACCCGCAACACTACGCTGGGGGTAGACCTGGTTGACACCCGTGCCAGCCTGCTCTCGGCTGAAAAGCTGATCAGTGGCGACAAGTACGTGTTCATCCGCAACGCCTACCTGCAGAACCGCGAGTTCAAGGTCAAGGATGGCGAAGTCGAAGACGACTTCTGAATCCGGGTAGCTGGGGCTGCAAAGCAGCCCCAAAGCTGGGCCCGCAACGGGCCTTGCAACCATCCATCGGGTTACCTCAAACACATTTCTTATAACTACCAGCAATTTGCCAAACGCTGTGTAATCAAGCCGACTCGCGCATGCTTGAAACCCCCGGCGGATGGGAGTACCGTCTGCGCCTGACAGGGCACCTCTGCTGTTGCCGGACAAGAGTTCTTGTCCTACAACTCTATAGGTAGAGCAGCCAAACAGTATTCCAGTAGTGATAGGCGCAATTGCGACGATCCTACGCAAACCTAATCCGGCGCCGTTCGCCCACATGCAGAAAACCAGTGCAACGCTGCTGATTATCGATGACGACGACGTGGTCCGTGCGAGCCTCGCCGCGTATCTCGAAGACAGCGGCTTTAGCGTCCTCCAGGCCGGCAATGGCCAGCAGGGGCTTCAGGTCTTCGAACAACACCAGCCCGATCTCGTGATCTGCGATCTGCGCATGCCGCAGATGGGCGGCCTTGAGTTGATCCGTCGGATCAGCGAAGTGGCCCCGCAGTTGCCGGTGATCGTGGTGTCGGGTGCCGGTGTCATGAGCGACGCTGTCGAGGCTCTGCGCCTGGGCGCCGATGATTACCTGATAAAGCCGCTCGAGGACCTGGCAGTGCTGGAGCACTCGGTGCACCGTGCGCTTGACCGCTCGCGCCTGCTGGTCGAAAACCAGCGCTATCGCGACAAACTGGAAACCGCCAATCGCGAGCTCGAGGCCAGCCTGCACCTGCTGCAGGAAGACCAGACCGCAGGGCGCCAGGTGCAGATGAACATGCTGCCCGAGAGCCCGTGGGTAGCCGGCGAGTTCTCCTTCGAGCACCAGATCATCCCGTCGCTGTACCTGTCGGGCGACTTTGCCGACTACTTCCGCGTGGATGAGCGGCGTATCGCGTTCTACCTGGCCGATGTATCCGGCCATGGTGCTTCATCGGCGTTCGTGACCGTACTGCTGAAATTCATGACCACCCGCCTGATGTTCGAATTCAAGCGTGGCGGCAAGATGCGCGATTTCAAGCCTTCGGAAGTGCTCAGTCACATCAACCGTGGCCTGATCAACTGCAAGCTGGGCAAGCATGTGACCATGGTCGGTGGCGTCATCGATGAAGACACCGGCCTTTTGACCTACGCCGTCGGCGGCCACCTGCCAATGCCGGTGCTGTATACCCCGGAGCACACGCGCTACCTCGAAGGCCGCGGCTTGCCGGTGGGGTTGTTCGAAGAGGCCACCTATCAGGATCTGGTGGTCGAGTTGCCCGCGCAGTTCAGCCTCAGCCTGATGTCGGACGGTATTCTGGACCTTTTGCCCGGTAACACGCTCAAAGATAAAGAGGCTGCGTTGCCGGAGGTCGTCAAAGCAGCAGGGGGTAGCCTGGATGGGCTGCGCCAACGTTTCGGATTGGCTACGCTTGGGGAGATGCCGGATGATATCGCCCTATTGGTGTTAAGCAGGAACCTTCAATGAGTACCGGTAGAATCCAGTTCGCCGAGCAAAGCGGTACCTTTGTACTGAAGTTTGTCGGTGAAGTACGCCTGACCTTGTGTTCGGCTTTGGATGCGACGATCGAGAAAATCTTCACTGCGCTGAATTTCTCGGCCATCGTCATCGATCTGACCGAAACCGAAAGCATCGACAGCACCACCCTTGGGCTGTTGGCCAAATTGTCCATTCTGTCCCGGCAGAAGGTGGGTCTGTTGCCGACCGTGGTCACCACCAATCCGGATATCTCGCGCTTGCTGCAGTCGATGGGCTTCGATCAGGTGTTCAACATTGTGGGTCGGCCGATCCCCTGCCCAGAGTGCCTGACCGACCTGCCGTCGCAAGACCAGAGCGAAGAGGTTGTACGCTCCAAGGTGCTTGAGGCACACCGCATCCTCATGGGCCTGAACGACTCCAATCGTGAAGCCTTCCATGACCTGGTCAGCGCGCTCGAGCGCTCCTGAGCCTCGACTGCGGTGAACTGATCAGCGCAGCCGCTCACTGATCGCGCAAGAACTCATTAGCCTCTGAGCCATCCGCATTGAGCTGGAACACTCGCTCCGGCTGGCCGTCAGCGGTGAAAAATACCTGCCCCAGCCCCGCGCTGTTCCACACCCGCTCGCCGGCCTTGCTGCGGCTCGGCAGGCGTGGTGCGACTTCCATCAGGCGCCGTTTGGTAAACCAGTTCAGGGGCGAGCGCGGCGAATACAGCCAGCGGTTGAGCCGATCGAGCACATCCAGCAAACGCTGCGGAAACTGGTTCTTGATGCCGCTGCTGGTGACCTGCCACAGGTGCGGGTTGTGCTGGCGATGGCGGATCATCACTTCATAGACAAACGAATAATGCACGTCGCCTGACAGCACCACGTAATGCCCCGGGGTGCGCGAGTGGCGGAAGATATTCAGGATGACCTGCGCCGCGCCGCGGTGCGCCATCCAGTTTTCAGCGTCGACCAGCAGCGGATAACCCAGCCAGCTGAACACCCGCTGCACCGCCTCGATCAGCTTGACGCCGAAGATCGGCGCCGGTGACACGATGATCGCCGAAGGGTGGTCAAGCAATGCCTGCTGCAGCTCGCACAGCGCTTCCCAGTCGAGCAGGCCAGAAGGCTTGCTCAGGCTGTTCTCGCTACGCCAGCGCCGGGTGCGGGTGTC
Organism: Pseudomonas sp. 1121_17; assembly: GCF_052850745.1. NCBI lineage: Bacteria > Pseudomonadati > Pseudomonadota > Gammaproteobacteria > Pseudomonadales > Pseudomonadaceae > Pseudomonas > Pseudomonas sp. 1121_17. The sequence continues at coordinate 443,808 of NZ_VXCX01000001.1, forward strand.
CAGCACCACTAGCGGCGGGGTGGTCGGCAGGCTGAACTGCCAGCCCTGAAAGCGCAGCAGCTCGCCAATCAGTGCATCCTGCGCTTGCTTGGCCAGATGTTGCTCGGCCAGGCTGCAGTACTGTTCCAGCAGTGGCGTGCAACTGTCCGGGTCGTTGCCCCAGCCCTGGCAGAGCAGGTAGCCGAGCAGGGCGTTGCCGATGATCCGCCGCGAGAACGGATGGCCATAAGCGGTCTCTTCCCACTGCGCCGACAGGTTCCAGTCATCGGTGATGTCGTGGTCATCGAAAATCATCAGGCACGGCAAGTGCGCCATGACCCGAGCGACCTGACCGAGCCCTGCGGCAAAGCCCTCGATCAGCGGCAGCTCTTCCTGATAGCGCGCCTGGCGCTTGTCGGTCAGCCCCGCCGGCATGTCCATCTGCACCAGGCTCCAAGGCGTTGGTGACCACACCAGCAGGTACATCGCCATCACCTCGGCGAAGGTCACCAGATGGTTGTCAGCGTTGCTGGAGGAGAAAATCGGCTTGCGCTTGCCGCCAAAGAAGCGCTCACGCAGGGTCTCGTTACCTTCCTGTGCGGGCAGCAGATCGGCGCGGTGGTAATAACAGGCAGGGTGGCCGTAGAGCTCGGCGCTGTCAGCGACCAGCGCACCTTCCAGGCTTTCCTCGAACAACCCCAAGCGCTCGATCAAACTGTGAATCGCACGCAGCATCGGCCCGGCGACATCGTCGGCGTAAACCTGGTCGCCGGTCATCATCAGTACCGCAGGCCGCTGCTCCGGATTTGGGTTCGCTTGCAGCAAACGGTCGGCGCAGAGCAGGCCATCGGCCGCCGGGTGATGAGGCTTGCGGCAGGAGCCATGCAGCAGTTGGTCGATGCGCTCACGCAGCACCAGGCTCGGTCGGCTGGCGCCGGGGTAGAGCAGGTGCGGCGCCCAGCTGGCAATGCCTTCGCCCGAATCGAGCAGCAAGTCGTATTCGAGGGTCACGTCAAACGGCAGCGCGGTGTCGAAACGGATATCCAGCAGGTGGATAAAAGCCGACCTGCCGATGGGCACGGTCTGGCAATTAATTTGAGCAGTGACACCGGGGTGTTCAAGGACGAAGTCCAGCTGCAGCGGTTGCGATCCAACCAGCCAGATCGCCAGGCGCTGAGGCTCCAGGCGGCGCAGTACCGGGCCAGCGAGGACAAGGGGTAACGATTCGGGGGAGGGCGTCATCGACAACTCAACAGCTCGGTCAAGCCGGGGATTATCTCACAGGCAAAAAAACGGCGGAAAATGCTCGGCATTTCCCGCCTGTTGCTTACGCGCAGATTTGTATCAAGCCTTGTCGGCCATCAGCGCTTCCAGCTTCTCCTGATCGCGGGCGAACTGGCGAATACCCTCGGCCAGCTTCTCGGTGGCCATGGCGTCCTCGTTCATCGCCCAGCGGAACTGGCTTTCATTCAGCTGCTGCTTGGCTTCACCGGCATTGCCAGGCTTGAGGATGCGCGGCAGCTCGCCGTGGTCTTCGCTCAGCTGCTGCAGCAGCTCAGGGCTGATGGTCAGCCGGTCGCAGCCGGCCAGATGCTCGATTTGGCCGATATTGCGGAAGCTCGCGCCCATCACCACAGTGTTGTAGCCGTTGGTTTTGTAGTAGTCGTAGATACGGGTTACCGACTGCACGCCCGGATCGTCAGCGCCGACATATTCTTTGCCGGTGCTCTTCTTGTACCAGTCGTAGATACGCCCAACGAATGGCGAAATCAGGAATACCCCAGCGTCGGCACAGGCCTGCGCCTGAGCGAAGGAGAACAGCAGGGTCAGGTTGGTCTGGATGCCTTCCTTCTCCAGCTTCTCGGCAGCACGGATACCTTCCCAGGTCGACGCCAGTTTGATCAGCACCCGATCACGGCCAACACCGGCTGCGTCATACAGTGCAATCAGTTGGCGCGCCTTGGCCAGCAGCGCATCTTCGTCAAACGACAAGCGCGCGTCGACCTCGGTCGAAATCCGCCCCGGGATGACTTTAAGGATCCCGCTACCTACCGCCACCGAGAACTTGTCACAGGCAAGGCCAACATCGCCTTTGGCATCCGCCTTCACCTGCTTGAGCAAGTCGGCATAGCCAGCAATACCAGCAGCCTTGAGCAATAGCGAAGGGTTGGTGGTGGCATCTTCCGGCTGCAGCCGGGTGATGGCATCCAGATCGCCAGTGTCGGCGACCACGGTGGTGAACTGCTTGAGTTGTTCCAGCTTGGAAGTCATGGCGTGCTCTGTCCTGTGCAATGGCTCGACATTACCCGAGCCCGGAGCAGCGCTCAAGGGGCGTCAGGGCAGGCCGAGCATGCCCCTCGTGAAATAGCGCGAAACCTTGATCAGGCAGGGCCAAACGCGAGGGGCGGCGGGTTAGCTCAGGGGCCGACGGCGAACCGCAGCCCCAGCGCTGAAGAAAGTCTGCACATTCGAGTCGTAGTCGTGCTCAGGGTTCCATCCAGTCCCGCCTGACGGCTCAACGGCCCTGCAGCAGCTCGGCCGCCTGATCCAGCACCGCCAGCGGTTGGTCGGTCTTGTGGATGTCTGCCGACAGCAACTGCCGGAACCGCCGCGCCCCTGGGAAGCCCTGGCCGAGGCCGAGGATATGCCGAGTGATGTGATGCATCGCACCGCCGCTTTCGATGTGCGCGACGATGTAAGGCCGCAGGCGCACCATCGCCTCGCTGCGGGTGACTACCGGCGCGGTGCTGCCAAACAACTGTTGGTCGACCTCGGCCAGCAAGTACGGGTTGTGATAGGCCTCGCGGCCGAGCATCACGCCATCGAACGTCTGCAGATGAGTGCGGCATTCATCCAGCGTCTTGATGCCGCCGTTGAGGATGATTTCCAGGTCGGGGAAGTCGGCCTTGAGCTGCGCGGCAACGTCATAGCGCAGCGGCGGGATATCGCGATTTTCCTTGGGCGAGAGGCCCTCGAGAATCGCGATCCGCGCGTGTACGGTAAAGCTGCGGCAGCCGGCGTCACGCACCTGGCCAACGAAGTCGCACAGCTCGGCGTAGCTATCGCGGCCGTTGATGCCGATCCGGTGCTTGACCGTGATCGGCGTTGAAACCGCATCGCGCATTGCCTTGACGCAATCGGCGACCAACGCCGGATGGGCCATCAGGCAGGCGCCGATCATGTTGTTCTGCACCCGGTCGCTTGGGCAGCCGACGTTGAGGTTGACCTCATCGTAGCCTGCTGCCTGCGCGAGTTTTGCGCATGCGCCCAGGTCGGCGGGGTTGCTGCCGCCGAGTTGCAGGGCGAGCGGGTGCTCGGAGACGTCATGGCGCAGGAAACGGTCGGCGTCGTTGTGCAGCAGAGCGCCGGTGGTGACCATTTCGGTGTAGAGCAGGGTGTGCTGGGAGAGCAGGCGCAGGAAGTACCGGCAGTGGCGGTCGGTCCAGTCCATCATGGGAGCAACGCTGAAGCTGCGGGACGGCTCAGAGCGCGTGGTTTGTGGGTTTGAGGCTGATTCTAGGGGCATTCTGGTCTACGCATGTCCGTACCATTTCTACGAGTAGGCGCCTTGTTATGACAGCGGAGAGAGCGGTTCCACTGCTGGGCGCGCCGGCTCCGTCGAGATGGCAACAATGAGAGCAAATAATAAGGCTGACGGATCGGTTAGCTGCATCGCCCTTACCAGCCTGGAAGGATGCCGTAGTCTACCAAGAAGCCCGCAGTTTCGCCCGCGATCACCCTGACAGGGCTCGAACGAGGCGACTAGAGGTGAAGTGATTACGAAAAATGGCATTTGCGCCCTTGGCAGTTCAACGGGCGCTGGAGCATGCATCCGATCGGACGAGTGCCATATGACTTTATCAGCCGTCTATGGCGGGAAAACGAGCAGGGATTGATGGCAACCCGCGCGGGCTGCCATCTGTGCGTACCTTATTTCCCTTCAATCGCCGCAGCGATAGCGTCATTGAAGGCAGGAATGTCCTTCGGCGTCCGCGAGGTAATCAAGGTCCAGCCATTGGCCTCGCATTGTTTCACCTCAGCATCTACCCAACCTTCAGCCCCGGCATTTTCAAGGTCAAGCCTAACGCTGGGGTACGAGGTGAGGGTCTTGCCCGGAATAACCCCGGCATTGATCAACACCCAAGGGCCATGGCAGATCGCAGCGATTACCTTGCCCGCATCGGCGAACTCCTTCACCAGGCGCTGAGCGTTCTCGTCCAATCGCAGCGTATCGGCATTGACCGTGCCGCCTGGAATCACAAGCGCATCAAAGTCTGCCGCCTTGAGCCCAGCCAGAGCGGTCTGGGACTCGACGGTGCGATCCTTCTCGGTGTCGCCAACGAACGTCTGGGTGGTGCCGCCTTCGCTCGACCCGTGGGTGACTTCAGCTCCGTGAGCCTTCAGCGCTTCCAGCGGTTTGACCAGCTCATCGCGTTCAATGCCGGTGTTTGCGGTGATGAACAGTACCTTTCTACCTGCCAGTTGATTACTCATGGTGGTCTCTCGGTCCTCTCGATCAAGGTGATGGAAATGGTTCGGTCGATGCTTTTGCCCGACACGTAAAAATGGGAGGGCAGGGTGGTTTCGAAAGTTCAGCTGGATTCACGCGGGTACCGGGTGCGCCTGAATGGGGCGGTGGCGATCAGTAGCCGGACACATTGTGCAAACTCGGGTAAAGGCTGGTAACGGTACGGCAAGGGCTCTGGCACGCGGGCCTGCCATAGTCATTCCAAGGTGTGCGCATCTGTTTTTGCGGTGGACGACCATTGGTCGCTCCGCTCTACAGGCGGACTGGACCAAACTGCAAGAATGTACGATAATTTTCGTATCGGTCAAGGATGACTATGGACAACAGTTTCAAAGCGGCAAAGCGCGCGGTAATTGCGGCGCTCGAGACAGGCAGTTATCTGCATGCGGCCCGGGGTGACATCGCGATCAAGAATCTGCTGGCGATGGGTGCAGTGTCGGCACGTACAGTCATCGAAGTGATCCGTTCATGCAGCGGCGCTCACCACAGCTGCAGCGCGCACCACATGGCGCCCGAGATCATGGTTCATGTGCTGAAGCGGCACGGTTGGTACATCAAGTTTTATTTCATCGAGCCAGACACCTGGTTCCTCAGCGTTCATCAGTGAGTATCCAGATCATGCAGATCCATTTTGAAGGCGACACCGGCAGGGCGCTGTGCGAGCACTGCCAAGCTCTGGTGGGGTTTGTTTACAGGCGCCGCGACGTACCATTCAGCGACGGCCAGGGTCAGGCGCGAGACATTCTTGTGGGTGTCTGCAGCGGATGCGAAACGGTCGTGGCGATCCCGCCGCAATCCACGCCGGCTATCCGTGAAGCGCGCAAGCAGCAGCTCAAGTCTATCGAGGCGCGCTTGCCTGCGTTTTACCTGGATGTGCTGGATGCGGCGATGCATGAGGTCAGCAGCGATGCGGGGGTGAATCTGCGCAAGATCTTCCTGGGCTACTACTTTCAGGCGCTGGCGCAGGCTGACGATGCCGCCGGGCTGCAGTCTGCTCATGAGGCGTTTGTTCTTGCGTTGGATGAGCAGCTGCGTGAACGGGCGCTGGCGGCACCGGCTGCAACGCGGCGGCTGTCGATGAAGATCAATCCGCATATTGCCGAGGATTTTCTCGCATTGCTGCAACGCACGCAGATGAGCCAGACCGAGCTGCTCAAATCAGTGATTGCGCGGATTCGGGCGGATGTTCATGAGGTACGGGACCCTGAGGTGATTGGGGAATTGCGCAAGCTTGTGTATCTCGCGGGCTGATTCAATCTCAGCCCCGACGATATGAACGCCTGTCTTAGTTTGTTGCATATCGTCCCTCCGTCCTACGTGAATTAATCAGATTTTCGCTCTTCCCTGTAGTCCATTTCCGAATCATCCTATTACCGCTTTTTCGCCATTGCGGTGGTATCTCCAACCTCCTAGTCTCGCCCTGTCGCTGCGAAATCAGCGAACGGGTCTGCAAACCCGAGCCAGAGAGGAAGGAATCACCACCAGGCTGTCTGCATGAATTCATGCTGGCGGTTGCGCTTTATGGTGGCTGCGTATGGGAGGTTTTCGGACCTACCGGGTTTCCTTCTTCTGCCCCGGCTTTGCAGCCTGTACGTAGCCGCCACCCATCCTCTGCAAAGGACAGGTGTCTGGCTTTCCCCACGCAGGAGAAGTCGACATGATTAAGATCGTCCCCGACCCACCCCATCCCAACTCCCTCAACGCCCTCGAAGACACCCTGATCCAAGCCGCAGATTACGTCCTGTGCGCACTGACGGTGGCCCATCAATCTGCCTTGCTCCTGCCGCGCACGCCCGGCTCGATCATGATGCTGACCATCATGCATGAGCTCGAAACCGCCTGAGCTTTGGTGGATACGGCTCTCACGCAGCTACAACGCTTCGATGAGCCGAGCAAGCCGACGTTGCACTGAATCAGCCAAGCCGGAGGATTACACATGGACAAAGAACCGCTAGACCGCATCGGCAGGCTGGGCCTGACCGTCGGCTCAGCGACTTGCCTGGAAGGCGCCATTATGGGCAAGCGGCTGTTTCGGGTAGAGGCGGGTAACTGTTGTGACCACGCCTTGGCGCAGGCATCGGTGTTGATGGATAGCGCTCGTAGGGCCTCGTTTATTGGCGTTATGGACAATGAGCCTGCACTGATTTGGGCCTCCTACTTTCTTGGTGAAATGGCTAAAGCGCTGATGGACGATGCGCATATGGGCATTAACAAGAAACTTTTAGCGGCCTGAGTGAAGCCGGTTTGCGGGGCAACCTTTCAAGGTTTTTGTCAGGGAGAAAGCCTGGGGGCGCTACGCGCCCCTTTCGCGACACGAGGCCGCTCCTACCCCTACCGTGTTGGGCTGGCGTTGCGCTGTCAGTCATAAGGTCGGTTTCAGGATACGTCTGGTCGCTGGCGCACATCCCTGTACTGGCAGGAGTGCCATGCTGTCAGGATGCCCTCGACGCCAGTGCACGTAGATGCGCGGCCGTGGGCAAGGAGGTGCTCGGCGACCACGCAACCGTGACGTGGCCGGTGCGCCGCAGCAGAACACGTCGGGCGCAGGTATTGCCTGCGCTCGCGACGCCGAGGTCCGCTGTATGTCTGATGAGACGCTTGACCTGCCCGTGATCCAGCGTGTGCTGGATCACCACCGTGAAACCCCCGGCGCGCTGTTGCCGATCCTGCATGCGATCCAGGCCGGCGTTGGGTATATCCCCGATGCCGCCGTGCCGGATATCGCCCATGCACTGAATCTCAGCCAGGCTGAGGTGCGCGGGGTGATCACCTTCTACCATGACTTCCGTACCGCGCCGCCAGCGCGGCATATCCTGCGCCTGTGCCGGGCCGAATCCTGCAAGAGCCGTGGCGCCGAGACGCTGGCGGCGCAGTTGCGCGAGCAGTTGGGGCTGGATGATCACGGCACCAGTGCCGACGGCGCAGTGAGCCTGCGACCGGTGTATTGCCTGGGGGCCTGCGCCTGTTCGCCAGCGCTGGAACTGGATGGCCAGGTGCATGCGCGGCTGACGCCGGAGCGCTTGAGCGCGCTGGTAAGCGGCTGCCTGCAGGAGGTGAAGCCATGCTGAAGCTCTTTGTTCCCTGCGACTCGGTGGCGCGTGCAGTGGGCGCCGATCAGTTGGCCGACGCGCTCAGCGCCGAGGCGCAACGGCGGCAGGTCGAGGTACAGATTCACCGCACCAGCTCGCGCGGGCTGTACTGGCTGGAGCCATTGCTTGAGGTGGAAACTCCATCAGGCCGGCAAGGCTTTGGGCCGGTGGCTGCCGAAGATGTCGCGGGCCTGTTCGAGGCATTGACGGCGGCGCCGGCTGAGCATCCGTTGGCGCTGGGCCTGGTCGAGCAGATCCCGTATCTGAGCAGTCAGCAGCGTTTACTGTTCGCCCGTGCCGGCATCACCCGGCCGCTGTCGCTGGACGATTACCGCAACCACGGCGGCTTCGAAGGCCTGGCCAAAGCTGCGTTGCTGGAGCAGGCAGAGGTGGTCGCGGCAGTGCTCGATTCTGGCCTGCGCGGGCGGGGCGGCGCGGCGTTTCCGGCGGGGATCAAATGGCGCACGGTACGCGATGCTCCGGCGGTGCAGAAGTACGTGGTATGCAACGCCGACGAGGGCGACTCGGGGACGTTTGCCGACCGCATGCTGATGGAGGGTGATCCGTTTCTGCTGATCGAAGGCATGATCATTGCCGGGCTGGCGGTGGGTGCCAGCAAGGGCTACATCTACGTGCGTTCGGAATATCCGGATGCCGTCCACGCGCTCAACGAGGCGGTGTTGCTGGCCCGTGAGGCGGGCTATCTGGATACCACCGGCAGCGGTGTGGCGTTCGACCTGGAGGTGCGGGTCGGCGCTGGCGCGTATATCTGCGGTGAAGAAACCGCGCTGCTCGAATCTCTCGAAGGCAAGCGCGGCATCGTCCGCGCCAAGCCGCCACTGCCGGCGCTCGAAGGCCTGTTCGGCCAGCCGACGCTGGTGCACAACGTGCTCACCCTGGCCTCGGTGCCGATCATCATGGCCAAGGGCGCGCAGTTCTATCGCGACTTCGGCATGGGCCGTTCGCTGGGCACCTTGCCGTTCCAGCTGGCGGGTAATGTGCGCTATGGCGGCCTGGTCGAACGTGCATTTGGCTTGACCTTGCGCGAGCTGGTCGAAGGCTACGGCGGTGGCACTGCCAGCGGGCGTCCGCTGAAAGCCGCTCAGGTCGGCGGGCCATTGGGCGCTTGGGTGCCGCCGAGCCAGTTCGATACGCCGCTGGACTACGAAGCGTTCGCCGCGCTTGGCGCGATGATCGGCCACGGCGGTGTGGTCGTCGCTGATGACACCCTGAACATGGCCAACATGGCGCGCTTTGCCTTGCAGTTCTGCGCTGAAGAATCCTGCGGCAAGTGCACCCCGTGCCGAATCGGTTCGACCCGCGGCATGGAGGTGGTCGACCGCTTGATCGCCAGCAGCGACCCGGCCTATCGCGCCGACCAGGCCAACCTGCTGCACGACCTGTGCGACACCATGCAATTCGGCTCGCTATGCGCCATGGGCGGGATGACTTCATATCCCGTGGCCAGCGCCCTCAAGCACTTCCCTGCCGACTTCGGTCTGGCCAGCCCGGAGGCCGCCCAATGATCAATTATTTCGACCCCGCCAGTGATGCCGACCTCGGCACCCCCGCGCGTGAAAGCCAGGTACAGGTCAGCCTGAATATCGACGGCCGCGCCATCAGCGTGCCCGCTGGCACCTCAGTGATGCGCGCCGCCGCGTTGCTCGGCACCAACATCCCCAAACTGTGTGCCACCGATACCCTCGAAGCCTTTGGCTCGTGCCGCATGTGCATGGTTGAAGTCGACGGCATGCGCGGTTACCCGGCGTCGTGCACCACACCGGTCACCGAGGGCATGGTGGTGCGCACGCAGACGCCACGCCTGGCCGACCTGCGCCGCAATGTGATGGAGCTGTACATCTCCGATCACCCGCTGGACTGCCTGACCTGCTCGGCCAACGGCAACTGCGAGTTGCAGACCGTGGCCGGCCAGGTTGGCCTGCGTGAGGTGCGTTATGGCTACGAAGGCGCCAACCACCTTGCCGACGCCAAGGACCTGTCCAACCCATATTTCAATTACGAACCGAGCAAGTGCATTGTCTGCAGCCGCTGTGTGCGCGCCTGTGAAGACATTCAGGGCACCTTTGCTCTGACCATTACCGGTCGCGGTTTCGACTCGCGAGTAGCGGCGGCTGGCGGTAGTGACTTCCTCACCTCCGAGTGCGTGTCGTGCGGCGCCTGCGTGCAGGCCTGCCCAACCGCAACCCTGACTGAAAAAAGCCTGGTCGAACTTGGCCAGCCAGAACGTGCGGTGATCACCACTTGCGCCTATTGCGGCGTGGGCTGCTCATTCCGCGCCGAGATGAAAGGCGACCAGCTGGTGCGCATGGTCCCGGACAAGAACGGCGGCGCCAACCACGGCCATGCCTGTGTCAAAGGCCGCTTCGCCTGGGGTTACGCGACCCACCCGGACCGCATCACCAAACCAATGATTCGCAAGCACATTGACGACCCGTGGCAAGAGGTCAGTTGGGACGAGGCGGTCACCTACGCAGCCAGCGAGCTGCGCCGCATTCAGCTCAAGTACGGGCGCGACTCGATCGGCGGCATCACCTCCAGCCGCTGCACCAACGAAGAAGCCTATCTGGTGCAGAAACTCGTGCGCACGGCGTTCGGCAATAACAACGTCGACACCTGTGCACGTGTCTGCCATTCGCCGACCGGTTATGGCCTCAAACAGACCTTGGGCGAATCCGCTGGCACCCAGAGCTTTGACTCGGTGATGCAGGCCGACGTGATCCTGGTGATCGGTGCCAACCCAACCGACGCGCACCCGGTGTTTGGCTCGCAGCTCAAACGCCGCCTGCGTGAAGGCGCCAAACTAATCGTCATCGACCCTCGGCGGATCGATCTGGTCGACTCGCCGCATGCCCGCGCCGAGCTGCACCTGCAACTGCGCCCCGGCACCAACGTGGCCATGCTCAACGCACTTGCCCATGTGATCGTTACCGAAGGGCTACTTGATCAGGGCTTTATCGATGCCCGCTGTGAAGGGCCGGAGTTCGCTCGCTGGCGCGACTTTGTCAGCCTGCCGGAGAACGCCCCCGAAGCCCTTGGCCCGACCTGTGGCGTACCGGCCGAGCAGATCCGTGCGGCAGCCCGGCTGTATGCCGGCGCTGGCAACGCGGCCATCTACTACGGCCTCGGCGTGACCGAGCACAGCCAAGGCAGCACCGCAGTGATGGGCATCGCCAACCTGGCTATGGCCACTGGCAACATCGGCCGTGAAGGGGTAGGGGTGAACCCACTGCGTGGGCAGAACAACGTCCAGGGCTCGTGTGACATGGGCTCGTTCCCGCATGAGCTGCCCGGTTATCGGCACATCTCCAATGCCACCGTGCGTGCCGAGTTCGAGCAGGCCTGGGGTGTGACCCTGCAGCCTGACCCAGGCCTGCGCATCCCCAACATGTTCGAGGCGGCGCTGGATGGCAGCTTCAAGGCGCTGTACTGCCAAGGCGAAGACATCGCCCAGAGCGATCCCAACACCCAGCACGTGACGGCCGCGCTGCGGGCGATGGAATGCGTGGTGGTGCAGGATATCTTCCTCAACGAGACGGCCAAGTTTGCTCACGTGTTCCTGCCGGGCAGTTCGTTCCTTGAAAAAGATGGCACCTTCACCAACGCCGAACGGCGTATTTCGCGGGTGCGCAAGGTCATGCAGCCGTTGGCCGGCAAGGCCGACTGGGAAGGCACCATGGCCCTGGCCAATGCCCTCGGCTACCCGATGAACTACCGTCATCCGTCAGAGATCATGGACGAGATCGCCCGGCTGACGCCGAGCTTCCACCGCGTCAGCTACAGCGAACTGGAGCGCCATGGCAGCCTGCAATGGCCGTGCAACGAAGCGGCGCCAGACGGCACGCCGACCATGCACATCGACCAGTTCGTGCGCGGCAAGGGCCGCTTCATGCTGACCGGCTACGTGCCTACCGACGAGAAGGTCAACAGCCGTTACCCGCTGCTGCTGACCACTGGCCGCATCCTCAGCCAGTACAACGTCGGCGCGCAGACACGGCGTACCGAAAACGTCGCCTGGCATGCCCAGGACCGGCTTGAGATTCACCCAAGCGATGCCGAAAGCCGCGGCATTGTCGAGGGCGATTGGGTCGGTATTGGCAGCCGCGCCGGGCAGACGGTGCTGCGTGCTCAGGTCAGTACCCGGGTTGCGCCGGGGGTGGTGTACACCACCTTCCACTTCCCCGAGTCGGGCGCCAACGTCATCACCACCGACAACTCCGACTGGGCCACCAACTGCCCCGAGTACAAGGTTACGGCGGTGGAGGTGGTGCGTGTATCGCAGCCGTCGCAATGGCAGCAGCGTTATCAGGCGTTCAGTGACGAACAACGGCGCCTGCTGCAGGAGCGGCGCAACAGCGAGCAACAGGAAACTGCCGAGGTACGCCGATGAGTGTCGACAGTCTGGTCAAAATGGCCAACCAGATCGCCCATTACTTTGACAGCGAGCCCAACCGGACGCTGGCGGTGCAGGGGGTACGCCAGCATATTCACAGCTTCTGGACCCCGCTGATGCGCAAACAGATCGTCGAGTGGATGCAGGCACATCCCGATGAGGGTGTGGACGGTCTGGTGCGTGAGGCCCTCGCGGAGGGTTGACCAGAGGAGGCAGGCAGCGGCGTCCAGCCGCTGCCTCTGCCTAGAACAGCGTTCCTTGCACTGTTTCCAGCACCAGCAACTGGGCACCTTCATTGCGCATGTTGCCTACGTCTTTGCTGACCGCAAACCACTCGAAATCAGCCACCGGCAAGCACTGCTCACGGGCCAGCCGTTCAGCCTGCTCAGCGGGCAATTGCGGGTCGAGCCAGGCACGTGCCTGTTCCGGCGCCAGCACCAGCGGGCGGCGGTCGTGGATATCGAGCATGCCCTCATCACTGGCCGCGGTGATGATCACGAAGCCATCGCCCTCGTTCGGCTCAAGCCCGGCTTGCACCTGCGCCAACGCTGCCATGAAAATAGGCGCCTGGCTTTTCAAACGGATGAAATACGGCTGCTTGCGCTTGGGGTCGGCCGGGTCGACCACCCATTCATACCAACCATCGGCCATCACCAGTGCCCGGCCTTGCGGCCACAGCGGTTGAAAGAACTTGCCGGTAGTCACCGTCTCGACCCGTGCATTGATCGGCGCTGGGCGTTTGCCGGTGGCCCAGAACGGCGCCCAGCCCCAATGACACGGGTCGATGCGCAGGCCTTCGGCGGCGTTGTGCAGGATCAGTACACGGCTGCCCGGGGCGACGTTGTAGCGGTCGATCGGCACGTTGTCGTAGCCACTGATGACATCCTGCTCGGCGTCCAGCTCGCGCAGATAATCGGCCAGGCCTTGCGACTGAACAAAGCGTCCGCACATTGCAGGTCTCCCACTTGTCGAAATTTCCTACGCCGAAATTGACCAAAGCCGTGGCGCCCGATTAACTGTATATCCGTACAGTTTAATTGCAAGGCGTGCCCCATGACTACCATCCTTGGCCCCATCGCAGCCAGCGCAGGCGCGCTGTCACGCTATCTGTTCAGCGTGCCGGCAGGCTTTCCCTCGCCTGCGGCGGACCACATGGAGCAGCCGATCTCGCTGGACGAGCTGTTCAACCTGCGCGCGCCGCATATGTACCTGGTGAGAATAGACGGCGACAGCATGCAGGACGCGGGCATCTTCGATGGCGACCTGGTGCTGGTCGATCGCTCGATCGAAGCCCAGCACGGCCATGTGGTGATCGCCGCCGTCAATGGCGAGCCATTGTGCAAGCGGCTGCACAGGGTCGGCCGGCAGGTGGTGCTGCGTTCGGACAACCCGCGCTTTGCCCCGCGGTATATCCTCGAGGGCGACGAGCTGGCGATCTGGGGCGTGGTCACCTTCAGCGTGCGCAGCCACGATCCCAAGGCTTGAGTTCAAGATCGGGCACGCCAGAGTGCATTGAATTGGGTGGTGAAACTCTGGCTCATCAACTCGCGGCGCATCTCCCAATCCGGTGCCGCTGGCACACTGGCCGCGCGCATGGTGCCCGCGCCCCAGCGCCCGTTTATGTCATCCATCACCTGCATCAGGCGATCACAAGTCGGCGATTGTCTGGGGGCGAACAGGTCATCTGAAAACTCTCCCGGTTGGCACAGGTCCATCAACAACACCTCGGCCTTACTGTAGCGAAAGCCTGGACGAAAGATCGTGTCTACGGCCTCCAGCGCCATGCGCGTAAGCAGCCGTACGTCGTCGGTGGGGTAGGGCAGTTGCACCACTACGCCGCTGGCGTACTTGGCTTCTTCGGGGTTGAACATGCCGGTGCGGATGCTCACCCGCAGCTTGCGCGCCAGCGAGCGTTGCGCGCGCAGTTTCTGGGTGGCGCGCATGACGTAGGTCGCCACCGCCTGCCTGATCGGTTGCAACTCGCTGACCCGCTCGCCGAACATGCGGCTGCAGCAGATTTCCTGGCGCGGCGGCTCCTGCGCCTGCAGTTCCAGGCAGGGCGTGCCGGACAATTCGCGGGCGGTTTTTTCAACTACCACGCTGAACTGCTTGCGCAGGCTCCACGGGTCGGCCTGGGCCAGGTCCCAGGCGCTGCGGATGTTCAGCGCGGTCAGGTGCGCCGCCATGCGCGGGCCGATACCCCAGACGTCTGAGGCCTGGCACTTTTTCAGCACCCAGTCGCGCCGTACCGGGTCGCGCATGTCGTAGACGCCGCCGGTTTGCGCGGTCCAGCGCTTGGCCGCGTGATTGGCCAGCTTGGCCAGGGTCTTGGTGCCGGCGATGCCAACCCCGACCGGGATGCCGGTGTACTTGAGCACCCGCTCGCGGATGTCCCGGCCCAGTTGCTCAAGGTCGCCTGGCACGCCGCTGAGGTCGGCGAAGGCTTCGTCGATGGAGTACACCTCGCAAGCTGGGACCATACCTTCGATCACCGTCATCACCCGCTGGCTCATGTCGCCGTACAAGGCGTAGTTGGACGAGAACGCGACCACGCCATGACGGCGTAGTACATCCCGCACCTGGAAGTACGGCTGGCCCATCTTTACCCATTGCTTGGCCTCGGCGCTGCGGGCAATGACGCAACCGTCGTTGTTGCTCAGTACCACGATCGGCGTGCGTACCAGGTCGGGGCGGAACACCCGTTCGCAGCTGGCGTAGAAGCTGTTGCAGTCAATCAGGGCGAATACGGGTGAGGTGGAGGGTGGCATGGCGGCTTGTTTTAGCTGTATATGCATACAGTAAACAGTTGCGGTTTAATCCGGTCAAGCTGGCGGCGACCACCGGCCCGGGGTCGTCGGTAAAGTTGACTAGTGGATCAACAACAATCGCCAGTTAAATTGTGTACAGGAGATTGGCTAAAGATATAGATCCGTGCGGCCGAAACAGTGTGAGTAGCAGGTCGCCACTACTGCCCAGCAGCGGCCATTTGCCCCCGCCCTACATGGATGGTCGTGACAGTGAAAATAAAAACCAAATTGATCCTTGCCTTCGTCTCGGTAGCCTTTATCCCAGTCAGCGTGGTCGGGGTTATATCGGTGCTGAATATCCGCGCCGATGCACTTGAACAGTTTGTCGATGGCAGCACGCGGGAAATCCGCCAGATAGACGGCAACATGCGTCAGTTCTTTGATGCTACTACACAAAACGTCGATCAACTGTCCGCTGATCCTGTATACACTTCAGTAAGTACTTTAAAACAGTACACCAGTACCGACGCCGCCAGTCAGCCAATGCCGGCAGCAGCGCAGCAGGTCATTGATCAATTCGCCCGCTATGGTTCGACTCACCCGGCCGCGGCGATTCTGTCCATCGGCCTGGAAGACGGCAGTTACGCGAAATGGCCGGATGATCCCAAGCTTGCCAACTACGATCCGCGCACGCGGCCTTGGTACAAGGCGGCCATGGCCAGCCCGAACAAGACCGTGCGCACCGCTGCCTATTACTACGACAAGGACGATGTGGCGCTGGTCGGCACTGCGCGGGCATTGCTCGATGACGACGGCAAGCCCAAGGGTGTGTTCGTCGTCAGCGTCTCGCTGAAAAACCTCACCGAGCTGATCAAGAGCATCAAGCTCGGCGACAGCGGTTACGTGATGCTGGTCGAAGACGGCACGGTGCTGGTCGACCCACGCGACGCCAGCCACAGTTTCAAGCAGCTCAAGGACCTTGGCGAGCCTTACGCGCATCTGGCAGCGACCGCGCAGGGCTCGACTGAAGTCGAGATCGATGGCGTCAACTACATGGCCAACGTATGGACTTCGCCAGGCCTGGGCTGGCGCTTTGTCGGCCTGATCGAGAAGCAGGAAGTGATGGCTGCTGCCACGCGCATGAGCTATCTCACGGCAGTCATCGTCATCTTGCTTGCGCTGGTGTTTGCGGTGATCGCGGCGGCGTTCTCCAAGCTGATCGTCAAGCCCATCGGCCAGGTCAGCACCGGCTTGCAGTCGATCGCCGAAGGCGAGGGTGACCTGCGCCGAGATCTGCAGGTGCAGGGCAAGGATGAAACCGCCGAGCTGGCCGGCTGGTTCAACAAGTTCCTGGCGGCGATTCGCCAGCTGATCCAGCGCATCGGCGCTGCGTCGAGCAATCTTGAGGACGCTTCGCGGGTCAACAGCGAGGTGGCGAGCAACATGAACGAAGCCGCCGGGCGTCAGCGCGAAGCAGTCGAACTGGTGTCCACTGCATTCAACGAGATGGTCGCCACCGCCAACGAAGTTGCGCGCTCGTGCAGCAGCGCTGCCGATGCTGCCGAAAACGGCCACCGCCGTGTCGCTGAGGGCAAGCAACAGATCGAGCAGACCACCGCCAACGTCAACCGCCTCGGCATGCGCTTGAGCGAGTCGTCCCAGGCGATGGTCGAGCTGGAGCAGGGCAGTCGCAGCATCAACCAGATCCTCGGCACCATCCGCGCCATTGCCGAGCAGACCAACCTGCTGGCGTTGAACGCTGCGATCGAAGCTGCCCGCGCCGGTGATCAGGGCCGCGGCTTTGCCGTGGTGGCCGATGAAGTGCGCGCGCTGGCCAAGCGTACCGCTGACTCCACGGGCGAAATCGACCTGCTGCTCAATACCCTCGGCAGCAAGACTGCAGAGGTCTCGGAGAAGATGGACAGCTGCCTGGATCTGTCGCGGGCCAGCGTGTCGTCGATCGAGAGTGCGCGCGACAGCTTTGAAGGGATTCAGTTGTCGGTCAACGAAATCCGCGACCAGAACCTGCAGATTTCCGCAGCGGCGGAGGAGCAGCACAGCGTTGCCGAAGAGATCAACCGGCATATTCAGCAGATCTATGACGAAGCGCAGCTGGTCGAGGGCCTGGCCAGTTCGGCGCAGGCTGACTCCGGGCGGTTGTCGCAGCTGTCGCAGGAGTTGAATGGGTTGGTTGGGCGGTTCAAGTCCTGACATCTTGGTGGTCTGACAGATTTTGGGGGCACTACGCGGCCCCAAAATGTTCAAGTTCCCCACCCAATCTGTAAATTTCGTAAATAAGATTTAAAGTCATTTGAGAATCATTATATTCCACATCCCTATTGGCCCCCCAAGTACTGCTTGAGAGGCCGGAGGGTGTGGGCTCTTCGGTTTCCTGGTCGGGGTTGGCATTTGCCCATGATCAGGAGATGTGTCGATGCAATCCAGAACCTCACCCAATGGCCTGGCCCTGGCTTTTGTTGCCCTGGCCACACCAGCACTGCTGGTCGCGCCGGCTCACGCCGACGAGCAGCAAAACGCCGAGGTGCTGGACGTCCCGCTCGACAGCAATGCACTGATCATCCAGGACACTCTGGTTACCGCCGAACGTGAGGCGCGTCAGGCGCTCGGTTCGTCGATCATTACCGAAGAAGACATCAAGCGCCGCCCGCCCGCCAATGACCTGTCCGACATCATCCGCCGCGAGCCTGGGGTCAATCTGACCGGCAACAGCGCCAGCGGCGCGCGTGGCAACAACCGCCAGATCGACCTGCGTGGCATGGGCCCGGAAAACACCCTGATCCTGATCGACGGCAAGCCGTCCAATGCGCGCAACGCCGTGCGCTACGGCTGGAACGGCGATCGCGATACCCGCGGCGAGACCAACTGGGTGCCGGCCGAAGCGGTCGAGCGCATCGAGATCCTGCGGGGCCCGGCGGCGGCGCGTTACGGCTCCGGGGCCATGGGTGGGGTGGTCAACATCATTACCAAGCGTCCGACCGATGAGTTCAAGGGCAACGTCAACGTCTACACCCAGCTGCCGGAAGACAGCGCCGAGGGCATGAGCCGGCGGACCAACTTCAACCTCAGCGGTGGCCTGACCGAAAACCTTGGCTTCCGTCTGTTCGGCGGCCTGGCCAAGACCGATGCCGATGACCTCGACATCAATGCCGACGCGGCCAACAGTGCCCTCGTAGGCGGCCGCGAAGGGGTGCGCAACAAAGACATCAACGGCCTGCTGAGCTGGAAGCTCAACGACGAGCATCGCCTCGAGATGAGTAGCGGTTACAGCCGCCAAGGCAACATCTACGCCGGCGACACCATGAACAGCAACGGCGGCGGCAACGTTGATCTGATCTCCAGCCTGTACGGCAAGGAGACCAACATCATGCAGCGCAGCACCTACGACCTGACCCACCTGGGCGACTTCAGCTGGGGCACCAGCAAGACCGTGCTGGCCTACGAGTACGTGCGCAATTGGCGCCTCAACGAAGGCCTCGCCGGTGGCCCGGAAGGCGCGATCAACGACAGTGGTGCGGCTATGTCGCGGCTGCGCAACACGCGCCTGACCAGTGAGGTCAACCTGCCGTTCGCCATGGGCAGCACCGAACACGTGCTGACCCTGGGCGGCGAATACCTGTACGAGAGTCTCAACGACCAGGGCTCGTTCCGCCCGCAGAGCTTCGACCCGAGCGGCAGCGGCGGCGATGCGATCAGTGGCTTTGATCGCAGCAACTCGAAGATGACTGCCAAGAGCTACGCGCTGTTCGTCGAAGACAACGTCATCATCGGCGACACCACCGTCACCCCCGGGCTGCGCCTGGATCACCACGAAGCCTTCGGTGACAACCTCAGCCCAAGCCTGAACCTGTCGCACAAGCTGACCGAGGCGCTGACCGTCAAGGGCGGCATTGCCCGTGCCTACAAAACGCCGAACCTGTACCAGTACAACTCCAACTACCTGCTGTACAGCCGCGGCAACGGTTGCAGCGTCGGCCAGACCAACTCCGGTGGCTGCTACCTGCAGGGCAACAGCGACCTCAAGCCGGAAATCAGCGTCAACAAGGAAATCGGCCTGCAGTACGACCGCGGCACCTGGCGCACCAGTGCGACGTACTTCCGTAACGACTACCAGAACAAGATCATCGGTGGCACCGACGTGATCTATGCGATCAACAGTGGCCGTCGCGTTACCCAGTGGGAAAACGCCGGCGAAGCGCGGGTCGAAGGCATCGAGGGCAACTTCTTCATCGAGCTGAGCCCGACGCTCGATTGGAACACCAACCTGACCTGGATGCTCGACAACGACAACCGTGAAACCGGCGAGCCGCTGTCGGTGATCCCCGAGTACACGGTCAATACCACCCTCGACTGGCGCGCCACCGACAAGCTGTCGTTCCAGCTCGCCGGCACCTACTTCGGCAAGCAGAAATCGCCAAGCTACAACTACCGCACCCAGCAGGACTACGACCTGGAAGCACAGCAGGATGTGGAAGCCTACGGCCTGGTGGATATCAGCACCGGCTACAAATTCAACCAGAACTACGATGTGCGCGTGGGCGTGAACAACGTCTTCGACAAGCAGATCCTGCGCGGCGGCAACGCCAGCAGTTCCGGCGCCAACACCTATAACCAGCCTGGGCGCGCCGTGTTTGCCTCGTTGAATATTTCGTTCTGATCGATCGGCACAAGGACCTTCTGATGAGCGAAACCCCAACCTGGCTGCGCATCCTGTCGCGCAGCGGCGCAGCCCTGTTGGGTGGCTACGCCTTCAGTTATGCCAGCACCGCCTGCCTGGCGCGGATCCTGCCGCTGTCGCCGGCGGACGCAGTGATCGTCGCCACGCTGCCGGCGTTCGTCTTCTATACCCTGGCGATTCTCTGGGCCTTCGCCAGCCGTGACGCGCTGCGCGCCTGGGCGCCACTGGCGCTGGCGGTGCCGTTGGCGTTGATTGGCTTCTGGCCGCAGGCGCTGCGGTGGCTGGCATGAAAAACACCTTCACTCAATCGATGGCCTGGCTGCACACCTGGGCCGGGCTGATCTTTGGCTGGCTGCTGTTCGCGATCTTTGTCACCGGCACCCTGGCGGTGTTCGACAAAGAGCTCAGCCACTGGATGCAGCCAGAAATCCCGGCAAGTACAGTGTCCCAGGCCGATGCCGCCAAGCGCGCGATCAGTTACCTGCAACAGCACCAAGCCAACGCCGGCAACTGGGGTATCAGCTTGCCGACCGAACGCTCGCCGGGCTTGAGCGTCTCCACCGGCGATCGCCGCCACGGCGTGGTGGTGCCGCTCGACCCGAACAGCGGCGAGCCGCTTGCCGTACGTGACAGCGTCGGCGGCAACTTCTTCTTCCGCTTCCACTTCACCCTCGACCTGCCGCGCAACTGGGGCATCTTCGTGGTCGGCGCGCTGGCGCTGGTGATGCTTGCGGGGTTGATCAGCGGCATCGTCATTCACAAGAAGATCTTCAAGGAGTTCTTTACCTTCCGCCCCGACAAAGGCCAGCGCTCGTGGTTGGACTTTCACAACGCCAGCGCGGTGTTGCTGCTGCCGTTTCACTTGATGATCACCTACACCGGCCTGGTGATTTTCATGATGATCTACATCCCCGCAGGCGTGGACGCGGTGTTCGAGGGCGACAGCCGGGCGTACTTCCAGGCCCAGGGCAATGCCCGTGTGGAACAACCGCGACGGCTGGCCAAGACGCCCGCCGATCTGGTCGAACTGGCGCCGCTGCTGGCCCAGGCCGAAGCCCGTCTCGGGCCAATTGGCAGCATTGGCATTCGTAACCCGAACACCGCCGCGGCGCTGATCGAAGTGCGGCCGGTGCTGGGTAACCGCATCGCGCTGACCAAAGGCAATGCAATGGTGTTCGACGGTGTCAGCGGCAGGCTGCTCAGCGACGTCCCTGAGCTGCGCCCGGCGCCGCTGACTCAGCGGGTCATGGCCGGGCTGCATTTTGCGCAGTTTGGTGGTTACCCGATGCGCTGGCTGTACTTCATCTGCGGCTTGATCAGCTGCGCAATGATCGCCAGCGGGCTGGTGCTGTTTTGCGTCAAGCGTGGGCGCAAATATGCCCCTGCCGACAGCCGTGCCGATGCGGCGGCGCGACGTTGGTATCGCGTGGCTGAAGTGTGCAACGTTGGCTTTATCAGCGGCCTGATGGTCGCCTGTGTCGGCTTACTGTGGGCCAGCCGACTGTTGCCAGCGGAGCTGGCGCAACGTGAGGCTTGGGAAGTGCGGGCGTTCTTTGGCCTGTGGCTGCTGGCGTTGCTGCATGCCGGCGTACGCCCTGCCAAACAGGCATGGGTCGAGCAGTTGGCACTTTGCGCCGTGCTGTGCGGTGGTCTGGGTGTGCTGGGTATCTTTGCCGGCGGCGTCGACCACCTGCGCCTGGGTGTCGAGGTCACGGGCCTGGTGTTGGGTATTGGCCTGGCCTTGGCGGCATGGCGTGCGGCGTGCCCCAAACCGGTGGTGGTCAAGCCGCGCGCGGCGCGCACAATGGAGGCCAAGGCATGATCAGTCTGGTGACGGGTAGCCTGCTGTTTGCCTATGCCGGCATGCTCGGTTTGTGTCAGGGGCTGGAGCGCCATTACAAACAGGTGTGGCAACGGTCACCGTCGCCAGCGCTGCGCCTGAGCCTGCGCGCGCTGGGCTGGCTGGGGCTGCTGTTGAGCTTGCTGCTGTGCGCTCAGGCCTGGGGCTGGGCGATGGGCGCGGTGGCCTGGTTTGGGGTGATCTCGCTGGCGGCGGTAGTGCTGGTGATGCTGCTGCCGTACTGGCCCAGGTTCGCCGTAGCGCTGGTGGCGGCAATACCGGTGTGGGGTGTGCTGCACCTGTTCGGTTGATCAGGCCAGCACGCCGCAGTCCTGCAGCCAGTGCTCGAAGCACTCAAACGTAGCGATGGCGGCGGCCACCGTCTGCGGGTGACTGGCGGCAGGCTGGTCGAGGCGCTGCAGGAAACTGCGCCAGTGCGCACCGGTCAGTGGCCCGTACACGTCGAGAAAGCGCGCGCCGTGGTCGCTGTCGATCCCCAGGCGCTCGGCCATCGCCCGCTTGAGCACCTGACCGCCCAGGGTCGAGCCTTCGATCACATACATTACGCCGAGCACGCTGGCTTCATCGGCAGTTGCCGGCAGCGCCTGACAGCGGGGCAGGGCGGCAACCTCTGCGCGGCTCAGGCCCAACGCCAGAAGGTCATGTTCGAGCACTGCGGTCTTGGCCCGCTCGCTGTCTTGATGATCTGCCAGTAGCGCTTGTAGCGGGGCATGGAAGCCATAGTAAGCCTGCATCAGCCGTCGATAGGCAGGCAGGTCGAAGTCATCACGGAAAAACGGCAAGCGGGCTTCCAGACGCTGATGACAGGCTTGGGTACCTGCGCGCAGTGCGAGCAGAAGCGGGCTGGGGGTGTGGGGCATGGGCGGCTCGGGTAGAAGGGTATGGCATCTAGACAGCATCCTACCGCAAGGTGGCGGTGGCAGCGTAGTATCAGCGCGCCTGAAGCCTGCGTTGGAGGACACCGGTGAAAGCTGTTCGCTTGACCTTGATCTGCCATGGACTGACCGATGCCCAGCGGCTCGGCCGTATGGCCTGCCCTGATGATGCGCTGCTGGCGCTGCCCTCTGCCGCTGAGCTGATGGCTGATTACACGCAGGTATTGTCAGCGCCCGAGCGCCGCACCCTCGACACCGCCGGTGTGCTGGGCGATCAGGTGATGATTGAGCCAGCCTTGGCCGACGCTGATCCGGGTCGCTGGCAGGGATTGACGCTGAAACAGTTGCAGCGCGAGCAGCCGGATACGCTGGCGCAGTGGCTGAGCGATCCCTACAGTGCCCCCCACGGCGGCGAATCCCTGGCTCAGCTGAGCGAACGAGTGGCCGCTTGGCTTGCGGCATTCAATAGCCCTGGCTCGACCTTGGCAGTGACTCATCCTCAGGTGATCAGGGCTGTGCTTGGGCAACTGCTCGACTGCCCGCTGGCTGCTCTGCAGCGCATCGATGTACTGCCCCTGGCAAAACTTCAGTTGAGCTTCAACGGGCAGTGGCGAGTGCGTTTGCTGTGACCTGACGCAAATCCTGGCAACGCCCGGTTGCACTTGGCGGCGCATCTGCAATGATCGCCAGGCCCGTTCAGGGCACCTCAAGGACTGCACAGGAATCAGCATGATGCACGTAACCCTCCCATGCCGGGCAGCCCTGCTCGGCCTCGCGTTGCTGCCGAGCCTGGCCGTAGCGGCTGGCCCGGAGCCGGTACCGGTATATCGGCAGATCAAGGACTGGATCGTTGGCTGCGACAACACCCGCGCCTGTACCGCCGTCGCCGCAGCGCAGGAAGATGCCAACTCGCTGTGGCTGGTGGTGCACCGCGAGGCTGGTCTGAACGGTGCGCTGAGCCTGCGCGTGGTCGGCGGCGCGGCCTGGGACTCGCTACCGCTGCTCGACGGCCAGCCGTTGACGGCCAGCTGGCACAAGGAGCGCGACGAATATCAAACCGTCCTGCAGTTGGACGGTGAGGCCGGCGCCGCGCTCGTGCGCCAGTTGCGCAACGGCGAGCGCCTGACAGCGGCCAGCAGCGACGGCGAGTTGCAGGCATCGCTGCTGGGCATCAGTGCGGCGCTGCTGCTGATCGATTCGGTGCAAGGCCGTATCGGCCATGCCAGCGCATTGGTGCGCCCCGGCGCTGCCGCAGATGCCAGCGTGCCACCAGCACTCACTATGGCCAAGCTGCCGCTGTTCAACGCAGCGCCCGCGCTGGACCCTGAGCAGGCTACGCAGATGCGTAGCGCGGTCATGGCCAAAGCCAAGGCCGACGGCGATGTATTTGATCAAGAGGGTGTGCGCAGCCTCGAACTACAGCCACTCGACAACCATTACGCGCTGGCCCTGATCAGTTCGGAATGCGGCGCCTACAATTGCTCGTACACGCTGTACCGGGTTGGCCGCGCAGCGCCTTACATGATCAGCGAGCTACCGTTCGAGGCGCCGGCAAGTGAGGTGGTCGACAGCCGCTTGACCGGTTATGTCGCGTTCGATTCGAACAGCGGCGAGCTGTATGGCTTCGACAAAGGCCGCGGAATTGGCGACTGCGGTGTCAACGAGATCTGGCGCTACGACGGTGAGCGCATGCGCTTGCTCAGCCTGGCCAAGATGGACCGCTGTGCGCAGGTTTCTTCGGAATACTGGCCGGTGCTGTGGCGCGCCGGCAAGTAACGGCAGGGGCTGCGCTGCAGCCCCGGGAGAAGGTCAGAACGCCAGCTTGTAACCGATCAGCAGCAGCATCGCCGCCAGGCATGGGCGCAGGACGTTGTCGGAGATGCGCCCGCTGAGGTGGCTGCCCAGGTAGATGCCCGGCAGCGAGCCCAGCAACAGATAACCGAGCAGCGACCAGTCCATGTTGCCCATGCCGGCATGGCCAAGGCCCGCGACCAGCGTCAGCGGCACGGCGTGAGCGATCTCGGTGCCGACCAGGCGGCGGGTAACCAGGAACGGGTACAGCAGGAACAACGCTACCGTACCCAGGGCACCGGCGCCGATCGAGGTCAGGGTCACCATCACGCCGAGGATCACCCCGGTGAACACGGTCAGGCCGTTGAGGGTGCGATCGCTGAGGTGATAGTGGTCGCCGGCATGGCGGCTGGCAAAGGCCTGCAGGCGCGATTTGAACAGCAGCGCCAGCGCGGTCAGGATCAGCACCACAGCCAGGCCTTGCTTGATCACCGCATTCAGCGCCGAGGTGTCGGCATGCAGCGTGCTGAGGAACCACAGGGTAACTGCTGCCGCAGGCACACTGCCCAGGCTGAGCCAGCCGGTGATCTTCCAGTCGATGTTCTTGTTGCGCCCGTGCACCCAGACGCCACTGGCCTTGGTGATAGCAGCATAGAGCAGGTCGGTGCCCACGGCAGTTGCAGGGTTGACGCCAAACCAGAGCAGGATCGGCGTCATCAACGACCCGCCGCCAACGCCAGTCATGCCAACGATGAAACCTACGATTAGCCCTGCAATGGTGAAACCGAAAGAACCTACATCCATACGTTACTCGACTGCCCAACTTGCCCGTGATCGGATGAGCGCAAGCATATAGGTAGTTGATATAGCCAAATAGATTTGTTGGTTATTAGGTTATAACCGGGTGCGGGAGGGTGTTGCGGGCGAGTCCCGCGCCGTAGCTGGCGCGGGGCTTTTTTACGCGGGGCTGGATCAGATACGGAAACTGCCGACCAGCTGCTTCAGACGCCCAGCCTGCTGGCTCAGCGCATCGCAGTGCTGCAGGGTCTCGTTGAGGTTCTGCACGCCTTGCTGGTTGAGGGTGTTGATCTGGGTGATGTCCAGATTGAGGCTCTCGACCACGGCGGTCTGCTCTTCGGTGGCGGTGGCCACCGACTGGTTCATGCCGTCGATTTCACCGATCCGCTGCGTGACGCTGGCCAGCCGCTCACCGGCTTTGTTGGCGACCTGCACGGTCTGCTCACTCGAGACCTGGCTGGCGTTCATGGTGTGCACCGCCTCACGCGAACCGACCTGCAGGCTGGTGATCATGCGGTGAATCTCTTCTGCCGACTCCTGCGTACGGTGGGCAAGATTGCGCACCTCGTCGGCAACCACGGCAAAGCCACGGCCGGCTTCACCGGCGCGGGCAGCTTCGATGGCAGCGTTGAGTGCAAGCAGGTTGGTCTGCTGGGAAATCCCTTTGATCACATCAAGGATCTTGCCGATGTCGTCAGTGCTGGTGTTGAGGATTTCGATCTGCTCGCACGACTCGCTGATCTTCAGCGACAGTGCGGTCATCGCCGTGATGGCATCGTCGACCACCTGGCGGCCGTCATGGGCCTGGTCGCTGGCGCCGCTGGCATGTTGCGAGGCGTCGGCGGCGTTGCGGGCGATTTCCTGGGTCGCGGCACCGAGCTGATTGATCGCCGCCGCGACGCTGTTGGTGCGCATGCTTTGCTCTTCCGAGCCGCTGATCGAGGCATTGGAGGCGCTGACGACTTTTTCCGAGAGGTCATGGACCAGGCGGGTGGCCGAGGACACCTCGCTGATCGAGGCATGGATACGCTCGACGAAGCGGTTGAACGAGGTCGCCAGTTCGCCGAACTCGTCCTGGTTCTGCACGGTGAGGCGGCGGGTCAGGTCGCCTTCGCCTTCAGCGATGTCGCGCATGGCGCGGCCCATGGTGGTCAGCGGGCGCATCAATACCGGGATCAGCAAACCGAGCAGACCGGCGATGGCCGCTACGGCAACCAGCATGGCAATGATCGCCGAGGTGCGGAACTGGCTCAGCGCCGCATAGGCCTTGTCCTTGTCGATGGACAGGCCGATATACCACTTGGCCGAAGGCAGGCCGTTGATCGGGGCGAACGAGATCAGCCGCTCCTGGCCATCGAGCACCACGTCCTGCATGCCTGGCTCGACGCGCAGGTTGGCGGCTGGATAGATGTCCTTGAGGTTTTTCATCACCTGGGTCTTGTCCGGGCTGACGATCACTTGGCCGTCGCGGTCGGCCAGAAACGCATGGCCGATGCCGCCGAAGTCGACCGAATTGATGATCTCGACCAGGGTGTCGAGCGACAGGTCGCCGCCGATCACACCGAGCAGTTGGCCGTCGGCCTTGGCTTTGACCGGGGTGGCAATGGTCACCACCAGGCCGCCGACGGCGCTCTGGTAGGGCGGCGTCAGCAGAGTCTGGCCGGCGCTGACAGCGGCGCTGTACCAGGGGCGCTGACGCGGGTCGTAGGTGTCAGGCATCTTCTCGTCAGGGCGCTGGGTGAATACGCCATTGGTCTGGCCCAGGTAGGTGAAGAGGAAGTTGCGGGTGTACGAAGGCTGGCCGATCAGTCCGGCCAGGTTACTGCCAGCACCTTGTTCGGCAATGTCTTCAGCGAGGTTTTCCAGCACTAGGATGCGTCCACTCATCCAGTTTTGCACGCTGCTGGCAGTCAAGGCGCCGGCCTGCTGCACCGACGATTCCAGGTTCTGGCGGATCGTACTGCGCTGCAGGTAGTCGTTGTAGAGGGTGAACAGGGCAAATGCCAGCACCACGACACCGCAGGCACTGAGGAGAATCTTGTGGCGGAACTTCAGGTTCATGTTTCGAGACCTTGAGCCATGTTGAGAGGACGCCGGGCGCTTGTGACGCGATGACGGCTTACTTGATTTCTATCGGCTCAAGCTGGATAAAGCTGATAGGGCAGTGCGGCTTTATTTAGTGCATGGCGACGGACGGTGAGCGTGGGCTGGTTTGCCTTGCGGCTAATGCTCGGTCAACAACTCGACCAGCATTCGCGCGCCCTGCGCCAGCGGCTGCTGTTTGCTCCAATAAGCATGCACGGGCAGCTCCAGGGCGTTCTGGGTATTGCCGAAATCCAGCTGCAGCAAGCGCCCGGCGGCGACCAGGGGGCTGACTCGGGAGGCCGGGAAGTCACCCCAGCCCAAGCCTGCTTCGACCATCTGCAGGGCCAGATCGAGGCTGTTGCTGCGCCAGTGTGCGGCGCCGATCAGCGTGCGTGGATCAGCCAGTGGCAGCTCGCTGCTGCAGACCAGAATCTGGCGCACATTGACCAGGTCTTCGAGGTAGCGGATGCGCTTGCCGTTCAGGGCCGGATGATGCGGTGCCAGGGTTGCCAGTAGAGACTCCTTGCCGATGTTGTGAAAGCTGCGACGCGAGTCGACCTTGAGCTCGGCAAACGCCAGGCACAGGCTCACCCGTGCACTGTCGAGCAAGTGCAGGGCCTCATCCTGCGGCGCGCTGATCAGCTCAACGTCGAGCAGCGGGTAGCGTGCGCTCAAGGTCGCAATGGCTTGCAGCAGGGGTTGGTGGTCGATGTCCGGCACTACCGCAATGGCCAGGCTGCTTTCCAGCCCTCTGGACAGCTCCAGCGCATGCACCTGCAAGCGGCCCAGCTGGTCGCCGATCAGCCGTGCATGAGGCTCGAGTGCGAGTGCTTGCGGGGTAGGGCGGGCCTCACGCGGGCCTCGCTGAAACAGCGGGTAGCCAAGCTCAGCTTCGAGATTGCCGATTGCCATGCTCACCGCCGATGGCACCCGGCGCAAGGCGCGGGCGGCGGCCGAGAACGAGCCGTGGTCGAGGACGGCAAGAAACAACTGAATCGTATCGCTGGAAAAATTCATGATTGGGTAGGCTCCTGTCAGCAAAGCTGATAGCAGCTGACTTTTCCTGTCAAGTCTGCTGAAGCATCCTGTGCGCCTTCGGTGAACGCAACACTTGAGGTAAACGCTGTGCAAGGTGTCAAACGCAAACTGGTCTACGTGACTTTCTATGAGCTGATCGGCCTGTGCATGTCGACACTCGGGCTGGCGTATCTGTCCGACACCCAGGCGTCACATACCGGGCCGCTGGCGGTGATGATCACCACGATCGCGATGCTCTGGAACCTGATCTACAACAGCCTGTTCGAGTACTGGGAGGCGCGCCAGAGCAAGCGCGGGCGCAGCGTGGCGCGGCGGCTGGCGCATGCCATTGGTTTTCAGCTGACCCTGGTGGTGTACCTGATCCCGCTGATTGCCTGGTGGCTGGACATGACCCTGCTCGAAGCACTGGTGGTAGATCTCGCGTTCATTATCTTGGTGCCGTGCTACACCTTTGCCTACAACTGGGCCTTTGATCGCCTGTTCGGCCTGCCCACCTCGGCCATGGCTACTGCTTGAGCAGCAGGCCATCCTCGATCTGCCCCGACAGGTAATACACCCCAGACATCGCCCCACTCTGGCGGTTGTCCATCAGCTCGCGCCACTCCTGGTTGAGGGCAACGTTGAGGATCACCCGCAGTTGCTCGACCATCTGCGGTTGTTCTTGGTCATGGCTGATCATCGCGATGCCGGTGGCGGCTACCGAGATCAACGCCCCGGCGGCCTTGCCCACCGCCGCCGCGACCGCACTGGCAATACCGCGTGGGGCGAGGGTGGCGCTGAGCTTTTCACTGGCGCGAGTGGCCACAGACGACAGGCCGAGCTGAGTCTGGCTGGCGAGTTTGGCTGCCTGTTGATTGAGGTGCAGGTGCAGCGCAAGCCAGGCTGGTTGCTGTGCCAGGGGTTTGGCTCTGAGCAGTTGATAGAGGCTGGCATCCCGAGCAGCGGGTGGGCCCAGTGCGATTGCCTTGACCCGCGTGAGGCGTTGGCTGAGCTGGTCGGGCGGGGCGTTGTAGCGCTGGATGATGGCCGTCAGTTGCTGGGCAAACAGTTGCAGGTACAACTCGCTGGCGCGGTCACGGATGGCTTCGGGGTTGATCTCCCGTGCCACCGGCTCGAGTACGCGCCGGTGATACTGCTCCTGCAGATACAGCGCCAGGCGCTTTTCGGGTGGCTCGGCACCGTTGCCGCTGTTCATCTTGTACCAGGCGACTTTTAGGGTCAGCCACTGTTGTGTCCAGTAGCCGGTGAACCACGGGATGAAGTCGCTTTCGGTGCGTTTCTGCACCTCGTCCTTCCACACCCGCATCGAGCGCCGCGCATAGTCGTTGGCCGAGCCGGTGGCAGCCAACGAGGCGTTGATCAGTTCGCGATCGACCTGCTGCCAGGCACCGACACTCAGAAAGACCGGGGGCGGCGCAGTGGGCCGCTTGCCGGCGCAGCCGTTTACCGCCAGCACCAGGCAGAGCAAGAGCAAGCCACCACGCGCATTCATGCCGGCGCCTCCTTGTGAAGAGGCTGATGGGATCAGCTGATTATAGGTAGGCAGCGGCCCCGCGGCGGTTTTTGCTAAAGGCTGTGGTCCTGGCCGAGATCGAGCTTGGCTTCGAGCCGGTCCAGATGCTCGTGCATCAAGGTCAGCGCCGCGCTGCTGTCGCCACTTTCGACGGCATCGATGATCGCGGCGTGCTCTTCCCAGGCGCAGTGGTCGCAGCAGGGTGACTCATAGCGGGCGATGATCAACGAAGTCATCGGCACCAGGCCATTGAGAAAGCG
This sequence comes from Pseudomonas sp. 1121_17, assembly GCF_052850745.1. NCBI lineage: Bacteria > Pseudomonadati > Pseudomonadota > Gammaproteobacteria > Pseudomonadales > Pseudomonadaceae > Pseudomonas > Pseudomonas sp. 1121_17. Next base: position 473,479 of record NZ_VXCX01000001.1, read on the forward strand.
CGCCAAGGGTGCGTTGGCAGCCATCTGCGCAAGCTTCAGGTGGAACTCGCCGCCGAGGCGGATCGCCGTGCAGCGCTCGCCCTGTTCATGGTGCTGGCGCTCGCGCTCGACCAGTTGCCGTAGTTGCCGGATCTGATTGGGACGGGCCCGTTGGGTCGCCAGGGTGATCAGGGTGGTTTCGGCCAGGCGGCGGGCGCTGAGCACTTGCCGCGCCTGTTGCGGGTCGGGTGCGGCCAGGTGCGCGGTGTGGCTTGGACGCTGCACCACCACTTGCTGATCGGACAAGCGCCCAAGCACCCGCCGGATCACCGTGCGGCTGACGCCAAAGGCGTCGCCCAGGGCCTGTTCCGGCAGTGCACTGCCAGGTGGCAGGCGCTGTTCGAGGATGGCGTCGAACAAGCGTGGGTAGATTTGCTCGGCAGAGAGGCGGGTCTCGCCGGCACCGAGCAGGGCAGGCAGGGGCTTGGCGGCGTGGGCGCAAGCGGTCATGGTCGCTCTCCTGGAGTCATGGGCCGGGGTGTTCGTCCGGGATATTCAGTTCGATACCCATGCGCTGGCCTTCCTGAAGGATGTGCCGACGCATCTGGGCACTGGCCTGGGCGCTGTTCTTGTCACGGATGGCACGCACTACCGCTTCGTTCTCACGCAGGCGCGCAGTCAGGTGCTCGGGCGAATTGCGCAGCATGTCGGCGCTTTGCTTGAGGGCATTGCCGGTCTGTTGCACCACGCTCTGGAAAATCGGGTTGGTGGTCAGGGCAAACAGCTCCTGGTGGAAGGCGATGTAGGCGTTGACGCCGGCTTCGCTGTCGCTGGCGTCAAGCGCCTCGCGCATGTCCATCAGGGTCAGGCGTAGTTGGCCTATGTCCTGGCTGTTGGCCGACTGCGCGACCAGGCCGACGATAAACGGCTCAAGGGTGTAACGCAGTTCGAGCACGTCGGCCAGACTGGCAGCGCCGACGGCGTCGCCGACCGGCTCTTGCGCTGCGGCGGCGTCAGCGTCCAGAACCAGCACCCCTTTGCCCGGTAGCGAGCGCACCAGGCCGAGGGTTTCGAGGACGGTTACCGCTTCGCGCAGGCTCGGCCGGCTGATGCCCATCTGTTCGGCCAGCTCGCGCTGGCCGGGCAGCATCTCGCCGCTGCGCCACTGGCCGCGGGCCAGCGCCTGACGCAATTTTTCCACTACTGATGTGACCACGGTCGATGAACTGATCATTGGTCGTTTCCTGATAAAAGTTGCATAACGCTCCTGAAGCAGGCCGGCATCGCTGCCGGCCTGTATCAATCAGAACTCCTGTTGATGGGCGATGGGTTGTTTGCGCGGCTGGTGGGCAAAGCCCGGTTTGCCGCTGAGCACGTTATTGGCGCGCTCCAGGTCGATGTCTTTTTCCCAGCGGGCGATGGCCACGGTGGCGACGCAGTTGCCGATCAGGTTGGTCAGGGCGCGACCGATGCCCATGAACCAGTCCACTGCCAGCACCAGCACCAGGCCAACCACCGGGATCGCCGGCACAGCGGTCAGCGTGGCTGCGAGGATCACAAGTGCCGATCCGGGGATGCCGTGGGCGCCTTTGGAGGTGACCAGCGATACCAGCAAGATGGTCATCAGGTCAGTCATGGCCAGCGGCGTGCCGGTGGCATTGGCGATGAACACGATGGCCAGGGTCAGGTAGATCGAGAAACCGTCGAGGTTGAACGAGTAGCCGGTAGGGATCACCAGGCCTACCGTCGAGCTGCCGATACCGAGGTGCTCGAGCTTGCGCATGATCTGCGGCAGTACAGCGTCGGACGAAGCGGTGCCCATGACGATGGTCAGCTCTTCACGCAGGTACTTGATCAGTGGCAGCAGGCGCAGGCCCGACAGGCGCATCACGGTGCCGAGCACGACCAGCACGAAGCCGGCGCAGGTCAGGTAGAACAGCGCGACCAGGCCGCCCAGGTGGTGCAGTGACTCCAGGCCATATTTGCTGGTAGTAAAGGCGATTGCGCCGAATACGCCAATCGGCGCCAGGCGCACGATCATGCCCATGATGCGGAAGATCACGTGGCTGAGTTCGTTGATCAGTCGCGAGATGCCGGACGCGGCTTCACCAACCAGGTTCAGGGCACTGCCGAACAGCACCGAGAACAGCAGCACCTGCAGGATGTTGTTGTCGGCGAAGGCGCCGATGACCGAGGTCGGGATCAGGCCCATGAGGAAGGTGGCGGTACTGTGGACCTGCTGGCCACGATCGGCGAGGCCATTGGCGTCGGCAACAGACAGTTGATCCAGATGGATGTTGGCGCCGCTACCGATGCCGGTACTGAAGGCGAACACCAGGCCGATGACCAGGGCAATAGTTGTCAGTACCTCGAAGTAGATGACCGACTTGAGGCCGATGCGCCCGACCTTTTTCAGGTCGCCGGCACCGGAAATGCCACTGACCACCACGCAGAACACGATCAGGCCGATGAGCATCTTGATCAGCTTGATAAAGCCGTCGCCGAGGGGTTTCAACTGGAGGGAGACCTCAGGGAAGCTGAGGCCGCAAACGATACCAAGGGCCAGCCCTAGCACCACCTGAAGGAAAATCGAACGCGAGCACCACTTAAGCATGGGAGGAGTCTCAGATCGGTGTCCTTGCTTCGATGGAGCAGCGGGCCAAAGAGCGCAGGACTTAATTATTGTGGTCTTACCGGTTTGTTCAGTGCCCGATCATAAAACCGCGAAATTTCCTACATTGCAAGTGAATTTGGCCTGACCGGTCTGACCAGTTGCGAGCTATTGCATTTAGCCGCTCTGGCGCGGGAAATTACCTATGCAAAAGCTCGCGCCAGAGCAATTTGCTGTGTAAGGCATGGCAGATGCCGCTTGGACCCAAACGGCGCTAGCCAGTACGCTGATGCTTTGGCCTCATTTCCATTCTCGGCATGGACACGTAGAATCCGCCGCTTTTGCTTGAGCGGCCGTCTAATCTGTATGGATGGAGCGGTTCAAGCGCTGGGCCAGGATGGCATATGGACGATAACTACCGCGCGGCCGTGGACGCGGCCGCGATTTTTTCCGAAGCCGACCTGAGCGGGCGTATCACCTACGTCAACCAGCAGTTTTGCAGCATCTCCGGCTACAGCCGGGAGGAACTGCTCGGCGCCAACCACCGGATCCTCAATTCGGGCCTGCACGAGCCTGAGTTCTTCCTCGATATGTGGCGCGCGCTGGTGGCCGGGCAGGTCTGGAAAGGCGAGATCTGCAACCGTGCCAAGGACGGTTCGTTGTACTGGGTCGACAGCACCATGGTGCCATTGGTTGATCCGGCGTCGGGCAGGGTTCGCAAGTACGTTTCGATTCGCTTCGACGTGACCGAAAAGCGCCAACTGCTGCACACCCTGCAGTGGCGGGTCGGACACGATGTGTTGACCGGGCTGCCCAATCGCGCCTACCTGTCCGATCTGCTCAATCAGGCCCTGGCCTTTTCTCGCAGAGAGAACATTCCGTTGGCCGTGTGCATGCTTGATCTGGACCGGTTCAAGGCGGTCAATGACGGCTACGGGCATGCCGCGGGTGACCGGTTGCTGGTAGAAGTGGCGAGCCGTCTGCAAAACATCTTGCGCGCAGGGGACTCGGTGGCGCGGCTGTCAGGGGATGAGTTTGTGCTGATCCTGCGCCATGTAAAGGACAGTGACCAGCTGCATGCAGGCCTGCAGCGCATCCTCGATGCCCTGGCGGCACCGTACCCGTTACGCGAGCAGACCGTGATCGTCAGTGCGAGCATCGGCGTTACCCTGTTTCCGCAGGATGACGAGGATGCCGACACCCTGGTGCGCCACGCCGATCAGGCCATGTATGTCGCCAAGCAGCGCGGGCGTAACCGTTACCACCTGTTCGACGTGACGCAGGAGCTTGAACTCAAGGCCACTCACCAGACTGTGGCGCGGGTTCGCCAGGCCCTGCATGACGGTGAGCTGTGCCTGCATTACCAGCCCAAGGTGAATATGCGCAGCGGTGAAGTGCTGGGCTTTGAAGGGCTGCTGCGCTGGCAGCACCCGCTCAACGGAATGGTGATGCCTGGGGATTTTCTGCCATTGGTCGAGCAGACCGACCTGATCGTCGAACTGGGCGAATGGGTGATCGAGCAGGCCTTGAAGCAATTGCAGAGCTGGCACACGCAAAGTCATCAATGGTCGGTCAGCGTCAACATCGCCGCGCGTCATTTGCAGCGCGCTGATTTTGCCGAGCGTCTGGAGCAATTGCTGGCGCGCCATGCCTCGGTCGATCCGGCGCTGCTGGACCTGGAGATCGTCGAGTCGGTCGCCATCGAGAATATCCAGCACGTAAGCCAATGCCTGGCGGCTTGTCAGGGCCTTGGGGTGCGTTTCTCGCTGGACGACTTCGGTACCGGCTATTCCTCGCTCAGCTACCTGAAGCGATTGCAGGCGCAGACGATCAAGATCGACAAGTCGTTCGTCCGGGACATTTTGCATGATCAGGATGACCTGGCTCTGACCCGGGCGGTGATCGGCTTGGCTCGGGCCTTTGGCCGCGAGGTCATCGCCGAGGGTCTTGAGACTCACGAGCATGGCCTGGTATTGATGGCGCTGGGCTGTGATCTGGCTCAGGGGTATGCGATTGCACGGCCCATGCCGGCGGAGGATGTGCTGGTGTGGGCGCACGGCTACGTGCAGCCAGAGCAGTGGCCTGGTGGAGTGCTCAAGCGCATCTGATGAACTGGGCTCAAAAAAACGGCACATGAGTGCCGTTTTTCACGCTGTAACAGCCGTGGCCACCGTTGGCGTTGACCTTATTTATGCAGCTCTTGCGCCGCATACAAGGTGTTTTCCAGCAGGCAGGCGCGAGTCATCGGCCCAACGCCGCCTGGTACCGGCGTAATCCAGCCGGCACGGGGCAGGGCAGTCTCGTAGACCACATCGCCGACCAGTTTGCCGTCTTCCTGGCGGTTGATGCCGACGTCGATGACGATCGCGCCCGGCTTGATCCACTCACCCTTGACCAGGCCCGGCTTGCCCGCCGCAACCACGACCAGATCGGCGCGGCCGACGTGTTCGGCCAGATCCTTGGTGAAGCGGTGAGTGACGGTCACGGTGCAGCCGGCCAGCAGCAGCTCCATCGCCATCGGCCGGCCAACGATATTCGAGGCGCCGACGACCACAGCGTCCATCCCGTACAGGTCCTGGCCGGTGCTTTCAAGCAGCGCCATGATGCCTTTCGGGGTGCATGGGCGCAGCAGCGGGATGCGCTGGGCGAGGCGGCCGACGTTATACGGATGGAAACCGTCGACGTCCTTGTCAGGGCGAATCCGCTCGAGCAGCAGCGAAGCGTCGAGGTGCGCCGGCAACGGCAGCTGCAGGAGGATGCCGTCGACTGCGGCGTCCTCATTGAGCTGGTCGATCAGGTCGGTCAGCGCTTGCTGGGAGGTTTCGCTGGGCAGGTCGAACGCCTGGGAGATAAAGCCGACCTCTTCGCAGTCCTTGCGCTTGTGCGATACATAGACTTGGGAGGCGGGATCGGTGCCGACCAGGATCACTGCCAGGCCTGGCGTGCGCAGGCCTTGCTGGCGGCGCTCCACGACCTGTTGAGCGATCTGCTGGCGCAGGTTGGCGGCGATCGCCTTGCCATCGATAAGGTGTGCAGTCATAGACGCGTGATTAACCATCGAGAAAGAAACAGATAGAATGGCGCATTCTCGCACGACACGGCCCGAGGGCAAAGGCGGGTGGTCGGGCAAATCCTCTAACTCCTTCAATAATTTCGATTTTTTAGAGAAAGGTGTTGACGCTTTTACAGCTCGTCTATAACATTCGGCGCACTTGTCGGGCACAGCCTATCACTGGTTGGCGAAGTCGGGCAGAATGGGTGGTTCGCAGCGTTGCTGCCAGCCCCTGTGAGGTTAGGCAGATTGCTTATGTGCCCGTAGCTCAGCTGGATAGAGCATCCGCCTTCTAAGCGGATGGTCGCAGGTTCGAGTCCTGCCGGGTGCGCCATTAGGCAGCTTAGGCACGCAAGTGATGCAGTAACGTAATGCCGCTATATGGTGGGCGTAGCTCAGTTGGTAGAGCGCCGGATTGTGATTCCGGTTGTCGTGGGTTCGATTCCCATCGTCCACCCCATATTTTTCGAAGGCGCCTTGATTGAACAATCTGGCGCCTTTGATTTAAGTGTTGCATGCGGATGTGGTGGAATTGGTAGACACACTGGATTTAGGTTCCAGCGGCGCAAGCTGTAAGAGTTCGAGTCTCTTCATCCGCACCATGCTTCAAGGTTTCAACGCAGTACCGCACTATGGTGGGCGTAGCTCAGTTGGTAGAGCGCCGGATTGTGATTCCGGTTGTCGTGGGTTCGATTCCCATCGTCCACCCCATATTTATATTAAAGGCGCCTCGATCGAATGATCAGGCGCCTTTTTTTTGCCTTCATTTCGGGGGGGGGGGGCCGTCATTTGGCTGGCGCCGCCTTCGCATGATGCAGGCTGTCGGGGGGTGGCTTGCGCGAATAATCTGTTGAATCTATTAGTTTTTTATTCTTGTTGGTCGGTTTCTTGCTAGGTGGGAGGTCTGCCGCTGGTCTACTGGCGCGCCACTCTCGTGCATACAAGGATCAACCATGAAAGTCTGCCATACCAATCGAGACAACTTTTATCGTTTGCTGGGTGCAGTATTCCAGTCGCTTGAAAAGCGCCCATTGGTGGCGGAGCTGGGTGTGCTCCGCGGGGAAAACGCATTGAAGATGTATGCGGCCATGGAGCCGGAACGTATGGTTCTGATTGACAGCTGGAGCGCTGCGGCCAACGATGCCTACAGCCCATTCGACGAGCTGCCGGAGTGGGTCGCACCGGTTGATGCCTACGAGTACTACTATGGCGGCTCTATGCACGACCCGGCGACCTGGGATGCGCTCTATGACGAGTGCGCAGCGAAGTTCGTCGACAAGCCGGAAGTGAGCATGATCCGGGCCGATACCATCAGTGCCATCGACAAGGTCCGTCAACAAACCGGCATTCATCAGTTTGACCTGGTGTATGTCGATGCCAATCATCAGTACGAATACGTCCTGCGCGATATGATGCGCTATCAGGAGTTTCTCGGTGAAGATGGCATCATGATGCTCAATGATTGCTGTCACAGCGTCATGGGCACCAAGCAGAATCTGGGTGTTCTCGAGGCGTTGGGCAGTTTCATGAAGCGCACCGACTTCATCCCCGTCGCAGTCACCAATACGGATTGGTCAGACGTGATTCTTGTGCGCCGCAATTCCAGGCTGGTGCAATTGTTCGATGTGGCGCTGACCAACTCCGACGTGCCCTATGTAGAGATCCCACATCAGCTGATTACAGCGGCACGTGTAGTCTACGGCGCGCAGCGTCATAACATCAGTTTCGTCTGATCGCGCCCATTATTGCCGCAAAGGTCTTGGGCGGCCCCTGCTGATTGGGGGGGGGCTAGCCCGCAGGTGCACCTCGGGCCGCTCGTGCTCGGCGTCTGCAGCCTCTGGACGCGCTTTGACACGATAGTGACAAGCGCACGCTGCGCTGGTGACAATTCAGTAAAAGCTGATAGATTTCAGCTGGTTGAATTGCGGCCAGCTGCCGCCAGAGGAAATACCCGATGATAGCCAAAGAAGCTCGCCAGGCGCTGGCACTGCAACGTTTTGCCGAGGCCAATCCGCAGATGCTCGAAGAGATCCGCGAATTGAACCCGCGCGAGCAGGCTCAGCAGATCCAGTGGGCCTTTGATGATGCAGCGCAGGAGCAGGGCATCGAGCCCTGGGAACTGACCCTGCAACTGGTCGCTCAGAGCCCTGAAGAACTGCACGCCATGCGTCTTGAGGTGCACCGTGAGGTGGCCGAGGCGTTGGGCATGGTGTGGGATGAGTACTGCGCGTTCAACGAGATCGACCCCGAGCGCGGCTGATTGCCGCCGTGTTTGTTTGACAAGGTTTTTCAGTCAAGGGCTGCGGCTGCCTGCGTGCAGCCCTTTATAGATGAGGCCTGGCGCATTTTGCGCAGGGTTTTCCATGAAATCGATCGGCGAGGTTTCCCGTCGTCTTGAGTGGGGTGACTTCTGGTGCGTGAGTCACTAGAATGCTTGCCCTTGATTCTGGAGTCGGGCTTTCGCCGGCTAACGTCTGTGCAACGAGGAATATCCATGCAAGTTTCGGTTGAAAACACTTCCGCTCTCGAGCGCCGCATGACCATCGCCGTCCCGGCCGAGCGCGTCGAGACCGAAGTCAACAAGCGTCTGCAGCAGACTGCCCGTCGCGCCAAGGTTGCGGGCTTCCGCCCTGGCAAGGTGCCAATGAGCGTGATCCGCCAGCGTTACGAAGAAGCTGCCCGTCAGGAAGCCTTCGGTGACCTGGTTCAGTCGTCCTTCTACGAAGCTGTGGTTGAGCAGAAGCTGAACCCGGCTGGCGCCCCGGCCGTTGAGCCAAAGTCCTTCGAAAAAGGCAAGGACCTGGAATTCGTTGCCATCTTCGAAGTGTTCCCAGAGTTCACCGTTGCCGGCTTCGACTCGATCAACGTCGAGCGTCTGAGCGCCGAAGTGGCTGATGCTGACCTGGACAACATGCTGGAAGTCCTGCGCAAGCAGAACACCCGCTTTGAAACTGTCGAGCGCGCTGCGCAGATCGACGATCAGGTCAACATCGACTTCGTCGGCAAAGTTGACGGTGAAGAGTTCGCCGGTGGCTCGGCCAAGGGCACCCAGCTGGTACTGGGCTCCGGCCGCATGATCCCAGGCTTCGAAGATGGCCTGGTAGGCGCCAAAGCTGGCGAAGAGCGCGTTGTCAACGTGACCTTCCCAGAGGACTACCAAAACCTCGATCTGGCTGGCAAAGCTGCTGAGTTCACCATCACCGTGAACAGCGTTTCGGCTCCCCAGCTGCCTGAGCTGAACGAAGAGTTCTTCGCCCAGTTCGGCATCAAGGAAACCACGCTGGAAGGCTTCCGCACCGAAGTTCGCAAGAACATGGAGCGTGAACTGCGCCAAGCGATCAAGACCAAGGTGAAAAACCAGGTCATGGACGGTCTGCTGGCCGCCAACCCGATCGAAGTGCCAAAAGCGCTGCTGGAAAACGAAGTCAACCGTCTGCGCGTACAGGCTGTTCAGCAGTTCGGTGGCAACATCAAGCCTGAGCAACTGCCGGCCGAGCTGTTCGAAGAACAAGCCAAACGCCGCGTCGTGCTGGGTCTGATCGTGGCTGAAGTGGTCAAGCAGTTCGACCTCAAGCCTGACGAAGGCAAGGTCCGCGAGATGATCGAAGAAATGGCTTCCGCTTACCAGGAGCCTGAGCAGGTCATCAGCTGGTACTACAAAAACGACCAGCAGCTGAACGAAGTGCGTTCGGTTGTGCTGGAAGAGCAAGTTGTAGATACTGTCCTGCAGAAAGCGACTGTGACCGACAAATCGGTCTCGTACGAAGAAGCAGTAAAACCAGCACAGGCTCCTGCCGAAGCTGAGTAATCTGCAGCTCTCGTAGGAAACCACCACAAGCCAGCCTTCGCGCTGGCTTGTGCGTATTCAAGCCATGACTATTTGGGAGTGAGTGCAGGACATGTCCCGCAATTCTTATATTCAGCAGAGCTCTGACATCCAGGCCGCAGGCGGTCTGGTCCCGATGGTTGTCGAGCAGTCCGCTCGCGGCGAACGCGCCTATGACATCTACTCGCGCCTCTTGAAGGAGCGGGTGATCTTCCTGGTAGGTCCTGTAGAAGACTACATGGCCAACCTGGTAGTGGCGCAGATGTTGTTCCTCGAAGCGGAAAACCCGGACAAGGATATCCATCTCTACATCAACTCACCGGGCGGTTCAGTGACTGCGGGTATGTCGATCTACGACACCATGCAGTTCATTAAGCCGGATGTCTCCACCATCTGCATCGGCCAAGCCTGCAGCATGGGTGCCTTCCTGTTGACCGCGGGTGCCAAGGGCAAGCGTCACTGCCTGCCGAACTCGCGCGTCATGATCCACCAGCCGCTTGGCGGCTTCCAGGGTCAGGCCACCGACATCCAGATCCACGCCCAGGAAATCCTCAGTATCAAGGCCCGTCTCAACGAGCTGCTGGCCTACCATACTGGCCAGGATCTCGAGACGATCCAGCGTGATACTGAGCGTGACAACTTCATGAGCGCGCAGCGCGCGGCCGAGTACGGCCTGGTCGACTCGGTATACGACAAGCGGCAGCTGGCGTCCTGATCCTCAGGGCCAGAGCAGGCAGGCGTCAAAAGCGCCTGCCTGCGGACTTGAAAAAGCCCGCAATTGCCTTCATCTTGTGTTGCAAGCCTACCGGATTGGATCGATCGAATGACTGACACCCGTAACGGCGAGGACAGCGGCAAATTGCTTTATTGCTCCTTCTGCGGCAAAAGCCAGCACGAAGTGCGCAAATTGATTGCTGGGCCCTCGGTATTTATCTGCGACGAGTGCGTCGACCTGTGCAACGACATCATCCGAGAGGAGGTGCAGGAAGCCCAGGCCGAAAGCAATGCGCACAAATTGCCTTCGCCGAAAGAAATCAGCGGCATCCTGGACCAGTACGTGATTGGTCAGGAGCGCGCGAAGAAGGTGCTCGCGGTAGCGGTATACAACCACTACAAGCGCCTGAATCAGCGTGACAAGAAGGGCGACGAAGTCGAACTCGGCAAGAGCAACATTCTCCTGATCGGGCCTACTGGCTCGGGCAAGACGCTGCTCGCCGAAACCCTGGCACGCCTGCTGAACGTACCGTTTACCATCGCCGACGCCACCACCCTGACCGAAGCCGGTTATGTTGGCGAGGACGTCGAGAACATCATTCAGAAGCTGCTGCAAAAGTGCGACTACGACGTGGAGAAGGCCCAGATGGGCATTGTCTACATCGACGAAATCGACAAGATTTCGCGCAAGTCGGACAACCCGTCGATCACCCGTGACGTTTCGGGTGAAGGCGTGCAGCAAGCGCTGTTGAAGTTGATTGAAGGCACCGTGGCTTCCGTGCCGCCGCAAGGTGGTCGCAAGCACCCGCAACAGGAGTTCCTGCAGGTTGATACCCGCAATATCCTGTTCATTTGCGGTGGCGCATTCTCTGGCCTCGAGAAGGTCATCCAGGGCCGTTCCACCAAAGGCGGCATCGGTTTTGGTGCGGAAGTGCGCAGCAAGGAAGAAGGCAAGAAGGTTGGTGAATCCCTGCGTGAAGTCGAGCCTGATGATCTGGTCAAGTTCGGTCTGATCCCTGAGTTCGTTGGCCGTCTGCCGGTGTTGGCTACCCTCGATGAACTCGACGAAGCTGCGCTGATGCAGATTCTCACCGAGCCGAAGAACGCTCTCACCAAGCAGTACGCCAAGCTGTTCGAGATGGAAAGCGTGGACCTCGAGTTCCGCAGCGACGCTCTCAAGGCCGTCGCGCGCAAGGCTCTGGAGCGCAAAACCGGCGCCCGTGGCCTGCGTTCGATTCTCGAAGGCGTGTTGCTCGACACCATGTACGAGATTCCTTCGCAGAAGGAAGTCAGCAAGGTGGTGATTGACGAGAGCGTCATCGAAGGTGCCTCGCAGCCGTTGCTCATTTACGAGAACAACGAGCCGCAGGCCAAAGCCGCACCGGACGCCTGATCCAGGCAGCCGTTGTGAAAAATGAAAGGGGCCTTAGGGCCCCTTTCTGCTTTTCCCGCTTAAGTGCTTGTAATTTGAAGGACCTACCCCCACATTAGGTCCAAGCACTATTTCCACCGGATTCGGCCATAAGGCCGCTGTAGAGGCGAAATCATGAAGACAACCCTCGACTTGCCTCTTTTGCCATTGCGCGATGTCGTCGTTTACCCGCACATGGTTATCCCGCTGTTTGTGGGGCGCGAAAAATCCATCGAAGCCCTCGAGGCGGCGATGACGGGCGAAAAGCAGATCCTGCTGCTTGCCCAGAAAAACCCTGCCGATGATGATCCAGGTGAAGACGCCCTGTACCGCGTCGGCACCATCGCCACTGTCCTGCAGCTGCTGAAACTGCCCGATGGCACCGTCAAGGTCCTGGTCGAGGGTGAGCAGCGCGGCGCTGTCGAGCGTTTCAACGAGGTTGATGGGCATGTCCGTGCCGACGTCAGCCTGATCGATGAAACCGACGCCCCAGAGCGTGAGTCGGAAGTGTTCGTGCGCAGCTTGCTGTCGCAGTTCGAGCAGTACGTGCAGTTGGGCAAGAAAGTCCCGGCTGAAGTACTGTCCTCGCTCAACAGCATCGAAGAGCCGGGACGCCTGGTCGATACCATGGCCGCGCACATGGCGCTGAAGATCGAGCAGAAGCAAGAGATCCTCGAGATCGTCGACCTGCAGGCGCGGGTCGAGCACGTGCTGGCCTTGCTGGATGGCGAGATCGACCTGCTGCAGGTGGAAAAACGCATCCGCGGCCGGGTCAAGAAGCAGATGGAGCGCAGCCAGCGCGAGTACTACCTGAATGAGCAGATGAAGGCCATTCAGAAGGAGCTTGGTGATGGCGATGAAGGCCACAACGAAGTCGAAGAGCTGAAAAAGCGCATCGATGCCGCTGGCCTGCCCAAAGATGCTCTGACCAAGGCTCAGGCTGAGCTGAACAAACTCAAGCAGATGTCGCCTATGTCGGCTGAAGCTACCGTGGTGCGGACCTACCTCGACTGGCTGGTGCAGGTGCCATGGAAAGCCCAGAGCAAGGTCCGCCTGGACCTGGCCAAGGCTGAAGAAATTCTCGACGCCGACCACTATGGCCTGGACGAGGTCAAGGAGCGCATCCTTGAGTATCTCGCCGTACAGAAGCGGGTGAAAAAGATCCGTGGTCCTGTGCTGTGCCTGGTTGGCCCGCCTGGCGTCGGCAAGACCTCGCTGGCCGAGTCGATCGCCACTGCTACCAATCGCAAGTTCGTCCGGATGGCCCTTGGTGGCGTGCGTGACGAGGCCGAGATTCGTGGTCACCGGCGTACCTACATCGGCTCCATGCCGGGCCGCCTGATCCAGAAAATGACCAAGGTTGGCGTACGTAACCCGCTGTTCCTGCTTGACGAGATCGACAAGATGGGCAGCGACATGCGCGGCGATCCGGCCTCGGCACTGCTGGAAGTACTCGATCCCGAGCAGAACCACAATTTCAACGACCATTACCTGGAGGTCGATTACGACCTGTCCGACGTAATGTTCCTGTGCACCTCGAACTCGATGAACATCCCGCCGGCGCTGCTCGACCGAATGGAAGTCATCCGTCTGCCGGGTTACACCGAAGACGAGAAGATCAACATCGCGGTCAAGTATCTGGTGCCTAAGCAGGTCAAGGCCAACGGCCTGAAGAAGGACGAGCTGGACATCGATGTCTCGGCGATCCGCGACATCATCCGCTTCTATACCCGCGAAGCCGGTGTGCGTGGGCTCGAGCGTCAGATTGCGAAGATCTGCCGCAAGGTGGTCAAGGAACACAGCGGGCAGAAATCGGTGAAGGTCAAGGTCGCCAGCGAGCAGCTCGAGCATCACCTGGGCGTACGCAAGTTCCGTTACGGCCTGGCTGAGCAGCAGGATCAGATCGGTCAAGTGACCGGCCTGGCCTGGACCCAGGTGGGCGGTGAATTGCTCACCATCGAGGCGGTAGTGATCCCTGGCAAGGGCCAGTTGATCAAGACCGGTTCGCTCGGTGACGTCATGGTCGAGTCGATCACGGCGGCGCAAACCGTGGTTCGCAGCCGTGCCCGTAGCCTGGGGATCGCCGCTGACTTCCACGAGAAGCGCGACGTTCACATCCACATGCCTGAAGGCGCGACGCCGAAGGATGGCCCGAGCGCAGGCGTTGGCATGTGCACCGCATTGGTCTCGGCACTGACCCAGATCCCGGTCCGCGCCGACGTGGCCATGACCGGCGAGATCACCTTGCGGGGTCAGGTTCTGGCCATCGGCGGGCTCAAGGAAAAACTCCTCGCAGCGCACCGGGGTGGGATCAAGACGGTGATCATTCCCGAAGAGAACGTTCGTGACCTGAAAGAGATTCCGGACAACATCAAGCAGGATCTTCAGATCAAACCGGTCAAATGGATTGACGAAGTCCTCCAAATTGCGCTGCAATACGCCCCCGAGCCCTTGCCAGATGTGGCTCCGGAGATCGTCGCGAAGGATGACAAGCGCGACAGCGATGCCAAGGAAAGAATCAGCACGCACTAATACGTCTCACGCTGGGGGGCTTTCCTTGACAGTTTTTTCGGGCCCTTGCTATAAAGCGGCACGCTCGTGTCAACAGGCCACCCAGCGCTCGTTTTGCATGCACTAATTACATACTTAGAAACATACTTAAATTAGAGATAAGGGGACTTAGAGTGAACAAGTCGGAACTGATTGACGCTATCGCCACATCTGCTGATATTTCGAAAGCCACCGCCGGTAAGGCTCTGGATGCAGTGATCGACTCCGTACAGGGCGCTCTGCAAAAAGGCGACGACGTGGTTCTGGTAGGTTTCGGTACTTTCACGGTCAAAGACCGTGCCGAGCGCACTGGCCGTAACCCGCAAACCGGTGCTGCGATCAAGATCGCTGCAGCCAAGGTTCCTGGCTTCAAGCCTGGCAAAGGCCTGAAAGACGCTGTCAACTAAGTCGTCTGTTCAGCCGGCCGCGGGGCTACCGTGGCCAATCGCGTGACGGCGGGACGCAAACGTTCCCGCCGTCACGCTCGCTTCGAGAAGGCGCATCTTCGGATGCGCCTTTCTTCTATCAGGACTCTACCCACGCTCCGCGGTTGACGACGCAGTGGTACAACCGTTTCTGGGGGACGCATGCTGCAGAATATCAGGGACAATTCACAGGGTTGGATTGCCAAGACCATCATCGGCCTTATCGTCGTGCTGATGGCATTGACGGGCTTCGAGGCGATTTTTCAGGCCGCCAGCCATAGCCAGGACGCCGCCAAGGTAAACGGTGAAACCATCAGCCAGAACGAGCTGAGCCAGGCTGTCGATATGCAGCGCCGCCAGCTGATGCAACAGCTGGGCAAGGACTTCGATCCTGCTCTGCTGGACGAAAAGATGCTGCGTGAAGCAGCGCTCAAAGGCCTGATCGATCGCAAATTGCTGTTGGAAGGTGCCAAGGACGCGAAATTTGCGTTCTCCGAGGCCGCGCTGGATCAAGTGATCCTGCAAACGCCTGAGTTTCAGGTTGATGGCAAGTTCGATGCAAACCGCTTCGACCAGGTCATCCGCCAGATGGGCTACGGGCGCCTGCAGTTCCGCGAGATGCTTGCTGAAGAAATGCTCATCGGCCAGCTGCGCACCGGGCTTGCAGGCAGCAGCTTCGTCACCGACAAACAGGTCGAGGCGTTTGCGCGTCTGGAAAAACAGACCCGCGACTTCGCCTCGCTGACCTTCAAGGCCAACCCGGCTGCGGTCAAGGTCAGTGACGAAGAGATCAAGGCGCACTACGACCAGCACGCCAAGGAGTTCATGACGCCGGATCAGGTCGTCATCGACTACATCGAGCTGAAAAAGTCGGCGTTCTTCGACCAGGTCAAGGTCGATCCGGCCGAGCTGCAAGCGCTGTACGAGAAAGAGATCGCCAACCTGGCCGAGCAACGCCATGCCGCGCACATCCTCATCGATGTCAACGACAAGGTCAGCGAGGCCCAGGCCAAGGCCAAGATCGAAGAAATCCAGCAGCGCCTGGCCAAAGGTGAAGACTTCGCCGCTCTGGCCAAGGAGTTCTCGCAGGACGCCGGTTCCGCTGCCAGCGGTGGTGATCTTGGCTTCGCCGGCCCTGGTGCTTACGACGCCGAGTTTGAAGATGCCCTGTACAAGCTGAACAAGGACCAGGTGTCGCCGCCGGTTCGCAGCGAGTTCGGTTATCACCTGATCAAGCTGCTGGGTGTCGAGGCGCCCCAAGTGCCGACCTTCGCCAGCCTGAAAGACAAGCTGACCCGCGAGCTGAAAACCCAGCAGGTCGAGCAGCGCTTCGTTGAGGTGACCAAACAACTGGAAGACTCCGCCTTCGAAGCCTCCGACCTGGCCCAGCCGGCTCAGGACCTGGGTTTGAAAGTGCAGACTTCGGCGCCGTTCGGGCGTGAAGGTGGCGACGGCATCACAGCTAACCGCCAGGTTGTCCAGGCCGCGTTCAGCGAGGAAGTGATCGACGAAGGCGCCAACAGCAGCGCGATCGAGCTGGATCCAGAGACCGTGCTGGTGCTGCGTGTCAAAGAGCACCGCAAGCCCGAGCAGTTGCCGCTGGAAGCAGTCGCGCAACGGATCAGCGAGCACCTGGCCAAAGAGAAGGCGACTGCCGAACTCAAAGCCAAGGCTGACAAACTGATTGCCGGTCTGCGTGACGGTTCGATCGCCGCCGGTGCTGGCCATGACGGTCAGACCTGGAAAGTCCAGGAAGCGGTCAGCCGCGGCCAGGAAGGTATCGATCCAGTCGAGCTGCAGGCAGTGTTCCGTCTGGCCAAGCCTGCCGGCAAGGACAAGCCTGAATACGCCAGTGCCGTGCTCGCCGATGGCAGCCTGGTGGTGGTCCAGCTGCGCGGCGTCAACGAAGGCGCTGCGGCCACCGATGAAGAGAAGCAGCAGATCCGCCGCTACCTCGCTTCGCGTGCCGGTCAGCAGGACTTCGCGGCCTACCGCAAGCACTTGGCAGCTACTGCCGAGATCACTCGCTACTGAGTTGATCTGCCCAAAACCAGACAGGCCGCTTATGCGGCCTGTCTGGTTTCAGCAGCCTGCAAATGCGCGGTAATCAGCGCCGCTTGCCCTCGTAGATGTCCAGTGTGTCGCGGGCGATTTCCCGGCCCAGGGCGATCAGCTCCGGTGCCTTGTAGAACTCGAAGAACTGGCACACCCGCTTGGGCACGTTGATCAGTACATCTGGCGGATAGCCGGCAATCTTGTATTGCGCCAGCGACGTCTGCATGACCTCGAAGCTCTGGTTGATCAGGTCGAGCAGGGACGCCGGGCCGACGTTGTCGATGATGAACGAGCCCGCTGCTGAGCGCGGTGCGCCGCCGCTCTCGGGCGCCGCAGCGGGTTGCTGGCCTTCGGGGTTGGCCGCTTCACCCAGCCACGGATTGCTTGCGATCAGATTCTCGGCGAGCACTGCCTGGTCGATGCGGCTGAGCTGCTCTGCCGGCTTGCGGCGGAACGGCAGGCGCGAACCCACCGAGCTCATCAGCGCGTCGAAGCGTTTCCTGAACGCGGCGGGGCGCTCGATCACCGGCAACTGGTACTGGTTCTGGTTGGTGGCGTTGAGGTTGACCGCGATGATCAGGTCACAGTGGCTGGAAACCACCGGCACGATCGGCAGCGGGTTGAGAATGCCGCCGTCGACCAGCATGCGGTTGCCCTGCACGACGGGGGTGAACAGGCTTGGTATTGCCGCCGAGGCGCGCATGGCCTGGTGCAGGCAGCCCTCTTGAAACCAGATTTCCTGCTGATTGGTGAGGTCGGTGGCGACCGCCGTATAGGGAATGCGCAGCTGTTCGATGTTGATTTCACCGACAATCTTGCGGATCTGGCCAAACACCTTGTCACCGCGAATGGCGCCGAGACGAAAGCTCACATCGACCAGCCGCAGTACATCCAGGTAATCCAGGCTCTCGATCCAGTGGCGATAGTCATCGAGCTTGCCGGCCGCATAGATACCGCCGACCACCGCGCCCATCGAGCAGCCGGCAATGCAGGATATCTCGTAGCCGCGGCGCTCGATTTCTTCGATCACTCCGATGTGCGCATAGCCTCGTGCACCGCCCGAACCCAGCACCAATGCAACGCGTTTACTCATGTCATTCCCTCGCGGCTGTGCGACCATCCCCCAACAATGCACCCATTGCGCCCTCGGCTTCAATGCAAGCCTTGCTGGACTACGCTGATGAGGGCACTTTTCGCTTGGCCGAGCGTCGAACGGCCACTCCCTTGTGCACTTTGAGGTATTACTGATGAAAGCATGGATCTGCCTGCCATTGATGGTTGTGGCGCTCGCTGGCTGCGCCGGCAAGACGGCCTATCGTGACAGCTGCGCAACCCAGCTGGACGCCGCCTGGAAGGAACTCGACCTGGCCAAGGCCGAAGGTTTCGCTGGCACCGTCAGTTATTCCAAGGCGTTGTCGTTGCTGACCGGGGCCAAGACCCAGCAGCAGTTCGAAGGTTTTGAAGGCTGTGCAAAAAAATCCGAGAAGGCCCGCTTCTACATTCGTGAGTCCCGCGCCGGGCGTTGAACAAGGAGCGTTGTATGTCTGCCATGCTTGATCACGTGGTTGCCCAGGTGCTGACCCTGCAGGTGCGCTTGCTCGCCTGCCGCGAGCGGCTGGCGGCTGATGTCGACAGTGAAGCCCTGCACGACCTACGCACCACCACGCGGCGCCTGCGCAGTTTGCTGCGGCCGCTGCGGGGCTTGCCTGCAGTCGATCAGTTGGAAGATGCCGCGCGGGCACTGGGCGCCCTGACCACGCCGCTGCGTGACCGTGAGGTGCTCGCTGCCGAGTTGCGCGAGCGTGGTCAACAGGACGCTGCCGAGCGGCGCCTGCGGGGCAGGGCGCAGACTTTTGCCACTGTGGCCGCGAGTCCCGAGTTGACGCGCATGCTGGCGATCATCGACGCGTTTCCGGCGTTTCTGCGGGCAGCGGATCGCGAAGGCCTGGTCAAAGGCCTGCAAAAACGCGTCGACAAACGCCTCGGTAAACAGTGGCACAAACTGCAGCAGGGGTTACTCGACCCAGCCCACGATCGGCACCGTTTGCGCCTGTTGATCAAGCGTGTGCGCTATGGCGATGAGGCCTACCCACAGCTTGATCATGCCGACGACAAGCTGCAGCGCCTGCTCAAGCGCGCGCAAGGCGATCTGGGCGATTGGCACGACCGTCTGCAGTGGTTGGCGCAGGTACCGCTCGACGTAGCGCTACGGCCCTGTCAGGCGGCCTGGCAGGCTGAGCTTGAGGCTGCTGAGCGGCAAGCTGACCTTACCTTGAAGCGCCTGCACAAGGCAGTGTCACACCGCTAGGCGCTGGATTGACCGATATGAAGCCTGCATCGGCGAGCGCAGCTGGTTAAGATCGGTTGCAACTGGGGCGCCTGGCTGCCCCGATTCGATAGCCAAGCCTGCGAGATCGCCATGACCTTCACCCAATTGCTGGCCGCGGTACAACAATCACCAGAAGCCGTCACGGTGCCTGCCACCTGGGCGCAGGGGCGCGCAGTCTTCGGCGGGCTGATGGCTGCCATGGTCTATGAGCGCATGCGCCTGCAACTCGTCGACGAGCGTCCGGTGCGCTCGCTGGCCATTACCTTCGTTGCCCCCGCCGCGGCAGATGTCCCGATCAGCTTCGAGGTAGAGGTGCTGCGCGAGGGTAAAGCCGTCAGCACCCTGCTTGGACGTGCTGTGCAGCAAGGCCAGGTAGTGACGATCGTGCAGGGCAGCTTTGGCGCGGGCCGCTCCTCGCTGATAGATGTCCCTGCGCAGCCCCCGGTCGAGATGAAGGCGCTCGCCGAAGCAGCGCCGGAATTGCCTTATATCAAAGGTGTGACGCCAGAGTTCATGCGCAATGTGGCCTTGCGCTGGACGCTCGGCGGGCTGCCCTTCAGTGGCAACACTTCACGGCAAATGGGCGGCTGGGTGCGTTTGCGTGATGTGCCTGAGGAGGCCGCGACCGAAGCGCATCTGCTGGCCTTGGTCGACGCCTGGCCGCCGAGCCTGCTGCCGCACCTGAAACAGCCTGCGGCGGGCAGCACCCTGACCTGGACCATCGAATTCATTCAGCCCCGGTCGCAACTGAGCACCCATGACTGGTGCCGGTATTGCGTGGACACGGAATACGCCAAGGATGGCTACGGCCATGCCTCGGCGGCGTTGTGGACGGCTGACGGCGAGCTGCTTGCCCTCAGCCGCCAAACCGTCACCGTATTTGCCTAGCGACGATAGCCGTGGCGTTGCAGTCCCAGACCGGCGATCAAGGCGATCACGCCTACCGCAATCTGGCTCAGGTCCATTCCAAACACGCCGGACAGGACCAGCAATGCTCCAAGGACGACCAACGCTACGGCTAGCAGCAACAGTGCCAGCTCGGCCGGTTGGCGGTGGGCGTGGTGCTCGCCACGCCATTGGCTGGGGTGAAGGTTGAACAGGCGCTTGCTCATGGGCATTTCCTCACAGTCATGCCCAAAGCTTAGTGCTGCACGGTCATTGCGGCCAATCGAGGCTGGCTATGGTGCCTATAGCTTGAGCTGACCGATCGCCTTGTTCAGCTCACCGGCGAGGGTCGCCAGCTCGCTGCTGGTGGTCGCCGAGCCGACGGTCTGCTGCACGGTCTGCTCGGTCACATCGCGGATGCTCACCACCGCGCGGTTCATTTCCTCGGCCACCTGGCTTTGCTGTTCGGCAGCCACTGCAATCTGGGTGTTGCTCTCGCGCATCTGCGCAACCGCGCTGGTGATCTCCGCCAGCGACTCACCAGCCTCGCGGGCCTGCTTGACGCAGTCATCGGCCTTGTATGAACTCTCTTGCATAAACTCCACCGCGTCGCGGGTGCCCGACTGCAGGGCGCAGACCATGTCGGTGATTTCGTCGGTGGAGCTCTGCACACGTTTGGCCAGGTTGCGCACCTCGTCGGCGACCACGGCAAAACCACGGCCCAGATCGCCCGCCCGCGCCGCTTCGATGGCGGCGTTCAGGGCAAGCAGATTGGTTTGCTCGGCAATACTATGAATCACCCCAACTACGCCGTTGATCTTCTGGCTGTCTTCCGCCAGCTGGCGGATCATTTCAGCGGTCTGCTGCACGCCGCTGGACAGCCCGGAAATCGAATCCTGCACGCGACCGACGACTGCCTGCCCGCTGCCGGCAAGCGTGTCCGCAGTTTGCGACAAATCACGGGTGGCACCGGCATGTTGGGCGATGTGGTGCACAGTCGCGGTCATTTCGTTGATGGCGGTGGCGGCCTGGTCGGTCTCGCTTTGCTGGCCGAGCATGCCGTGGCGCACATCGCTCATGCTCGCTGCCAGGCGCGCGGCGCCGGAGTCGAGCTGTGCTGCAGTGCGCGCTACGGTGCTGACTACCCGGTGATAGGTCGACTGCATGGCGTTGAACGCGCCGGCCATTTGCCCGACCTCATCGCCGCAGGCCAGCGGCACACGCGCCGACAGGTCGCCGGTCTTCTCGACGTGGAGCATGACGTCCTTGAGCGTGTTGAGCTGGCTGAGCAGAAAGCGGATCAGCAGCTGCGACGCACCGAGCATGGCCAGCATCAGGACCATCACGCACACCGCGTAATTGGCGAAGCGGTCTATAAACACCTGGCGCAGGCTTGGCGAGTGCGCCAGCAGCGCCAGTTGCTGTTGGCCATGGCTCACGACCTGAGCACCGCGCAGCGGGTTGTCACCCAATAGCGAGCGATTGGCCAGCTCGACCCAGCCCTGGGCGTTGTTCAGTGCGGGCAGTGGTTGGCCGGCGAAACTTGGCGTTTGCCCGGCTTGCCAGCTGATCAGATTGGCCAGTTCAGGCAGCGCTTGCGCGGCCGGCCAGGCCGCAAGCAGACGAGCCTGCGCCTGGGCGGTTGCTCGCGCACCTTCGGCCCGGGCCTGCTGCTCGAGCTGCACGGCGTACAGCACCAGCAGCAGGGTGGTGACAAAGGCCACTGCGTTGACGGCCCAGAATTTGTACTTCAAGGAAATATTGCTAAGCCAGGCACCCATCGTATAGGTCTTCTCTGAGTTGAGCGGAAACAGCATTGGCAAGGTGCCATCATTGTTTCCGATTGCTTCAGAGTGGGTCTTGATGTGTGTCAACGAATCCCGGTCGGCTTATGCCTCTACTGGCGGCAGGGCGAAGAACTGGCGCGCGCACTCGGTGGTGTGCCTTGCCGTGTATTCCAGGCTTTCACCGCGGTGCAAGGCGACCTCACGCAGCACCTCGGGCAAGAACGCAGGCTCGTTGCGACCGCTTTTCGGTTTCGGCCGCAAGCTGCGCGGCAGCAGGTACGGTGCATCGCTTTCGAGCATCAGTCGACCCACGGGGATGCTGCTGACCAAGGGGTGCAGGTGGGTGCCACGGCGCTCGTCACAGATCCAGCCAGTGATGCCGATGTGCAGGTCCAGATCGAGATAGCCGAAAAGCGCCGCGCGCTCGCCGGTGAAGCAATGCACCACGGCGGCCGGTAACTGGTCACGGTAGTCCTTCAGGATCGCCAGCAGGCGCTCGCTGGCATCGCGCTCATGCAAAAACACCGGCAGCTGGGTTTCTACTGCCAGGGCCAGATGTGCGTGCAGGGCTTTCTCCTGCTTAGGCCGTGGCGAGAAATCGCGATTGAAGTCCAGGCCGCATTCGCCGACTGCCTTTACCCGAGGCTGAGCGAGCAGGTGGCGCAGTTGCCGCTCGCTGTCGACACCCCAGCTCTTGGCATCGTGAGGGTGTACGCCAGCGGTGGTGAACAGTCGATGCCCCGGTTCATCCAGTTGCTGGCACAGCTCCAGCGCCTGTTCGCTGCCCTCCAGGCTGGTACCGGTCACGACCATTTGCACGACGCCGGCCTGCTGCGCGCGCTCGACGATGTCAGCCTCTTTGCCGTGGAAGCTGCTGTTGGTCAGGTTGACGCCGATATCGATCAGTTGCATGGTGCTACCTCGTGCTGCGGGGCGGCCAGCATAGCAAATCCCCCGAACATCGCGAAAAAGCCAAGAACTTCAATGGATTGCCAAGGTCTTTCAGTCTCTGCTGGCGCCGCCGCAGAGGCCTCTTCCCACACCATGGACATGTTTGCCGATGCAGCGATTCCTGCTGATTGTTTCGCTGATGTTCAGCCTGCTAATGGCGGCCGCCGCTCATGCGGCAGTGTCCGGGCCGGCGCAGGCCAGCTCAACCAGCAAGCTGCCGCGCGATCTGGCGCAGGTGCGCAGCAGCAAGGTACTGCGGGTGCTGGTCAACCAGAGCCGCAACAGCTCCGGGGAAATCAAGGGTGAGCCTGTCGGCATCGAATACCATCGGCTGCGCGCGCTGGAGCATTTTCTCAATGGCCGCGAACGCCAGGGTGATCTGATTCAAGTCAAATTGATCCCGCGGGCCAAGGAGCAACTGCTCGGCGCCTTGCAGCGCGGGGAAGGTGACCTGGCAGCGCCGGGCGAGCTGCTCGACCCGGCCCAGGTCAGTGGCGTCGGGGTGAGTGCGCCAGTACTCGACAACGTGCCTTTGCTGCTGGTTGGACGCAAGGGCGAGCGCAGCTTCAGTCGGGTCGAGCAGTTGTCCGGGCGCACCATCGCCTTGACCACCGCCAGTGGCGCGGGCCCTGCGATTCAGGCTATCAATCAGCAGCTGGCATTGCGCAAGCGCGCACCGATCAAGGTCGAGTGGGTAGACCCAACGCTGGCGGTCGAGGATGTGCTGGAGATGGTCCAGGCCGGCATTTACCACCTGACTGTTGTGGAGCGGCCGATCGCGCTGCGCTGGGCCCGGGTGATGCCGCGGCTGCGTGTGGACAGCAAGGTACAGATCGGCCAACCGCAGGCTGTGCGCTGGTACGTCGGTAGAGACGCTGATCAGTTGCTGGCAACTGTCGACCGCTTTCTGGCCGGCTACCGCGCCCCGGAAAACCAGGACGCCGCATTCGAGCGTATCTACCGGCGCCAGTACCGCGTGCACAATCCGCTGGCCCGCCAGGAGCGTCAGCGCTTGCAGGCGGTGCGTGGGGTGTTGCAGAAGCACGGCGAGGCGCAGCAGATCGACTGGCTCAATCTGGCCGCGCTGGCGTTCAAGGAATCCACCCTTAACCCCGCCGCGCGAGGCGTTGGCGGCGCCCATGGGCTGATGCAGATCACGCCGTCGGCGGCGCAGCGGGTAGGGGTGAGCAACACGGCGAACGTGGACGGCAATGTCCAGGCCAGCGCGCGGTATCTGGCGTTGATCCGTCGCAAGTTTTTCGCCAGCCCTCAGCTCAACGAGCGCGAGCGCATGGCGTTTGTGCTGGCGGCGTACAACCTCGGCCCGGAGCGGGTCCAGGCGATGCGTGCAGAGGCGCGCAGGCGCGGGCTCAATGGCAATCAGTGGTTCTTCCAGACCGAGCGCATTGCCATGGAGCAGGTCGGCATGGGCCCGGTCAATTTCGTCAACAGCATCAACAAGTACTTCCTCGCCTTCAATCGCGAGCGCGCCAGCCTCGAGCGCGTCGCCAGGCGTTGAGCAATCTAGCTGTCACAAGGGCTAAACGTACAGCTTGTAAGTTGTCGCGTGTAGCTCTAGCATAACCCTTGCGCCGATTTAAACAGCTACTTGCGGGGCGCAGGAGGCAGCCCCATGCCAGGGCACTCTGAAATACCGCTAAAACGCTGGTTCGGTGACGCCTCCCACCGCAGCCCAGCGGGATTCGCGAGGCGGAGAATTACTCCATGAGTTGTCCACGTACCAGTGTCTGCCTGACCCCTCTGCCTGCCGGCCAGGTATCGCGCACCCCGCGCATTCTACTCAGCGGCCAGCACCAACCTACCTTGTTGCGCCACCTTGACGGCTTTTCGCGGCGCAAGGGCCAAGCTCGCGCGTTTCTCATTCAGTTCGCTGAAACCTGTGCTTTGCTCAAGCAGTACGGCAGCGACCGGTTTGATCTGGCGGTGATTCAATCGCCTACGGCGGAAGAGGCGGGGGAGGTGATTGGTCACTTGACGCGGATTGCTCGGCAGGGGTTGATTACCCGGCGTTGAGTGAGCGGTGTGCCGAGATTTTGGGGCCGCTGCGCAGCCCTAAAATCGTCACCCTACCTCATACGTGATACTGGCAATAAACCACACAGCTTCCCCGGTCGGTGTCTGCACGATCACCTCATCCCCCTCCGACTTCTTCAGCAGTGCTCGCGCCATCGGCGAGTCGATCGAGATGTAGTCATTACGCCCGTAGATTTCGTCGTAGCCGACTACCCTGAAGCGCTTGACCTCGCCGGCCTCGTTGTCAATTTCTACCCAGGCACCGAAGAACACCTTGCCCTCTTGTTCGGGGGCGTAGTCGACAACGCGGATATCCTCCAGGCGCTTGCGCAGGTAGCGAATTCTGCGGTCGATTTCGCGCAGCAGCTTCTTGTTGTACTGGTAATCGGCGTTTTCACTGCGATCGCCAAGCGATGCCGCCCACGCGACCTTTTGCGTGATTTCCGGGCGATAGGTTTGCCACAGATGATCCAGCTCTGCTTTCAGCGCAGTGTGGCCTGCGCGGGTGATGATGTTGGTTGGCAATGCTGACTCCATGCACGGTCGAGCTGATTGCTTGCACAAAACCAGGCTAGCGTTGCCAGGCGTGCAAACGTCGAATTCAATACAGAATTGGGCAGGCGCCCAACAGTCACGGAGCCGAGGCTAGCACGCAAGGCTGGCCTCGGTCACACCGGGTGTCGAGCGCTTCGCGTCAGCCCTCGCGCAGCACTGTCAGCGGGCTCGCATTCAGCGCCCGGCGAGTACCAAACACCCCAGCACCGCCAACTAGCAGGGCGCCAATCAATGGCAGCAACAGCAGCCACGGATGCGGGCTCCACTGCAGATCGAAGGCGTAGCGATACAGCGCCCAGCTGATCAACTCGCAGCCCACTGCCGCGAGCACACCGCTGGCGGCGCCGAGCAGGCCGAACTCGATCCGCCGCGCCCGCACCAGTAATGGCCGACCGGCACCCAGTGCACGCAGCAATGCGCCTTGGCGGATGCGCTCGTCCAGGGTGGCCTGCAGCCCGGCGAACAGCACTGCCAGGCCTGCTGCGAGCACGAACAGCAGCACGTATTCGACCGCCAGGGTGACCTGGGCGAGGATGCTGCGCAGCTGTTCGAGGAGGGCGTCTACCTGGAGAATGGTGGCTGCCGGGAACGCACGTGATAGCGCCACCACTTCCTGATCATGTCCTGGGGCCAGATAGAAGCTGGTCAGGTAGGTGGTAGGCAGGCCTTGCAGGGTGCCCGGCTGGAAGATCATGTAGAAGTTTGGCTGGAAGCTGTCCCAGTGCACGCTGCGCAGGCTGCTGACGCGGGCCTGGCGTTGCTGGCCGGCGATGTCGAAGTTGAGCAGGTCGCCGAGTTTAAGGTGCAGGCTGGCAGCCAGCTCGGTTTCCACCGATACCCCCGGGATGCCGTCACTCGCTGGGGCTGCCTGCCACCACTCACCGCTGACCAGCGCATTACCCTGCGGCAGATCGGCCGCCCAGGTCAGGCTCAGGTCGCGCTGCACAGCGCGTTCGCCGGTGGACTCCTTGCTCACCAGTTGGCGCACCGGCTCATCGTTGATATGGGTCAGCCGGCCGGGGATGACCGGGTACAACGGCGCGGAGATGGCGTTTGCTTCACGCAGACGCTGGGCGAACGGCTCGCGGTTATCCGGCAGGATATTCAGGGCGAAATGATTCGGCGCATCCTTTGGCAGCTGCGCTTGCCAGTTGTCCAGCAACTCGGCCCGCAGCAGCGCGACCAGGCCCATCGCCAGCAAGATCAGGCCGAACGCCAGCGCCTGGCCAGCTGCGGCCAACGGGTGGCGCAGCAACTGGCCAAGGCCCAGTCGCCAGGTCAGCGGCGCACCGGCCAGCAAGCGGCGCAGACTGCGCAGGCCGAGCAAGAGCAGGCCGCCGAGGAGCAGGGCGGCAATCAGGCCGCCAGCGAGCAGGGCAAAGGTCAGCAACAGGTCCAGGCTCAGCCGCCACATGATCAGGCCAAGGGCGAACAGCGCTGTGCCATACACCAGCCAATTGCTGGCTGGCACAGGCAGCAGGTCACGGCGCAATACTCGCAGCGGTGGCACCCGGCCCAGCGCGGCCAGCGGCGGCAGGGCGAAGCCGGCCAGGGCCACCAGCCCGGTGGCGATACCGGCCAACGCTGGAGTGAGGCCACCCGGCGGGATGGTGCTCGGCATCAGTCCATCCAGCAGGCGGAACAAGCCCAGCTGTGCCAGCCAGCCAATAACTGCCCCGGCCAATGCCGCGACCAGGCCCAAGGCTGCCAGTTGTACGCAGTACAGGCCCAAGGCCTGGCGCCTGGACAGGCCCAGGCAGCGCAGCAGTGCGCTGGCGTCGAGGCGGCGTGCGGCATAACGGCTGGCCGACAGCGCCACCGCTACCCCAGCGAGCAACACCGCGACCAGGCTGGCCATGTTCAGATAACGCTCGGCCTTGCCCAGTGCGCCGCCGATCTGACGATTGCCATCGCGGGTGTC
This sequence comes from Pseudomonas sp. 1121_17, assembly GCF_052850745.1. Classification (NCBI taxonomy): domain Bacteria; kingdom Pseudomonadati; phylum Pseudomonadota; class Gammaproteobacteria; order Pseudomonadales; family Pseudomonadaceae; genus Pseudomonas; species Pseudomonas sp. 1121_17. Next base: position 500,564 of record NZ_VXCX01000001.1, read on the forward strand.
GCGCAGGCTCTGGTTGGCCGCCAGGGTTGGCTCCACGGTCTGGCGATAGCGGCTCAGCGTCTCGGCCTCTCCACGCCACAGGTCGCGGTAGGTCACTCGGCTGCCAGGCTGGATCACGCCAGTGGCCTGCAAGTCGTCGAAGTTGATCAGCACCCGCGGCGTCAGGCTGTAGAAGTTGTTGGCGCGGTCGGGCTCGTAGGTCAGTACCCGGCTGATGCGCAAGCTCTTCATGCCGACGTCGATGCTGTCACCCATGGCCAGGCCCAAGGCTACCAGCAGGCGCGGTTCGACCCAGGCCTCGCCAGGCGCCGGGCTGCTGCCTGGGCGTTCTTCGGCAAACGGCGCGGCGGCGCTGCGCAGTTCGCCGCGCAGAGGGTAAGCGGCATCGGCGGCTTTGATGCTCGACAGCTGGATACCTGCATCGGTGCCGACCACGCTGGTGAACTCCACGACCCGCGCATGGCGCAAGCCCAGCTCTGTGCCGGCGCTGAGCTGCGGATCGGTTGCCGCCGAGCTGCCTTGCAAGACCAGGTCGGCGCCGAGGAATTCGCTGGCGCGCAGTTGCATGGCGCCGTTGAGGCGAGCGCCGAAGTAGCCGATGGCGGTGCTTGCCGCCACCGCCACCAGCAGGGCGAAGAACAGCACGCGCACTTCACTGGCGCGAACATCGCGCAGCAGCTGGCGCAGGGCCAGGCTGCACAGGCGCAGCAACGACAATCGTCTCATCACGGCTCCAGGGGCGCGACCAGACGGCCAGCGTCCAGGCGGATCAGGCGGCGGCAACGTTTGGCCAGACGCTCGTCATGGGTGACCAGCACCAGGGTGGTGCCGCGCTCCTTGTTCAGTTCGAACAGCAGGTCGCTGATGCGTTCGCCGGTGTGGCTGTCGAGATTACCGGTTGGCTCGTCGGCGAACAGCACCGCCGGCTGCGCGGCGAACGCGCGCGCTATCGCCACCCGTTGCTGTTCACCGCCGGAGAGCTGGCGCGGGGTGTGGGTCAGGCGCTGGCCCAGGCCGACCCGCTCGAGCAGGCTGCGTGCCACCTCGCGGGCATCACGACGGCCATCGAGCTCCAGCGGCAGCATGACGTTCTCCAGGGCGTTGAGGCTGTCGAGCAACTGAAACGACTGGAACACAAAGCCGACGTGCTCGGCCCGTACTCGCGCGCGCTGGTCTTCATCCAGCGGACCGAGATCCTGCCCGGCCAGGATTACATTGCCTGCGCTGGGCCGGTCGAGACCGGCGAGCAAGCCGAGCAGGGTGGATTTGCCCGAACCGGACGCACCGACGATGGCCAGGCTGTCGCCTTTGGCCAGATCCAGGTCCAGCGCGTGCAGGATGGTCAGGTCGCCTTCCGTGCTGGGGACCACTTTGCTAAGGTTCTGCGCAACGAGAATGCTTTGATCCATGGAGAATCCAATGCGAGCGTGGTGGTTGAGTGCGGGTCTGGCCTTGTGTTGCCTGGCTCAGAGCGCGACGGCGGGGACACTGCTGGTTGTCGGCGATAGTATCAGTGCCGGTTTTGGCCTGGATACCCGCCAGGGTTGGGTTTCCCTGTTGCAGCAGCGGCTCGAGGCCCAGGGGAACGATGCCAAAGTGGTCAATGCGTCGATCAGTGGCGATACCAGTGCAGGTGGTCAGGCGCGGCTGCCGGCGCTGCTTGCAGCGCATAAGCCAGAGCTGGTGATCATCGAGTTGGGCGGCAATGATGGCCTGCGTGGGCAGCCCCCAGCGCAATTGAAACAAAATCTTGCGTCGATGATCGAGCGCTCCCAGGCCAGCGGGGCCAAGGTGGTGCTGTTGGGCATGCGCTTGCCGCCCAATTACGGCCTGCGCTACACCACGGCCTTTGCCCAAGTGTTCGAAGAGTTGGGCGCTGATAAAAAGGTGCCGTTGGTGCCGTTCTTTCTTGAAGGCGTGGGCGGGGTACCCGAGCTGATGCAGGCAGATGGCATTCATCCGGCGCAGGCCGCGCAGGAGCGTCTGCTGGAAAATGCCTGGCCGGTGATAAAACCCTTGCTGTGACGCTTTAAACGGGGGCCGCTTTCGGATAATGTTGCGCCCCCCGTTTCGAGACCCCCCGATGCCGCGTCCTGCCTGGTCCCTGTATGCCTATCAACTGATCGAGCCTGATGATCAGCTGGACCTGTTCGCGTGTCAGGAAGTCCGCGTGCACCTGGTAGCTCGCCAACTTGAGTTGGGCGCGCCGGTAGACCGCACCCTGTGTGGTGGTTTACTGCCGGCTCAGCCGCGCTGGTCGGTGGTGCCGCGCTCGATCCAGCGCGATAACCGCCTGTGTACGTTGTGCCGGGCCATCCTCGATGCCCAGCGGCGCGGCACTCGTCCCGTCTGGCCACAGCTGTGAACGGCCGCGTGGAACCGTAGCAGCCTTTCATCATCTGAAATGTATGCAGCTACTGCCCGTCTCCCGCTTGCGCCGGGGCGGGTGTACAATCGACCGTCTTGATCTACCTTCGAAGGATTTCCCGGATGTTGCCGCGCATTCCCGCCGTCACCCGTCGCCTGACCCTGGCTGCCCTGCTGGTAGCGGGCCCCGCCTGCGCGCTGGAACTGCCACTGCCGCCGCCTGGTGAGGACGTCGTTGGCCAGGTGCAGACCATCAAAGCCAAGTACGAAGACACTTTCGCCGACATCGGCACCGCCAACGACCTCGGCTACCTCGAGATGATCGCGGCCAACCCTGGTGTCGATCCGTGGCTGCCGGGCGCTGGCACCGAGATCATCCTGCCTACGCGTTATGTGCTGCCGCCTGGCCCCCGTGAAGGGGTGGTGATCAACCTGGCCGAATATCGCCTGTACTACTACCCGAAAGGGCAGAACGTGGTGCATACCTACCCGCTGGGTATCGGTCGCGAAGGCTGGGGCTCGCCGATCGCCAACACCAAGATCACCGCCAAGACGCCGAACCCGACCTGGACGCCGCCGGCCTCGATCCGCGCCGAGCATGCCGCCGATGGCGACATTCTGCCAACCGTGGTGCCGGCCGGGCCGGATAACCCACTTGGGCCGTTCAAGTTCACCCTGGGTGTGCCGGGTTACCTGATCCACGGTTCCAACAAGAAATTCGGCATTGGCATGCGCACCAGCCACGGTTGCTTCCGCATGTTCAACAACAACGTGCTTGAGTTGTCGAAGATGGTTCCGGTGGGTACGCCCGTGCGCATCATCAACGAGCCGTACAAGTTCGGTGTTAGTGCCGGCAAGGTGTATCTGGAAGCCCACACGCCGCTAGATGATCATGGTGATCCGTCGGTGGTCGACAAGCACACCGCAGTGATCAATGCTCTGCTCAAGCGCGAAGACCTGGCCAACAACCTGCGCATGAACTGGGACATGGTGCGCGATGTTGTCGCCGCCGAAGATGGCATGCCGGTGGAAATTGCCGTGCCGGTGGCAGGGCAGGCTGGCGCACCGATGGTGTCGAGCATTCCCGAAGAGCTGCAGTAACTCGCAATGCGTTGCCCGAAGGCCTGCCGCGCGCAGGCCTTTTTGTTGCCTGAGATTTTTTGTTTTCCCAGGGAAAAACCTGGGCAATAAAAAAGCCGACCCACGAGTGGGTCGGCTTCACAACAATCCGTGAGGATTATTACTTGCGGCTGGCTTTGTCCAGCATACGCAGAGCGCGCTCATTGGCTTCGTCAGCAGTTTGCTGAGCCTTCTGAGCAGCAGCCAGAGCGTCGTCAGCCTTACGGTAGGCTTCATCGGCACGGGCTTGAGCGCGAGCGGCTGCGTCTTCGGTAGCAGTCAGGCGAGCTTCGGTTTCTTTGGATACGCTGCTGCAACCGGTAGCCAGAACAGCGGCCAGGGCGAGAGCAGAGAATTTCAGAACGTTGTTCATCGTGTTCCCCTTCAAGGATCTTCTAGTCAAAAGAGCCATCTCTCAAAAAAGAGAAACTGGCCGGCGTACATAGTACCCATTACTTGTAGTAAGTAAACTGACGGAGCGCAAGAACTGTGAAAAAAATGCCGCTTTATAGGGGGTTGGCGGCGCACCTCGGGGTTTTCCCCAATATGGCCGCCGGCGCATGCAAGCACTTGTAGCACCAGAACTTTTTTGTTGAACTAAAGGTGACTTCAGCGGTCTTTCAGCGTCATACCAGAACATCATCCGGATGCTCTTGTGAGTGAGCCAGCGGTGTGTACCGCTGTTTGCTGATAGCTGACTAAGCGCGCTGAAAACTTGAGCAATCCTGCCACGGGCGCCTACTATTTGTAGGTGCCAGAAATGCCGAACGTGCAGGTAACCCTGTGGTCGAAGGGGGCATGAGGGGGCGTAGAGTTTCTCCGCCGGATACATCAATCGGGTAAGGTATGGGTCTGCCGACGAGACCTGCGAGGAGTAGTGATGAGCGAAGCGCTGACCATCCACCATGACCAGGCCGGTCATCAGTTCGAGACCAATGTGGACGGTCATCGTGCCTACCTCACCTACATGGATCTGGGTAAGCAAACGCTGGATATCTACCGTACCTTCGTACCCAACGCCCTGCGCGGTCGCGGTATCGCAGCGGCGCTGACCCAGCAGGCACTGCAGTACGCCGAGCAGATGGGCTATACGGTCATCCCGTCCTGCTCGTATGTCGAGCGCTACATGGAACGTCAGCAGCGCCACTCGAGCAAGGCTTGAGTCGCTGACTGCGGACACAAAAACGCCGGGCAATGCCCGGCGTTTTGCTGTCTAGCGTCAGCCGCGTTTACGCTGCGGCAGCACATCCTTGAGCTTGCTGTGCATGCTGCGCACGGCCTTCTCGGTCGCGCTCCAGTCAATGCACGAGTCGGTCACCGAAACACCGTACTGCAGGTCGGCGAGGTCTTTGGGAATTGACTGGCAGCCCCAGTTCAGGTGGCTCTCGACCATCAGGCCGATGATCGACTGGTTGCCCTCAAGGATCTGGTTGGCGACGTTTTCCATTACCAGTGGCTGCAGCGCCGGGTCCTTGTTGGAGTTGGCGTGGCTGCAGTCGACCATGATATTGGCCTTGATCTTGGCCTTGGCCAGATCCTGCTCGCACAGCGCAACGCTGACCGAGTCGTAGTTGGGCTTGCCATTGCCACCACGCAGCACCACGTGACCATAGGCATTGCCTTTGGTGGTGACGATGGACACGCCTCCTTCCTGATTGATGCCAAGGAAGCGGTGCGGCTTGGAGACCGACTGCAGGGCGTTGATGGCCACGGTCAGGCCGCCATCGGTGCCGTTCTTGAAGCCGACTGCCGAAGACAGGCCCGAGGCCATTTCGCGGTGGGTCTGGGATTCGGTGGTGCGCGCGCCGATCGCCGACCAGCTGATCAAATCCTGCAGGTACTGCGGCGAGATCGGGTCGAGCGCTTCGGTGGCCGTTGGCAGGCCCATTTCCGCAAGGTCCAGCAGCAGCTTGCGGCCAATGTGCAGGCCATCCTGGATTTTGAACGAGTCATCCAGGTACGGGTCGTTGATCAGGCCTTTCCAGCCGACAGTGGTACGCGGCTTCTCGAAGTACACGCGCATCACCAAATACAAGGTGTCGGAGACTTCAGCAGCGAGCACCTTGAGGCGCTCGGCGTATTCGTGGGCGGCTTTGATGTCGTGAATCGAGCAGGGGCCGATCACCACGAACAGGCGGTGGTCCTTGCCGTCGAGGATATTGCGCACCACTTCGCGGCCAGCAGTAACGGTCTGCAGGGCCTTGGCGCTGAGAGGGATTTCCTTCTTGAGCTGATCAGGGGTGATCAAGGTCTCGTTGGAGGCAACGTTTAGGTCATCGATCGGTAAATCAGCCATCGTGTTACTCGTCAGGTCACGGGTGCCGGCCGCCAACAATCCCCGTGCGGCCCAGCAGCAGATTGTTCGCAGCGGGGAGGCCGAACCTTAGCGCGTTACAGGGGGGCGCGACAATGGGCTGAGCCCAGGTAATAAAGGGTGCGAGTGCGATCAGATGGCAGCTGGTGCCACAAGATAGTGGCATGCGCGGGCAACTGCGGCAGCGGCGTAGCTGGACGGCACGGCGTCTGGGCGCGGCGCTGCTAAGCTGAAGTTGCTCTGCCTTGGCGGCAGGGCAGGAGGCCGAATGATTCGTTCCATGCTGTACGCCACCGACCTTGGGGTTTACGCGCCGTTTGTCATGCAGCATGCCCTGGCGCTGGCGCGAACCTTCAATGCGCAGCTTTATGTGATTCATGCAGTCGAGCCGATGGGCCAGTTTGCCGAGTCGTTGCTACAGAGTTATCTGGATGAGCAAACCTTGGATCAGTTGCACAGTCAGGGCGTCAACACGGTCATGGCCAACATCGAGCAGAAGGTGCTGGCCAGCTTTCGTGAGGAGCTCGGCGAGGACGCCGACCTGGCGGTGATTCAAGCGGTCAGGGTGCGCCAGGGCGACCCTGCGCAGGTCATTCTCGAGCAGGCCCAGCGCTTGAGCGTTGACCTGCTGATCTTCGGCAGTCATACCCACGGGGCGGGGGTCGATGTGCCCATCGGGCGCACAGCGGTGCGGCTGTTGCAGTTGTCCTCGGTGCCGGTCTATATGGTGCCTCTGGCCCAGCATCTGGGGCGTAGGAAATTGTGAAATACGGCGTAGGACATTTCCCGCTCATGTAACAAAATAGTTCTAGATTTATTACATTAGCCACTAATATAGTTATATATCGTCGCTGCCTGCTGCTGGTGACTTACCGCAGAACCGAGGGAAACCTATGAAGCTTCAACAACTGCGCTACATCTGGGAAGTGGCGCACCACGACCTCAACGTCTCCGCAACAGCGCAGAGCCTGTATACCTCGCAGCCTGGGATCAGCAAGCAGATCCGTCTGCTCGAGGATGAGTTGGGCGTCGAAGTTTTTGCACGCAGCGGCAAGCACCTGACCCGCGTTACCCCAGCCGGCGAGCGCATCATCAACACCGCTGGCGAGATCCTGCGCAAGGTTGAAAGCATCAAGCAGATCGCTCAGGAATTCTCCAACGAGAAAAAGGGCACGCTGTCGATCGCCACGACCCACACCCAGGCGCGTTACGCGCTGCCGCCGGTGATCAGCAGCTTCATCAAGCAATACCCGGATGTGTCCCTGCACATGCACCAGGGCTCGCCGATGCAGATCGCTGAAATGGCCGCTGACGGTACCGTCGATTTCGCCATCGCCACCGAGGCGCTGGAGCTGTTCGGCGATCTGATCATGATGCCTTGCTACAAGTGGAACCGCTGTGTGGTGGTGCCGCAGGGACACCCGCTGGCCAAGCTACCGAAACTGACCCTGGAAGCGGTTGCCGAATACCCGATCGTGACCTACGTGTTTGGATTCACTGGCCGCTCCAAGCTGGACGAGGCGTTCAACCATCGCGGCCTCACCCCGAAGGTGGTGTTCACCGCAGCCGATGCCGACGTGATCAAGACTTACGTGCGCCTGGGGTTGGGTGTGGGCATCGTGGCTGGCATGGCGGTCGATGCCAAGCTCGACAGCGACCTGGTGGCACTGGATGCCAGCGAGCTGTTCGAAGCCAGCGTGACCAAGATCGGTTTCCGCCGCGGGACCTTCCTGCGTGGCTTCATGTGCGACTTCATCGAGAAGTTCGCCCCGCACCTGACCCGTGAAGTGATGGCCAAGGCGATTCAGTGCCATAACAAGCAAGAGCTTGAAGAGCTGTTCAACGGGGTTGAGCTGCCGGTGCATTGATCTGCGGTATCAGGGGCTGCACAGCAGCCCCGATCCAGGCGCCGTGCACTACGCCTTGGAAATGATATTCCCCGCGTGCAACCCACACTCCTTCTGCGTTGCTTCTTCCCACCACCAGCGGCCTTCGCGCTCATGCTGGTTGGGCAGTACCGGCCGTGTGCACGGCTCGCAACCAATGCTGATGAAGCCGCGCTCATGCAGGCTGTTGTACGGCAGCTCGAGCATGCGGATATAACCCCACACTTCTTCACTGCTCATCTGCGCCAGCGGATTGAACTTGTACAGGGTGTGCTCGGGCGTTGAAAACGCGGTGTCGATTTCCAGTGCGGCAACCTGGCTGCGGGTGCCAGGGCTCTGGTCGCGACGCTGGCCAGTGGCCCAGGCGCTGACTGTGGCCAGCTTGCGGCGCAGCGGTTCGATCTTGCGAATCCCGCAGCACTCGCCATGGCCGTCCTTGTAGAAACTGAACAGGCCTTTCTCTTTGACCAGCGGCTCGAGCTTGGCCCGGTCGGGGCTGAGGATTTCGATCGGCAGGTTGTACTGCTCGCGGACCTGATCGATAAAGCGGTAGGTCTCCGGGTGCAGCCGACCGGTATCCAGGCTGAACACCTTGACCTGCTTGTTGAGCTTCCAGGCCATGTCCACCAGCACCACGTCTTCGGCGCCGCTGAAAGAGATCCACAGGTCATCGCCAAAGTGCTCGAAGGCGAGTTTGAGAATGTCCTGGGGGGACTTGCTGGCGTAACTTGCAGCCAGGGTGGCAACGTCGAAGGCTTGGCTCATCAGGCGGTTTCCATCGGGTTTATGGCGCTGTGCGCTCGTAGTCTGCAAATGGTAACAAAAATTGGCAGGACTAACCGCTTGTGATGCCCCGCGCCGCTGCTCAGAGCCTTTGCAGGGTCTGCAGCAATACCCGCACCTTGGCGATCGATTCTTCGTATTCCGCCTCCCAGTGCGAGTCTGCCACCACCGCGCCGCCGCCCCAGCAGCAGGCCTGACCATCCTTGATCAGCACGCTGCGAATGGCGATCGAGCTGTCCATTTCGCCGCGTACATCGATGTACAGCAGCGAGCCGCAGTACAGTGCGCGGCGGGTGGGTTCCAGTTCGTCGATGATCTGCATGGCGCGGATCTTCGGTGCACCAGTGATCGAGCCGCCAGGGAAGCTATCGCCGAGCAGGTCGAGCGAGTCCTTGCCTGCGGCCAGGCGGCCCGTGATGCTGCTGACCAGGTGGTGTACGTTGGGGTAGCTCTCCAGGCTGAACAGCTCGGGTACCTTGACCGTGCCGGTCTCGCAGGTGCGCCCCAGGTCGTTGCGCAGCAAGTCGACGATCATCAGATTCTCTGAGCGGTCCTTGCTGCTGGCAAGCAGCTCGGCGGCGTTGCGTGCGTCTTCTGTCGGGTCGCTGGAGCGCGGCCGGGTGCCCTTGATCGGGCGGGTTTCCACTTCGCCCTGGCTCACTCGCACAAACCGTTCCGGCGAGAAGCTCAGCATGGCGCTGCCATCCGCCAACTGCTGGTAGCCAGAGAACGGCGTAGGGCAAGCCTTGCGCAGCGCCTGATAAGCCGCCCACGGGTCGCCCTGGCAGGGCGCACGAAAACGTTGGGTCAGGTTGATCTGGTAGCAGTCGCCGGCTTTGATGTACTGCTGCACGCGATCAAACGCCTGGCGATAGTCGTCGGGCTGCAGATCGCCGCGCATCGGCGCGAGCAGGCTGAAGGTGCCGGGCGCGGCCTCGGCCGCGGTGCTGAACAGCGCGATCAGCCGCTGCTGCTCGCCTGGCGCAAGGCTTGGATGAAACACCAGTTGGCTGGTGCCCAGCAGGTGATCGCTGACCAAGGCCCAGGCGTACGAACCCAGTTGCGCGTCAGCCAGGCCGAGGTCGTCGCGAGCCTGGTTCGGTAGCTGCTCGAGGCGGCGGCCAAAATCATAGCTGAGGTAGCCGATCAGGCCGCCAGCGAAGGGCAATTCGACGCCGTCCGGCAGCTCGGCGCGGCCTAGCCGGCTGAGGCTGGCGCGCAGCCGTTGCAGATACGCCCGGCCATCTTCATCGGCTTGGGTTTGCAGCTGCTCGACTGGCCAGGCGCTTAGCAGGTCGAAGCGGCCACGTTCCGCGCCGGGGCGGGCGCTGTCCAGCAGGATCGCGCCCGGCGCCTGGCGCAGGCGAGCGAACCACACGGCCGGGTCGGCCTGATAGGGCAGGGGGTGAAGCGTACAGGTCGGCATGCGAATGAACAGCGCTGAAAAAACGAGGAGGCGATTGTAGGCTGCTGATGCCAAGCGGCCTAGTCCCGGCTGCGACATCCGCCGCCGGGATAGCGCAGTGGAGCTGCTCGCAGCCCCACGCGCAGGCACTTTTCAGTTGTGCGAAGGGACGTGGCCAAACAGGCTTTGCGCAACCCGCACGCGTTGCTCGGCATCTTCGCTGATGCCGTCTTTGGCCAGCGCTTCGATATGCGCTTCGATGGCATGGGTGCGCTGGGTCAGGCCGCAGTCGTTGGCGATCTGGATGTTCAGGCCAGGGCGGGCGTTGAGCTCGAGAATCAACGGCCCCTTGTCCTGATCCAGCACCATGTCCACGCCGATGTAACCCAGCCCGCACAGCTCGTAGCAGCCGGCGGCGAGCTTCATGAAGCCGTCCCAGTTGGGCAGTTGCACGCCGTCTACCGAGTTTGTGGTGTCCGGGTGCTTGCTGATGATGTTGTTCAGCCAGGTACCACGCAAGGTGACGCCGGTGGCGAGGTCGACACCGACGCCGATAGCGCCCTGGTGCAGGTTGGCCTTGCCGCCCGACTGGCGGGTAGGCAGGCGCAGCATGGCCATCACCGGGTAGCCCATCAGGACGATGATGCGGATGTCCGGCACACCTTCATAGCTGATGCTCTTGAAGATCTGGTCCGGCGTTACCCGGTACTCGATCAGCGCCCGGTCACGGTGGCCGCCAAGCGAGTACAGGCCGGTGAGGATGCTCGACACCTGGTGTTCGATTTCCTCGTGGCTGATGATCTTGCCCGACACCGTGCGGTAGCGGTCCTCGAAGCGGTCGGCGATGACCAGAATGCCGTCACCGCCGGCGCCCTGGGCCGGCTTGATGACGAAGTCACTACGCCCGCCGATGATCTCGTGCAGCTTGTCGATCTGCTTTTCGGTCTCGATCACGCCATACATTTCCGGCACATGGATGCCGGCTGCGATGGCGCGCTCCTTGGTAATGATCTTGTCGTCGACGATCGGGTACAGGCTGCGCTTGTTGTACTTGAGGACGTAGTCCGCGTTGCGCCGATTGATACCCATGATGCCCCGGGCCTCCAGGGCTTTCCACGTCTTGATCAGTCCGAACATCAGGCGTCAGCCTTCTTCAGGAATGCCTTGAAGCGCACCAGCTCGGTCAGGCGGTAGCCGCGGTAGCGACCCATCGCCAGCATGAAGCCCACCAGAATCAACAGCACTGCAGGGAAGGTGAAGACGAAGTACACCAGCTCCGGCACCATCATCAGCAGGTGCGCCAGCGAGGCGGCGAACAGGGTGCCGATGGCAACTTTCATGGCATGGCCACCGCCACGTTCTTCCCAGGTGATCGACAGGCGTTCGATGGTCATGGTCAAAATCACCATCGGGAACAGCGCCACCGACAGGCCGCGCTCAAGGCCCAGTTTGTGGCTGAACAGGCTGATGGCAGCGATCAATACCACGACAAAGGTCAGCACCACCGACAGTCGCGGCAGCATCTGCAACTTGAGGTGCTCAAGGTATGAGCGCAACGACAGGCCCAGCGCGGTAATCACGGTAAACAGGATGATGCCGAAGCCCAGCTGAGTCTCGCGGAAGGCCAGGGCGATCAGCACCGGGGTAAAAGTACCCAGGGTCTGGATGCCGATCAGGTTGCGCAGCACCAGGATCACCAGCACGCCAATCGGGATCATGACCATGATCATGAAGGTCTGCTGGGTTTGCAGCGGCAGGCTGTACAGCGAGTATTCGAGGAAGTCGGCGTCGGTGTTTTCGTCGGTCAGCTTGGCCAGGCGGATGGCATTCATCTCGCTGTTGTTCATGCTGAAGGTGACGTTGGCCTTCTTGCCGCCATCGACGGTGATCAGGTTGTCATCGCCGGTCCACCACAGCAGGCGATCGCTGGGCAGGCCTTGCTCGCCGGTGTCCGGGTTGAAGTACAGCCAGTCGTTGCCGTTGAAGCTGCGCAGCCACAGTTCAGGCGATTGCGGGGTGTCGGCAATCAGGCGAATGGTGTGGACCTTTTCCATCGGTACGTGTGCGATGGACAGCAGCAGGTCGATGACCTTGGCCTTGTTCATGGCCGAGGTGTCGCCGGCCAACAGCAGCTTGACGTTGTCGTCGTTGAGGTTGTTGACCCGCTTGATGGTTTCACCGACAAAGGTTTCGACGTCGGCCGAGTGCTGACGAATCGGCGCCATCAACGCTTCGGCGGCAATCTTCTCAGGCCCCTCGACAGCTTTGCTGTCACGGAAGGTCGGGCCTTTGATGGCGATCTTCTCGTTGCTGTAGCGCTTGGTCAGCACCAGGCGGTAGTACAGGGTCTGATTGCCATTGGCGCGGCGCGCCGACCAGGTCACCTTGCGGTTGCCATCGGCGCGGTTGACGCTGACGCCGTAGTTGTTGGAGATGAAGCTCTCGTTGAGGCTGACGTAATCGCGGCTCAGCGGCGGCACGAACATCTGCACCTTGACTGGATCCTTGGCACTGGCGACGAACTCGACCTTGGCGTCGATGTTCCACAAGTCGTCGGTTTCGTCTTCGGTCATCGGGATGCCGAGGAAGAAGATCTGATAGGCCGTGACCGCCACGCCCAGCAACACCAGCACGGTGATGAGGACTTTGAGGTGAAGGGTGAGAGAGCGCATCGGGATTACTCTGCTTTGGGAGCGTCGGTGGCACAGGCAGGTTTGCCGGCCGCGTATTTGAGGCTGGGGTCGACCAGCGCGTCGAAGTCTTTCAAGGCCTCGGAGCCGATCAGCAGCGGGAACTGGAACGTGCTGCGATCGGTTAGGTTGACTTCGATAGTGCGCAGGGCACGGCCCATGCAAATGTTCAATTCGATGACCGGGCGGGCGGTGTAGGCCTTGCCTTCGTCGGCATTGTAATCACCGGCACGCCGCTTGATCTTGCTGACCCGGGCCAGCGGCCGCTCGATCGGGTGCGAATGAGCGGTATCGATGGCCAGGTAGAAGCGCACCCAGCTCTCGCCGTTGCGCTTGAAACGCTTGATATCACGGGCACTCAGCGAGGCTGTCTTGGCGCCGGTATCGAGCTTGGCCGCAACCTCGAGGTCGAGGTCATTCAAGTGGGCGTACTCGTTCAGACCGTACACGGTCTTCTCGGCTGCGTGGCCGAAGGTCGGCAGCAGGGCAAGGCAGAACAACAATAGAACGGGTGTAAGTCTCATAAATCCTGGCGCGGTGCTGTGCTGGGTTCAGGGCAAGGCGACTGGCCAAGCATCCTTTTGATCTGTCGACACTTATACAAATGACTACACAAATGACATACGACGACAGGCGGACTGTTGATGCCCCCTCAGGGAAGCGCGGCATTCTACCACGGCGACGTCTTGACGCCAGCGCGTCGCAATCTGACAGTGCTGGCGCGCTTTAAGTTCGCCGTTAGACGATTGTCGACAATGTACATTTTGGCTTTGACTATTCACCCCTGTTTAGCTAGTTTTGTGGCTATTGAAGTTCAAGGTGTCGACAATATGCTGGAGCTCAGCCAAGCCCCGCCGAACATAGTGGAAGAAAGCGAGACGCTTTCGGAAAACGTCTTCCGGCGTATCCAGGCTGCCATCGTCAAAGGCGAAATCGCTCCAGGCAGCAAGATCTCCGAGCCGGAGCTGGCGCGCACCTACGGCATCAGCCGGGGCCCATTGCGTGAGGCTATCCATCGCCTCGAAGGCCAGCGCTTGCTGGTGCGGGTGCCGCATGTTGGCGCTCGCGTGGTATCGCTGAGCCACGCTGAACTGATCGAACTGTACGAGATCCGCGAATCGCTCGAGGGCATGGCCTGTCGGCTGGCCGCCGAGCGCATGAGTGCGGCCGAGATCGACGAACTGCGCCGGGTGCTCGACACCCACGAGCGCGATGCCGCGTTCCAGGCCGGGGTGGGCTACTACCAGCAGGAAGGTGACTACGACTTCCACTACCGCATCATTCAGGGCAGCGGCAACCAGACCCTGGTGCAGATGCTCTGCGGCGAGCTGTACCAGCTGGTGCGCATGTACCGCATCCAGTTTTCCGCCACGCCTAACCGCCCGCATCAGGCCTTCGCCGAGCATCACCGCATCCTCGATGCGATTGCCGACCGCGACGGCGAGCTGGCCGAACTGCTGATGCGCCGCCATATCGGCGCGTCCAAACGCAATATCGCGCGCCACTATGAAGGCGCAGACAACAACAGCCCACGAGGTGAGTCATGACTGTGAAGAGCACGCCAGGCCAACGTTTCCGCGACGCGGTTGCCGCTGAACATCCTTTGCAGGTGGTCGGCGCGATCAACGCCAACCACGCGTTGCTGGCCAAACGCGCCGGGTTCAAGGCCATCTACCTGTCCGGTGGCGGCGTCGCCGCCGGCTCGCTTGGCCTGCCAGACCTGGGTATCACCGGTCTGGATGACGTGCTCACCGACGTGCGGCGCATCACCGACGTCTGCGACCTGCCGTTGCTGGTGGATGTCGACACTGGCTTTGGCGCTTCGGCATTCAACGTGGCGCGCACCGTGCGTTCGATGAACAAGTTCGGCGCGGCGGCCATTCATATCGAAGACCAGGTTGGCGCCAAGCGTTGCGGCCACCGACCTAACAAGGAGATCGTCACCCAGCAGGAGATGGTCGACCGGATCAAAGCCGCCGTCGATGCGCGTCTGGACGACAGCTTCGTGATCATGGCGCGCACTGACGCGCTGGCAGTGGAAGGCCTCAACGCCGCGCTGGACCGCGCCGCCGCCTGTGTCGAGGCGGGGGCCGACATGATCTTCCCCGAGGCGATCACTGAACTGGCAATGTACAAGACCTTTGCCGAGCGCGTGCAGGCGCCAATCCTGGCCAACATCACCGAGTTCGGCGCGACTCCGCTGTACACCACCGAACAACTGGCAGCCGTCGACGTGTCGCTGGTGCTGTACCCGCTGTCGGCGTTTCGCGCCATGAACAAAGCGGCGGAAAATGTCTACACCGCACTGCGCCGCGACGGCACTCAGCAAAACGTCATCGACACCATGCAGACTCGCATGGAGCTCTACGATGCCATCGGCTACCACGCCTTCGAGCAGAGCCTCGATGCGCTGTTTGCCCAGAAAAAAGGCTGACACTCAGTTAGCAGTCGCTCGGATTAGCCAGCAATTCCATAACAAGTTCAATAAAGGAGAAGCCCCATGGCCGAAGCAAAAGTACTCAGTGGCGCAGGCCTGCGTGGCCAGGTGGCCGGCCAGACCGCGCTGTCGACCGTTGGCCAGGCCGGTGCCGGCTTGACCTACCGTGGTTATGACGTGCGTGACCTGGCAAAGCATGCCGAATTCGAAGAGGTCGCCTACCTGCTGCTGTACGGCGAGCTGCCCAGCAAAGCCGAAGTCAACGACTACAAGCGCAAGCTCAAGGGCTTGCGTGATCTACCCCAGGCGCTCAAGGAAGTGCTTGAGCGCATTCCCCGTGATACCCACCCGATGGACGTCATGCGCACCGGCTGCTCGATGCTCGGCACGCTTGAGCCGGAGCTGACCTTCGACACCCAACAGGACAAGACCGATCGCCTGCTGGCGCTGTTCCCGGCGATCATGTGCTACTGGTACCGCTTCAGCCACCATGGCGTGCGCATCGCCTGCAACAGCGATGAAGACACCCTCGGCGGGCACTTCCTGCAACTGCTGCACGGCAAGAAGCCGAGCGAACTGCATGTGAAGGTGATGAACGTCTCGCTGATTCTGTACGCCGAGCATGAGTTCAACGCCTCGACCTTTACCGCCCGGGTCTGTGCCTCGACCTTGTCTGACCTGTATTCGTGCGTTACCGCGGCGATCGGCTCGCTGCGCGGCCCACTGCATGGCGGCGCCAACGAAGCGGCGATGGCCTTGATCGAGCGCTTCCAGAGCCCGCAGGAAGCGACCGCCGAGCTGCTGCAGATGCTCGAGCGTAAAGACAAGATCATGGGCTTTGGCCACGCGATCTACAAAGAGTCCGACCCGCGCAACGAGGTGATCAAGGGCTGGGCCAAACAGCTCGCTGATGAAGCCGGTGACACCGTGCTGTATCCGGTTTCCGAAGCGATCGACAAGACCATGTGGGAGCAGAAGAAGCTGTTCCCCAACGCCGACTTCTACCATGCCTCGGCGTATCACTTCATGGGCATTCCGACCGAGCTGTTTACACCCATCTTCGTCTGCTCGCGGCTGACCGGCTGGGCGGCGCATGTGTTCGAGCAGCGTGCCAACAACCGGATCATTCGCCCGAGTGCGGAGTATGTCGGGGTCGAGCAGCGTGAGTATGTGCCAATAGAGCAGCGTTGAGGCTGCGGGTGTCGGGGGCTGCTCTGCAGCCCTATCGCGACACAAGGCCGCTCCTGGAGTGGACTGCGGTGCTTTTGTAGGAGCGGCCTTGCGTCGCGAAAGGGGCGTGCAGCGCCCCCAGCTTTACCAACCAATACCGTGAGCCTGATAACTATATGAACAGCACCTTCCGCAAGGCACTGCCAGGCTCCGGCCTGGACTATTTCGATGCCCGCGCAGCGGTCGAGGCGATCAAGCCCGGCGCCTACGCAGGCCTGCCATACACCTCCCGCGTACTGGCCGAAAACCTCGTGCGCCGCTGTGATCCAGCCACCCTCAATGCCTCGCTGGAGCAGTTGATCGAACGCAAGCGCGATCTCGACTTCCCCTGGTTCCCGGCGCGGGTGGTGTGCCACGACATTCTTGGCCAGACCGCCCTGGTCGACCTGGCAGGCCTGCGCGACGCGATCGCCGACAAGGGCGGCGACCCGGCCCAGGTCAACCCGGTAGTGCCCGTGCAGTTGATCGTCGACCACTCCCTGGCCGTCGAGTGTGGTGGCTACGATCCGCAGGCTTTCGAGCGCAACCGCGCCATCGAAGACCGGCGCAACGAAGACCGCTTTCATTTCATCAACTGGACCAAGAAAGCCTTCAAGAACGTTGATGTGATTCAGCCCGGCAACGGCATCATGCACCAGATCAACCTGGAGAAGATGTCGCCGGTGATCCACAGCGAGCGCGGCGTAGCCTACCCGGACACCTGCGTCGGCACCGACAGCCACACCCCGCATGTCGATGCACTGGGCGTCATCGCGATTGGTGTGGGTGGCCTTGAAGCCGAGAACGTCATGCTCGGTCGCGCCTCGTGGATGCGCCTGCCGGAAATCGTCGGCGTCGAGCTGACCGGCCGCCTGCAGCCGAACATCACCGCCACCGACCTGGTCCTGGCTCTGACCGAGTTTCTGCGCAAGCAGAAGGTGGTCGGCGCCTATCTGGAGTTCTACGGTGAGGGCGCCCGCGCGCTGACCCTGGGCGACCGCGCCACCATCTCCAACATGGCTCCGGAATACGGTGCTACTGCGGCGATGTTCGCCATCGACCAGCAGACCATCGACTACCTGCGCCTGACCGGCCGCGAAGAGCAGCAGGTGCAACTGGTCGAGAACTACGCCAAGGTCGCCGGCCTCTGGGCCGACAGCCTGGTCGACGCTGTTTACGAGCGTGTCCTCAGCTTCGACCTGTCGAGCGTGGTGCGCAACATGGCCGGGCCATCCAACCCGCATGCCCGCGTGGCCACCAGCGAGCTGGCCGCCAAAGGCATCGCCGGGGCCTGGCAGGATGTGCCTGGGCAGATGCCGGACGGCGCCGTGATCATCGCCGCCATCACCAGCTGCACCAACACCAGCAACCCGCGTAACGTGATCGCCGCTGGCTTGATCGCCCGCAACGCCAACCGCCTTGGGCTGACCCGCAAGCCGTGGGTCAAGTCGTCGCTGGCGCCGGGTTCCAAGGCGGTCAAGCTGTACCTGCAGGAAGCCGGGCTCGAACATGAGCTGGAGCAACTGGGCTTTGGCATCGTCGCCTTCGCCTGCACCACCTGCAACGGCATGTCTGGCGCGCTCGATCCGGTTATCCAGCAGGAGATCATCGACCGCGACCTGTACGCCACCGCGGTGTTGTCGGGCAACCGCAACTTCGACGGGCGCATCCACCCGTACGCCAAGCAGGCGTTCCTCGCTTCGCCGCCGCTGGTGGTGGCCTACGCCATTGCCGGGACCATCCGCTTCGATATCGAGAAGGATGTGCTGGGCGTGGTCGACGGCAAGGAAATCCGCCTCAAGGACATCTGGCCCAGCGATGCCGAGATCGACGCCGTAGTCGGTGCAGCGGTCAAGCCCGAGCAGTTCCGCAGTGTGTACATCCCGATGTTCGCCATCGAAGAAGACACTGGGCCCAAGGTCCCGCCGCTGTACGACTGGCGTCCGATGAGCACCTACATCCGTCGCCCGCCGTACTGGGAAGGCGCCCTGGCCGGTGAGCGCAGCCTGCGCGGCATGCGCCCGCTGGCGGTGCTGCCGGACAACATCACCACCGATCACCTGTCGCCGTCGAATGCGATCATGCTCGACAGCGCCGCCGGTGAATACCTGGCGAAGATGGGCCTGCCCGAGGAAGACTTCAATTCCTACGCAACCCACCGCGGCGATCACCTGACAGCCCAGCGCGCCACCTTTGCCAACCCCAAGCTGTTCAACGAAATGGTGCGCAAGGCCGATGGCAGCGTGCAGCAGGGTTCGCTGGCGCGGCTTGAGCCGGAAGGGCAGGTGGTGCGCATGTGGGAAGCGATCGAAACCTACATGCAGCGCAAGCAGCCGCTGATCATCGTTGCCGGTGCGGATTACGGCCAAGGCTCGTCACGCGACTGGGCCGCCAAGGGCGTGCGCCTGGCCGGGGTCGAGGCGATCGTTGCCGAAGGCTTCGAGCGCATTCACCGCACCAATCTGGTCGGTATGGGGGTGTTGCCGCTGGAGTTCCAGGCCGGCACCGACCGCAACACCCTCGGCCTCGATGGCAGCGAAAGCTACGACGTGCTCGGTCGGCGCACCCCGCGGGCGACCCTCACCCTGGTGGTCACCCGCCGCAACGGCGAGCGCCTCGAGGTACCGGTGACCTGCCGCCTGGATACCGCTGAAGAAGTCTCGATCTACGAAGCGGGCGGGGTACTGCAGCGCTTTGCCCAGGATTTCCTCGAAGCCACTGTCTGACCGAAGGGCCGCTCTGCGGCCCTTTTGCATCCCCCTACACAGCCAGGACTGAGCCATGACCCATCCAGCACAAATCAAGATCCCGGCCACCTACTTGCGCGGTGGTACCAGCAAGGGCGTGTTTTTCTCGCTGCAAGACCTGCCTGAACGCGCTCGCCAGCCCGGGCCTGGCCGGGACGCGCTGATGCTGCGCGTGATCGGCAGCCCCGACCCATACGGCAAGCAGACCGACGGCATGGGCGGCGGCACGTCGAGTACCAGCAAGGCGGTGATCGTCTCGACCACTACCAAGCCTGAGCACGACGTTGACTACCTGTTCGGCCAGGTCGCCATCGACAAGGCGTTTGTCGACTGGAGCGGCAACTGCGGTAACCTCTCGGCAGCGGTCGGCTCGTTCGCTATCAGCAGCGGCTTGGTCGACCCGGCGCGCATCCCGCACAACGGCACTGCCACGGTGCGTATCTGGCAGGCCAACATCAGTAAGACCATCATTGCCCATGTGCCGATCAGCAACGGCGAAGTGCAGGAGACCGGTGACTTCGAGCTGGACGGGGTGACGTTCCCTGCTGCCGAAGTGCAACTGGAGTTCGTCGAGCCGGCCGCCGATGATGAAGGCGGTGGGGCGATGTTTCCCACCGGTAACCTGATTGATGACCTGGAAGTGCCAGGGGTTGGCACGTTCAAAGCGACTCTGATCAACGCCGGCATCCCAACCATTTTCCTCAATGCGCAAGACCTCGGTTACAGCGGTACCGAATTGCAGGATGCGATCAATGCTGACCCGCAAGCGCTGGCGCGCTTCGAGACCATTCGTGCCTATGGCGCACTGCGCATGGGCTTGATCAGCAACCTCGAGCAGGCCCGCGAACGTCAGCACACGCCCAAGGTGGCCTTCGTCGCGGCACCTGCTGCTTATGCTGCGTCCAGTGGCAAAGCGGTCGCGGCGGCAGATATCGACCTGCTGGTGCGCGCGTTGTCGATGGGTAAACTGCACCACGCCATGATGGGTACAGCAGCAGTCGCCATCGGCACCGCCGCCGCCATTCCTGGGACGCTGGTCAATATGGCCGCCGGCGGTGGTGAGCGCACGGCGGTGTGCTTTGGGCATCCGTCCGGGACATTGCGCGTCGGCGCCGAGGCGCGCCAGGTAGACGGCCAGTGGACCGTGACCAAGGCCATCATGAGCCGCAGTGCGCGGGTGCTGATGGAAGGGTGGGTGCGGGTGCCGGCGGACAGCTTCTAGCCACATCGCTGTGCAGCGGCTTCGCCCAAGCTGAACGGCAACAAAAGCACCGCATAAAAAGAAGCCCCGGCATCACTGCCGGGGCTTCTTTTTTACCGCGCTAGGCGCTTGTTGCAGGTATCAGACCTGAACAGCCGGGATCTTGGCGCTTTCCGCAGCATCACGGAACTCGGCGATCTGGTCGAAGCTCAGGTAGCGGTAGACGTCGGCAGCCATGCTGTCGATGTCTTTGGCGTACTGCATGTACTCTTCGATGGTCGGCAGCTTGCCGATGATCGAAGCCACAGCTGCCAGCTCGGCCGAAGCCAGGTAGACGTTGGTGGCATCGCCCAGACGGTTAGGGAAGTTACGGGTCGACGTGGAAACCACGGTCGAACCGGTCTGCACGCGTGCCTGGTTACCCATGCACAGCGAGCAACCTGGCATTTCCATGCGCGCGCCAGCTTTGCCGTAGATGCCGTAGTAGCCTTCTTCGGTCAGCTGGTGAGCGTCCATCTTGGTTGGCGGAGCCAGCCACAGACGGGTCGGAATACCGCCCTTGACCTTCTCCAGCAGCTTGCCAGCAGCGCGGAAGTGACCAATGTTGGTCATGCACGAGCCGATGAACACTTCGTCGATCTTCTCGCCCTGTACCGAAGACAGCAGGCGGGCGTCGTCTGGGTCGTTCGGCGCGCAGAGCACAGGCTCTTTGACGTCGGCCAGGTCGATTTCGATGATCTCGGCGTATTCGGCATCGGCGTCGGCAGCCAGCAGCTGCGGGTCGGCCAGCCAGGCTTCCATGGCTTGCGCACGGCGCTCCATGGTCCGCGCATCGCCGTAGCCTTCGCTGATCATCCAGCGCAGCAGGGTGATGTTCGACTGCAAGTATTCGGCAACCGCTTTTTCCGGCAGCTTGATGGTGCAGCCAGCAGCAGAGCGCTCGGCGGAAGCGTCGGACAACTCGAACGCTTGCTCGACAGTCAGCTCGTCGAGGCCTTCGATTTCCAGGATGCGACCCGAGAAGGCGTTGATCTTGCCCTTCTTCTCGACGGTCAGCAGGCCTTGCTGAATGGCGTAGTACGGGATCGCATGGACCAGGTCACGCAGGGTAATGCCAGGCTGCAGCTTGCCCTTGAAGCGAACCAGGATCGACTCTGGCATGTCCAGCGGCATCACGCCGGTGGCAGCGGCGAAGGCGACCAGGCCGGAACCGGCTGGGAACGAGATGCCGATCGGGAAGCGGGTGTGCGAGTCGCCGCCGGTGCCGACGGTGTCAGGCAGCAGCATGCGGTTCAGCCAGCTGTGGATGATGCCGTCGCCAGGACGCAGCGACACGCCGCCACGGGTGCGGATGAAATCCGGCAGGGTGTGGTGGGTGGTGACGTCGATTGGCTTCGGGTAAGCCGCAGTGTGGCAGAACGACTGCATGACCAGGTCAGCCGAGAAGCCCAGGCAAGCGAGGTCTTTGAGCTCGTCGCGGGTCATCGGGCCGGTGGTGTCTTGCGAGCCCACGGTGGTCATCTTCGGTTCACAATAGGCGCCTGGACGGACGCCCTGGCCTTCTGGCATGCCGCAGGCACGGCCAACCATTTTCTGCGCCAGGGTGAAGCCCTTGCCAGTATCGACCGGTGCGTCCGGCAGCTTGAACAGGTCGGTTGGACCCATGCCCAGCTCAGTGCGCGCCTTGTCGGTCAAGCCACGGCCAACGATCAGCGGGATACGGCCGCCAGCACGGACTTCGTCGAGCAGGACTGGCGTCTTGAGTTCGAAGGTGGTGACCAGCTCGTCGCTTTCGTGACGGCGTACTTCACCCTTGTACGGGTACACGTCGATGACATCGCCCATGGCCAGGTTGCTGCAGTCGAATTCGATTGGCAGGGCGCCGGCGTCTTCCATGGTGTTGTAGAAGATCGGAGCGATCTTGGTGCCGAAGCAGAAACCGCCAGCGCGCTTGTTCGGCACGTTGGGGATGTCGTCACCGAAGAACCACAGTACCGAGTTGGTTGCCGATTTACGCGACGAACCGGTACCGACCACGTCACCGACGTAGGCGACCGGGAAGCCTTTGGCGCGCATGGCTTCGATCTGCTTGAGCGGACCGACCGAACCTGGTTGCTCAGGCTCGATGCCGTCACGGGCCATTTTCAGCATGGCCAGGGCGTGCAGCGGGATATCAGGGCGCGACCAGGCATCCGGGGCAGGGGAGAGGTCGTCGGTGTTGGTTTCGCCAGGCACCTTGAACACGGTCAGGGTGTACTTCTCGGCGATCGCAGGACGCTTGGTGAACCATTCGCCATTCGCCCAGGAGTCGAGCACAGCCTTGGCGTGGGCGTTGCCCGCCTTGGCTTTTTCAGCGACGTCATGGAAGGCATCGAACATCAGCAGGGTGTGCTTGAGCTGTTCGGCCGCGACGGCAGCCAGTTCGGCGTCGTCCAGCAGCGCGACCAGAGTCTCGATGTTGTAGCCGCCCTGCATGGTGCCGAGCAGTTCGGTGGCATGCTTGCGGTCCAGCAGTGGCGAAGTGGCTTCGCCCTTGGCGATGGCCGAGAGGAAACCGGCCTTGACGTATGCAGCTTCGTCAACGCCTGGTGGTACGCGGTTGGTGATCAGGTCAACGAGGAAGGCTTCTTCGCCGGCTGGCGGGTTTTTCAACAGTTCGACCAGGCCTGCAGTCTGTTCGGCGTTCAGCGGCTGGGGCACGATGCCCAGGGCTTTACGCTCTTCGATATGTTTGCGGTAGGCTTCAAGCACAGTTATTACCCTCATCAGTGGTCCCTAAAGGGAGTCCGGGACGCTCATCCAGGATTTGGCGCAGCCATGCGCAATACGGCTTTGTGAGCCGCCTAGCCAGGCGTGCGGAAAATCCTTGCAGAAGCTGTTTTCAAAGTTTTACGCCTGTAGAACGGAGCGCTGATGAGGGGTTGGCGCGGAGCATGCGAGGGCTGCATGGTCCGGCCAACACCGTTCTACCGGATTAACTGTGCTTCGTGACGCTTTGAAAACAGCTTCCAACGGACATTGTTGCCTTGAAAAGGCCGGTTGATTCTACGGCAAAAACTGAACAAAAGTAAGGCGCGGGATGCGACTTTAACAAGTGACCCTGGTTAGACAAAGGGCTAACATGGGAGCGTGTGCCACCGCCAAGCTGTTGTCTGTTCATGTCCAATCAGTCCATCAAAACCCCGTGCGTCGGGCTCTGCTCGACCGTCTACGGCGATCTTGTATGCCGCGGCTGCAAGCGCTTTCATCATGAAGTGATCCACTGGAACGGCTACAGTGAAGAGGCCAAGCTCGCGGTATGGCTACGCTTGGAGCAGTTGCTGGTGCAGGTGATGATGGCCAAGCTGGAAGTGTTCGACAAGGACTGCCTGCGCCAACAACTGGAGCAGCGCTCGATCCGTTTTGTGGTGCAGCAGTCAGAGTACTGCTGGGCCTATCAATTGATTGCCAGGGGCGCGCGGATGATCCGTGACCTTGAGGCCTATGGCATGGCGCTATTGCCTGAGTTTCGTGGCTGGGATCTGCCACAGTTGCGCGACGCCATCGACCGGGAGTTCTTCCTGTTGTCCGAAGCACATTACCAGCGCTACATCGCACCGTCGTTTCTCAAGGACGTGCTGGGGTAGCCTTCCAGCTGCCGCGCGGCGCCAGCAGTCCTTAGCGTTCATCGCTCCTTCAAGCTGGAGTGACGTGATGAGCAGCCTTGTATTCATGCCTGAACTGAGTTTTACCGCCCGCTGCCGCTGGCAACTTGCAGATTATGTTTCGACCCCTGCGGTATGGGAGGACGGCGACGACCTGTCTCGGCCGCTCTGGACCGAATTCGATGGCTGGAATAGCGACAGTGGCTGGTTGATAGCGAGCCGCAATTATGACGAAACACGGCCAGATTCATTTCCGCCGGACGAATGGCAGGGCGAAGATTCACGACAATCGCTCAGTGTCGATACCTTCTGGTTCGGCACCTATCGCCATGCGCTGGGCTACGTCTACGAGATCCGCCCGGCCTATACTGGCCGCAACAGCGACCAGTATCCCAGGCTCAACTACTGGTTGGACGTGAGCAGAAGCGGCTATCTGGGTTTTTACCCTGCAGCCGCCAAAGCTGGCAGCCTGATCGATAAAGAAGGGGTAATAACCCTGCACGATCCGGTCGGTGTAGCGTTGGCGGTAAGACTGCCGATAGACACACAGATTGATCTCGACTTGCCGCTCTACAAACTCAGAAAGGGCTTGAAGACGCCGCTCTGGCACATCGCAGGCCTGAATCCGGAACACTTGGTGGAGGGCGGCCTGCACCTGAACCTGTCTCTCTATGGCGGCCTTGAAGCTGTCAAGGTGCGCCGACTGGTAGAGAATGGGCAAGGGTATCTGAATACAGGCCGCGGCAGGCCGGGTGTGTTGCTGATGTGTATCGACAACCCATGCGTGCCGCCGCACCCGAACCCCTCGATAGGCTGAAACCGCCTACGCGCCGCTGTACTCGCAGCCGCTGGTGCAGGTTTCGTGAATACGCACCTTGGACAGTTCTGGCAGCAGCGGTTTCACCTGCTGCCAGATCCATACCGCGATCACTTCGCTGGTGGGGTTTTCCAGGCCAGGAATGTCGTTCAGGTAGTTGTGGTCGAGCTGCTCGTAGATCGGCTTGAAAATCGCCTTGATTTCGGAGAAGTCGCGGATCCAGCCGGTATGCGGGTCAAGCGGGCCGGTCAGGTGCAGGGCAACCTTGAACGAGTGGCCGTGCAAGCGGCCGCATTTATGACCAGGCGCGACATTGGGCAGGCGATGGGCCGATTCGAAGGTGAACTCTTTGAAAATTTCCACGGGGTAGTAACTCTGTTGCAAGCGAGAATGGCGGCGATTCTACCAGCATGGCCGCAGTGAGTGGTTGTGCCTGTGTGGTCAGCTGCCCGGTGGCGCTTGCGCACCTACTGCAACAGTGCTCAAGGCATGCGCTATCATGCCCGCGAGCAATTTCAGGTTGGCTTAAGGAGCCGTGGTTAATCTTAACCCCGTAGACAACTTGTACATTCCGATGGAGAGATACTCATGAAGACTTTGACTGCCCTGTTCACTGCTGCTGCCCTGTCTGTAGCTGCCACCGCTGCCCTGGCCGACGTGCCGGCGCATGAAATCAGCGCCCTGGAAAAAGCCGGCACCGTGCAGCCATTGCAGAAACTGGCCGAGACTGCAAAGGCCAAGCATCCTGGTTCAACCATCACCGATTCCGAGCTTGAAAACGAATACGGCCGCTACATCCTCAAGGTCGAACTGCGCGATGCGCAGAACGTTGAGTGGGACGTTGATCTGGATGCCAAGACCGGCGAAATACTGAAAAACGCCCAAGACAAATAATGAGCCCGCTATCGCGCAAGCCGCGCTACCTGGCGCTGGCCCTGATGGCCGTGTGTTCACTGGCGCTGGCGCGTGATCTTGACCAGGATGAAGCCCTCGCGCTGCGGCAAAAGGGCATCATCCTGCCGCTTGAGCATCTGCTCGACTCTGCCCTGGGGCGTTATCCCGGGGCACGTTTGCTTGAGGCAGAGCTTGAAGAAAAACATGGCCGCTATGAATACGAGGTCGAGCTGCTGACCCTTGAAGGGGTGGTGCGCGAAATCAAGCTGGATGCCCGCAGCGGTGTGCTGCTCAAAGACGAGGAGGACGACTGAATGCGCCTGTTGCTGGTCGAGGATAACGTGCCGCTGGCCGATGAGCTGACTGCCGGCCTGCAGCGTCAGGGCTATGCCGTCGACTGGCTGGCCGACGGCCGTGATGCGGTCTATCAAGGCCAGAGCGAGCCCTACGATCTGATCATTCTCGACCTTGGCTTGCCCGGCTTGCCGGGATTGGAAGTCCTCGCCCAGTGGCGTGCAGGCGGGTTGGCCACGCCAGTGCTGATCCTGACGGCGCGCGGCTCGTGGGCCGAGCGCATCGAAGGCTTGAAGGCCGGCGCCGACGACTACCTGAGCAAGCCGTTCCACCCTGAAGAGCTGCAACTGCGCATTCAGGCACTGCTGCGCCGCGCGCGCGGCCTGGCCAATCAGCCCAAGCTTGAAGCAGCCGGCCTGCATTTGGACGAAAGCCGCCAGTGTGTCAGCCGCGAGGGTGTCGATGTGCAACTGACCGCGGCGGAGTTTCGCCTGCTGCGCTATTTCATGCTGCATCCTGGCCAGGTGCTGTCCAAGGGGCATCTGGCCGAGCACCTGTATGACGGCGAAACCGAGCGCGACTCCAACGTGCTTGAGGTGCACGTCAATCACCTGCGGCGTAAACTCGGCCGCAGCGTCATCGAAACCCGTCGCGGGCAAGGTTACGTCTACGCCGGCAGCACGCCGTGAAGTCGATCCAGGCACGCTTGAGTGTTGGCCTTATCGCCGTATTGGTAGTGATCGGGCTGGGCTTTGCGCAGTTGACCCTGTGGCTGTTCGAGGCTGGCCTGCAGCGTTACCTCGAAGTCGGTTTGCGCAAGGAAAGCGAGAACCTGCTGGTGGCGCTGGGGCGCGGCCCGGACGGTTTGCAGCTGGATGAGCGGCGCATCTCGGCGGCGTACCAAAGGCCGTTTTCCGGGTATTACTTTCGCATCGATTTCGAGCAGGGCAGCTGGCGTTCTCGCTCGTTGTGGGACCTGGACATGCCCAAGCCGGCCAAGCCGGGGCTCGAAGATACCCATGTATTAGGTCCTGAGGGCCAACAATTGCTGGCCCTGCGTGCTGACTATCGACGCCTGGGTCAGGACATCTCGATCAGCGTCGCGCAGGATTATTCACCAATACGCCAGGGCTTTCAGCGCATGCAGCAGATCGGCCTGGGCATGGGCCTGGTCGCCCTGGTGCTGGTGCTGGTATTGCAGCGCATCACTGTTACCCGCTCGCTCCGGCCATTGGAGCGAGCCCGCCAGCAGATCGCGCAGCTGCAGCAAGGCCAGCGCTCACAGCTGGATGCCGAAGTACCCAGCGAGCTGCAGCCGCTGGTCGATCAAGTCAACCATTTGCTGGCCCACACTGAAGATAGCCTGCGCCGCTCGCGCAACGCGCTGGGCAATCTCGGCCATGCGTTGAAAACGCCGATGGCGGTTCTGCTCAGCCTGGCCTCCAGCGAGCGCTTGCGCGATTTGCCTGACGTACGCATGCAAATGCGCGAGCAGCTCGAACAGATCCAGCAGCGCCTGGAACGTGAACTCAACCGTGCGCGGTTGGCGGGCGATGCTTTGCCCGGCGCGCAGTTTGATTGCGATGCGGAGCTGCCAAGCCTGCTGGCAACCTTGGGCATGATTCATGGTGAAGGTCTGCTGCTGGAGCGCGACACGCCCGCCGGGCTGCTGCTGCCGTGGGACCGTGAAGACCTGCTCGAGCTGCTCGGCAACCTGCTCGACAATGCCTGCAAATGGGCTGACAGTGAAGTTCGCCTGGGTATCGCCACGAGCGCCACCGGTTATCAGTTATGGGTGGATGATGACGGCCCGGGCATTCCAGAGGAAAAACGCGTGCACGTGCTCGAGCGAGGTTCGCGGCTGGACGAACAGGTCAACGGCCACGGCCTGGGCCTGGGTATCGTGCGCGATATCATTGACGCCTGGGGCGGCACTATCGCCCTGCAGGAAAGCCCTCAAGGCGGCCTGCGAGTGAGCATCGAGCTGCCCGGCAAAGGCCGCTGAACGGCCTACGCCGATGCTGCAAAATTATTGAGCCCAAACCGCATTATTTTGAATTTGCCCCACAATAGTGCGCGCGGCACACTCTTGCTCTGAAATGGCTCATCCCAGCCAAGTTGAAGAGCACGTTCTGCCGATGTCTGCCTTGCGTCCCGAACCCCTGTTGCAGCGCCTGATTCCGGCGCCCCTCAATATTCCTCCCAAAGAATGGCTGCGCGCAGGCGTCGGTGCCTTGCTCGGCCTGTGCCTCGCAGGTTGGCTGTGCAGCCTGGCCTATGGTCCCTCCATTGCGCTGCATTTGCTTGGCCCTCTGGCGGCAACAGCCGTGCTGGTTTTCGCCGTGCACGCCGGGCCGCTGGCGCAGCCGTGGTCGGTGCTGGGCAGCTACGCGCTGGCGGGCGTAATCGGCTTGGTCATGCGCCAGCACCTGGGCAGCGAGCTGTGGGTGGCTGGCGCTGCACTGGGCTTGTCGTTGTTGGTCATGTGTCTGCTGCGCTGCCTGCACCCGCCGGGCGGCGGAGTAGCGGTCAGCGCGGTACTGGCCGATTCCGGGCTGGTCGCCATGGGCGATCATCTGCTCGAGCCAATCATGCTCAATGCGCTGGTGCTGGTCGCAGTGGCGGTGGTCTACAACCGCCTGACCGGCGTGCGCTATCCCAAGCCTGGCTTGCCGCGCAAGGATCTGCACCACACCCACGACCCGGTGCCCAGCGCCCGGGTGGGTTTTAGCAGTGACGATCTTGATCAGGCCCTGGAAGACATCGGCGAGTACGTTGACGTCAGCCGTGACGAGCTTGAGCGTATTCTTCTGGCCACTGAACAGCATGCCTTGCAGCGCAGTCTAGGCGGTATCACCGCGGCTTCGGTGATGTCCCGCGATGTGCAGTTTGCCAGCCCGCAGACCACGCTGGAGCAAGCCTGGCAGATGCTCGCCAGCCACCACCTGAAGACGCTGCCAGTACTGGCGGAGGGACGCCTGGTCGGCATCGTCAGCCTCAGTGATGTGCTGACGGCGGCCATGGCGCGGGCGCGGTTCAGCTGGCGTGGGCTGTGGCGGCGCAGGCCGGTGGTGCTGGAGCAGGTGATGAGCCGACGGGTGATCAGTGTCAGCAGCCAGCACCCGCTGGAGCGCCTGCTGCCATTGCTGTGCGAGCAAGGCTTGCACTGCCTGCCGGTACTCGATGACGGCAAGCTGGTCGGGGTGATCACCCAGACCGACCTGATTGCCGGTCTCAAGCGGCAGTTGCTCAACCACAGCACGCGTGCTTCAGATGAGCGGGTCCCAGCGTTGTGACCAGTCACTGACGCCCGCAGCGACTTGCCGGCGCAGCACGCCGAAGGCCTGCTGCAAGGCGGCGCTGTCGTGCTTGCGGGTGTACACCAGAAAAGTCGGGTAGGTAAATTCCGGCGCTTGCGGCACCCGCTCGAACACGCCGCTGTCCAGATAAGCCTGCACCACCCGTGTACGGAAATAACCGCTGCCACCGTGCTCGAGAATGAACTGCAAGGCCAGCGGGCCGAGGTTGAAGCTCAGCGCTGGGCGGGCGCAGTCGGGCAGGGCGGCATCGTGCTGGCGGCGAAACGTCTCGCCCCAGTCGATATACACATACGGCTCTGGCCGTTCTACGTGGCGGATGCGCACCAGTTTTTCTTCCATCAACTGCTCCACCTGCAGGCCAGGCCCGTAGATGGGCTGATAGACCAGCGCAGCATTGAGCAAGCCGCGCTCGACCTTGCGCAGCAACGATTCGCCGTCGCTGACCTCGCTGCGGATGGCATGGCTGGGCATCTCGCGGTACAGCGCACTGACCCAGTCGAGCAGCAGCGGGTTGCCCAGGCTGGTTTCGCCGCCCAGGTGCAGCAGCTGCTGACAACCCTGCGGCAGCGGCAGGTCACGGCGGGCGGCCTCCCAGGTTTCCACCAGTTGGTGGGCGTAGGTGACGAAGGCTTCACCGTCTGCGGTCAGGCTGGCGCCGCTGCGGCTGCGGACAAACAGCTGGCAACCTAGCTGCTGCTCAAGACGCTGCACCCTTGCGGTGATTGCCGTCTGCGACACGCACAGGCCCTCGGCGGCGGCGACCAGGCTGCCGCAGCGCACAATCTCCAGAAAGGTGCGTGCCTGTTCGATATCCATGCTGTGCTCATTGATCAAGGTGATGGCTATTCTAGAGCCTTGCTCGCTGCTTGGCGCGCATCAAAAGCGCCGCCTTGATAGAGCCTGCTGCTGCGAATTTGCAGGTCGGTTATGGACTTTAGTCCCATGGCAGGGGCGTCAGGCAGGTCCATACTGCAGGCTCGCCCTTCAATAACAACAAGTATCGGGTTGCGACTGACATGACCTACCAGCACAGCTACGCCCGTTCCATTTCCGACCCTGTGGCCTTCTGGGCCGAGCAGGCCGACCAGCTGGCCTGGTACCACAAGCCGCGCCAGACCCTGATCAACAACACCGACGGCAGCCATTGCTGGTTTGCCGACGGGCGCCTGAACAGCTGCTACCTAGCCCTGGATTACCAGATCGAACAAGGCCGTGGCGAGCAGACCGCGTTGATCTACGATTCGCCGGTAACCGCCACCCAGCAGCGCTTCAGCTACCGTGAGTTGCGCGATGAGGTGGCGCGGCTGGCCGGGCTGCTGCGCGAGTTGGGCGTGCGCAAGGGCGACGGTGTCGTCATCTACATGCCGATGGTGCCGCAGGCGGCCATGGCCATGCTCGCCTGCGCGCGGATTGGCGCAGTGCACTCGGTGGTGTTCGGCGGTTTTGCCGCCAACGAGCTGGCCCTGCGTATCGATGACGCCAAGCCGACGCTGGTGCTCACGGCCTCCTGCGGGCTGGAGTTTGATCGGGTCATCGAATACAAGCCGCTGATCGACCGCGCCCTGCAACTGGCCAGCCATCAGCCCCGCCACGTGCTGGTGCAGCAGCGGCCACAGGCCAAGGCCGCGCTGCAGCCTGGGCGTGACCTGGACTGGCAACAGGCGCTGGTCAACGCGCAGCCTGTGGCGCCGGTCGAGCTCAGTGCAACCGACCCGCTATATATCATGTACACCTCCGGCACCACCGGCAAACCCAAGGGCATCGTCCGCGAAAACGGCGGCAACGCGGTCGCCTTGAGCTACACCATGCGCCATATCTATGGTATGCAGGCGGGCGATGTCTGGTGGGGGATTTCCGATGTGGGCTGGGTGGTCGGTCACTCGCTGATCGTCTACGGGCCGCTGATGACTGGTTGCACCACGGTATTCTATGAAGGCAAGCCGATCCGCACCCCGGACGCCGCCGCGTACTGGCGGGTGGTCGAGCAGTATCAGGTGAATGCCTTGTTCTGCGCGCCGACGGCGATGCGCGCGATCCGCAAGGAAGACCCCCATGGCGAACTGCTCGCCGGGTATGACCTGAGCTCCCTGCGCCAGTTGTTCCTGGCCGGGGAAAAGCTTGATTCAAGCACCCATCAATGGCTGGAGCAGGTCACAGGCAAGCCGGTGCATGACCATTGGTGGCAGACCGAAACCGGCTGGCCGGTGACCGCCCCCTGTGTCGGCCTCGAAGGCAGTGCGGCGCGCCCGGGGTCGAGCAACCGCGCAGTACCGGGCTACCACGTGCAGGTGCTGGACGACGACGGCCATTTGCTCGGGCCGAATCAACAGGGCGCGATCGTCATCGCCCTGCCGTTGCCGCCGGGCTGCAGCCAGACGCTGTGGGGTGATCATCAGCGCTATCTACAGGCGTATCTGCACACCTATCCGGGCTACTACCATACCGGTGACGGCGGCTACCTGGACGATGACGGCTTCGTCTACATCATGGGTCGCACCGATGACGTCATCAACGTCTCCGGGCATCGGTTGTCTACCGGCGAAATGGAAGATCTGGTCGCCCGCCATGCGGCGGTTGCCGAGTGCGCGGTGATCGGTGTGCACGACGACATCAAGGGCCAGGTGCCGCTGGCGTTGGTGGTACTCAAGGACGGCGAAGAGCTAGCCGAGCAAAAATTGCAGGCTGAACTGGTTGCCAGTGTGCGTGAGCAGATCGGTGCGCTGGCATGCTTCAACCGGGTGCGGTTGGTCAAGCGCTTGCCCAAGACACGCTCCGGCAAGATTCTGCGCGCGGTGCTGCGCAAGATCGCTGACGGTCAGGCCTATGTACCACCGTCAACGCTGGATGACCCGGCTGTGCTTGGCGAAATCGAAGCGGTGCTGGCCGATCTGCCCCGAGCAGGTTAAAGCACAGTCGTGCCGATCTGATGCAGCTGGCCGAGACGGCTGCGGCTGCGCATCAGGTCGGCAATGGCGCCACCCAGGCTCTGCTCGAGCGGATAGCGGCCAATCAGCACCAGCTCGCAGTCTTGGTCGTACAGCACATCGACCAGGTTGACGAAGCGTTGCTGCGCTGCGAGCGAACATTCGGCCAGGTCTTCCAGGTCGTCGATGATCCAGCGATCGTAACGGCTGGCCAGCTCCAGATAATCCGCCACTGCCGTGGCCTGCTCGCACAGATCGACAAAGCTGAAGTGCACCTGTCGATCCTGGCTGGCCAGAGCGCGCAGCGGGCGATGGTTGATGTCCAGGGTCAGCGGCTGGGTTTCAGGCAGCGCCAGGGCCAGGCGTTGCTCAGCTGTGCCGGGCCATACGTAGTGGCCCTGGGTAAAACGCTGGTGCGCGCGGTTGGCCGGCAGGCTGCGAAAGTCGATGTCGCCGCCCACTTCCATCACCAACATGCGGCTGTTGATCAGGCGGATCACTGGCAAAAACCGCTCATGGTAAAGGGGGTTGGGCAGCAGGCCTTCGGGGGCATAGTTGGAGGTCAGGACGACAAATACATTGCGCTCGAACAGCGCGCTGAAAAGCCGGGTGAGCAGCATCGCATCGCCGATGTCGTGCACATGGAACTCGTCGAAGCACAGCACCTGGCAGTCGCCAATCAGTTCATCCAGGGTCGCCGCCATGGCATTGTCGGCGCCGCGATGGCGGTGCATGCCCTGATGCAGACGAGCGAAGAAATCGTGGAAGTGCAGGCGCAGCTTGGCCTCCACCTCCAGCGCCTGGTAAAAGCCATCGAGTAGCCAGCTCTTGCCGCGGCCAACCGATCCATACAGATACAAGCTGCGCGCCTGGCCATCAGCCAGCGCGGCAAACTGTTGCGTCATGCGCTCGATAACCCGGCATTGGCCTTCGCTCAAGCTATAGCCGCGCTGCCTGGCCTTGTCCTCGAAGTAGCTCAACAGCTGGCAATCGCCTTGCGCATCGGTACGCGAGCGGCGGCGCAAGTGGCGAAGCGGCGTGGAAATCCAGGCAGACAAGCGGGTGGTCCTCGCAGGCGGGGCAGGGCGGTTGGTGCCCTCCAGTGAGCGACCATTTTCACCGCAAGCACCGCTGGCAGGCAATCATCCCGGCGGGTCGCAAGGCGATTGTGGGCGACTACCGACCGGTCAGTGCCCGCTGGCAGTAGTCATGCGCCACTGCCAAATGAACAACCTCAGTCCTCGCGCTTGAGCTGACGGTCGATCATATACTTGATCGACAAGCGACGTTCCTTGAGGCGGTGCAGGTCATCATCGCTGGTATAGCCCGCCGAGATGGCCTCGGCAGCCAGCACCTGGTTGTCGATATCGACGTACTCGTCGAGCAGGCGATCAAGGGTCTGATCCTGCTGGCGGCGCTGCTGAACGATTTCGCGTGGGTAGTGCAGGTCTTGGTACAGATCATGGGAAACTGGCATGACGCCCTCCTTGTTAGCGCTGGGATTACCTGACTATTGAGCGGGGCTGCGCTGATTTGGTTTTTAGCTGGGCGAGCTTTGCCGACAGGCGGTCGCACCGCGACTGGTTTCTAACTAACTTGCTGTTTTTTTGAGATTTTTTTTAAAAGAGGGGTTTTCATGATCAAGGATTGTTGTTAAAGTGCCGCGCATTCCCCGACAACAACTCATGTTGTCAGCCACGGGAATTGTTAGAGCGACAGTGCATTGCACTCGTTGCATCAGATACAGGGGCGTCGCCAAGCGGTAAGGCAGCAGGTTTTGATCCTGCCATGCGTTGGTTCGAATCCAGCCGCCCCTGCCATTATTTTCCTCGCTTTACCCTCTCTCTATTCCCGGGCAATCCAGCCAACGCTCCCCATCCGTATTGCAGTTGCTGAGCAACGGCTGAGCGCAGTGCTCAGGCCGCGCCCAGCAAATCGTCCAGGGTCTTCGCCAGCAGCTGATCCTGTACCGGTTTCTGAATGACCACACTGTCGCTTAGCTCGAAGCCTTGCAGTTCGGCATAGCCCGTGAGAATCACCACCGGCAATTGCGGGAAGCGTTCACGCGCCGCCAACGCGAGCTGCGCGCCGTTGAATTCGGGCATGGCAAAGTCAGTCAGCAGCACATCGACGTGTTCATCGAGCAAGCACAGGGCATGCTCGCCACCGTGCGCCTGGCGTACCTGGTAACCGTGCGAGCGCAGCAGCTCGCCGATCATGTCGCGAACCAGGTGATCATCGTCCACCAACAGCACGGTGCGATCACGGCCTTCTGCCGAGAGGGCTGGCGCCGCAGGCGCCGCGGGTGCTTCGACGGCTACAGGCTGCTTGACCGCAGGCAGGTAGACCGACACCAAGGTACCCTGGTCAGGCGCAGTATCGATAGACACGCCGCCACCCGATTGCTTGGCGAAGCCGAACACCTGGGCCAGGCCAAGGCCCGAGCCTTTACCGATGTCCTTGGTGGTGAAGAATGGCTCGAATACCTTGCCGACTACCTCTTCACTCATGCCGCAACCGGTATCGCGAATCGACAGCATCACGTACTCGCCAGGCTCCGGGTCTTCCGGTCGCTGGGCGCGTTCTGTGATCAACGTATTGCGCGTCGACAGAATCAGCTGGCCGCCATCGGCCATGGCGTCGCGGGCGTTGATCGCCAGGTTGAGAATGATCATCTCGGTCTGGGTCGGGTCAGTCAGTGCCTGCCACAGGCTGGCATCCAGATCCAGGCGTACCGAGACATTGCCGCCCAAGGTGCGTCGCAGCAGTTCTTCCAGGCCGGTGAGGGTCTGGTTGAGGTTCAGCGGCACAGGCTCGAGCCGCTGGCGCCGGGAGAAGGCCAGCAACTGTGAGGTCAACTTGGCACCGCGCTCGCCAGCCTCGCGGATGTGCTTGAGGCGGCTGCGGGCCTTGTCGTAATTCTCTTTCTGCAGGTCACGCTCAAGGAAACTCGCGCCGGTCAGAATCACCGTCAGCAAGTTGTTGAAGTCGTGCGCGACACCGGCGGTCAGTTGGCCGACTGCCTCCAGCCGCTGCATCTGCTGCAGCGCCGCTTCGATACGCTCGCGCTCATCGATCTGCTCGCGCAGGCGCATGTTGGCCTCGGCCAGGCCCATCGACGATTCGCGCTCGCTGGTGATATCACGGGCGACCACATAGAGCAGGGTGTCCTCGGGCACGATCACCCACGACAACCAGCGCTGTTGGCCGCTGGCATGTTGAATGCGCCCTACAAAGCGGGCACTGGTGCGGCCCTGGCCGAGCGCTGCCAGCTCAGCGAGAAAGGCTTCCTGATCCGGCTCGGGTAGCAGCTGCAGCAGGGTGGTCTGGCTCAGGCGTTCACGCGAGATGCCCAGGCTGACTTCCCAGGCTGGGTTGAGCGCGACCGGGGTCAGGTCTCTGTTCAGTACCGCCAGCAAGTCCTGGGACAATTCCCATGAGCGATCGCGCTCCCGGGTACGCCGCTCGACCCGCTCGCCGAGCATCTCGTTGAGCTGCTTGAGCGCCGTGGTCGCCTGGCGTTGTTCATGAATGTCCTGCAATACGCCGGAAAAGCGCAGGCAGCGGCCGTCGACGAATTGGGTCTGGCCGCTCGAGAGCAACCAGCGCGGCTCGAGGCCGTCAGGCTGATTGATACGAAACTCGACCCGGTAGTGACCGCCTGCCTGGGGCTGCATGACCTGCTCGACAGCGTCACGAACCAGCGCGACGTCTTCGGGATAGATACCTGCGTAGAACACATCCAACGACATCTGAGTGTCGACAGGCAGGCCAAACAAGGTCTTGCAGCGGTCATCCCAGAGCAGCAGATCTTCCTGCGGGCGATAGTCCCAGGTACCCATGCCCGCAGCATCGATGGCAAACCGGGCGCGCGCCTCAAGCTCGGCCAGCGCTTCCTCGGCGCGGCGACGGCGATGGCGCTCCTGCACTTCGGTCAGCGCCCGGCGCACGGCCTTGGGCAGCAGCGGCAGGTTCTTCTTCAGGACATAGTCGGTGGCGCCAAGGCGGATCATCTCCACCGCGTGCTCTTCACCATAAATGCCTGAAAGAAAGATGAACGGCACATCTGGCGCCAGCCGCTGAGCAATCGCCAGCACCTCGATGCCGGACGAGCCAGGCAACACGCAGTCACACAGGATCAGGTCAAAACGGCCGTGGTGCAGCGCATGCTCGACGCCAATATGGTCGAACACCAGTTGCGACTCGATCTGCAACCCGCTGCGCTCCAGGCGCAACAAGGTCAGCTCGGCATCCATCGAACTGTCTTCGACCATCAGTAGCTTGAGCGGGCCTGACAACATGCTAGTTGGACTCAATTGTTACCACGCCGAGTCAGCCGCAAAGAGCCAGGCGGCGGTTCATTAAGGACGGCCCAGAAGATCCCCAGATCGGAGATGGCCGTGACGAATTCCTTGAACTCGACCGGCTTCACCACGTAGGCATTGACCCCGAGCTCATAGGCGCGCAGCAGATCGGGTTCTTCCCGCGAGGAGGTCAGCATTACCGTCGGGATGCTGCGCAGCTCAGGGGTTTCGCGCACCGCCTTGAGCACCTCCAGGCCATCCACCTTGGGCAGTTTCAGGTCGAGCAGAAGCACGGCCGGGTTGCCATCGTCGCGCTCGGCGTAACCGTTGCGGCGCAACAGGTAGTCGAGGGCGTCGGCGCCATCGCGCAGTACGATGACTTCGTTGGCCAGCTGGCTGCGCTCCAGCGCGACAAGCGTCAACTCCAGATCCCTGGGGTTGTCTTCGACCAACAAGATCGGTTTTAGCATGATGTATACGTTACCTCAGGTGTTCGATGAATGGCGAGGGAGGGCGAAATGGAACGACGCTCCCTGATTGATCTCGCCGTCAGCCCAGACACGGCCGTCGTGACGTTCGATGATCCGGCGCACGCTGGCCAGGCCGATGCCGGTGCCTTCGAAGTCTTCCATGCGGTGCAAGCGCTGGAACACGCCGAACAGCTTATTGGCATAGGCCATATCGAAGCCGACGCCGTTGTCGCGAATATAGATTTCAGTTTCGTGCGGGTGTTGCTTGGCGCGGATCTCTATACGCGCAGGTTCGCGGCCACGGGTGTACTTGATCGCGTTGGCGATCAGGTTGTGCAGTGCCAGATTGATGAACGCCGGGTCGGCGATCACCTTGGGCAGTTTTTCCACATCCCAGATGATTGTACGGCCGGCAAAATCCGGTGCCAGCTCGTTGCGAATGGTTTCGACCAGGGCGTTCAGGTCGACATCCGACATGCGCAGGGCGGAGCGGCCCATCTGGGAAAAATTGAGCAGGTTGTCGACAAGCGTGCCAGCAAAGTGCGCGGCTTCTTCGATGTGCTTGAGGAAGCGCTGGCCGCGTTCGCTGAAGTTCTCGCTTTCGACTTCGGTGAGCAGTTCGGTGTAGCCGGCGATGTGCCGCAGCGGTGCGCGCAGATCATGCGACACGCTGTAGGAAAACGCTTCGAGTTCCTTGTTCGACTGGCGCAGCTCACCGGCCAGTTGCGCCAGCTCTTCGGCTTTGCGCAGCACAATCCCCAGTACGGCTATGCGAAGTTCGGCCACGCCTTCGATGATCAGCGGGTCCCAAGGTTCGCAGTAACCGCCAACGTCTTCCTGCCAGCGCTCAAAGCTGTGCCGCGGGTTGAGGCGGCCCGCGGCGCTGATGGCTTTTTCCGGGCGCCCGGCCCAGTTGACCGTGCGTACCTGCTCGGGGCGGAACCACACCAGATAGTGCGAGTGAATCTGCGAAATCGCCACCGCCAGCACACCGCCGACGTGCTTGGCCAGCTCTGGTAAGTCCTGGATGTCGCGGCGCACGTTGTCGCTGCTGAACACCGACTCGGCGTCTTGCTGCGACAGCCAGTGGACCAGCGCATTGACCTGCGCAGCGGGCGGCGTCACGCCGATCAGGTCGCAGCGCTCGGCACTGATGATCGCCGCGCCGGTGGCACTGGCAAAATCGAGCAGGACCTGGGGCAAGGCATTCAAACCAGCACTGACGCTGTCGTGGTCGGCCATCGAAGCCAGCATGCGCACGATGCGCTGGCGCATGTCGAGCATGGTCTGGGTGCCGGTGTGCGCTTCCCGGGATTCGATCTGCAGCGACAGCACGCTGGCCAGCAACTCGCAGGCCGTGCGAGTGGGCAGGTCGACGGCGTGCGGCTGGTCGTGATGGCAGGAGATCAGCCCCCACAACTTGCCGTCTACCACGATCGACAAAGAGGTCGATGCCAGGGTGCCCATGTTGCGCATGTACTGTAGGTGCACCGGCGATACCGCGCGCAGCGCCGCATAGCTCATGTCCAGCGGCTTGCCGGTGCGCGGGTTGCTGTGGGGATACAGCGGCGAGGCAATGTAGTTGGCATCTTCGATGACCCGAATCCGATTGACTCGGTACAACTCGCGGGCCTGGCGTGGAATATCGGAGGCTGGGAAGCACAGGCCCAGATAGCTCGGGTAGCCGGGGTCGGCGACCTCGGCAAGTACCTCGCCGTTGCCTTCGGCATCGAAGCGGTAGGCCTTGACCCTGCCAAAGCCGGTAATGCGTTTGATCTGCAGGACCGACTGCTGCAACAGTTCGACGATGCAGCTGACCTTGAGCACGCTGCCGACGAAGGCGCGTACCAGCGGGTAGTAATCGCCATGCCCGGACGGGCCGCTGGCCGTGCGGATCGGTTCGAATTCAGTGATCAGGACCTGGTCGTGACGATGCACCAGTACGCGCATGTGGCTGCAGTCTGGGCTGGGCTGGCGTAGTTCAACGTCGCCGATATGAAACGGGAATACCTCATCGACCGGCAGATACTGCATCTGTGCACGCAGGTCGAAACTGTCGCTGATCAGCTCGGCGAAGGTGCGCCCAAGCAGCTCCGGCGCCGCAGCCCCAAGCCAGCGCTCAGCGTTCTCGCTGGCTTGCAGCACGCACAGGTCCTGCTCGTCGAGTACCAGCATGAAACCCTGCGGCTGGATGCTGCCGGGGACCTGAATAGGCTCCTGGGCGCAGCGCTCGACAGCCTGGTCGAATGCAGTGGGGGCAGTTGTCAAAGAGGTACTCCTGGTAATTCTGTCCTCGCCCGGCGGAAAGCGCATGGCACAGGATGTTGCTGCTGCAAAAGTATCAGATTGTCGGCTGCTTTGCCGGCATATGGCCATTTGAGGTCTGATTAGTTCAGGGGTTCGCCGGTTAGAGTACAAAAATAGCGTGCAGTGCCGTGAAAGGTGCGGAACGGGTGGCCTTTAACGCGGCAAATAGCCACCTAAGCCATTGTTGTTAATGCCAATGAAGGGTAGGGCAAACCCGGCGGGATCAGACTGCGCTGCTACCCTCAAGGTCATAGCCTGGAAACAGGGCCTTGAACAGGGATAGTGCGGTGGAAGTACGCGGAGTGGCCATGTGGTCGGGGCTGTTGTTGAGCGTGAACAGCCTGGCGGCGGACTTTCTGGTCGAGGTGCGGGTGCAGGTCGAGCGTGGTTGCATGCTGGTCAACCAACCCCGCGATGCGGCGGCGCAAGCATTGGGCCAGATCGACCTTGGCAGCGCAGCACGCCTTGACGGCGCCGCTGCGCCGTTGACCGGCGTGCTGCTCAGCCCGCGGCCACCACGGCTCGAATGCAACCCGGACACGCCTTATCAAATCCGCGTCGACGGCGGCCAGCATGGCGGCTTAGGCGAGCTGCGCTTCCTGGCCAGCGCGGATGCGCGAGCCAGGCCCATTCCCTATCGGCTTTACAGCGACGCAGGCTGGCGCCAGCCGCTGAGTGTTGGCGGCGCACAATCGGCGCGGGTGCCAGACAGTGGCTCGGTCGAGTTGCCGCTGTATGCGCGCATCGACAGCCTGGCCTGGGTGCCACGGCCTGGCCTGTACGCCGACTTGTTGAAAGTCACGGTCACCTGGTAGGGGCATCGCCATGAGCAAGGAGGCAACGTCATGAGTCGCACAGGCATTCTGCTCCTGAGCCTGGGCCCACTGCTGCTGCCAGGCGCCGTGCATGGCAGCACCACCGGGGTTATCGAAGCGCGCCTGGTGATCCGTGCCGCGTGCCAGATCAGCAGCGACCAGCCACCGGCGACGTTGGGTACGCCAGGGGTCATGGACTTTGGTTCGCGCGGGCCGAGCTGGCAGGAGCCGTTGCAGGGCAAGGTCGACGAAATCGCAGGCGATGGTGGCCTGCAGATCAGTTGCACGCCGTCGGTGCGCGCCTTCAGCGTGCGCATCAATGCTGGCCAGAACGGTGGCGATGGTGTGCGCCGGCTGAGCAACGGTCGCGAGATGATCCCTTACCAACTGGCGGTCGATCCCACCGGCAACAGCCGTTACCCGGTAGGCCAGGCGCGCACCTTCACCGTCAACAGCAGCCAGCAGATCCCGATTCCGATCTACGGCGTGGTCATCGCGCAGCCGCGCGCGCTGCCCGCCGGTCTTTACCGCGACACCCTCAGCGTGACCCTGGACTGGTAACACCCAAGGAGAATCCGATGCGCACACACCTCACCTGCTCAGTACTCGCCGGGCTCGCCCTGGCGCTGGCGTCCCAGGCTCAGGCAGCCACCGTGACCGGGACCATCAACTCGACCCTGACCCTGATCGCCGCCTGCCAGGTCAACGGCAGTGCCGGTACCTCCGGGGTCAACTTCGGTAACCTCAACTTCGGTACTCAGGACGCCTTGTTCGGTACCGCCAATGCCCAGGTCATGGGCCCGGGTGGCGGCGCCATGAGCATCCTCTGCTCGAATGGCACCGGGGCGTCAATTCGCGTGCGCGCCGGCGCTCATGATGGCTTGTCGACGGGAGGGACGCGGGCGTTGGCCGACGGCAATGGCAACTTTGTGCCGTATGACTTCTATACCGATGCCGGACACACCGTGCCGCTGGCCATCGACGGCAGCATTGCCGTGCCGACCAGTACCGGCGCCGCCCAGACCGTCAACCTGTATGGTCAGGCCAAGGGCAAGGCTGGCCTGCCGGCGGGCACCTACACCGACACGGTTGCCGTCGAGCTGACGTTCTGAGCCATGAATCGCTGGGTGCGCGTAACCACGGCGGGGCTGGGCCTGGTGCTGGCGTTGCCGTTGGATGCAGCGACCACCAGTACCTTTCAGGTCAGCGCGCAGGTCGTGGCCGGGTGCCTGGTTGTGGGCGGGGTGAGCGCTTACGGCAGCCTCGACTTCGGCACGCAATCAGCCCTGTCCAAGGCCAGCGTCAGCGCAGCGCTGGGTGGCAGCACGGTGAGCTTCCAGTGCACGCCGGGGGTGGCATTGAGCATGGCCTTGGACGGTGGCCAGAACAACAGCGGCGGGACCCGCAACCTGAAGCGCAGCGGTGGCACGCAACTGCTCGCCTACCAACTGTATCGCGACGCCGGCTTCAGTCAGAGCCTTGCAATCGGCCAGGTGACGTCGGTCAGCTACAGCGACCCGACGGCGATCAAGCTGCCGGTTTACGGTCGCACGCAGCTGCCGGGGACATTGCCGGCAGGTACCTATACCGATGTCGTGCAGGTCACGGTGACCTGGTAAACGCAGGGATCAACACAACAAACCAAGGAGAATGGCATGGGGGCAGGCGCGAAGTGGGCGCAAGCAATAGTAGTTGGGTTGCTGCTGGCCAGTCAGCCAGCCGCGGCGGCAACCTCAGTGCTGATCTGGCCAATTGACCCGGTGCTGGAGGCAGATCAGAAGGCGGGAGCGCTGTGGCTGGAAAACCGCGGCACTACGCCGGCCAACCTGCAGGTGCGCGTATTTGCCTGGCGCCAGGGCGGCTTTGAGGAGCAGTTCCAGGCCCAGCGCGAGATTATCGGCAGCCCGCCGGTGGCGAATATCGCGCCGGGGCAAAAGCAGCTGATCCGGCTGACCCGTACCGGCAGCTCGCCGGCCGGTCAGGAGCAGGCCTACCGCATCATCATCGACGAAATCCCCTCACCCTTGCCGGTCGATGCCAGTACTCAGGCACCGACGGCGGCGATCCGCCTGCAGATGCGCTATTCGGTGCCGTTGTTCGTGTATGGCGAAGGCCTGTGGGGCAAACCCGACCCGGATGGCAAGCGCAGTGCCGATGGAGTCGGCAAGCCGCAGCTGAGCTGGCGCGCGGTCAATGTGCAGGGCAAGCCCTTCGTCGAGCTGCGCAACAGCGGCCCGGTCCACGCGCGCCTGACCGATGTAGTGCTGCAGCAGGCCGGCCAGGACAAGCCGGTGGTTGAAGGCCTGCTTGGCTATGTGCTGCCCGGCGCCAGCATGCGTTGGCCAGTGCCCGCAGTCCCCACCGCAGCGAGTGTGCTCAAGGGCCGGGTCAACGGTCAGGACGTGGCCCAGGCCATCAGCCCGGGCAAGTGAACTTCGATGAATCGACGTCAGGGGCCACGGAGGACCCGACAATGGCTGGAAGCCGTGTGTGAAATGGCTGTCGTGTATGGCCCATCAGGTGTGCCTGGGCTTGCTGCTGGGGCCACAGCTGGCGCTGGCCAACGGCCTGCCGCCGCCACCGAGCGAGAGCAGCGCGGTCACCGATGCCACGCTGTACCTCGACCTGCTGGTGAACCAAATGCCCAGGGCTGAGCTGGTGCCCGTGCAGCAACGCGCCGGGCGCTTGTTTATCGCCAGTGAGGTGCTCACTGCAGCGGGCATCAGCCTGCCG
Source organism: Pseudomonas sp. 1121_17 (assembly GCF_052850745.1). Lineage (NCBI taxonomy): Bacteria > Pseudomonadati > Pseudomonadota > Gammaproteobacteria > Pseudomonadales > Pseudomonadaceae > Pseudomonas > Pseudomonas sp. 1121_17. The sequence goes on from NZ_VXCX01000001.1 coordinate 543,244, forward strand.
GGGGTTACTCAGGGTGAGGTGGCGCTGGATGCTTATGCCGGCCTGCATGCCGACTACGACAGCGCCAACCAGCGCCTGCTGTTGCAGGTACCCGCTGCCTGGTTGCCGCTGCAGCGGGTTGGCGAGCGCGGCCTGTACCCGGCCAGCGACGCCCGCAGCAGCTTCGGCGCGCTGCTCAACTACGACGTCTACCTGAATGACACCGATGAGAGCGGCACCTACCTGGCCGCCTGGAACGAGCTGCGTCTGTTCGACAGCTGGGGCACGTTCAGCACCACCGGCCAGTGGCGCCAGGCCTTCAATAGCGCACCGCAGGCCGATACCCGTCAGGGATTTCTGCGTTACGACACGACCTGGCGCTATACCGACGAGCAACGCCTGCTGACCATCGAGGCCGGTGACCTGGTCACCGGCGCCTTGCCTTGGACCAGTTCGGTGCGGCTCGGCGGCCTGCAGCTGTCGCGTGACTTTGCCGCGCGCCCGGACCTGGTCACCTATCCGCTGCCGGCCTTTGCCGGCGAGGCGGCGGTGCCGACGTCGCTGGACCTGTTCATCAACGGCTACAAGGCGAGCACCACCGACCTGCAACCCGGGCCATACACCCTGACCAACGTACCGTTCATCAACGGTGCCGGCGAAGCGGTGGTGGTGACCACCGACGCCCTCGGCCGCCAGGTGTCGACCACGCTGCCGTTCTACGTCACCAGCAGCCTGCTGGGCAAGGGCCTGAGCGACTTTTCCCTGGCGGCCGGCAGCCTGCGCCGCGACTACGGCGTACGTGATTTTGGCTACGGCACAGGCGTTGCCAGCGTCAGCCTGCGCCACGGTGTCAGCGACAGCTTTACCCTCGAGGGCCATCTGGAGAGCGCCGAGACCATTGCCCTCGGTGGCCTGGGCGGCAATCTACGGCTGGGCAATTTTGGCGTGCTCAATGCGGCGTTGGCGCAAAGCCGTTTCGACGGCGAGCAGGGTCAGCAGGTTGCACTGGGGTATCAATACAACAGCCAGCGCCTCGGTTTCAGTTACCAGCGCCTGCAGCGCCATGGCGACTACGCCGACCTGTCGCGGGTCGACACGCCGTACACGCAGCTGTCCAAGCGTAGTGAACAGGTCACCCTGAGTCTGAACCTTGAGCGCTATGGCAGCCTCGGTGCCGGCTATTTCGATGTGCAGGCCGGAGACGGCTCGCGTACCCGTCTGCTCAACCTGAGCTGGAGCCGCTCGTTGTGGGGCAATAGCAGCTTGTACCTGTCGGCCAACCGCGAGATCGGCGAAAGCCAGTGGGCCATGCAGGCGCAGCTGGTCATCCCGTTCGACCTGCATGGCAACCTGGCCCTGAGCATGGAGCGCAGCCAGGATGGCAGCCGCCAGCAGCGGGTCAACTACAGCCGCGCCGTGCCGGTGGGTGGCGGTATCGGTTTCAATCTCGGTTATGCCGATGGCGACCGCGAAGCCTATCGCCAGGCTGACGCGACCTGGCGCCTGCAGTCGGTGCAGTTGCAGGCTGGCACCTATGGCAGTAGTGACGCCATGACCCGCTGGGCCGACGCCAGCGGTTCGCTGGTATGGATGGACGCCGGCCTGTTTGCCGCCAACCGGATTGACGATGCCTTTGTAGTGGTCAGCACCGACGGTTACGCCGATGTCCCGGTGCGCTATGAGAATCAGCTGGTCGGCCGCACTGACCGCAACGGCCACTTGTTGGTGCCGTACAGCAGCGGTTACTACCGCGGCAAGTATGAGATCGATCCAATGGAGCTGTCGGCCGATGTGCTGGCACCGCAGGTCGAGCAGCGGGTCGCCGTGCGCCGGGGTAGCGGCTACTTGCTGGAGTTCCCGCTTAAGCGGGTGCTGGCGGCGAGCATCGTGCTGGTCGACGCGCAGCAGAACAACCTCAAGCTGGGCAGCCAGGTGACCCATCAGCAGAGCGGCAGCCTGGCGGTGGTCGGCTGGGACGGCCTGGTGTACCTGGAGAACCTCTCGGCGCACAACACCCTGCAGGTCGAGCTGGCCGAGGGCGGCCAGTGCCAAGTGGCCTTTGATCTGCCGGAAGGGCAGGGGCCGGTGCCGTTGATTGGCCCGCTGGTGTGTCAATGAACCGCTTTGCAGGGGCAGTGGCGCTGCTCGCGACGGTGATGGCGGCGCCGGCCTGGGGTCTGTGCAATATGGTCAATACCCTGCCGGCGAGCTTCGGCACGGTCAACTCGACCCTGGTGCGCGGCACAGTGCAAAGCGCCTCGACCAGCAATGCCGGTTTGCAGTGCACCGGTTCTTTGCTCAGTCTGCTGAGTTCGGGCGATCACTTCTACGCAACCATCACCTCCAGCACCAGCGGGCTGGTTGGGCCAACCGGTGACGTGATCCCTTACACTTTGTATGCCAATAACAGCACGAGCTTTCCGATCACCCGTGGCGTGGCGTTCGACTTCGCCCGCAACGGCATCCTCGACCTGCTTGGCCTGCTCAATGGCACCACACCCAAGACCGTGCCGCTGTATGTGAAGACCAACCTGGGTGCCAACGTTGCTGCGGGCCTGTACCAGGAAACCCTGACCATCGCCTGGGCCTGGGACTACTGCTCTGGCATCAGTGCCGGCACGATTTGCCTGGGCCGCGACAAGGGCAATGGCAGCCGCACCCTCAACGTGAGCCTGACGGTAAGCAATGACTGCCAGATCACCACCCCGAATATTGTCTTCAACAGTGCGCCGGTGGTAAGTGCGTTTACCACGGTCAACCAAAGCATCAACATCTCCTGTACCAAGGGCAGCAACTACACCGTTGGCCTGGATGATGGGGTAAACCCCGCTGGCGGCCGTCGACGGATGAAATCACCGGCCAATAACTATCTGGCCTATGACATTTTCAAGAGCGCCGGCAGCGAGCGCTGGGGCTCGCTGAATACAGCTAGGCGTGCCAGTACCGATGCCAACGTCAACCCGGGCGCAGGCACTGGCACCGGTAGCCAGATTTTCAACTACAACGCGCGGGTCTACAGCGATCAACCGACGCCGCCGGCTGCAAGCTACAGCGACAGCGTGATTCTGGATGTGCAGTTCTAGCTAGCGTAGATCACGCGCGATTTTCGCCAACGTCTCCAGCACCGCACCGGCCAAATCCTTCGAGCGCTGCCCAGACCAGCCTGTCTGCACATTGGGCGCGTCGTCGTGGTCCTTGAAGGGCATCTCCAGGGTCAGCGACAGGCAGTCGTACTGATGCCCAACGGCATTGCAGGCCAGGGTCATGTTGGCCTGACCAGGCTGGTCGCGGGTATAGCCGTGGGTGGTCTGAAAGTCTGCGGTGATGCTGCACAAAGTGCTGCGGAACTGCTCCTCGAGCTTCGCCAGGCGCGGGGTGTAGCCTGGGTTGCCTTCGCAGGCGGCGGTGAACACGTGGGGGATCTCTTCGTCACCGTGCACGTCGATAAATGCATCGACGCCGTATTGCTTCATCTGTGCCTGGGCAAACAGCACCTCGGGGCTGGTGTCGACACTGGCTGACTGCCAGGCACGGTTCAGATCCTGGCCCTTGAAGTTGGTACGCAAATGGCCGAGGAAGGCGCCGTCCGGGTTCATGTTCGGGATCAGATACAGGTCGGCTTGAGCGAGCAATGCCTGAATCTGCGCATCGTTGGCTTTGAGGCGTTCGATCACGCCCTCCATGAACCACTCGGCCATGTGCTCGCCCGGGTGCTGCTGGGCGATCAGCCAGAGCTTGCGCTTGCCGGGCGCACCTTCACCAGCGCGCAAAAGTGGGATATCACGGCCCTGCACGCTGCGTCCATGGGCCAGCAACTCGACTCCCGGCAGCTGCTGGGCGCGGTCGATCAATTGGTTGTGGCGGGTACGCGAGTAGGGCTCGAAGTAGGCGAACCAGACCTGCGTCTGAGTGGCCTGTAACTCAAAGTGCAGGGCCTCGCCGTCGAATCGGCTGGGGACGCGGAACCACACCTGCTGATCGTACGAGGCCACTGCCTGATAACCGCTCCAGGCATTGGGGTAGGAAGACTGGCTGGCGTTGTCGAGGCTGAAACGGTGAGTGTGGCCAGGCGTCAGGCCATCTACCTTGAAGTGAAACCACTGGAAGTGGCCACTGTGGCTGTCCGGGCGAATGGCCAGATGCACCTGCTCTGGATTGCTGGCGTCGAGCACCTGAATATTGCCGGAATCGAAAGCGCAGTCGATGGTTACAGCGGGCGACGTCACGGTCATTGCCAGGCTCCTGTGGCTTTTTGTGACGGTTACTCTACACCGCTCGCAGCGCCGGCTGGGACTGCAAATGTGTTGCCGGTTGCCAGGGGGTGTTTCATCGAGTGTCGGCATTGCTCGGCAACGCAGCCAGGCCGCGCCTGGCTCAAGGGCTGGGTTTACTCACACCCAGTACGCCATCGCCAGCAGGGCGGCCAGGCCCAGGCCGGCCGCGATCGAGCAACCGCCCAGTGACAGCGCTGCCTGACCCTGCCGGTACCAACCGTCCTGCCCCAGTTGACGTGCCGGGGCGAGCAGGCGGCGCCAGTGCAGTTCGGTCTGGTGGAAGGCCTGCAAGTGCTCGTCGGCGGCGTCCAGCCAACGGCGGAAGTCGATCCGCTCGCTGGCACTGACCTGTGGGTTTTGCAGGCGCATATACCAATGGCCGGCGGCGCTGGCAAAGCTGTCAGACCGAGCCTGAGTGCCCTGCAACGCTTGATGCATGTGGCGTTCGACGGCGTGTACGCTGAGATCGAGGCGCTCGGCGATGGCGGCGAACGGCAATTGTTCGAGGCGGCTGAGCAGAAACACTTGTTGCACCCGCCGCGGTAGACGGCGCAGACGGTGCAGCAAGGCGTCTTCATCGGTATGGCTGTGCAGGCGCTGTTCAAGGGGCAGCAGGCGGGTCATGGGTGGCTCCTTGCTCAGGTGTAGGGGTGGGGGCATCTTCCCTGATGCGCGAACAGCTTAATCTTAACGAGATTGATTCTCAAGTGCTGTTTGCGTAAAAGGCTGTTACATCCATTCACCTGTAGAAACACTTTTGCTATGATCGCGGCCATCAAGCGGTACCCATCTTCATTAGCCTGAAGACCAAAAAAAAGACCCGGCAAAAAGCCGGGTCAAAAACCGTGATTAGCCTGATGAGGAGATAATCTGAGAGTCCGACCTAAGGTCTCCAGGTTATCCAGCGGGTCTCGCGACCTGCTGAGTGCAATAATAATCGTTATCATTTGCCAGTCAAACGATATTTGTTGAAATCGGTAAAAAAATTACCTGCACCCCTCATCCTGTCCCGGCAATCGGGGCCATTGCCGTTACCTGGCGTTCACGTTCTGCTCTTATCTGTCGTCCGTCATCACTGCCTTTTTGTGCTCGAGCAGTGACCTTGCCATGTTCACCATATGCATCAGCGCCAGTGTCACCTCGCGGGTCATGCCGTCCTGGTGGGTGGCGGTTTCATGGGCCGTTGCCGCCGCGCAGCGCAGCAGGGCCAGCGCATGGTCATGGGCTTCACCAATGGAAACCCCGGGCTGCAAGGTCCACACCTTGTTGTCCAGGTTGGGCCGCGGCGGGGTGGGGTTGAGGTAGTAGTCAAGCGCGCGGCGCGCAGCTTCACTGTCCAGATCTGTTTCGTCTTTTTTCATGGGGTTTCATCCTGATACCGGGAACGGCGCTGTGGGAAGGACTCTGCCTGATTCTAATACCTAATGTATTTTTATGCTTTCAAGGAAATACTACCTTATGTGTATTGAGCGCCTAGAGGCAGTCCGTATCGTGCCAGCGATGAATATGGATAAATGGATTGCCCTCATCCGTGACCGGATGGAGGAGCTCGACATCTCGCAGGAACTGCTCGCCGAACGCGTTGGCGTTTCCCAGGGCAGCATTGGCCACTGGCTGTGCAAACGCCGTCAACCACGGGTCGATTCGATGAACAAGGTGTTCGTCGAACTGGGCATGCCGCACTACCACGTCAGCCTGCAGTTGCAGGTGGCCGGGCAGATCGGTGAAGAGCGCGTGCGCTATGCCGTCGACGATAGCGTCGAAGATGAAGACTGGACCAAATACATAGTGTGCTTTCGTTACCCGCTGCGTGCGTGGGAGACACTGGGCAGCGAGGCGGCTAGCGACCCAGGCGTGTTCGAGCAGACCGATTACCTGGCCAAGGGCAACGCCTGGTGGCTACCGGTTGAAAACGATGCGATGAGCGCAGTCAGTGGCAAGAGCGTTGCCGAGGGCATGCTGGTGCTGGTTGACAGTGGCGTTGCCGTGGAGCCAGGGCGTTTGGTAGTGGCCCGCCAGCCCGGCAAGTCGGCGATCTTCCGCCAGCTGACAGAGGAGGGTGGCCAACGCTACCTGAAAGCACTAAATGGCAGTTACCCAACGCTGGTGTGCGAAGAGGGCTGTGAGTTCCTTGGCGTCGTCGTGCGCGTGCACGGGATCTTCTGAGCGGCGTACTCCGTGGCGCCGCAAAGCGGGACACGGAGAACGCACAGACGTTACTCCAGTTCGACCAGTACCGCGCCCTCAGCGACCATGTCACCTTCTTCGCACAGTAGCGCTTTGACCGTACCCGCCTGGGCGGCGCGGATGCTGTGTTCCATCTTCATGGCCTCCAGCACCACCAGCGCAGTGCCGGCCTCGACCGCCTGCCCAGGCGCGACCAGCACCCGCACGATGCTGCCGTTCATGGGCGCACTGAGCCCGCCGTGCTGGCTGTTGCTGGCCTCGGCCTCGGCAATCGGGTCGTAGGCGCTGACGGCATGCATGTCACCGTCCCAGCGCAGGTACAGGGTGGCGCCACGACGAATCGCCAGATGGCGCCGGCGCACGCCGTCCACATCCTGGCACAACTGTTCCCCCTCAAGGCGCAGGGTCGACGGCGCGCTGGCCTGCAGCGTCACCGCTTGAGCCTGCCCGCCGCTGTGCAGGTGGACGCTGCTCTGGCTGGGCAGGCCCAGGCGCAAGCCAGTGGGGGCGGCCCACGGTGAGTCGGCATCATCTTCGCGAACCCGCGTGGCTTCGCCCTGCAGCCAGGCCTGTGCTGCGGCTTCCCAGAACTGAACGGGCAGCTCACCAGCTGCCGGCAGCAATGCCTCCTGATGCCGGGGAATGAAGCCAGTATCCAGCTCGGCGGCAGCGAACGCCGGGTGCGCGAGGATCCGCCGCAGGAAGGCGATATTGGTCTTGACTCCACCAATAGCGAATTCGTCGAGCATCGCCAACAAACGTAGACGCGCCTGCTCGCGGTCTTCACCCCAGGCAATCAGCTTGCCCAGCATCGGGTCATAGAACGGTGATACCTGATCCCCTTCACTGACGCCGCTGTCGACCCGGCGGCCTTCGCCCGGCGCCGACTCGCGGTACAGCGCCAGGCGCCCGGTGGCCGGCAGAAACTCGTTGACCGGGTCCTCGGCATACAGCCGTACTTCAATAGCATGGCCGCGCAGCGGCACCTGCGCCTGCGTGATCGGCAGCGGTTCGCCGCGGGCCACGCGGATTTGCCAGGCGACCAGATCAAGGCCGGTAATCGCCTCGGTGACCGGGTGCTCGACCTGCAGCCGGGTATTCATTTCCATGAAGAAGAACTCGCCGCGGGCATCGAGCAGAAACTCGACCGTGCCGGCGCCGACATAGCCAATTGCCTGTGCAGCGCGCACGGCCGCTTCGCCCATGGCTTTGCGTAGCGCCGGCGCCAACCCGGGCGCTGGCGCCTCTTCGACGACCTTTTGATGACGGCGCTGGATCGAGCAGTCGCGCTCGTTCAGGTACAGGCAGTTGCCGTGCTGGTCGGCAAACACCTGGATCTCTACGTGGCGCGGCTTGAGCAGGTACTTCTCCACCAGCATCTGCGCATTGCCGAACGAGGCCTGCGCTTCACGCTGAGCCGAGGCCAGCGCGTCGCGCAGCTGGCTGACCTCTTCCACGACCTTCATGCCCTTGCCGCCGCCGCCGGCACTGGCCTTGAGCAACACCGGGTAGCCGATTCGCTCGGCGGCTTCGCGGAACGCCTGCAGATCTTGCGCAGCGCCGTGGTAGCCGGGCACCAACGGCACGCCCGCGGCCTCCATCAGCGCCTTGGCCGCCGACTTGCTGCCCATGGCGTCGACGGCGCTGGCCGGTGGGCCGAGGAAGATCAGCCCGGCCTGCTCAATGGCTCGGGCAAAGCCGGCGTTCTCCGACAAAAAGCCGTAGCCTGGGTGGATCGCCTGGGCGCCGCTGGCTTTGGCTGCTGCCAGCAGCTTAGTGATATCGAGATAGCTCTCGGCAGCCTTGCTGCCCCCCAGATCAACGCGGATATCGGCCTCACGAGTGTGCAGCGCATCGCGGTCGATGGCGCTGTGCACGGCGACAGTGGTCAGGCCCATGGCTTTAGCGGTGCGCATCACCCGACATGCGATTTCGCCGCGGTTGGCAACCAGCAAGGTAGTCAGGGTGGGGTGGCTCATGGGCGTGCGTCCTTGTCGGTGGGTTGCCAGGCGGGGCGGCGCTTGTCGAGGAAGGCGCGCAGGCCCTCCTGGCCCTCGGCGCTGACGCGGATGCGGGCAATGCTGTTTTCACAATAACGGCGTACTGCCGGAGTCAGCTCGCCGTGGCCGACCTCACGCAGCAGGTCCTTGCTGGCGCGCAGTGCCTGCGGGCTGTTGAGCAGCAGATTGTCGACCCAGGCCTCGACCTGCTGATCGAGTTGTTCCGCCGGGTAGGCTTCAGCGAGCAAGCCCAGCTGCTGCGCACGCACGCCACTGAAGCGTTCGGCTGTCAGCGCATAACGGCGAGTGGCACGCTCGCCGATGGCCTTGACCACGAATGGGCTGATCACCGCCGGTGCCAGGCCGATGCGCACTTCCGACAGGCAGAACTGCGCATCCTCACTGCCGATAGCCATGTCGCAGCAGCTGATCAGACCCAGGGCGCCACCAAAAGCGGCACCTTGCACCACGGCCAAGGTAGGCAGCTTGAGGTTGTACAGGTTGTACATCAGGTCGCCCAACTGGTGGGCGTCGTCCAGATTGGTATTGAAGTCGAGCTGCGCTGATTGCTGCATCCAGGCCAGGTCGGCACCGGCGCTGAAGTGCCGGCCACGGCCGCGCAGCAGCACGAAGCGCAGGCTTGGGTCGGCGCCCAGGCGGTCAACGGCGACGATCAATTCGCGGATCATCTGCGCGTTGAAGGCATTGTTCTTGTCGGCCCGGTTCAGCCACAGGGTGGCAAAGCCGCGGGGGTCCTTGATCAGTTCAAGGGTGCTGTAGTCGCTCATGGGGTCACATCCGGAAGATGCCGAAACGGCTCTGTTCGATCGGCGCATTGAGCGCGGCAGACAACGCCAGGCCCAGTACATCGCGGGTTTGCGCTGGGTCGATGACGCCGTCGTCCCACAGCCGCGCGCTGGAATAGTAGGGGTGGCTCTGGCGCTCGTACTGTTCAAGAATCGGCTGCTTGAGCGCGGCTTCGTCGGCATTGCTGAACAGCGCGCCGGCGCGTTCGCTTTGCTCGCGCTTGACCTGGACCAACACCCCGGCCGCCTGTTCGGCGCCCATCACGCCGATCCGTGCGTTGGGCCACATCCACAGCATGCGTGGGTCGTAGGCGCGGCCGCACATACCATAGTTGCCAGCACCAAAGCTGCCGCCGATGATCACGGTGAACTTCGGCACCTGGGCGCAGGCCACCGCCGTCACCAGCTTGGCGCCGTGCTTGGCGATGCCGCCTTCTTCGTACTTCTTGCCGACCATAAAGCCGGTGATGTTCTGCAGAAACAGCAGTGGGATGCCGCGCTGACAGGCCAGTTCGATGAAGTGCGCGCCTTTTTGCGCGGCCTCGGCAAACAAGATGCCGTTGTTGCCCAGGATCGCCACCGGGTAGCCGTGCAGGTGGGCGAAGCCGCACACCAGGGTGGTGCCGAACAGCGCCTTGAATTCATCGAAGACCGAGCCGTCGGCCAGCCGCGCGATCACCTCGCGCACGTCGAACGGCTGCTTGGGGTCGGCCGGCACCACGCCATACAGCTCGTCTGCTCTGTACAACGGCGCAACCGGTGCGCGGCACTGCAGGCGGCCGAGCTTGTGCCAGTTGAGGTTGGCCACGCTGCGCCGGGCCAGGGCCAGCGCGTGTTCGTCGTTGTCGGCGTAGTGGTCGGCAACGCCACTGATGCGGCAGTGCACGTCGGCGCCGCCCAGCTCCTCTGCGGTCACTACTTCGCCGGTTGCGGCTTTGACCAGCGGCGGCCCGGCGAGGAAGATCGTCGCCTGCTGGCGGACCATGATCGCCTCGTCGGCCATCGCCGGCACGTAGGCGCCGCCGGCGGTGCACGAGCCCATCACTACGGCGATCTGGGGGATGCCCAAGGCGCTCATGTTGGCTTGGTTGAAGAAGATCCGACCGAAGTGTTCGCGGTCCGGGAACACCTCATCCTGGCGCGGTAGGTTGGCGCCGCCGGAGTCGACCAGGTAGATGCACGGCAGGCGGTTCTGCAGGGCGATGGTCTGCGCGCGCAGGTGTTTTTTCACCGTCAGCGGGTAATAAGAGCCGCCTTTGACCGTGGCATCGTTGGCCACGATCATGCACTCGACGCCCTCGACCCGACCGATGCCGGCGATCACGCCAGCGGCGGGCACGTCTTCGCCGTACACCTCGTAAGCGGCCAATTGGCCGATTTCAAGAAACGCCGAGCCAGCGTCGAGCAAGCGGTCGATACGCTCCCGCGGCAACAACTTACCCCGCGCTGTGTGCCGCTCCTGGGCCTTGGCGCCGCCGCCCTGGCAGATCTGGGCGAGCAGGCTGCGCAGCGCCTGAACCTGTTCGAGCATGGCCGCGCTGTTGTCGGCAAACTCGGCAGAGCGCGGGTTGATCTGGGTGTGCAGAATAGCCATGGGCGCAGGTCCTTGTGCTCAGCGGGTTTCGTTGAACAGTTCGCGGCCGATCAGCATCCGGCGGATCTCGCTGGTGCCGGCGCCGATTTCGTAGAGCTTGGCATCGCGCAGCAGGCGGCCCGCCGGGAACTCGTTGATATAGCCATTGCCGCCCAGAATCTGGATCGCCTCCAGCGCCATCTGCGTGGCGCGCTCGGCACTGTAGAGGATCACCCCGGCGGCGTCCTTGCGCGTGGTCTCGCCGCGGTCGCAGGCCTGCGCCACAGCATATAGATACGCCCGGCTGGCATTGAGTTGGGTGTACATGTCGGCGATCTTGCCCTGGATCAGCTGAAACTCGCCGATGCTCTGGCCGAACTGCTTGCGGTCATGGATGTACGGCACTACCAGGTCCATGCAGGCCTGCATGATCCCGGTCGGGCCGCCGGAGAGCACTACGCGCTCGTAGTCGAGGCCGCTCATCAATACGCGCACGCCGCCATTGAGCTGGCCGAGGATGTTCTGCGCAGGCACTTCGACGTTGTCGAAGAACAGCTCGCAGGTGTTGGAGCCGCGCATGCCCAGCTTGTCGAACTTGCTGCTACGCGAGAAGCCCTTCCAGTCACGCTCGACGATGAATGCAGTGATGCCATGGGCGCCCTTGTCCAGGTCGGTCTTGGCGTAGATCACGTAAGTGTTGGCATCCGGGCCGTTGGTGATCCAGGTCTTGCTGCCGTTGAGTACGTAGTGATCGCCGCGCTGTTCGGCGCGCAGCTTCATCGACACCACGTCGGAACCGGCATTCGGTTCGCTCATCGCCAAGGCACCGACATGCTCGCCGCTGAGCAGCTTGGGCAGGTACTTGAGCTTTTGCGCGTGGCTGCCGTTGCGGTTGATCTGGTTGACGCAGAGGTTGGAGTGGGCTCCGTAGGAGAGGGCCACCGAAGCCGAGCCACGGCTGATTTCTTCCATGGCTACGACGTGGGCCAGATAGCCCAGGCCGGCGCCGCCGTATTCTTCCGGCACGGTGATGCCGAGTAGGCCCATGTCGCCGAACTTGCGCCACATGTCGGCGGGGAACAGGTTGTCCTGGTCGATCTGCGCTGCGCGCGGCGCCAGCTCGGCGGCGACAAAGGCGCGGACCTGGTCGCGAAGCATGTCGATGGTCTCGCCGAGGGCGAAGTTCAGGCTGGGGTAATGCATGCTTGGGTACCTTATTGTTCTTGAAATATCACCACGCCCCTACACGGGAGCGATGTTGCGGCTGATTGACGTTAACGTAAACCTGTGGTCGAAGACTGTCAATCGCATCATCACCTTTACGTAAACGTAAGCTTTAAGAGGCAGGTTTGGTCGGGATCTGACTCAATTAGAAAGGGCCGCAAAGCGGCCCCTCGGACTATAAACGCACTTGTTGACTATGCTCAGACCTTGACCGGCGGTTCCTCACTCGGCGGGTCGCCCACCGTAGGCGGCATGGTCGGCTTGATCGGCAACTCATCCGGATCATCCTGCGGCACCGGCGGCGGCAAGCTCGGGTCGTCGATGTTCGGATCGGGGGTCTCCGCCGGGATTGGAATGTTCATGGCCTGACCTCGCTGGGTAAATGAGGGATGCAAAGGCTTTGAACCACGCCTGCGCCATTTGCTCATTTTTTTTTGAACCCCCCACGCCTTCGACGGCTCTGAACCCTTACCGCCTCAAGCCCACAGGGAGCAAGGTCCGATGTCTCGCAACGAGCCCTTCGAAAGCGTGCCCATGGCCAATGACCACCCGGATCAGGCGATCAGCCTGGCCCAGGCGTTGCTGGCGCCGCGTCTGGTCATTGAAGACACCGCACCGGTACTCGACGGTGGCACCTTTGCCGCCAAAGCCATCAGCGGCCAGCCGGTGACGGTCAGCAGCAAAGTCTACAGCGACGGCCATGATCGGCTGATGGTGCTGCTGCACTGGCGTGAAGCGCGCAGCCGCGAGTGGCACAGTGTGCCGATGGAGGACGCGGGCAATGATCTGTGGCTTGGGGAATTCACCCCGACCGGATTGGGCCTGCACCTGTTCAGCATCGAAGCCTGGATCGATCCGTACGCCACCTTCTGCTATGACCTGGAAAAGAAATTCAACGCTGCGGTCGAGATCAAGCTGGAGTTGGAGGAGGGCCGCCTGCTGTTGGGCAAGGGCGCCGAGCGCACGGACGGCGCCTTGCGCGAGCAGATTCTGACGCTGCAATCGCGTCTGGTCGGGCTCGATGAGCAAGCCCAGGTTGCACTGCTGCTGGGCGAAGATGCCGCGCGCCTGATGGCCGAGGCCGAGCACCGCAGCTACCTGACCCGCAGTATCGAATTCCCTCTGGACGTCGATCGCCCGGCGGCGCAGTTCGCCAGTTGGTATGAGCTGTTCCCGCGCTCGATCACCGACGACCCGGCGCGCCACGGCACTTTCAACGACGTCCATGCGCGCCTGCCGATGATCCGTGACATGGGCTTTGATGTGCTGTACTTCCCGCCGATTCACCCGATTGGCCGCAGCCACCGCAAAGGCCCCAACAACTCACTGCAGGCCGGCCCTGATGACCCGGGCAGCCCGTATGCGATCGGTAGTGCCGACGGCGGTCATGATGCCATTCATCCGCAACTGGGCAGCCGCGAAGACTTCCGCCGGCTGGTGGCTGCAGCCGCCGAGCACGGCCTGGAAATCGCCCTCGACTTCGCCATTCAGTGCTCGCAAGACCACCCCTGGCTGGTCGAGCACCCCGGTTGGTTCAGCTGGCGCCCGGACGGCACCATCCGCTATGCGGAAAACCCGCCGAAGAAGTACCAGGACATCGTCAACGTTGACTTTTATGCCGCCGACGCCGTGCCCTCGCTGTGGCTGGCGCTGCGCGATGTGGTCATCGGCTGGGTCGAGGAGGGGGTCAAGACCTTCCGCGTCGACAACCCGCACACCAAACCGCTGCCGTTCTGGCAATGGCTGATCGCCAATGTGCGTAGCCAGTACCCTGACGTATTGTTCCTTGCCGAGGCCTTCACCAAACCAGCGATGATGGCCCGCCTGGGCAAGGTCGGCTATGCGCAAAGCTACACCTACTTCACCTGGCGCAACAGCAAGCAGGAGCTGCAGGAGTACTTCGAAACGTTGAACCAGCCGCCATGGAGCCACTGCTACCGGCCGAATTTCTTCGTCAACACGCCGGACATCAATCCGTTCTTCCTGCAGCGTTCCGGCCGTGCCGGCTTTTTGATTCGCGCTGCGCTGGCGACCATGGGCTCAGGGCTGTGGGGCATGTACTCAGGCTTTGAACTGTGCGAAGCGGCGGCGATTCCGGGCAAGGAAGAATACCTCGATTCGGAGAAGTACGAGATCCGCCCACGCGACTTCACCGCGCCCGGCAACATCATTGCCGAGATCGCCCAGCTCAACCGCATCCGCCGGCAAAACCCGGCCTTGCAGACGCACCTGGGCGTGGCGTTCTTCAACTGCTGGAACGACAACATCCTGTATTTCGCCAAGCGCACCGCCGACCGCGAAAATTACATTCTGATCGCGATCAACCTGGACCCGGACAACGTCCAGGAGGCGAACTTTGAACTGCCACTGTGGGAACTGGGCCTGGATGACAACGCTGACACCTACGGCGAGGACCTGATGAACGGCCACCGCTGGACCTGGCACGGCAAGACCCAGTGGATGCGCATCGACCCGAGCTATCAGCCGTTTGGTATCTGGCGTATCAGCGCCGCGCAGTAGCCTTGATCTCGTACAGGAGTCGCACATGGCCAAGCGTTCACGCCCGGCAGCGTTTATCGACGACCCGCTCTGGTACAAGGATGCGGTGATCTACCAGCTGCACATCAAGTCGTTTTTCGACGCCAACAATGATGGCATCGGTGATTTTGCCGGGCTGATCAGCAAGCTCGATTACATCGCCGAGCTGGGCGTCAACACGCTGTGGCTGCTGCCGTTCTACCCGTCGCCGCGGCGCGATGACGGCTATGACATTGCCGAGTACAAGGCCGTGCACCCGGACTACGGCAGCATGGCCGATGCCAAGCGCTTCATCGCCGAGGCGCACAAGCGCGGCCTGCGAGTGATCACCGAGCTGGTCATCAACCACACCTCCGACCAGCACCCGTGGTTCCAGCGCGCGCGCCATGCCAAGCGTGGCAGCAAGGCGCGGGATTTCTACGTGTGGTCGGACGACGACCAGAAGTACGACGGCACGCGGATCATCTTCCTCGATACCGAGAAGTCCAACTGGACCTGGGACCCGGTTGCCGGGCAGTACTTCTGGCACCGCTTCTACTCGCACCAGCCGGACCTCAACTTCGACAACCCGCGGGTGCTCAAGGCCGTTATCGATGTAATGCGCTATTGGCTCGACATCGGCGTCGACGGCCTGCGCCTGGACGCGATCCCGTATCTGATCGAGCGCGATGGCACCAATAACGAGAACCTGGCTGAAACGCATGTAGTGCTGAAAGCCATCCGTGCCGAGATCGACGCCAACTACCCGGACCGCATGCTCTTGGCCGAGGCCAACCAATGGCCGGAAGACACCCGGCCGTACTTTGGCGAGGGCACTGGCGACGAATGCCACATGGCGTTCCACTTCCCGCTGATGCCGCGCATGTACATGGCCCTGGCCATGGAAGACCGCTTCCCGATCACCGACATCCTGCGCCAGACGCCCGAGATCCCGGCGGACTGCCAGTGGGCGATCTTCCTGCGTAACCACGATGAGCTGACCCTGGAGATGGTCACTGACCGTGAGCGCGACTACCTATGGAATTACTACGCTGAAGATCGCCGCGCCCGGATCAACCTCGGCATCCGCCGGCGCCTGGCGCCGCTGCTGCAGCGTGACCGCCGGCGCATCGAACTGCTGACCAGCCTGCTGCTGTCGATGCCCGGTACGCCGACCCTGTACTACGGCGATGAGCTGGGCATGGGCGACAACATCTACCTGGGCGACCGCGATGGCGTTCGCACGCCGATGCAGTGGTCGCCGGACCGCAACGGTGGTTTTTCTCGCGCCGACCCGCAGCGGCTGGTGCTGCCACCGGTGATGGACCCGCTCTACGGCTACCAGACGGTCAACGTCGAAGCCCAGGCCCACGACCCGCATTCGCTGCTCAACTGGAACCGGCGCATGCTCGCTGTGCGCAATCAGCAAAAGGCTTTTGGCCGCGGCAGCATGAAGACCCTGACGCCGAGCAACCGGCGCATCCTCGCCTACATCCGCGAATACACCGATGCCAACGGCAATAGCGAAACCATCCTCTGCGTGGCCAACGTGTCGCGCGCCGCGCAGGCGGCCGAACTCGACCTGTCACAGTACGTCGATAGGGTGCCGGTGGAGATGCTCGGTGGCAGTGCCTTCCCGCCGATAGGCCAGTTGCCGTTCCTGTTGACCTTGGCGCCTTACGGCTTCTACTGGTTCGTCCTCGCCTCGCGTGAGCGCATGCCCAGCTGGCATGCCGAGCCTGCAGAAAGCCTTCCTGAACTGACCACATTGGTGCTGCGTAAACGTATGGAAGAGCTACTTGATGCCCCCGCACGAGACGCCCTGGAAACTTCGGTACTGCCGCAATACCTGCCCAAGCGGCGCTGGTTTGCCGGCAAGGAAGCACCGATTGACCAGGTTCGGCTGAGCTACGGCGTACGCCTGGCTACGGCCACCACGCCGGTGTTATTGGCCGAGCTGGAAGTGCTCAGCAACGGCGTGACCACCCATTATCAATTGCCGTTTGGCCTGCTGCCTGAAGACCAGATCCACAGCGCGCTGCCGCAGCAACTGGCCTTGTCGCGCGTGCGTCGGGGCAGTCAGGTTGGCCTCATCACCGACGCCTTCGTGCTCGAGCCGTTCATTCGTGCGGTGCTGCGTAACTGCCAGGACGGCACCGTGTTGCCTTATGAGCATGGGGAGTTGCGCTTCCAGGCGACTGACCTGTTGGCGCCGCTTGGGCTGGATGAAGACAGCCCGGTGCGCTACCTGAGTGCCGAGCAGTCGAATAGCTCGGTAGTGATCGGCGATTGCGTAGTACTCAAGCTGATCCGCCGGGTCAATCCGGGTATTCACCCCGAGCTGGAAATGAGCGCCTACCTGACCGCTGGCGGCTTTGCCAATATCTCGCCGCTGCTGGCGTGGGTCAGCCGAGTGGATGCGCAGAAAGAGCCAAATCTATTGATGATCGCCCAGGGCTACCTGAGCAACCAGGGCGATGCCTGGGCCTGGACCCAGAACACTCTGGAGCGCGCGATTCGCGATGAAATGGAGCCCACCCGTACCGACGCTGAAACGCACACCGATGCCCTGACCGAGCTCAACGGCTTCGCCGCACTGTTCGGGCAGCGTCTGGGTGAAATGCACCTGCTGCTGGCCACGCCGACCGAGGACGAGGCGTTCGCGCCACGCGCCAGCAGCGCCGACGACAGCGCCCGTTGGGGCGAGCAGATCAGCGCCGAACTGAGCCACGCGCTGGACCTGCTCGCGCAGCACCGCGATAGCCTCGACAGCGAAAGCCAGGCCTTGGTCGACGACCTGCAGCAACAGCGCGACGGCCTCGCCAAGCGCGTCGAGGAGCTGGCTCAACAGGCCCAGGGTGGCTTGCTCATGCGTGTGCATGGTGACCTGCATCTGGGCCAGGTACTGGTGGTGCAGGGCGACGCTTACCTGATCGACTTCGAGGGCGAGCCGGCCCGGCCGCTGCAGGAGCGCCGGGCCAAGCACAGCCCATATAAAGATGTCAGCGGCGTGCTGCGCTCGTTCGACTATGCTGCTGCGATGATTCTGCGCAGCGACTCGGCAGTAGACCTGTCCGACGCCGCGCGGCAGGCACGTCAGCGAGTAGCTAGGCAGTACCTGCACCAGTCACGTCACGCCTTCGTCGAAGCCTATGGTTTGGCCACTGCCGCCATGCCCCACGCCTGGGAGCAGGCCGACGGCGAGCGCGCGGCACTGGAGCTGTTCTGCCTGGAAAAGGCTGCTTACGAAATTACTTATGAAGCCGAAAACCGGCCAAGCTGGCTGGCCGTGCCTTTGCATGGTCTGCATGGACTGATCAGTACCTGGGGAGAGTCATAAATGAACGCAACCAAGCGTGACAACGGCGGCCTTCGGCAACGGGACATCGACGCCCTGGCCCGCGCCGAGCACGCCGATCCATTTGCCGTGCTCGGCCCGCACCCGGACGGTGCGGGCGGACAGTTTGTGCGTGCTTTTCTACCGGCCGCGCTGAGCGCCAAAGTCATTTCGCGCAGCGACGGCAGCGTGCTTGCCGAAATGCAACAGGGCAGCTTGCCCGGTTTGTTCAGCGCCCGCATGGCGCAGCCGCAGGACTATCAACTGGTAATCAACTGGGCCGGTGGTGAACAGGTCACCGAAGACCCGTACAGTTTCGGCCCGCAGCTGGGCGACATCGACATGCACCTGTTTGCCGAGGGCAATCACCGTGACCTGGCCGGGCGTTTTGGCGCCCAGCCAATGCAGGTCGACGGCGTCGACGGCGTGCTGTTCTCGGTGTGGGCGCCGAACGCCAAGCGGGTCTCGGTCGTCGGCCATTTCAACAACTGGGACGGCCGCCGCCACCCGATGCGCCTGCGCCATGGCGCCGGGGTCTGGGAATTGTTTCTGCCGCGCCTGGGCGTTGGCGAGACCTACAAGTTCGAAGTGCTCGGCCAGGATGGCGTGCTGCCGCTCAAGGCCGACCCGTTGGCACGCGCCACCGAGCTGCCGCCCAGCACTGCCTCGAAAGTGGCCGGCCCGTTGGGCCACGAATGGCGCGACCAGGACTGGATGGAGCAACGCGCCCAGCGCCATGCCTACAACGCGCCGCTGTCGATCTACGAGCTGCACGTGGGCTCGTGGCAGTGCGAGCTCAATGACAGCGGTGAAGTAGCCCGACTGTATAACTGGCGTGAGCTGGCCGAGCGCCTGGTGCCCTATGTGCAGGAGCTGGGTTTCACCCACATCGAGATGCTGCCGATAATGGAGCACCCGTTCGGGGGCTCGTGGGGATACCAGCCGCTGTCGATGTTCGCACCGACGTCGCGCTACGGCACTGCCGAAGATTTTGCTGCCTTCATCGATGCCTGCCACCAGGGCGGCATCGGCGTGATTCTCGACTGGGTGCCGGCGCATTTCCCGACCGATGAGCACGGCCTGGCGCGCTTTGATGGGACTGCGTTGTATGAGTACGAAAACCCACTGGAGGGCTTCCATCAGGACTGGAACACGCTGATCTACAACCTCGGCCGCAACGAGGTGCGTGGGTTCATGATGGCCTCGGCGCTGCACTGGCTGAAGCACTTCCATATCGACGGCCTGCGCGTCGATGCCGTGGCCTCGATGCTCTACCGCGACTATTCGCGCAAGGCCGGCGAGTGGGTGCCCAACCGCCATGGCGGGCGCGAGAACCTGGAGGCCATCGACTTCCTGCGTCACCTCAACGGCGTGGTTGCCCATGAGGCGCCTGGGGCCTTGGTTATCGCCGAGGAATCCACCTCTTGGCCCGGCGTCAGCCAACCGTCCCAGCAGGGCGGCCTGGGCTTTGACTACAAGTGGAACATGGGCTGGATGCACGACACCCTGCACTACATCCAGAACGACCCGGTACACCGCAATCACCACCACAACGAGATGAGCTTCGGCCTGATCTATGCCTACTCCGAGCATTTCATCCTGCCGATTTCCCACGACGAAGTGGTGCATGGCAAGCATTCGCTGATCGACAAGATGCCCGGTGACCGCTGGCAGAAGTTTGCCAACCTGCGCGCCTACCTGGCATTCATGTGGATGCACCCAGGCAAGAAGCTGCTGTTCATGGGCTGTGAGTTTGGTCAGTGGCGTGAGTGGAACCATGACCAGCAGCTGGATTGGTACCTGCTGCAGTACTCCGAGCACCAGGGCGTCAAACAGCTGGTTGGCGACCTCAACCGCCTGTACCGCGAACTGCCGGCATTGCACGAGCAGGACTGCCAGCCTCAGGGCTTCCAGTGGCTGATCGGCGACGACGCGCAGAACAGTGTATTTGCCTGGTTACGCTGGAGCAGCAGTGGCGAGCCATTGCTGGTCGTGGCCAACTTCACCCCAGTGCCGCGTGAGGGCTACCGGGTTGGCGTGCCGTTTGCTGAGCACTGGCAAGAGCTGCTCAACACCGACGCACAGGAGTACGCCGGCTCCAACGTCGGCAATCTGGGCGCCGTAGCGACTGAAGCGCTGCCGGCTCATGGGCAGCCGCTGTCGTTGGCGCTGAACCTGCCGCCACTGGGCGTACTGGTGCTTAAGCCAGCCAGCTGAATCCAGTCCGGGCAAGCCGCAGCCTCGCTGCAGCTTGCCCGGATCGGTTCACCAGCGCATCTTCACACCCAGGCTGCCAATCAGCCCATTCAGATCATTGTCGTCGACGTCGCTGCTGTAGTCGGCGCTGACGAACAGCGCCACATCCGGCGTCATCCGCGCCACCAGCCCCAGGCCAAGTTCGACCGTGGTCGACTTGCGCGAGCTGGAAATCTTGTCGACCTGATCCAGCTGTACGCCATCGGCGTTGCTGAAGTCGTACCAGACGTCTGTCCGCAGGTAGGGTTCGACCGGCGTTCCGCGTACATCATAACGGGCCGACAGTTTGGCCCCGACGCGGCCGCTCCAGTTCGGCTGGCTGTCGAACGCCTGCAACGTCGCCTCCTGCGCCTGGCTACCGGGGAAGAACTGCTGATTGATCAATTGCGCCTGCGGCTCGATCACCCAGCCACCACCCAGACCAATAGGCAAACCGCCCTCGACCGAGAAGGTCATGGCGTGACCGCTATCGTCCAGGCGCTGGCCGCTGTCGCTGCGGCCGCTGACGTCGATGCGCGTGCCCATGGCCACTGCATCCAGGTGCCAGCCCTTGTCATTGCTCATGCTCCAGTACACGCCCAGGCTTTCGCCGCTGAGGCTGACTGCATTGCGCTGCTTGTCGCCAAGCAGCGGGCGCATGCCGTTGAACGAGCTCCGCAGGTTGTTCTGGCCGGCGAAGATGCCGGCGCGGTGCAGGTTGCCGGCGGATGATTCGCGCACCAGCAGATCAGGTCCGACGATCAACTGCTGGCTGCGGGCTTCGAGCTGATTTTGCATTGGGGCGCTGCTGCGCGGCAGGCCGGGAAAAAGCTGTGCCCATTGGTTGGCGTCCACGTCAGGCAGGGGCCGCTGCTGACGCCCGCTCAGCCGTTCTGAGAGGGCGCTCAGGGTATTGATGTTCAAGCCGCTGGCGCTGACCGGATCAAGCGAAAACTGCGCCGGAGCCGGTTGCTGCAAGAGGCTGGCGAAGGGCTCGTCGTCCTGCTGATCGAAAGCAAAAGTTTCCACCGGGGTTGCCAGAAGCAGCGACGTGGAAACCGCGTAGAAAACATGCTCCATCCGTGATGGATGCGCTGTCTTGTTCATGGCGGTTCTCCTCTGTTGTCATTGAATACAGCCAAGGGACCTGGCCTGTTGTCACGGGCTGTACGGCACACATCAGAGGGCGACCCAAACCAGCACGCAGGGCGTGTTCAACGCGCACGAAGGCGCGCGCCAGAGCGCCCGGCGCGAAATATTTACTACAGTTGGTAAGTTCAGCTAAGGAGACCGCAGCGCTTGCGTCAAGAATCTGTGAGGGGCGTGTGGATGAACTGTAAATGGAGGTAAAGGATTGGAATCGTTGAACAATTCAAGGCGCATAGCGAGGATCGCTATTTGCCCTGAATTGGCTATGCCGAAACATTGCTAGCGGCGTGTGACTTTTCGGTGTGTGACCTGCACCTCTGCAGCGATACAGCGCAGCAGAGGTGCATCAGCCATCACCCGCACTCAGTCTTCGTCCCGCTCCAGCACCATCAGCAGGAACGAACGGCCGGTCACCTCGAAGGTGGTGCCGAACTCCAGCCGCTCAGCCTTGCGCAGCTCAGGTCGGTCGGTGTCGATCAGGCAGTTCCAGTGCTCGCCCTGTGGCACCGAAGGCAGCAGGAACGGCACCTTGTCGTGGTGTGAGTTGACGATCAGCAGCACGGTGGCCTCCGAGCCTGGGCGGGCGATGCCGCTGACCTGCGCACGGCCATCGATGAGCATGCCCAGGCAACGCCCGTGCGGATCTTCCCATTGCTCGACGCTCATCTCGTTGCCATCCGGCGCCAGCCAGGTGACATCCTTGACGCCGATCGCTTCGTTATAATCGCCGACCAGGAAGCGCGAGCGACGCAGCACCGGGTACTTCAGGCGCAGGCGGGTGAGGCGTTTGACGAAGGCCAGCAGCTCGCTACCTTCTTCGTCCAGGTCCCAGTTGATCCAGCCGATCTCGCTGTCCTGGCAATAGGCATTGTTGTTGCCGTGCTGGGTGCGGCTGAACTCGTCACCGGCAACGATCATCGGCGTGCCTTGGGCAAGCAGCAGGGTAGAGAAGAAGTTGCGCATCTGGCGCATGCGCAGGGCGGCGATCTCGGGATCTTCGGTCGGGCCTTCGACGCCGCAGTTCCACGACATGTTGTTGCTGGTGCCGTCCTGGTTGTTCTCGTCGTTGTCTTCGTTGTGCTTGTCGTTGTACGAGACCAGGTCACGCAGGGTAAAGCCGTCGTGGGCGGTGATGAAGTTGACCGAAGAATACGGGCGCCGGCCGCGGTTGTTGAACATGTCGCCGGAGGCAGTCATGCGCGCGGCAAAGTCGGCCAGCTGGCCTTCGTCGCCTTTCCAGAAGCTGCGCACGGTGTCGCGGAAGCGGTCGTTCCACTCGGCCCAGCCCGGCGCAAAGTTGCCGACCTGGTAACCGCCCGGGCCGCAGTCCCACGGCTCGGCGATCAGCTTGACCTGGCTCAGCAGCGGGTCCTGGCGGCAGGCGACGAGGAAGCTGTGGCGCTCGTTGTAGCCATCATGGTACCGGCCGAGGATGGTCGCCAGGTCGAAGCGGAAGCCGTCCACGCGCATCTCGCCGGCCCAGTAACGCAGCGAGTCGGTGACCAGTTGCAGCACGCACGGGTGGCTCAGATCGAGGGTGTTGCCGGTGCCGGAGTCGTTGATGTAGTAGCGCTTGTCATCCGGCATCAGGCGGTAGTACGAGGCGTTGTCGATACCGCGCATCGACAGCGTCGGGCCTTGCTCGTTGCCCTCGGCGGTGTGGTTGTAGACCACATCGAGGATCACTTCGAGGTCGGCGTTGTGCAGGTGCGCGACCATCTCCTTGAACTCGGCGATCTTGCCGCTGGCCAGGTACGCCGGGTGCGGCGCGAAGAAGGCGATGCTGTTGTAGCCCCAGTAGTTGCTCAGGTCCTTTTCCAGCAGGTGCTGGTCGTTGACGAAGGCGTGGATCGGCAGCAGCTCGATCGACGAAACGCCCAGATCCTTGATGTGCTTGAGCAGATCATCGTTGGCCAGACCGGCGAAGGTGCCGCGCAGCTCTTCCGGCACCGAAGGGTGGCGCATGCTGATGCCACGGGTGTGGGCTTCGTAGATGATGGTCTGATCCCACGGCACCTGCACCCGGTGGTCGCGGCCCCAGGTAAAGGCCGGATCGATGACCTTGCACTTGGGCACGAACGGGGCGCTGTCACGCTCGTCGAACGACAGGTCGCCATCGGGATGGCCGATGGTGTAGCCGAACAGCGCTTCGGACCACTTCAGGGTGCCGACCAGCTGTTTGGCGTAGGGGTCGATCAACAGCTTGTTAGGGTTGAAACGATGACCGTTCTGCGGCTCGTACGGGCCATACACACGGTAGCCGTAAACCAGCCCCGGGTGAGCGTCTGGCAGGTAGCCGTGATAGATCTCGTCGGTGTACTCAGGCAGCTCGATACGCTCGAGCTCCTGCTCGCCGCTGGAATCGAAGATGCACAGTTCAACCTTGGTGGCGTTGGCCGAGAACAAGGCGAAGTTGACGCCCAGGCCGTCCCAGGTAGCACCGAGGGGGAAGGGCATGCCCTCGCGAATGCGCGAGGGAGCAACGGAGCGGGTTTTCTTTTGGGCACGGGGGCTCATGGCAGACCTCGATGGCAAGGGGAATGGGTGGGCAAAGGTGGTCGTACGGCGGGCAACTCAAGCCAGCCCCGGCGCCGCTGCAAACTTGCTTTGCAGGACGGCGCCGGGGTACTGGAGGCGTTGAGCTCAACCGCTACGCAATTGTTGCGTTTCAGCTGCCGGCAGGTTTCTTCGCAGTGCGAGACTTCCTCGCGGCGGCTGGCTTTTCTGCTGCGCTGGCGGCAGGTTTGGCCTGTGCTGCTTTGCTCTGGGCGGCGCTGGGCTTTGGCTGCGCGGCAGCTTTGGGCTCGGCAGCGGCCTTGGGCTTGGCTGCAGGTTTTTTACGGGGCTCGGCCTGGGGCGAACTGGCTTCCGCTTCGACGAGCTTGCGGGCCATTTCCCAATGGCGTTCCTCATGACCCTCTGGCTTGCCTTCGGACTCCCAGATTTCGTAGGCAAACTGGCGAATACGCTTTTCGTTGGCACTCATCATGACGCTCCTGATACTCAAGATTGTTGTATCAACAGATTGACCGGGCATTCCGCCAATACGTCGCGCAAATTCAGCGCTCTAGTAGGGCTGACCGCGCGGCTCGCAAAAAGTCCAGTCCAATGTGCAGTGGACTCGGCAAACGGCAGAATCAGCTGTGTGTTGCCCCAGTTCTGCGCTGGGATCAACGGTGCGCTGGCAGTGCCCAGCAAGCTGCTGGCCAGGCGCGGCACCACCACGATGGCGCGCTCGCCCTCGGCAACACGGGCAAACGCGAGGACCTTGTCGGCATGTTCGCCCTGTACCTCCAGCGGCAGGTAGTCACCACGGCGGAACAGCTGCGGGTGCGCCATGCGCAGGTCAAGCACCTCGGCGATCAGCGCTTGCTTGATGCGCCCATCGCGCCATTGCCCAAGCAGCTCGGCCAGTGGCGTGCTGGCATCCAGCGTGGCCCGTCTCAGAGCGTAGTCGACCGGGCGCCGGTTGTCCGGGTCGACCAGGCTGAAGTCCCAGTACTCGTTGCCTTGGTACAGGTCTGGCACGCCCGGAGAGGTCATCCGCAGCAGGGTCTGGGCCAGGCCGTTGAGTGCGCCAGGGCAGGCCAGCGCCTGTGCAGCTTCAGCCAGGGAATTGCGCAGTTGCTGGTGATCACGCTCCAGCAACAGGCCATCGACAAACGCCGCCGAGGCGGCCTCGTAGGCCTCGTTCGGAGCACTCCAGGCGCTGCGCAGTTTGGCTTCACGCAGGGCTTTTTGTTGCCACTGACGGATGCGCTCGGCGTATTGCTCCAACGCGCTTTGATCGTTCAGATCAAGCTGCAGCGGCCAGCTGCCGAGCAGGGTCTGATACAGCATCAGCTCGTCGCCCGGGCTCGGCGCCGGGCCATCGTTCAGGGCCTCGCGCAGCGGCTCGGCCAGTTCGCGCCAGTGCTCGACACGGCCCGCCAGCCACGGCCCGCGTTCGCTGAGCACGGCCAGCCGAGCACGGCAATCTTCACCGCGTTTGTGGTCG
The DNA here is from genome assembly GCF_052850745.1 of Pseudomonas sp. 1121_17. NCBI lineage: Bacteria > Pseudomonadati > Pseudomonadota > Gammaproteobacteria > Pseudomonadales > Pseudomonadaceae > Pseudomonas > Pseudomonas sp. 1121_17. Next base: position 568,522 of record NZ_VXCX01000001.1, read on the forward strand.
TGGGTGGCGGTGGCCAGCAGGTTGTCGGGGAAGTCACGCAGGCGCCGCTGCGCTTCTTCATGGAACGCCTCGGGCGGTGCGCTGAATCGCTCGGCTTCAAAGCCGACGTCATTGCGCGACAACAGCCGCGCCGAGCGATAGAAGGCGGTGTCTTCAACCGCTTTGGCGGCGCTGGGCGCGGTCAGTTGCTGGAAGCGCACACAGGCATGGCGCAGCTGCTTGCGCGCCCGGCCCGGTGGCAGGCTGCGCCAGCGCTGGCCGCCGAGCCACTGCTCGAGCTGGGCCAGCAGCGGCCAGTCGGCTTCGCTGAGGGTCTGCCGGGCGGCAAGCAGGGCCTGTTGGAAGAACGCTTCGTCTTCGGCAGGGCGGCCGAGGGCATTGATGTAGGTGCGGTACACCGAGTAGTGCTCGACCAACGCCTGCAAGGCGCGGCGAATCGCGCCCAGGGTCAGGTCGCGGGTCATCAGGTCGTCGCGGGCCACTTGCAACAAGGCCTGCGCCACCGATTCGCAGTCGCCGGCCAGGCTCGCGTTGAGCACCAGTCTGCGCGCCTGACGGACTTCTTCCTCGAACTCGGGGCGTTCGCTGACTTCGCGCCAAAGCTCGGTCAACGGCGCCTCACCGGCCGGGTCGTGCTGCACCAGCGACACCTGGTTCATGAACTCGTAACCGGTGGTGCCGTCGGTCAACCAGTCCTGATGCAAGTGCTCGTCGACGCCGAGGATTTTCTCCACGTAGATCGGGAAGTGCTCCACGGCGGCTTCCACTGGCCGGGCGGCGAGCAGGCCGTCGACCCGTCGGCGCAGTTTGCGGCAGTAACCACGAGGGTCGGCAAGGCCATCGATATGGTCGATGCGCAGGCCATCGACCAGGCCGCGTTCGATCAGCTCGAACAGCTTCGCATGAGTCGCCTCGAACACCACCGAACGCTCAACGCGCAGGCCTCCCAGCTCGTTGATGTCGAAGAAGCGCCGCCAGTTGATGTCGTCGGCAGCGGTGCGCCAGCTGGCCAGACGGTAGCTTTGCCGTTCGAGCAGCTCGTGCAGGCGATGGAAGCCTTGCTCGCTGCTGCTGTCGAAGGCAGCCAAGGCTTGCTCCAGCGAGGTGCCGGCATTGACCCGGCGTGCCAGTTCGGCGTGCAGAGCCTGAGCGTCTATCAGCGGCTGCGCCGAACCGCGCAAGGCACTGAAGTGCTGAGCCAGGTCTTGCAGCTGTGGAATGTGGCTGAGGATCTGGCCGTAATCGGCCGGACAGATCGGGAATCGGTGATCATAATGAGCAACCTCGAGCATGCCGGTCGTGGCATCGAAGGTCAGCGGCAGTTCGCCGTTCTGCAGGGCCTGGCCATAATCGCTGCCGAGAAACGGCAGCAGCAGTTGACCGGCCAGCAGCGGGTCGGCGGAGTGCCACTGGATATCGAAGAATTCGGCGTAGGGGCTGCGTCGACCCCAGGCCAACAGGCTCTGCCACCAGGGGTTGTCGGCGCCACCGACGGCCATGTGGTTGGACACGGTGTCGAGAATGAAGCCCATGCCGTGCTTGCGCAGGGCGGCGACCAGGCGCAGCAAAGCCGCCTCGCCACCCAGCTCCGGGTTGATCTGGGTCGGGTCGACCACGTCATAGCCATGACGTGACCCGGCGCGGGCCTTGAGGATCGGCGAGGCGTACACATGGCTGATGCCCAGGCGGGCAAAATACGGCACCAGCGGCACTGCATCGTCAAGGGTGAAGTCGCTGTGCAATTGCAGGCGCACAGTTGCGGTCAAGGCTTTCATCGGTCACGCTCCCAAGCTTGCTCGCGGGCTTGCGCCAGCAGTTCCAAACGCCGTGCAGCGTCTTCGTCATCGAGTAATTCAGTCACAGGCTTGGTAAAACGCCGCCGCCAGTTGGGGTGGCCTTCGGTAGTGCCGGGCAGGTTGGGCTGCTCATCGCTGCCAAGCAGGTCTTCCAGCGGGATCAGTACCAGCGGCGCGCGGGTATGGCCGACAAAGCGGATAGCCGCGTCAATCAACTCGTCATCACCGGGCAGCGGGCCGTAGTTGCTTTCCAGCAGGCGGCGCAGGCCGTCGCACTCTTTTTGCCGGTCGTGACGCCAGTGCAGCTCTGCGGCGGCATCGAGCAACTGCAAACGATGGCTCCAGTCGATATCGCGGCTTTGCAGCCAGCCGGCGAGGGGCGCCAGGTCATGGGTGCCGGTGGTCGCCATGGCGTCGTCCGGCCAGTCCAGGACCGCCTTGAAGTGGCCGGTCGAGTGCTGCTCGAAAGGCAGTACGCGCATGCCCAGCAGGGCCTTGCTCGCCAGGGTTTCGCGCAGGCCGTCGGGCACCGTGCCAAGGTCTTCGCCAAGGATCACCGCCTCATGCTTGACCGATTCCAGCGCCAGCAGGCGCAGCAGGTCGTCGAGCGGGAAATTCAGGTACGCGCCCTCGCTGGGTTTGGCGCCGTTGGGGATCAGCCACAGCCGGCGCAGGCCCATGACGTGATCGATGCGCAGGCCGCCGGCATGTGCCAGGTTGGCCCGCAGCATTTCGATAAAGGCGCGGTAGCCGTTGCGCTTGAGGCCCTCTGGGGAGAACGCACTGATGCCCCAGTCTTGCCCCGAGCGATTGAGAATATCCGGCGGTGCGCCGACGGTCAGACTGGCCAGCAGTTCATCCTGCCGGCTCCAGGCCTGGCTGCCGGCACCGTCCGCACCCACGGCGAGGTCGGCGATCAGGCCGATGGCCATGCCGCCGGCAACTGCCGCCTGTTGTGCGCGTTGCAGGCTGCGCTCAGTCAGCCACTGACAAAAGGCATGAAACTCCACCCGCGACGGATGTGCGGCGGCCAGTGCTTCGACTTCAGGGTGGTGGGGGTCTTGCCAGTCCGGCGGCCAGTTACGCCAGTCGCTGCCAAGGCCTTGGGCAACAGCTTCGGCCTGCAGCAGCTCGAAGCGGCAATGCATCGTCAGTGGCTCGCCGGCCGCTGCGCAGAAACTGTCAAAGTCATCACGCAGCGGATGATTGCCCTGGTTGAAGTCTTTGTAGAGGACTTCCAGCACGCGCTGTTGCGCGTCGGCGGCCACCGGCCAGTTGACCAGCGGCTCCTGCTCAAGTGCATCGAGGGTTGGCTGCAACAGGCAGGCTTCCACAGCGAGGCGCACCGCGCGCTCACCGAGGACGGTGGCGGGGCTGGCATAGAGGCTGTTGAGCTGGAGCCGGCTGGAAGGCGAGTAGGGGCTGAAATGCTGCTGATCGGCGAGGCTCAAGGCATGGATGGGGCTGATCGCGATGGCGTCGGCACCGCGCTCGGCAGCGCTTCGGGCGAGTTGCTCCAAGGCCATGCAATCGCCGTAACCGCCGCCACCTTCCCGGCGCAGGCTGTACAACTGAGCGGCCAGGCCCCACAGCCGCGCAGGCGGCTCGTCAACGGCTTGTTCAAGGCTGTAACAGCGCGGCGGGCAGACCGCCACGGTGAACTCGCGCTGCTCGATCTGCAGTTGATGGTAACCAAGCGGCAGGGTGCCCGGCAGGCGCGCCTGCTCGTCCAGTTGCAGCTCGAGCGGGTCGCCGTTTTCAAGCACGCACTGCACAGCGCTGCCCGCCGGGAAGTAATGCACCAGCGACAGCGCCTGGTCGACCTCGCAGGTCAACAGCGGCGGCAGGTGCTCGCCGTCTTCGGCGTGTTCCAGATCACGCAGGCTGGCAGTGATCGCGGCATTATCGTCAGCAGGGTGGCCGAGGCCGGCCAGGACCTGGCGCAGGACATCGTCACTGACCTGTTGCGGGCGGTTGTTGGCGTCTATCCAGTCTCGGGCCAGGCCGGCCCGAGCGGCCAATTGGTGCAGGGGCGAGTCGCTCATGATGGTTCCAGGCCAGAAGGGATCAGGCTGACCACGCAACTGTGCGCGGTCAGGGAAGTGTCAGGGTGGGCATCGGCGCCAGTGTCGAACAGGCGCCAGCGGGCGGCGGGCAGGTTGGCGTTGACGGCAGTACCGCCCAGGTTGAGGTCGATGCGCAGCTCGCTGCCGTTGCCCAACTGCCAGCGCGCGCTGACGGCCTTGTCGCCGAGCACTTCGCAGCCCAGGGCGCGGGTGCCGGGCAAGTGCGGGACGATATGCCGAGCGCGCAGTTGCAGCAGTTGCTGGTACAAGCCGTGCCAGCCGGCCAGTACTTGCTGGCCATCGAGCCGTGAGGCGTTGAAGGTCGCGGCGGCGTTCGGGTCGGGGATCTTGGCGCGGGTATCGGGGTTGGCAAATGCGGCGAAGTGGGCAAACTCGCCGCGGCGCCCCTCACGTACTGCATCGGCCAGTTCGTCATGGAAGTCGGTGAAGAACACGAACGGCTGACAGCTGCCTTCTTCATCGCCCATGAACAGCAACGGGATCATCGGCGACAGCAGCAACAGCCCGGTTGCGGCACGCAGCGCCTGCGGCGGGCAGAGGCGGGTCAGGCGCTCGCCCATGGCGCGGTTGCCGATCTGGTCGTGGTTCTGCAAAAACAGCACGAACGAGGTCGGCGGCAGATGCCCGCTGGGTTCACCACGCGGGGTGCCGTGGCGAGTGTTCTGCCCTTGGAACACGAACCCCTCGCTCAGGCAGCGAGCGAGCTTTTCAACTGGACGGTCCTTGTAGTCTTCGTAATACCCTTCCACTTCGTCGGTCAGCAGCACGTGCAAGGCGTTGTGGCCATCGTCGTTCCACTGCGCGTCGAAGCCCTGTTCGAGCAGGTCGGCCTGATTGTGCTCGTTTTCCAGTACCAGCCAGACCTGTCGTCCCGGCTCTACTGCAGCACGCACCCGGGCGGCCAGTTCGAGTAGAAAATCCGGTTGGTCGATAGCATGCACCGCATCCAGGCGCAGGCCGTCAATGCGGTAGTCACACAGCCACATCAGGGCGTTCTGGATAAAGTACTCGCGCACCTCGGGCTTGCGAAAATCAATCGCGGCGCCCCATGGCGTCTGCCGGTCTTCGCGGAAAAACGGGTCAGCGTAGGCGTGCAGGTAGTTGCCGTCCGGGCCGAAGTGGTTGTAGACCACATCGACCATCACCATCAGGCCATGGCCATGGGCTTTATCAACCAGTGCACACAACTGCTGCGGGCTGCCGTAATTGTGCTGTGGAGCGAACGGCAGCACGCCGTCGTAGCCCCAGTTACGCTCGCCTGGGAACTGCCCCAAGGGCATCAATTCGATGGCAGTTACGCCCAGCTCAGCCAGCCGCGGCAGTTGCCCGGCGACGCCGGCGTAGCCGTCCAGCAGGCCGACGTGCACCTCCTGGATAACTGCTTCATGCCAGGGCCGGCCCTGCCACGGGTGCAGCCAGGGGTATGCAGCAAGATCGACCAGTTGGCTGGGGCCGTGTACGCCCTCGGGCTGATAGCGCGAGGCCGGGTCGGCCACTTCCAGTTCAGCGTTGACCCGATAGCGATAACGCCTGCCGGGCGGGCAGGCGACATCGATGCTGAACCAGCCATCGCTGTCACGCTGCATGAGGATTTCAGGTTGGTCTTGCAGTTGCAGGCTCACGCTGCGCGCATCCGGCGCCCAGAGGGCGAAGCGCGCCGACGTGGCGTCCAACATGTGTGCGCCATGTCTGTGCATCTTCGTAACTCCGATCAGTAATTGCTCAGCTGGACCTGTTTGACCAGATCTTCATAAAGGTGCGCATAGGGTTCGACCGCCTGACACCAGTTGAATGGCTGGGTCATCGACAGGCAGCGCATGGCATGCAACAGGTCTTTCTTGCCATAGATATAGAAGGCGCGGCTCAGCGCCTCGCGGTAGCTGTCGACGGTGGATTCGTTGAACAGGAAACCGGTGACACCATTGTCGATGGTGTCGGCCAGGCCGCCGGTATTGCGCGCCACCGGCAGCGAACCGAAGCGCTGGGCGTACATCTGGCTCAAGCCGCAGGGTTCGTAACGCGATGGCATCAGCAGGAAATCGCTGCCGGCGAACATGCGCCGGGCGTCGGTTTCGTTGAAGCCAATGCGCACGCCGATACGGCCTGGGTGACGCAGCGCCAGCTCGCGCATGGCTTGTTCTTCTTCTGGCTCGCCGCGGCCGATGATCGCAATCTGACCGCCTTGCTCGACGATGAAGTCGGCAACGGCCAAGGTCAGGTCGAGACCTTTCTGGAACACCAGCCGCGAGACCACCGCGAACAGCGGGCCGTCGGATGGCTCGAGTTCGAACAGCTCGCGGACCTGCGCGGCATTGCGCGCCTTGCCGTCCCAGTCGTTGATGCTGAAGTTGTGCACCAGGTGCTTGTCGGTCGCCGAATCCCAGCTTTCGTCGATGCCATTGGGAATGCCACCAAGCAAGCCCTGTTGCGCCTTGCTGGCAAGGAAGCCGTCCAGGCCACAACCGAACTCGGGGGTGGTGATTTCCTTGGCGTAAGTGGCGCTGACCGTGGTGATGTGGCTGGAATAAGCCAGGCCGGCCTTGAGGAACGACAGCTTGCCGTAGAACTCCATGCCCTCCTGCTGCATGGCGTGATCAGGGATCGCCAGCTCCGGGCTGCAGCCACGGTTGTACACGCCCTGATAGGCCAGGTTGTGGATGGTGAACAGAGTCGGTGTCTTCAGACCGCGCCAGTGCATGTACGCCGGTGCCAGGCCAGCCGGCCAGTCGTGGGCGTGGACCAGTTCCGGGGTCCAGTGTGCCAGGCCCTCGCCAGCAGCGATTTCTGCTGCGGCCAAGCCGAGGCGGGCGAAGCGAATATGGTTGTCCGGCCAATCGCGCCCGTTGTTGGCGCCGTAGGGCGAGCCTTCACGCTCATACAGTTCCGGGCAGATCAGCACATAGATGACCAGGCCATCGGGCAGGTCCATACGGCCGATCTTGCACGGCGGCAGAGCAGCGTGGCCGCCGAGTTCACCAACGATATGGATCGGGTAGTCGCTGTCGACCACCTGCGGGTAGCCGGGGATCAGCACCCGCACATCGTGCAGGTGAGCCATGGCCCGCGGCAGTGCGGCAGACACATCGCCCAGGCCGCCGGTCTTGACCAGATCGGCGAATTCCGAAGTAACAAAGAGAACCTTGCGCTTGTTCGGGTTGTTCTGGCGCTCTGCGCCAGGTGCCTTGCCTGCCGTCCCGCGCTCCATCTGCAGCGGCTCGCGGTTGTTCGGGTTGAAACTACTTGCGTGTGGCTCGACAGCGGCACTGATCATTCTTCTCTCCGTCCCTAATCTGGTCGGGTGGCTGGCACCCGTCGCATTGCTTCGTGTTGGGTTCTCTCTGGTCTAAACGGTGTAGTGCTATCCATGCTCCTGAACGTGCGCGCGGGCACTGCGCAATCAGCGTACTTGCCAAAGGCGGTCGATCAGTCCGGGATGGCTTGACCAGGGCTGGGTTTTTACCTTTGCCTGGCCTACTTACTTGCTGACCCACCGCAGTTTTGAAAAGTTCGACTTATTTGCGTCACTTGAAGACAGAGCAAATGGCGGGCCGGATTCGAGTGTAGGAGAGTAGGTGATAAAAAGGTGACCCGCCGGTCACTTTCGTTATGAGGCGGGCCAGACGCAAACGTTGGCGTCTGTAGATGGGTGTAAATCGCGAAGATGTCGACCATTTACGACATTTTTATGTCATGGATGCAATGCGCCAGCGGGGTGCGCCTTGGATCTGGCGCACTGTATTGGTGCGCCATTTTGGGTGATGTCGGTCGGTTAGTAGCGACGTGTGCTCATCAGTTCGTCGAGCACGCGCGGGGCAACACGAAATGGCGCCGACATATGGTCTTCGCCTGGCTCGATCTGGAAATCACTGCGCAGGCCGTACTGCGACAGCTGCTCCAGGCGCAACTGCAGCGAGCGCGCGTCCTGGATCTCTTGGGGCATCTCGCGATCACCAATCAGCAGGTTCAGGCTGCTGTGGGTGAGGTCGATCTGCCCGGCATGGGCGCGTTGGGTGAACGTGCGCTCGTGTTCCAGCAAGTAGCGGTCCCGCCACCACAGGCTGGGGCTGATCGCCACGGCATGCTGAAACAGCGCCGGGCGGGTGAACAGGGTATACACCGCGAACATGCCACCGAACGAGTGCCCGACCAGGCTGCGTTGGTCTTGATCGACCTTGAAGCGGCTGTTGACCTCAGGCATCAGGCGCTTTTCGATGAAGTCCAGAAACACGTCCTGGCCGCCCTGCGGCGGCACGTTGCGTTCGGCTGGTTGCGGCGGAGACAGGTCGAAGGCGCGGCGCTCGAAGTCCAGCGGGGTATCACTGGGATAACCGATCGCCACCAGAATCGAGCCGCGCAAGCGCTCCTGCGCGCGCTTGGCGGCATGGAAGGCCGGGAAGTACGCGTTGCCGTCGAGCAGGTAGATCACCGGGTAGCCGCCGGTCCACGGCACATCGCCTTCCGGCAGGCTGACCATGATCCGGTACTCGCGGCCTTGGGCGCTTTTCATCGTCCATTGTTCAGTGCCGTCCAGTGTCACCGGCGCGGCGTGTGCCAGCCCGGCAAAAAACAGGGCGCTCAGGTAAATCCACAGTGTGCGCATCATCAGTGTTCTCCTTACCAGCGATAGCTGAGGCTGGTGACCAGGCTGCGTGCCTCGCCGCGATAGCAGTAACCCTGCTGGCAATTGATGTAGCGCTTGTCGAGCAGGTTGCGCGCGTTGAAGCCCAGGCGCACGCCGTCCAGGTCGCCGGCAAAGTCGTAGTGCACGCCAGCGTCGACCAGGGTGTAGCCCTCGTTCTTCTGGGTGTTGGCGGCATCGCCGAAGTTGCTGCCGGTGTAACGCGCACCCGCGCCCAGGCCGAGGCCGAACGGCAAGCGGTAGTCGAGCCACATCGATGCCAGATGGCGTGGCACGTTGAGCGGTTGCTTGCCCTGATTGCCGTCGTTGCTCTTGGTCACCTCGGCATCGTTGTAGCTGTAGCTGGCAGTCAGCTTGAGGCGCTCGCTCAGGTCGGATACCGCTTCCAGCTCCAGGCCCTTGGAGGTCTGCTCACCGGTGGCGATGCTGCGGGTCGGGTCGGCTAGGTCGCGGGTCAACACGTTTTGCTGGGTCAGGTGGTACAGCGAAGCGGTGAGCAGGGTCGAGCTGCCCGGTGGTTGGTACTTCACGCCCAACTCATATTGCTCGCCCTCAGTGGCCTTGTAGGGGCTGCCATCGGGCTGGCTGCTGCTCTGTGGCAAAAACGAGGTGGCGTAGCTGGCGTAGGGCGCGACACCGTTATCGAACAGGTACAGCGCGCCGATTGAGCCGGTGGTGGCCGCGTCGTCGTCCTTGCGCTTGCTGCCGGCGAGGTGATTGCTGCGGCGAACATCTACCTTGTCACGGCGCAGCCCGGCCGACAGGCGCCAGCGGTCGATCTCGATCTGGTCTTGCAGGTACAGGCCGCTGCGGTGCTCCAGACCGTCCTCGTCGGCCCAGGCCGTGTTCGGGCGCGCAACCGGCTGGTGGTAGTCGGGCGCGTAGCGATCGATCGAAGGCCCGGGGCCCATGGCGTACAGCAGGTCGGTTTCAAGCAGGGCATAGTCCCAACCGCTGACCAGGGTGTGGCGCAGGCTGCCGGTATCGAAGCGGCTGACCAGGCGGGTGTCGGTCGACAGCGAGGTCATGTTTTCGTAGACGCCGACGGCTTGTCGATCGAGCACCGAGCCACGCTCCTGGAAGGGCTGCATGTACTGGTTGGTGGTGTCGACCTGGCCGTAGCGCAGGTTTTGCTGGAAGGTGAAGGTGTCGTTGAGGATGTGCTCGAACTCGTAACCCAGGGTCCACTGGCGCTGTTCGAGTTTGTCGAAGTATTCATCGCCCTGCCAGAAGTTGCTCAGGTGCTCGCCTTGCTGGTAGAGCATCGGTGAACCGGCGGTTTCACGCTCCTGGTATTGGGCGAGCAGGGTGAGACGGGTGTCGGGGTCGATCTGCCAGCTCAGCGATGGCGCGATCAGGCGCACGTCGTTGTTCAGTTGCTCGATGTAGTTTTCTGCATCGCGGTAGACACCGACCACGCGGTAGAGCAGGTCGCCTTGTTCGTCCAGGCGTCCGCCGAGGTCGAACTGGCCTTGTTGGTGGTTGTAGTTGCCGGCCTGGATCTGCACTTCGTTGCGTGCGTCCAGGCTCGGGCGCTTGCTGACCCTGTTGACCATGCCGCCGGGGCTGATCTGGCCGTACAGCACCGAAGCAGGGCCTTTGACCACTTCGATGCGTTCCAGGTTGTAGGCTTCGGTCTGGTACAGCGACAGCCAGCCGCTGCCGGGTTGGCGCAGGCCGTCGAGGAAGTCGGCGGACATGGTGGTTTCGAAACCGCGCACGCTGATCATGTCAAAGCGCGGGTCCAGGCCCGAGCTGCCCACACGCACGCCGGCGGTGTAGGCGACGGCGTCTTCGACGCGGTCGACCTTGCGGTCGGCGATCTGCGCGGCGGTGACGACACTGACGCTTTGCGCGGTTTCAAGGATTGGGCGATCGGTCTTGGTTGCGCTGCTGGCGTTGCTGGCGTAGTAGCCGCTGACCGGGGCGAAGGCGCTTTGGCTGGCGTTGGCGTCGATGTTGGTGGGGTCGAGTTGCAGGCTGGTGTCGGTTGCGGTGGGCAGGATGACGTAGCCGGACTGGGTTTTGTGCGGGCTAAGGTTGGTGCCCTGGAGCAGGCGGGCGAGGGCTTCGTCGAGCGTGCCGCCTGGCTGGGTGCCTTGGGTTGTGAGGTTTTGAACGTTTTCTGGGGAGAAGGAGAGGGTGATGCCCGAGCGTTCGGCGAAGGTGCTCAGGGCTTGGGCCAGCGGGCCCGGGGGGATGGTTGGCGCGGTTTTTTCGGCGGCGCTGGCGTTGCTGGCCAAGAGGGCCAGGGCCAGGGCCAGGGCGGTGGGGAGGTTGCTGCTGTGGGGTGACATTGGGGCGGGTCCGTTCGAGGGGATATCACTGCTAACCGGATGAGGTGGGGAAGTCCGACAGTTTTTTTCTGGCGGCTTCGGCTATTTGTGGGTTGTCCTCTGGCTCTGTGGGCTTATCCGTTTTCTGTGGTGGCTGTTAGGGCCCCTTTCGCCCTTACGGCGAGTCACTTTTTTGGCAAACGCCCCAAAAAAGTAACCAAAAAAATGCTTGGCTCCACATCCGGCCCCTCCGCTGCGCTGCGGGGTTCCCTCGCTTCGGTCTTGCTCCCGGGAGGACCGCGCTGTACGGGCCATCCTGGCCCGCAGCGCTTGCCGGGCATCCATGCCCGTCACCTCCCTTCGCAAGACCTGCGCTCGGCCTCCTGAGTCGCCGGTGGATCAAGAGCAAGATCAAGATCAAGAGCACGCCTCGCTGCGCTGGCGCAGATCAAAAGCGAAGGTCAAATGCTGGGGCCGCTTTGCGGTCCCGCCCTTGATCTGCGCCAGCGCAGCGAGGCGTGCTCTTGATCTTGATCTTGATCTACCAGCGACCTCAGAAGGCCGAACGCAGGCATTGCGAAGGGAGGTGCCGGCCATGGATGGCCGGCAAGCGCTGCGGCCCAGGATGGGCCGTACAGCGCGGTCCTCCCGGGAGCTATGCCGGAGTGAGGGGACCCCGGAGCGCAGCGCAGGGGCCGTATGTGGGAGCGAGCCCTTTTTTGGTTACTTTTTTGGGGCGTTTGCCAAAAAAGTGACTCGCCGTAAGGGCGAAAGGGGCCCGCACTGCCACAACAGAAAATGGATAAGCTCACAAAACAAGCAGCAGACCACAGATCAAACCGCCACAACCCGAACCCACCACCGCGTCCGCTCCACCACCCTGACCGGCAACAACCGCTCGATATTGCCCAACAACCCCTCAGGGTCATCCAAACGAAACACCCCACTCAATCGCAGCCCGGCAACCCCTGCATCACACCCAAGCCACCCAGCCCGATACCGCCCAGCCTCGGCCAAAAACTCCCCAAGCCCCACATCACTGGCAACCAACACCCCCCGACTCCAACCAAACGGATCGATCCCCACGCCTACCAACGGCCTGATCCCTCCGCCATCTACCGCCACCCCATCCCCCGCAGCCAACTGCTGCACCCCGCCAGCCACGCGCACCAGCACTTGTCCGCGCGCAACATGCACCTCAGTGAACCCAGCCCGCTCCCGCACCACCGCCCGCGCTCCGCGCCCTTCACAACTGGCGAAGCGGCAACCGACAACCCAGCTAGGCCCGTCCAGCAAAACTTCACCCGAACGCAGCAGCACCCGCCCAGCTTCGATATCCACTGCACTGTCAGTGTTCAACAGCACCTCACCACCAGCGGCCATCGGCACCCGTCGACGCTCCCCGGTAGCCGTGGCAAAGTCACTCCGCCAGCCAGGTGCGGTATGGCTCAACAGCAACGCGCCACTGCCAACCGCCAAACCCACTCCAAGCAACGACAGCATCCGCCGTCGACCCACATCAACCTCGGCCCGGCGTAACACGGCCGAGGTCTGCGCTGCATCCGGTAACCGCCCGGGGTCAAACTGACCAGCCAACTGGCCCAAGCGCAGCCAGGCCAACTCATGCCGGCCATCGCGCTGCCGCCAGGCCATTAGCTGCGCCTGCAACTCGGGGTGGTGCGGCTGATCGCGCAGGCGCATTTGCCACTCGATGGCCTTGCACACGATCGCCTCCGGCAACCGCTCCGCGCTCGCGCTCACAGGGCATCCTCGAAGCACACCCGATAGCAGTGGAGCAGGGCGCTGGCTACGTGTCGCTCGGCCGTGCGGCTGGAAATACCTAACTGCTCGGCCACTTGCACGTGGGTCAGGCCGCTCAGTTGGTAAAGCAGGAATGCCTCACGCACGGCCGGCTTGAGACCATCGAGCATTTGCGCGATGCGCTCCAGACATTGCAGCGCCTCATGGCGTACTGCTGGGGATGGAAAACTGGCCTCTGGCTGCAGGGCCAGGGTTTCAAGGTAGGCGCGTTCCAGTGCATCGCGGCGCCAGTGATCGATCACCAGGCCGCGGGCGATGCGCGCCAGCAACGCCCGCGGGGCGCGGTCGCTGATCGGCTGGTTGCGCACCAGCAAGCGCACGAACGTGTCCTGCGCCAGGTCGGCAGCCTGCTGCGAGCAGCCCAGCGAACGCCGCAGCCATGCCTGTAGCCAGCTGCGCTGGGTGCCGTAGAGAACCTCAAGAGGGATGATCGAATCTGTTTCATGCAGCGACATGCGACGCCCCTGGCAGACAGGCACAGTTGAATTGAGGACCGGGCGCAAGATAAAAGCGAATGGTTCCCAATTCAACTTATTTATTGTCTGCTGCGAAGCTCTTTTGGCGCCGCCTGCCGTGCCCTGCTAAGCCTGGCGCAAGCTTCAGCCAGCAGGCAGCAGCGAGGAATGATGATGGCTGATCAGCCACTCGCTGCCGGTCCAGTTGTAGGTAAAGGTATATCGAGCGGCCACTTGCTTGCCGGTCGCCGCAAAATCGAATGTGTACAGCCCGGCCAGTGACGCCTGGTTGCAACCGATGCTGACATGGTGACTATCGAGCGTGCCGGATGGGCGGTCAGCAAGGAAATGCTTGAAGTAGTCAACACGCTCGGCAGTGCTCAGCCGCGGCAGACTGGACACTGTGGGTAGCAACAGCGCGTCTGCTGTATACAGCCTGGCCACGGCCGTGGGATCACCGCTCTGCAAGCTTGCATTCCATTGGCTGAACAGCGACAGCACGTCATCGTCGGCAACTGGCTGGCACTCTTTGGTTACCGCAGTCGCGTACGCAGGCAGGCACAGGAAAGCTACAGATAGGTAAAGGCAGGGGCGGTTCATGTTGAAACTCCTTGGAAGCAGGCCGCCGGGTGGGCCTGCGAGGCATCCAAGGTAGAAACAACTACGTGCGATAAATGTAGGTAAAGGGTCTCAGCTAATGAGCGACTTTTCGCTGTTTTTGCCCTGCTCAAGCTGCAGGCTCAACTGCGCGACCTGTTGCAACAGCAGGTCACGCTCTTCCTTCAGACGACGCAGTTCATCACGGCGAACGGAAACAAAAAGGGTCTGGACAGGAGTGTTTTGCATCAAGGTACCCATTGCACACCTCGCAATTGGCTAGTGACATTCTAAGCGTAGCCGCTCATACGGCGCGCATTCTGAATTCTTTCTGCGAGCTTGGGAACTTTTTTGTTTATGGTGGTCAGGCCGTTCGTCGCTGAACCCTTTGCCGATGAGCTGGACTAATCTGAAAACCTGAACCGCCTTGTCATTTATTTCTGAGGGGAGCGACGCCACATGCAACTGGGAATCGTCGGGCTGGGCCGCATGGGCGGCAATATTGCAAGACGGCTGATGCGTGCCGGGCATCGTACCGTGGTCCATGACCGCAACCGCGACGCGGTCACCGCCCTGGAAAATGAAGGCGCCCAGGGCGCCCACGACCTGGGAGCAATGATTCAAAAAATGAAAGCCCCGCGCGCCGTGTGGGTGATGCTGCCAGCCGGCGAGCCGACCGAGCAGACCATCCGCCAGCTGGCCGACCTGCTCGAACCAGGCGATGCGATCATCGACGGCGGCAACACCTTCTACAAGGACGACATGCGCCGCGCGGCCGAGCTGTCCCAGCGTGGCCTGCATTATCTGGATGTCGGTACCTCCGGCGGCGTCTGGGGCCTGGAGCGCGGCTATTGCATGATGATTGGCGGCGAGAAAGACGTATTTGAGCGCCTGGAGCCGCTGTTCAGCGCACTGGCCCCGGGTGTTGGCGAGATCCCGCGCACCCAGGGCCGCGAAGGTGCGCACGCACGTGCCGAGCACGGTTACATCCATGCCGGCCCGGCAGGCTCCGGCCACTACGTGAAGATGATCCACAACGGCATCGAGTACGGCTTGATGCAGGCCTATGCCGAAGGCTTCGACCTGCTGCGCAGCAAGGGCAGTGATGAATTGCCCGAGGCCCAGCGCTTTGACTTGAACGTGGCAGAAATCGCCGAAGTCTGGCGCCGTGGCAGCGTGGTCACCTCGTGGCTGCTCGACCTGACCGCCGACGCGCTGGTCGCCGACCCGGCCTTGGCTCAGTTCAGTGGTTCGGTGTCGGACAGTGGTGAAGGCCGCTGGACCATCGACGCTGCCGTCGAGCAGGCCGTGCCGGTCCCGGTTTTGTCCAGCGCGCTGTTTGCCCGCTTCCGTTCACGCCAGCAGCAGGGCACCTTCGGCGACAAGGTCCTGTCGGCCATGCGCCTGGGCTTTGGCGGGCATGTCGAGAACAAGCGCCCATGAGCCAAGCGAAGATACCCGCAGCACCGCCTTGCACGTTGTTCCTGTTCGGCGCCAGCGGTGATCTGGTCAAGCGCCTGCTGATGCCGGCGCTGTATAACCTCAGCCGCGACGGCCTGCTCGATCGCAATTTGCGTATCGTCGGCGTTGACCACAACGCCGCCAGCGCAGAGGAGTTTGCCGAGCGCCTGCACAGTTTCATGGCCAACCGCGAGCAGGGCGAGGGCGCGACCAAAAATCTCGATGAAAAGGTCTGGGCGCGGCTGGCCAAGCGGCTGGATTACCAGACCGGTGATTTCCTCGACCCGGCCACTTATCAGGCCCTGGCCAAGCGCGTCGAGGGCACCCGCCATGGCAACGCCATCTTCTATCTGGCCACGTCGCCGCGATTCTTCCCTGAGGTCGCGCAGCGGCTGGGCGAGGCGGGCTTGCTCGATGAGTCGGCTGGGGGTTTCCGCCGGGTGGTGATCGAAAAACCGTTTGGCACTGACCTGGCCAGCGCCGAGGCGCTCAACGCCTGCCTGCTCAAGGTCATGCATGAACGACAGATCTACCGCATCGACCATTATCTGGGCAAAGAGACCGTACAGAACATCCTGGTCAGCCGCTTCTCCAATGGCCTGTTCGAATCGTTCTGGAACAATCACTACATCGACCACGTGCAGATCACCGCTGCCGAGACCGTCGGCGTCGAGACCCGTGGCGCGTTCTATGACAACACCGGCGCGTTGCGCGACATGGTCCCCAATCACCTGTTCCAGCTGTTGGCCATGGTCGCCATGGAGCCACCAGCTGCATTCGGCGCCGATGCGGTGCGCGGCGAGAAGGCCAAGGTGATCGGCGCCATCCGCCCTTGGTCGACCAAGATGGCCCTGAAAAACTCGGTGCGTGGCCAGTACAGCGTCGGCAAGCAGGGCCGCAAGCGCGTGCCGGGATACCGCGAAGAAGCCAACGTAGCCCCCGACAGCCAGACCGAAACCTACGTTGCCTTGAAGGTGATGATCGACAACTGGCGTTGGGCTGGGGTGCCTTTTTACCTGCGTACCGGCAAGCGCATGAGTGTGCGTGACACCGAGATCGCCATCTGCTTCAAGCCAGCGCCGTACGCCCAGTTTCGTGAATCGGAGCTGGAGCGACCCAAGCCCAACTACCTGAAAATCCAGATCCAGCCCAATGAAGGTATGTGGTTCGACCTGCAGGCCAAGCGCCCGGGGCCGGAGATGATCATGGAGAATGTCGAGCTCGGATTTGCCTACAAGGACTTTTTCAAGATGCCGCCGGCCACCGGCTACGAGACCTTGATCTACGACTGCCTGACCGGTGACCAGACGCTGTTCCAGCGCGCTGACAACATCGAAAACGGCTGGCGTGCCGTACAGCCGTTTCTCGATGCCTGGGCCAGCGAGAGCAAGGTGCATGAATACCCCGCCGGCGAGGATGGCCCGGAAGCGGGCAACGAGCTGCTCAGCCGTGACAAGCGTGAGTGGCATAGCCTGGGCTGATGTTGCCGGGTCGGTAGAACTTTTCGGTGATTTAACCCGCCCAACCTGTTCAACCCATGCCAAGGAGTTTCAATGCCAGCCCCGATCGAAGACTACGCTCTGCTCGGCAACTGCCGTAGCGCCGCCCTGGTCAGCCGCGACGGTTCGATCGACTGGCTATGCCTGCCGCGGTTCGACGCCGCGGCGGTGTTTGCCGCCTTGCTCGGCAACGAAGAGAACGGCCGCTGGCGCCTGGCGCCCTCCGATCCGGTTGAGAGCAGCACGCGCCAGTACCTTGAAGACAGCCTGATTCTGGAAACGGTGTACAGCACCGCCAGCGGTCGGGCGCGGGTGCTTGATTTGATGCCGCTGGGTGACACCAACTCAGTGATTCGCATCGTCGAGGGGCTTGCTGGCGAGACCAGCTTCGAGATGGACCTGGTGCTGCGTTTTGATTACGGCCGCAGCGTGCCCTGGGTGGAAAAGATCGACCTGCTGACCCTCAGCGCGGTGGCTGGGCCCGACCGCCTGATTCTTTCCAGCAGCGTCGCCACCCATGCCTGGGACCACCATACCGGTGTGCGCTTTCGCGTAGCTGCCGGCGAGCGCCAGGTGTTCAGCCTGCGCCATCAGCCTTCGCATCTGCCGGTGCAGCCCGACTGCGACCTGGACGAGGCATTTGTCCATACCCTCAACGAGTGGCAGACCTTTGCCGGCCGCTGCCCCGACGTTGGCCGCTATAGCGCTCAGGTGAGGCGTTCACTGATCACGCTCAAAGCGATGACCTATGCGCCAACTGGCGGCATCGTCGCGGCGGTGACCACCTCGCTGCCAGAACGGGTCGGCGGTGAGCGTAACTGGGACTACCGATATTGCTGGCTGCGCGATGCGACCATGACCTTGCTGGCATTCATGAACCTGGGCTACTTCGACGAGGCGCAAGCCTGGCGCGAATGGCTGCTGCGTTCGGTGGCGGGCAACCCTGAGCAGATGCAGATCATGTACGGCCTGGCCGGTGAGCGCGATCTGCAGGAGTACGACCTGCCGTGGCTGGCGGGCTATGAGCACTCTCAGCCGGTACGGGTCGGCAACGCTGCGGCCGGGCAGCATCAGCTGGATATTTATGGCGAAGTTGCCGATGCCATGACCCAGGCGATCAAGGGCGGCCTGCCGCGCCATCCCCGCAGCGCGGCCATTGCGCGGTTGATCCTGCCCTATGTGGAGAGCATCTGGCGCGAGCCGGACGAAGGTATCTGGGAAGTGCGCGGCGGCCCCCAGCACTTCGTGCATTCCAAGGTCATGGCCTGGGTCGCTTTTGACCGTGCCGCGAGCCTGGCGGAAACCACCGAAGAGGAGCTTGATCGCAGCAAGCATTACCGTCGGGTGGCGGACGAGATTCACCGCGAAGTCTGTACCAAGGGGCTCGACCCAAGCGGTGAGCATTTCGTCCAAGCCTACGGCTCCAGCGAAATGGACGCCAGCCTGCTGCAGATTGCCCTGACCGGATTCTTGCCAGCCGACGATCCACGTTTTGTCCGCACCCTGGAGCAGATCGAAAGCCGGCTGCAGAAGAACGGCTTGTTGCTGCGTTACGACAGTGACAGTTGCGGCGATGGGCTGTCGTCGGGGGAGGGGACGTTCCTGGTATGTTCGTTCTGGTTGGCTGACGTGTATGTGCTGCAGGGTCGCCACGAGCAGGCCGACGCGCTGTATCAGCGCTTGCTCGGGCTATGCAACGACCTTGGCTTGCTGGCCGAGCAATACGACCCAACCGGGCAGCGTATGCTCGGCAACTTCCCGCAGGCATTCAGCCATATCGGCATCATCAACACCGCGTTGAACCTGCATAAGGTGCAGTGTCCGGCGCGGGCGCGTTGTGGTTGAATGCGGTCTTCAGGGATCTGCCTGTAAAGGATTTGCTCATGCATTCGCTGCACTGGCTCGAACAGCACATGCACCACTGCGCCGATATGGCGCAACGGCTTCACCAGCAATTCAGCTACGAGTATGCAACGCAGCCGCTGGCCGACTGGCAAGTGGAGTTTGCCGAGGGCCAGCGCAATGGTGACTGGAAGTGCCTGGTCGCGCTCGAGCAAGGGCGCTTGCTGGGCGGCGCCTGCCTGGCAGCCGCTGACCTGCCTGAGCGACCAGACCTCGGCCCTTGGCTGGCATGTGTACTGATCGAACCCGAGGCTCGCGGCAGGGGCCTGGCGGCGCAGTTGATCGAAGCGATCTGCGCCCACGCCAGCTCACTGGGCATCCCTCGCCTGTACCTGCACACCCACGACCAGAGCGCTTACTACGCCAAGCGCGGCTGGCATGTGCTGCAACGCTTCGAGGCCTGGGACAAGGAGCAGTGGCTGATGGCCCGCGATCTCTAGCGAGCGCGGTCATCCAGACTGAAAGATGCAATCCTGGTTAACTAAACTCCGGCATTGGCATGCCTAAGGCAGCCTCCGGCCGTGTTAGAAATCAGCTCCCAGTAGCCCACGGATCGCGCCGATGAACTCACCCGCCACCCCTCGTTTCGGCGCCTTCTGCTTTGCCAGCTTCCTGCTCTCGATTGCCTATGGCGCGACCTTTCTGCTGTCGCTGCTGGTGCGCTCGTTCGGCGGTAACGAGCACGATGCTGGTCAGGTGTTCGCGGTGGCCATGGTCAGTACTCTGATCGCGGTGCTGGTTTCCGGCCACGTGCTACAGCGTTTAGGCGCGGCCCGCTGTATTGCGCTGGGTGCATTGTGCCTTGTGCTCGCGTCACTGGGCTTCGCCATGGCGCCGGGGCTGGGCCTGATGCTGATGGCTTGCGGCGCACTGCTTGGCATCGGCTGGGGCGTGTTCTACACCGTGGGGCCGATCATGGTCGCGGCGATGGTCGCGCCGGCGCGGCGCACGCACTGCTTTGCGCTGTTGTCCGGGAGCATGCTGGCCGGCATCGGCAGCGGCCCTTTGGCGGGCAAGTTGGCGGCGCTGGCGGGGCTGCCGGTGCAGGCCACGTTCATCACTGCCGCGTTGACCGCAGCGCTGGGCGGTGGCTACTTCTGGCGCTTGGGCGCGGCCACCGCCATCGCCCAGCAGCGCCCCAGCGAGCCGGTACAGATCAGCCTGCGCTCGGCGGCCGAGGTGCTGCGCTCGCGCTCGGCGTTGTCGATCGTGATGGTCGGCCTGGGTGGGGCGATCTTTGGCGGCATGGGCAGTTTCCAGACCAGTTACGCGGCCAGTCTTGGTCTGGACTATTCGCTGTTTTTCATCGGTTTCATGGGCGCCGCCATCACCTGCCGGTTGTTGATCGCTGGCTGGGTGGTCAAGCGCAGCCCGCTGCCGACCTCGCTGGCATTGACCACGTTGATGCTGATCGCCGTGCTGGGTTTTGCCAGCTGGGTGCATGACAGCCTCAGCTATGTGCTGGCTGCCGGCGTGCTGGGCATCGGCTATGGCCTGAATTACTCGGTGATCAATGGCCTGGCAGCCAATGAAGCGCCGCCGCAACGGACCGCGCAGGCGTTGCTGCTGTTCAGCCTGGCGTATTTCATCGGCGTATTCGGCTTCCCGTTCTTCGCCGGTAAGCTGATCAGCCAGAGCGGCGTCTCGGGCATGTTGTTCACCGTCAGCGTGATCGCGCTGTTGGTCTGGGCGCTTGCAGCTGGCCGTTGCCTGTTGCAACGCCTGCAGCGCAGAGCGCCGCTTGCCGAGTGAGTAACGCCGGCAAAACTGTTAGCCTTGACGGGTTTCAGTCGTTTTGGACAGGCCATGGCCAACCACAAGATCGAGATCCGCCGCCGTAACGTCGAAAAGATTCTCCACGCTGCCGAAAAGGTCTTCGCCGAGAAGGGCTTCGGCGCGACGTCGATGGGCGATATCGCCGAGCAGGCCGAGCTGCCGCGGTCCAACCTGCATTACTACTTCAACACCAAAGACGACCTGTACCGCGCCGTGCTGCAGGACCTGCTCGAAGTGTGGAAGCAGGACGCCCTGTGCTTCGAGCGTTTCGACGACCCGCGGGTGGTGCTGACCAGTTATATCCGGGCCAAGATGAGCCACTCGCGCTCGCGCTCGCTGGGCTCAAAGATCTGGGCTGAAGAGATGCTTCACGGCGCGCCGCTGCTCGGCACCAGTCTGGACGAAAGCCTGGTGCCGTGGGCGCAGTTGAAGGAGAACAAGATCCGTCGCTGGGTCGAAGAAGGGCAGATTCTGCCGGTCGAGCCGTCTGCCTTGCTGTACATGATCTGGGCCGCCACCCAGCACTACGCCGACTTTGGCTATCAGGTGACGTTGCTCAATGGTGGTGAGCCGCTGTCGGACATGGCCTTTGAGCGCGCCATCCAGACCGTAACCGGGGTGATCCTGCGCGGGATCGGCCTGGAGCCCTGAAACAGCTGCGCCGGGCTTGAGCCCGGCGCACTGTATAGCCGCTGTTCAGCCCTCAGCTGGCTTCGCGGTAGGGGTTGCGCGGGTCCTGGGTCCAGTTCAGATAAGGCTTGCCGGTGTCCTGCGGGACCATCTCGATACAATTCTCGACCGGGCAGGTGATCTGGCACAGGTTACAGCCCACACACTCCTGATCGATCACGCTGTAGATGTGCGTGCCATCAGCCTTGACCGTGCTGTCGATGGCCTGGTGCGAGGTGTCTTCGCAGGCAATATGGCAGCGGCCACAACCGATGCAGGCATCCTGATCGATCTTGGCGATGACCTGATAGTTGATGTCTAGGTACTTCCAGTCAGTCGTGTGCGCCACCGCCTGACCGCAGAACGCTTCCAGGCTTTGATGGCCATGCTGATCCATCCAGCGCGACAAGCCGTCCTGCATGTCCTCGACAATCCGAAAACCATGCAGCATCGCCGCCGTGCACACCTGTACCGCGCCACTGCCCAGGGCGATGAACTCGGCAGCATCACGCCAGTTGCCAATGCCACCGATGCCGCAGATCGGCAAGCCGCGGGTCTGCGGATCGCGGGCAATTTCTGCAACCATGTTCAGCGCGATCGGCTTGACCGCCGAGCCGCAGTAGCCGCCGTGGGTGCTCTGATCGCCAACGATAGGGTGGGCGACCATGCGGTCCAGATCGACGCTGGTGATCGAGTTGATGGTGTTGATCAGCGACACCGCATCGGCGCCTCCGCGATGGGCAGCGCGGGCCGACTGGCGGATGTCGGTGATGTTCGGCGTCAACTTGACGATCACCGGCAGCGAGCAGTAGGTCTTGCACCAGCGGGTAACCATCTCGACGTATTCGGGCACCTGGCCGACCGCCGCGCCCATGCCGCGCTCGGGCATGCCGTGGGGGCAGCCAAAGTTGAGCTCGATGCCGTCGGCGCCGGTGGCTTCGACCAGCGGCAGGATGAACTTCCACGACTCCTCTTCACAGGGCACCATCAGCGACACGATCAGCGCGCGATCCGGCCAGTCCTTCTTCACCTGGGTAATCTCGCGCAGGTTGATCTCCAGGGAACGGTCGGTGATCAGTTCGATATTGTTGATGCCCTGCACCAGCCGGTTGGCGCCGAAGTGCGCCGAGTAGCGCGACGACACGTTGACTGCGGCCGGGTCTTCGCCGAGGGTTTTCCAGACCACACCGCCCCAGCCCGCCTCGAATGCGCGAACCACGTTGTAGGCCTTGTCGGTGGGTGGTGCGGAGGCCAGCCAGAACGGGTTGGGCGCCTTGATGCCAGCGAATACGATCGACAGATCGGCCATTTATGCGGCCTCCACATTGAGCATGAGTTGGGCATGGATGGCTTCAGCGGCCAGTTTGCCGTGTTGCACTGCCTCTACGGTGAGGTCCTGGCCGAGCGCCGTGCAGTCACCGCCGGCATACACGCCGGGTAGGCTGGTGCGCAGGCACTGGTCGACGCGAATGCGCTCGCCGTCGCGGGCCAGTTGCGCGGCCAGTGGGTCGCTCAGGCTGGCGTCGTCGAAGCGTTGGCCGATGGCCTTGAAGATGGCATCGGCCGCCAGCTCGAAGCTTTCGCCGGTGTCGCGCAGGCGACCGTCGGCCATCTCGGTACGTATGAAGCGCATGCTACGCACGCGACCCATGTCATCCAGCAACACCGCATCGGGGCGCGCCCAGGTGTGCAAGCGGACTTGGTTGGCCTTGGCGATATCCTGTTCATGCTCGGTGGCGCCCATGTCGGCATGGCCGCGGCGATACACCAGGTTGACGTCGCGAGCGCCGAGGCGGCTCATCTGTACGGCCATATCAATCGCCGTGTTGCCCGCGCCGATCACCAGGCAGCGCTCTGCCAGCGGCAGTTGGCTGAGGTCATCAGCCTGGCGCAGCTCGCGGATGTACTCGGTGGCTGCAAGCAGGCCTGGCGCCTCTTCGTCCGCCAGACCCAGCTGGCGCACGGCATTCAGGCCCACACCGAGGAACACCGAATCGTATTGCTGATGCAGCTCGGTGAGGCTGAGGTTGGCGCCCAGGCGCTGGCCATGGCGAATCTCGATGCCGCCGATGCCGAGCAAGAAATCGACCTCGCGCTGGGCGTAGTCGTCCACCAGCTTGTAGCGGGCGATGCCGTATTCATTGAGGCCACCGGCCTTCTCCTGCGCTTCGTAGATCACCACGTCATGCCCGTGCATGGCCAGCCGGTGCGCGCACGACAGCCCGGCAGGGCCTGCGCCGACCACGGCAATGCGCTTGCCGCTGGCGGGTGAGCGCTTGAACGGGTGCTCACTGAAATTGGCATTGTCTACTGCGTAGCGTTGCAGCAAGCCGATCAGGACCGGTGCGCATTCCTGGGCGCTGTTGCGTACGCAGGCTTGCTGGCAGAGGATCTCGGTCGGACAGACCCGCGCGCAGCTGCCGCCGAGGATGTTCGCCGAGAGAATCTTCTCGGCCGCACCTTGCAGGTTGTCGTCGCTGATTCGGTGGATGAACGACGGAATGTCGATATCGCTGGGGCACGCGTTGATGCACGGTGCATCGAAGCAATACAGGCAGCGAGCGCTTTCCACAGCGGCCTGGCGGGCGGTGAGGGGTGGGGCGAGATCGCCGAAGTTATCGGCCAGTTGTTCGGCGCCGGCACGCGGGCGCGGCAAGTGCTTCAGGGCATCGATCACGGTTGGAGCCTCTCTCTTTTTTTTGTCGGTACAGGCGGCGGTTACTCGCCTGGCCGGTCTGGGTTGATGGCAGACAACAGCAATACGGCTGCGCCCGGCCTCTCCCGGGCCGGTGCGCCTTGCAGGCTGAATCAACGCTCGACTGGCGTCGGGTGCTGGTGCTCGGCGCGGCGGCTGAGCACTTCGAATACCGAGGGGTAGGCGGGCCGTTCCAGGTAGCGCCCGGCGCCGGCTTCGGCGCGCAGGTCACCGTCAGCCCAGACCAGTCGGCCCTGGCTGATGGTGTGGCTGGGGATACCGCGCACGGTGCGGCCTTCGAAGATATTGAAGTCGACCCGTTGATGGTGGGTCTTGGCCGAAATCGTCCGTGTGCCTTGCGGGTCCCACAGCACCAGGTCGGCATCGGCGCCGACGCGAATCGCGCCCTTGCGCGGGAACAGGTTGAAGATCTTCGCGGTGTTGGTCGAGGTCAGCGCAACAAACTCGTGCATCGACAACCGGCCACTGTTTACGCCTGCGTCCCAGAGCACGGCCATGCGGTCTTCGATGCCGGCGGTGCCGTTGGGGATGCGACTGAAGTCATTGCGCCCGGCGCCTTTCTGGTCGGCGCAGAAGCAGCAGTGATCGGTTGCAGTGGTGTGCAGGTTGCCCGATTGCAAGCCGCGCCACAGCGCTTCCTGGTGCTCGCGCGGGCGGAACGGCGGGCTCATCACATAGCCGGCGGCTGTGGACCAGTCCGGGTGGCGATAGACGCTGTCGTCGATCAGCAGGTGGCCCGGCAGCACTTCGCCGTAGACCGGCTGGCCCTTGGCCCGGGCGTAGGTGATTTCGTCGAGTGCTTCGCGGGTCGAGACGTGCACCAGATACACCGGCGTACCCAGCGTCTCGGCGATGCGGATGGCACGGCTGGCGGCTTCACCTTCTACCTGCGGCGGGCGTGACAGCGGGTGTGCCTCGGGGCCGGTCATGCCCTGGGCCAGCAGCTTTTGCTGAAGGTGATAGACCAGCTCGCCGTTTTCGGCATGCACGGTCGGCACCGCGCCCAGTTGCAGGCAGCGCTCGAAGCTGGCGACCAGAGTATCGTCGGCCGCCATGATCGCGTTCTTGTAGGCCATGAAATGCTTGAAGCTGTTGACCCCATGCTTGGCCACCAACTCGCCCATCTCTTCGGCAACCTGTTCGCTCCACCAGGTGATGGCGACATGAAAACCATAGTCACTGGCCGACTTCTCGGCCCAGCCGCGCCAGCTATGAAAAGCCTCGAGCAGCGACTGCTGCGGGTTGGGGATGACGAAGTCGATGATCGAGGTGGTGCCACCGGCCAGGCCTGCAGCGGTGCCGGTAAAAAAGTCATCGCTGGCCACGGTGCCCATGAACGGCAATTGCATATGGGTGTGCGGGTCGATGCCACCAGGCATCAGGTACTGGCCACTGCCATCGAGGATCTCGCAGCCGGCGGGTACATCGAGGTTTTGCCCAATGGCCTGGATACGGCCATCGACACACAGGACATCGGCGGAGTAGCTCTCTTCGTGGGTGACCACGGTGGCACCACGGATCATCAGGGACATGCCGTCTTCCTCGCAGGCTGACCGGTCTTGGCCGGTTCTTGAAATTATCGTGCTGCCAGTAGCTGGAGGATATTTTCAATCCTGTCAGACCTGACAAGAATGAAATCTAGTTGTTGATCTACTATTGTTCAAGAAATATTTTTATAAGCATATATCGTTATTAAGCGACTGATTTATAAGGATAAAAATCAAAATTCACCAAAATGGTGAGGCACCTCACCATTTTGACGCACTTGACAAGATGCCAATTTGGTCAAGATTTCTCATGCGAAATCAGTTGTTTAAATCCAGTCACACTCAGGCACGTCAAACTGAAAATAAATTGCCTGCACCAGTTTGAAACCCGCAGCGGTGAATAGGGTTTGACGTTCACCGGCCGCCACCACCGAGGGCAACACCGAACAATGACTTGAATGCTTTGCACAACAGCACGTTACCTGCGGCCGGCGGCGGCAAGCGAGACAGGCCTTGGCCGACTCGGCACGTTTATTGAGTGCGCCCGCAGCCAGGCCGGGCCGCAGGTGCAGTACTGCTGGTGGTACTCCGGCCATCGCATTAGCCCGATGAGCAAACAATTAGAAAAACCTGGAGAAGGCCCCATGCAACAGAGCAGATCGCAAGTGATCGAAAAGGACGGCTTGTGCGAGTTGTCCGAAGGCTCCGACGTCCTCGACAGCCCGCGCTACAACGACGATATGGCACCGACCAAGGTGCACCAGCGCACCTGGAACAAGTGGCACATCACCGCGCTGTGGGTGGGCATGTCCATCTGCGTGCCGACCTACACCCTGGGCGGTGTGCTCACGGCGTATTTCGGCCTGAGTGTGGGCGAAGCGCTGCTGGCGATCCTGCTGGCCAACCTGATCGTGTTGATCCCACTGACCCTTAACGCCTTTCCCGGCACCAAGTACGGCATCCCGTTCCCGGTGCTGCTGCGCTCGTCATTCGGCATCATCGGCTCGAACGTGCCGTGCCTGATCCGGGCGGTGGTGGCCTGTGGCTGGTTTGGCATTCAGACCATGTTCGGCGGCCTGGCCATCCACCTGTTCCTCAGCTCGATCTTCGATGGCTGGAAGGCCCTGGCCGGCACCGGTGAGGTGATCGGCTTCATGATCTTCTGGGTGCTCAACCTATGGGTGGTGCTGCGCGGGGCTGAGTCGATCAAGTGGCTGGAGACGCTCTCGGCACCGCTGCTGGTGGCGGTCGGTTTTGGCCTGCTGTTCTGGGCCTTGCCGCATATGTCGATGACCGAACTGCTGGCGCAGCCGCCAAAACGCCCGGAAGGCGCCAGCGTGGTCAGTTACTTCTGCGCCGGGCTGACGGCGATGGTCGGCTTCTGGGCCACCTTGTCGTTGAACATCCCCGACTTCAGTCGCTACGCCAAGAGCCAGAAGGACCAGATTCTCGGGCAGATTTTCGGCCTGCCGCTGACCATGTTCCTGTTCGCTTCACTGGGCGTGGTGCTGACCGCTGCCTCGGCGTCGCTGGTGGGTGAAACCCTATCCGACCCGGTCAGCCTGATCGGCCGCATCCAGAGCCCAGGCTGGGTCGCGCTGGCGATGGCTCTGATCGTGATTGCCACTTT
Organism: Pseudomonas sp. 1121_17; assembly: GCF_052850745.1. Taxonomy (NCBI): domain Bacteria; kingdom Pseudomonadati; phylum Pseudomonadota; class Gammaproteobacteria; order Pseudomonadales; family Pseudomonadaceae; genus Pseudomonas; species Pseudomonas sp. 1121_17. Next base: position 595,333 of record NZ_VXCX01000001.1, read on the forward strand.
GTCGACCAACACCGCGGCCAACATCGTCTCACCGACCAACGACTTTCAGAACATCGCCCCGCGCCTGATCGGGCGCACCCGCGCAGTGCTCCTGACCGGTGTAATCGGCCTGCTGCTGATGGGCCATGAGCTGCTGAAGAAACTGGGCTGGATCGTCTCCGACCTGAGCCTTGAGAGCGTGTATTCCAATTGGCTGCTGGGTTATTCGAGCCTGCTCGGGCCGATTGCCGGGATCATGGTGGTGGACTACTTCCTGATCCGCCGGCAGCAACTGGACCTGGCCGGGCTGTACCGCGATGACGTCTATCCGGCCTGGAACTGGGCCGGCTTCGTCGCCTTCGCCCTGCCGGTGGCGCTGACGGTGATGTCGATCAGCAACAGCAGCTTCAGCTGGTTCTACGACTACGGCTGGTTCACCGGTTCGCTGCTGGGTGCGGCGCTGTACTACGTGCTCGGCCCGCTGGCCGCACGCAGCCCGGTGCGCCTGGCCAAGCCGTTGCCATGAAACCGCACGCACAACCACGCAGCCACTCATTTGCCTGAGGAGATATGCCCATGACCCCTGCCAAGGAAGTCCTGCAATCCAGCCACAGCCACGTCGACAGCCAGCGCTTGTGGCAATCATTGATGGAACTGGCGCGCCTCGGTGCCACGCCCAAGGGCGGCGTCTGTCGGCTGGCCTTGACAGACCTCGACCGCCAGGCGCGCGACCTGTTCGTGCAGTGGTGCGAGGCCGCTGGCTGCAGCGTCAGCATCGACGCAGTCGGTAATATCTTCGCCCGCCGGCCCGGGCGTAATCCTGCGCTGGCACCGGTGATGACCGGCAGCCATATCGACACCCAACCCACTGGCGGCAAGTTCGACGGCTGCTTCGGCGTCATGGCCGGGCTGGAGGTGATCCGCACCCTGAATGACCTGGGCGTAGAAACCGAAGCACCGCTGGAAGTGGTGGTGTGGACCAATGAAGAAGGTTCACGCTTTGCGCCGTGCATGATGGGTTCCGGGGTGTTCGCCGGCAAGTTCACCCTGGAAGAGACGCTGGCCAAGACCGATGCGCAAGGCGTCAGCGTCGGCGAGGCCTTGAACGCGATCGGCTACGCCGGACCGCGCGCGGTGCTCGGCCATCCGGTGGGCGCTTATTTCGAGGCACATATCGAGCAGGGGCCGATCCTTGAGGATCAGGCCAAGACCATCGGCGTGGTGCTCGGCGCGCTTGGCCAGAAGTGGTTCGACCTGACCCTGCGCGGGGTCGAGGCGCATGCCGGGCCGACGCCGATGCACCTGCGCAAGGACGCTCTGGTCGGCGCGGCGGCGGTGGTCGAAGCGGTCAACCGCACCGCGCACAGCCATCAACCGCATGCCTGCGGTACGGTCGGCTGCCTGCAGGCGTATCCCGGCTCACGCAACGTGATCCCCGGCGAAGTACGCATGACCCTGGATTTCCGTCACCTTGAAGCCGATCGGTTGCAGGCGATGATCGCCGAAGTGCAAGCGGTGATCGAGGCGACCTGTGCCAAACATGGTCTGAGTTTCGAGCTGACGCCGACTGCGGATTTCCCTGCGCTGTATTTCGACAAGACCTGTGTCGAAGCCGTACGCAGTGCTGCAGGTGCGCTGGGGCTGTCGCATATGGATATCGTCAGCGGGGCAGGGCATGACGCGATCTTTCTTGCCGAGCTGGGGCCGGCCGGGATGATCTTTGTGCCATGCGAAAACGGCATCAGCCACAACGAAATCGAGAACGCTACACCGGAAGATCTTGGCGCTGGATGCGCGGTATTGTTGCGCGCCATGCTGGCGGCCTCGGAGGCGATTGCCAGCGGGCGCCTGGCGGCCTAGCGGGGCACATGTGCAAAGGGCAGCAGACGCTGCCCTGATGCACTTAACCGAACACTGGACGCATGAAGCTACGCTCGTAGCTGAGGATAAAGCGCTGTTCGGTTGCCAGGGCAAATGCGGCCTGACACTCAGGGTCGCTCTCCGAGTCCTTGCGGTACTGCTCGTAGGCGGCAAGGCTGGGGAAGCTGAACTGACAGTAAGCGATATTGCTCGCGCCCTCTGCGGGCAGCAGATAACCGTGATGGGTGCCGCCCATGCGATTGACCAGGCCGATCCATAGCCGCGCGTAGGTCTCGAATGCAGGTATCTGATAGGGGTCGATAACGTATTTCAGGTGGCAGGTGATCACAGCTTCAATCCTTTGCGTGAGGGAACTCGGCCGCCTACAGTAGCCGGATCGACCGTTGGCGTCGACCCGCCGCAACCGCCCTGAACTTTAGCCCTCAGTCTCGCCTCGTAATATCTAGACACATCCTCTGATCCAGTCAACCGAGGCACGCCATGTCGTCGCTTATTCATCCGCACGCCCGCTTCAAGCCCTATCACTCGGCGGCGGGAGGTTGGGGTTCGGCGCACTCCGTGATGACCATCCTCTGGCGTGAGCAGGCCTTGGCCAAGTCGCCCAAGGCGCTGTTCAAGCAGAACAAACCGGACGGCTTTGCCTGCGTCAGTTGCGCCTGGGCCAAACCGCGTAATCCGCACGCGCTGGAGTTCTGTGAAAACGGCGCCAAGGCTACCGCCTGGGAGCTGACTTCGTTACGCACCGAGCCTGAGTTCTTCGCACGGCATACGCTCAGCGAACTGCGCAGCTGGAGTGACCACGACCTTGAGCAGCATGGGCGCTTGACCGAACCGCTGCGCTATGACCGTGCCAGTGATCGCTATCTGCCGGTGAGCTGGGAGCAGGCCTACCGTGAAATCGGCCAGACCTTGCGCAGGCTGTCGCCCGAGCAAGTGGTGTTCTATGCCTCGGGGCGGGCTTCGCTGGAAGCCTCGTTCATGTACCAGCTGTTTGCCCGTGCCTACGGCAGCAACAACCTGCCGGACAGCTCCAACATGTGCCACGAGAGCACCTCGGTTGGCTTGCAGGAGAGCATTGGCGTGCCGGTCGGCACGGTTACCCTGGAAGACTTCGAGCAGACCGACTGCATCTTCTTCTTCGGCCAGAACGTCGGCAGCAACAGCCCACGCATGCTTCACCCCCTACAGCACGCGCGCAGGCGCGGGGTGCCGATCATCACCTTCAACCCGCTGCGCGAGCGCGGCCTGGAGCGCTTCGTCAACCCGCAGTCACCGCGCGAGATGCTTGGCCCAGACTCTACGGTGATCAGCAGCCAGTATCATCAAGTGGCCATCGGTGGCGATCTGGCGGCGGTGCTTGGCATCAGCAAGACGCTGCTGGAGATGGACCGCGTGGCGCATGTCGAGGGCCGGCCGGCGGTGCTCGATCATGCCTTCATCGCCGAACATACCGAGGGATTTGCCAGCTTTGTCGAACAGATCAACAGCTACAGCTGGGCTACGCTCGAGCAGCGCTCTGGGCTGCCCCGCGCAGCGATGGAAGCCGCCGCCACGGTATATGCCCGCAGTGAGCGGGTGATGCTGGTGTTCGGCATGGGCATGACCCAGCATCGTCATGGCGTAGCCAACGTGCAGATGCTGGTCAACCTGTTGCTGCTACGCGGCAACATCGGCAAGCCCGGTGCCGGGGTGTGCCCGGTGCGTGGCCATTCCAACGTACAGGGCCAGCGCACGGTAGGGATCACCGAAGATCCGGCCAAAGTGCCGGTGGACAAGATTGAAGCGCTGTTCGCCTTCAAGGTGCCCGAGCAGATGGGCCTGGCTACCGTGGATACCTGTGAGGGCATCCTCGCAGGCTCGGTGAAAGCCTTCATCGGTCTGGGCGGTAACTTCCTCCGGGCTATCCCGGACACCTCGCGAATGGAGCCGGCCTGGGCCAACCTTGAGTTGAACGTGCAGGTCGCCACCAAGCTCAACCGCACCCACTTGCTGCCGGGGCGCGATGGCTGGTTGCTGCCGTGTCTGGGGCGTATCGAGATCGACCGCCAGGACGGTGTGGCGCAAAGCTACAGCACCGAAGACAGTACCGGCTGCCTGCATGGCTGGCGCGGCACCGCGGAGCCGGCCAGCGAGCACCTGCGCGCCGAAGTAGCGATCATTGCCGGGCTGGCCGAAGCGACCCTGACCGCGGGGCAGGCGAACATCCCCTGGGACGCCTGGCGCCGTGACTACGCGCTGATACGCGAGGCGATCGCAGCGGTGTATCCGCAGATATTCCACGACATGGAAACCCGCATGTGGCAGCGCGGTGGTTTCCATCGGCCGCTGCCGGCCTGCGAGCGCCAGTGGCAGACCGAATCGGGCAAGGCGCAGTTCGTCACGGCCGGGCGTCTGGATGAGGATGATGACGTGTCTGTCAGTCCTGAGCGGCGTGATGTACTGCAGTTGATGACGCTGCGCAGCAACGATCAGTTCAACACCACCATCTATGGCTACGATGACCGCTTTCGCGGCGTGCATGGTACCCGCAGCGTGGTGTTCATGAACCGCAGCGATGTGACCCGGCTGGGCTTCGTTCCGGGCGACTGGGTCAACCTGCGTACCGCGGTCGAGCCTGACGTACGCCGCGAAGTCGGGCCGATGCAGATCATCGCCTACGACATCCCCGCAGGTTGCGCGGCGGCGTATTACCCCGAGTGCAACGCATTGATCCCGCTGTGGCATCACGCCGAACGGAGCAAAGTGCCGGCGGCCAAGTCGGTGCCGGTGACGCTGCATCCTGGGCAGCCCTCGGCGCAGGACCTGCAGCGCGCGCTGGCGCAGGGCGAGCAGATTGTTTGAAGCCGCTGATGCCGGCGCCGCGTTGCTGGCGGCGCGCGCGCAGTTCGCGATCACCATCAGCTTTCACATCGTTCTGGCCGCCTTCAGCATTGGCCTGGCGCAGTGGTTGCTGGTGCTCGAGGCGCTGTGGCTGTGGCGGCGCAATCAGCACTGTCTCGACCTTTACCGCTACTGGCTGAAGATCTTCGCCCTGACCGTCGCGGTCGGCACAGCGTCGGGGCTGGTGATGGAATATCAGTTCGGCCTCAACTGGTCAGTGTTGTCGGTGAAGGCGGGCGAGGTGATCGGCCCGCTGATGTTCTATGAAGTGATGGTGGCGTTCTTTCTTGAGGCGGGCTTTCTCGGGGTGATGTTGTTCGGCCTGAACAAGGTCGGCCCGCGCCTGCATTTTCTGGCGACCTGTGCGGTGGCGCTGGGGTCGCTGGTCAGTGCCTTCTGGATCATTTCGGCCAACTCGTGGATGCACACGCCAGCGGGTTACTCGCTGGCCGGCGACGGCCGCTTTCTGGCCGAGGACTGGTGGGCGATCGTGTTCAACCCTTCGTTTCCTTATCGGCTAACGCACATGCTGCTGGCGGCAATGCTGGGCACGGCGACCATGCTCGCCGGCGCTGCGGGCTGGCATCTGCTGCGCCAGCCGGGCAATCCGCGTGCTCGGCTGCAGTACTCGATGGCGCTGTGGGCAATCGCGCTGCTGGCACCGGTGCAGATCATTGCCGGCGACCTGCACGGTCAGCACACACTGCAGGTGCAGCCGATCAAGGTCGCTGCCATCGAAGGCAGCTGGACCCGCCCGCCAGCAGGTGCCGGTGAGCCGCTAAGACTGTTCGCCGTGCCTGACATGGCCGAGCAGCGCAATCATTTCGAAGTGGCGATTCCGCGCCTCGGTTCGCTGTACCTGACCCATGACCTGAGCGGCACCATCAGTGCGCTGGACGAGTTCCCGCGGGCCGACTTACCGCCAGTGGCCATCGTGTTCTACGCCTTTCGCGTGATGGTCGGCCTCGGTGTGTTGATGGCCGCGTTGGGCCTTGCCAGCCTGCTGCTGCGCTGGCGCGGACGGTTGTGGCACGCCCGCTGGCTGCAATGCGCGAGTGTTGCGCTGGCGCCGGCGGGCTTTGTCGCCATGCTCAGCGGCTGGATCGTCACCGAGGTCGGCCGCCAGCCGTTTACTGTCTATGGCCTGCTGCGCACGGCAGACAGCCTGTCGCCGGTGGCCGCGCCGAAAGTGATCTGGGCCACGCTGGCGATCCTGTTGGTGTACACGCTGGTATTTGGCCTGGGCCTGTGGCTGTTGCTGCGCCTGCTGGGCAAACCACCCGGGCCAGACGAGCGCAGCCCGGCGCCGGCCTTGAGCGAGGAGACTTGAGCATGTTCGGCGTGGATGCCTTGACCTTGCTCAGTGCCGGCGCGCTGGCCTTTGCGTTGCTCACCTATGTGATGCTCGATGGCACCGACCTGGGCGTGGGCATGCTGATGGGCATCAATCGGCGGCCTGAGCAACGCCAGGTCATGCTGCTGTCGATTCTGCCGATCTGGGATGCCAACGAAACCTGGCTGGTACTCGGCGGGGGCGGTTTGCTGGCGCTGTTTCCGCTGGCCTATGCGATTTTGCTGCCGGCGCTGTATGTGCCGTTCTTGCTGATGTTCATGGCGCTGCTGGTGCGTGCGGTGGGGATTGAGTTTCGCGAGCATTTACCGCGCAAGGGCATGGGCGATGCGCTGTTGCTGGGCGGCTCGCTGCTGGCCACGCTTTGCCAGGGCGTGGCACTGGGCACCTTGCTGCAGGGTGTGCCGCACAAGGCCGGGCAGTACAACGGTAATGGTTGGGAGTGGCTGGGCAGCTTTCCCTTGTTGTGTGGCCTGGCGTTGGTCGCAGGTTATCTGTGGCTGGGCGCCTGCTGGCTGTACTGGCGCAGCGAGGGCGACCTGCACCAGCGCAGCCGGCGCCAGGCTCGCTATCTGTCGCTGTTGGCGTTGAGCCTGCTGGCAGCAGTGCTGATCTGCACCCTGGGCGTGGATCAGCGCTACTGGCAGCGCTTGTCCGAACCGTGGATTGCGGGGCCTTCGCTAGCGAGCGTGACGCTGTTGCTGCTCGGCTATCAACTGGCCTGGCGCAGCCGGTGGCATTGCCTGCCGCTGTTGATGGCACTGGGCGTGGTGGCGGTGGCATTTGCGCTGATGCTGCTGGCGCTGTTTCCGCTGATCATCCCGCCAGACCTGAGCCTGGCCCAGGCGGCTTCTTCACCCACCAGCCAGACGTTCATGCTGGTCGGCTTCGCCATCATTGCGCCGATCACCCTGGCTTACAACACGCTCGGCTTCAGGGTGTTCGCCGGCAAGATTCGCGCGCCAGACGCTAGGTCCGAATGAATTCACAAAGGCTCTGTATGGCCTGATTCAGGGTCATCTGTAACTTATGCCGGGTGAGTGAGTGCTTTAGCATCGGAGCCTCTTGTGCCCAGCCAAGCGCTGCAGCACCTCACTTTCTTATCGGGTTACACGCCATGGACAGCCACTCGCTACTTGCCTACACCCTGGTCGCCGCGATCGCCATTGCCAGCCCAGGGCCGGCCTCGTTGATGGCAATCAACAACAGTATTCTGTACGGCGCACGTTCGGCGATCTGGTCATCGCTGGGCAATGTCAGCGGGCTGTTCTGCCTGTCGGCTGCGGCGATGCTCGGTTTGGGCGCGCTGCTGGCCAGTTCGGAAGTGCTGTTCAATGCGGTGAAGATTCTCGGTGCAGCCTACCTGTTCTATCTCGGCGGCAAGCAGCTGCTGAAAAAGAATCCGATGCTGGCGGAGGCGGGCGCAGCGCCGGTGAAAGTGCTCAGGCCGACGCGGCTGAAACTATACAAGTCGGCATTTCTGACCGCAGCGACCAACCCGAAGGCGACCATGTTTTTCACCGCCTTGTTTCCGCAGTTCATCGATCAGGGCGCGGCATTGCTGCCGCAGTTCTTGATCCTGACCGCGATCTTCATGGCGTTGTCGCTGCTGTCGCTGGCGGTCTACGCCAGCCTCGCAGCACGGGCCAAAGGCGTACTGACCCGGCCGCAGTTTGCCCGCTGGGTCAGCCGGGTGGTGGGCACTACCTTCATCGGCTTTGGCGCTGCGATCCTGGCCATGCGGCGCCAGAGCGCCTGAGCACTGCCGTTACAACCAGTAGGTCACCGCATACCAGCCCAGGCCGCCCATGACCACGGTGTAGGGCAGCGCCATCCACACCATGCGCCTGTACGACAGACGCACCAGCGGCGCGATCGCCGAGGTCAGCAGAAACAGAAACGCTGCCTGGCCATTGGGCGTGGCCACGCTGGGCAGGTTGGTGCCGGTATTGATCGCCACCGCCAGGGCCTCGAAGTGCTCGCGGCTCATGCGCCCGTCGATGAACGCCTGCTTCACTTCGGTGATGTAGATGGTGGCAACGAACACGTTATCGCTGATTGCCGAGAGCAAGCCGTTGGCCAGATAGAGCATGCCCGGTTGTTGCTCGGGCGGCAGGGCCAATACAGCTGCGATCAACGGGCTGAACAGCTGTTGCTGGTGGATCACCGCCACTACCGCAAAAAACACCACCAGTAGCGCGGTGAATGGCATGGCGTCCTGGAAGGCACGGCCCAGACGGTGCTCATCGGTGATACCGGTGAAGGCCGTGATCAAAACGATCACCATCAGGCCGATCAAGCCGACTTCGGCAATGTGCAGGCCCAGGCAGACGCACAACAGCAGCGCCGCCAGCCCTTGCACCCACAGTGCCAGGCGCTGGGCCGGCGTGCGTGCGGCATCGTCCTCGGCCGCGTGGGCGGCCAGCACCTGGCGCACGCGCGTCGGCATCAGGGTGCCGTAGCCGAACAGGCGTAGCTTTTCCAGCACGACGCAGGTCAGCAGGCCGGCACCCAGCACCGGCAGCGATACCGGCGCGACCTTGAAGAAGAATTCAGCGAAGTGCCACCCCAGCTCATGCCCGATCAGCAGGTTCTGCGGCTCGCCGACCAGCGTGCAGACGCCGCCCAGCGCGGTGCCGACAGCGCCGTGCATGAGCAGGCTACGCAGAAAGGTGCGGAACTGGTCAAGGTCTTCGCGGTGTAGGTGGGCGACCTGCTGGTCGCTGCCCAACTCCGAGTCTTCACGCGGATTGGCACCGGAAGCGACCCGGTGATACACCGCATAAAAGCCGACTGCGGCACTGATGATCACTGCCGTCACCGTCAGTGCATCGAGAAACGCCGAGAGGATCGCCGACAGTACGCAGAACAGCAGCGCCAGCACGGTCTTGCTGTGCACCCCGAGCAGGATCTTCGAAAACAGGAACAGCAGCAATTCCTTCATGAAGTGAATGCCGGCGACCATGAACATCAGCAGCAGAATCACCGGGAAGTTGTGCAGTAGTTCGTCGTACAGCGCCTGGGCGGTGGTCAGCTTGAGCAACAACGCCTCAATCAGCAGCAGCCCGCCTGGCATCAGCGGGTAGCACTTGAGTGCCATCCCTAAGGTGAAGATGAACTGGATCACCAGCAGCCAGCCCGTCGCTACCGGACCTAAAGTGGCCAGCACCAGCGGGTTGAGCAACAGGAACAGGCAGATGACCGCCTTGTACCAGCGCGGCGCCTGGCCAAGAAACGAATGGGCGATGGTGCCCGGCAGGGAGCGTTGCATGAATTTGTATCCTTATGATTCTGCAGTCGAGCACGGTGCCGCAAAGCACGCCCGCTGCGCAAGGGCAACAGTCCCGCTTTTGGCACAAGTACCGCCATGAGGGTGCGCTATAGTCCGGCGCTGACCACCCTTGCCACAGGAATGCCGCCGATGACCGACTACACCGCGTTCACAGTCGAACTGACCGACAACATCGCTCACGTGCAGATCAACCGCCCGGAAAAAATCAACGCGATGAACGCGGCGTTCTGGCAGGAAATCATCGAGATCTTCCAGTGGATCGATGACACCGATGCGGTCCGCGCAGTGGTCATCAGCGGCGCCGGCAAGCACTTTTCGTCAGGCATCGACTTGATGATGCTGGCCTCGCTGGCCAACCAGCTGGGCAAGGACGTCGGCCGCAATGCGCGCTTGCTACGCAAGACCATCCTCAACATGCAGGCGTCGTTCACCGCCGTCGACAACTGCCGCAAACCTGTGCTGGCAGCGATCCAGGGCTACTGCCTGGGCGGCGCCATCGACCTGATCTCGGCCTGTGACATGCGTTATTGCAGCAGCGACGCGCAGTTTTCGATCAAGGAAATCGACATGGGTATGGCCGCCGACGTCGGCACCCTGCAGCGCCTGCCGCGGATCATCGCTGATGGCGTAATGCGCGAAATGGCCTACACCGGGCGCTATGTCGAGGCGCAGGAGGCGCGCCAGATCGGCCTGGTCAACCGGGTTTACCCCGATCACGCGGCGCTGCTCGACGGAGTCTTTGCCATTGCCCGTGAAATTGCGGGAAAATCCCCCATTGCCGTGGCCGGCAGCAAGCAGATGCTCAATTACATGCGCGAGCACAGTATCGCCGATGGCCTTGAGTACATTGCGACCTGGAACGCCGCCATGCTGCAGTCCGAAGACTTGCGGGTCGCCTTTGCGGCTCACATGAGCAAACAGAAACCGACGTTCGCCGACTGACCGAGGCGGTGGACGCGCTTGAAGGAAAGCCCACCATGTCAGCACGCTGGACTAGCGCAGTACTCGACCCCAATGTCGCCGGAGGGTTGGCCGTGGCCCGCGGCCCGGACGGGTTTCTGCTGGACGATAACGGCGTGCTGTTCCCGCGTGAATGGCTCAAGCGCCAGGACCTGGACATCCTCTGCGAGCACGGCATCGGTCATTTCGAAGGTGAGCCGGTGTTTCTGCTGGAGCTGCGCAGCGCCGCCGTGGTCAGCGGCTGCGGTTGGCGTGGTCTGCGCCAGTTCATGCTCGAAGGCGACTTCGATATCTACAAGCTGCTTGGCTACGCGGCGCAGATCGGCACCTGGGCGCGGGAGCATCGCTTTTGCGGCAGCTGCGGCCAGGCCATGACCCAGATCCACTGGGAGCGGGCCATGCACTGTGCCAGCTGCGACCTGCGCAGCTATCCGCGCATTTCGCCCAGCATGATCGTGCTGGTCACCCGCGGCGACGAGATCCTGCTGGCGCGTTCACCGCGCTTTGTCACTGGGGTGTACAGCACGCTGGCCGGGTTTGCCGAGCCCGGCGAGTCGGCTGAGGACTGCCTGGTGCGTGAAGTGCGTGAAGAGGTGGCGGTAGAGGTGAAGAACATCCAGTACGTCGGCAGCCAGTGCTGGCCGTTCCCGCACTCGATGATGCTCGGTTTTCACGCCGAGTACGCCGGTGGCGAGATCGTCATGCAGCCGGACGAGATCGAGGATGCGCAGTGGTTCAACGTGCATGCTCTGCCGCCACTGCCGGCCGGGCGTTCGATTGCCCGGCACTTGATCGATCTGTATGTGGCGCGCCGCTTAGGCCTGGCCGAACCAGTGCTGCCAGGCTAGGCGCACGGTCAGCGCCAGGACCACGGTGATGAATACCGGGCGGATGAACTTGCTGCCGCCGCTGATCGCCGTGCGTGCACCAAAGAACGCCCCGACCATCACCGCCAGGCCCATGGCCAGGCCCACGATATAGTCGACCTGACCGGAGGCGATGAACACCGTCAGCGCCGCCGCGTTGCTGACGAAGTTCATGCTCCGCGCCACACCACTGGCGCGGACCAGATCGATCGGATACAGCAGCAGCGTGCTGACTGTCCAGAACGCGCCGGTGCCTGGCCCGGCGACGCCGTCGTAGAAACCCAGGGTAAAGCCCTGAGGCAACTGCCAGGTTTTCTTGATCGGCGCATCGGCGTCCAGCGGCGCCTTGGGCGTGCCACCGAACAACAGGTAGATGCCACAGGCAAACACCACCACCGGCAGCATCTTGTTCAGCCACTCTGCCGGCAGGTAATGGGCGATCACCGCGCCGAGCAGGGCACCTAGCAGCGTGCCGAACAGCGCCGGACGCCACTGCGCCGGGTGGAACAGCTTGCGCCGGTAGTAGGTGAAGCCGGCGGTGGCCGAGCCGAAGGTCGAGCTGAGTTTGTTGGTGCCCAGCACCAGATGCGGCGGCATGCCCGCGGTCAGCAGCGCAGGGGTAGTCAACAGACCACCGCCGCCGGCAATGGCGTCGATAAAGCCGGCAACAAACGCAACCAGAGTCAGGATCAGCAGCGTCAGCGGTTCAACGGAGAGTTCGAAAGGCATGAGGATTCAGGCTTAGCGGCAGTGCGCGGCAAAAGGCCGCGCCAAAGGCTGCCATGGTAAACGCCAGCGTCGGGTGTGGCCAGTATCGAGGCGGTTTTGCCGCCCGCTACAGGAACCAGTGATACTCGCGAGCGCTGACTTCATCCATGAAGGCCAGGTGGTCCTGGCGTTTGTTTTCGCAATACACCTTCACAAACTCCTCACCGAGCCCGGCACTGACCGCAGGATGCGCTTGCATCGCGGCCACCGCGCTAAGCATGTCCTTGGGAAAGTCGATGCCGCTGGCGCGATCATCATTGAGCGGGGCAATCGGCTCTTGCCGGGCCGCCAGGCCTTGCTCCATGCCGCAGAGGATTGCCGCCAGCACCAGGTACGGGTTGGCGTCGGCGCCGGCCAGGCGGTGCTCGATGCGCAGGTTGCGTGAGTCGGACTCGGGAATGCGAATGCACGCGTCACGGTCTTCAAAGCCCCAGCTGGCGCGGCTGGCGGCGTTGACCATGGCGCCATAGCGGCGAAACGCATTGTGGTTGCCGGCAAAGATCGGCATGCACTGCGGCAGCAGCGCCAGGCAGCCGGCCACGGCATGGCGCAACGGCTGCTGCTGGTCGGCGTCGAGTACGTTGTTGCCGCTGCTGTCGTAGAGGCTGACATGCACGTGCATGCCACTGCCGGGTGCCTGCAGGTAGGGCTTGCTCATGAAGCTGGCGCGCAGGCCGTGCTTGCGCGCCACACCGCGGCTGCTGCGGCAGAACAGGGCGGCCCAGTCGGCGGCGCGCAGGCCGTCGTCGCAGTGGCCGAAGTTGATCTCGAACTGACCCGGGCCGAGCTCTGCGGTGATGACATTGGCATCGACGCCTTGGGCGTTGGCGGTTTCGACCATGTCGTGCAGTACTTCGGAGAAGCGCGACAGGCGTTCGATATGCAGGTTGGGTTGGTCGTCGCGATCACCACTGATCGGGTCGCGGGGAAACTGCGGCAGGCCGTCCTGCAGCGCGCAGTCGAACAGGTAAAACTCCAGCTCGAATGCAACCACCGGGCGAATGCCCCGCGCCTGCAGACGCTGCAGCACCCTGGCGAGGACCTCGCGCGGCTCGAACTCTATGGGCGCATCGGTGCCGTCGGAGCTGATCAGCATCTGCCCGAGTGGCTGCGTCTCCCAGCTGACCGGCTTAAGCGTACCGGGGATCAGCCGGCGCAGTGCATCCGGGTCGCCATCGTTGAAGCAGTAATCGCCAATCGGAAACAAGCCACCCTGGGCACCGAGCAGCACGCAGTTCTGCGGCAGCTTCAGCGGGCTGCCGGCGGCGAGCTTTTCGAGCATGTCGATGGGGTAGCGTTTACCGTAGAAATGCCCGGGGATGTCCAGGCTGATCAGGTCGACATAGCGCACTTCGGGGTGTTGGCTGCGAAACGCGCGGACTTCATCCAGCAGGGTAGTGGGGGTCATTGCGAGCTCTAGACGGCGCTGTGATTCAGCCTGAAAAATCTAGCAGCTGGTGCTGGTTTCGCCAGCAAGCTTGTATTTATTGCAACGCCTGGCTGATGCTGGCGATGCCCATCAGCCGCCTTTCAGGACTTAAACCATGCGCCGTCTGCCCTCGCTGACCGCCTTGCGCACGTTCGAGTGCGCCGCCCGCCATGGCCATTTCGGCCGGGCCGCGGCCGAGCTGTGCGTCACCGACAGCGCAGTCAGCCACCAGATTCGCCAGTTGGAAGCGCAGCTGGGCGTGGCGTTGTTCGAGCGGGTCGGCCGCCAGGTGCGCCCGAGTGCTGAAGCAGAGCGCCTGCTGCAGCAGTTGCAACAGGCCTTCGAGTTGATCGGCAAGGCCTGTGACGAGCTGCGTGACCCGGCTTCGCAGGCAGTGCTGCGGGTTGCGGTGACGGCAGAGCTGGCGCAAAAATGGCTGATCAATCGCCTGGCTGATTTCAGCAGCCGCTACCCGCATATCACCCTGCATCTACTCGAACAGCCGATCAATGCCGGGGCGCCAGCACTGGACGTTGACCTGGCGATCACCTACGGCACCAGCGCGCTGGACGCCAGCACGCACTTCGTGCGGCCGTTGCCGCTGCTGCAGTTCTTTCCAGTGTGCAGCCCCGGCCTGTTCAACCAGAGCGCCATGAAGCGCCCGCGCGAGCTGTTGCGCCACTGTCTGTTGCACGACGACCAGGACGGCAAGACCTGGACTTCGTGGCTGGCCACCCACGCCGAAGACGGCCAGCCCAACCGCCAGCTGTACTTCCCCCATGCGGCGTTGGCGCTGGAGGCGGCGCTGCTCGGCCAGGGCGTAGCCATGGGCGACAACCTGACCTGCCAGGCCGACCTGCAAAGTGGCCGACTGGTGCGCCCGTTCAGCGCCAGTGTTACCGCGCAGGGGCAGTACGCGCTGGTCTGCGAGCGCTTGCGCCTAGAGCGCGGTGCAGTGGGCGACTTCGTTGACTGGTTCATCGAACAGATCAGCGAACCGTGAATTCAATTCACCAATCGCTGAGTTTTCATCGTTAGATGTGCGCCCGCTAGCGGCGTAGCTTCGGCTCATCCCACTCAGTCACGACGAGGTGACCCATGGCACGTTCGCTCAGCACTACCCCCAAGGCCGATGGTTTCCGCTTGCCCGGCGAGTTCGAAGCCAAGGGCGGCTGCTGGCTCGGTTGGCCGGAACGGCCGGACGTGTGGCGCAATGGCGCCAAGCCGGCGCAGCAGGTGTGGGTCGAGATCGTCAAGGCGATTGCCAGCAGCGAGCCGGTCACTGTATGTGCCTCCGCCGCGCAATACGCCAATGCCCGACGCCTGCTACCGGAGGCGGTGCGGGTAATGGAGATGACTTGCAATGACACCTGGTTTCGCGACAGCGGGCCGTGCTTCGTGGTCAACGATGACAGCGGCGAGGTACGCGGCGTCGACTTCGAATTCAACGCCTATGGCGGCCTCGACGGTGGCCTCTATTACCCATGGGACAAGGACGACCAGATCGCTCGCAAGGTCCTCGAGATCGAAAACCTGGACCGCTACCGCGCGCCATTGATCGCAGAACTCGGCGGCATCCAGAGTGACGGCCAAGGCAGCCTGCTGACCACCGAGCAATGCCTGCTCAACCGCAATCGCAACGCTCATCTGGGCAAAGCAGAGGTGACCCGGCGCCTGCAGGATTACCTTGGTGCCGAGCAGGTGATCTGGCTGCCACGTGGCTGCAAGTTCGATGAAACCGACGGCCATGTCGACGACCTGGCCTGCTTTGTACGGCCCGGCGAGGTGGTGCTGCAATGGACCGACAACCGCGATGACCCGCAGTGGGAGATCTACCAGGAAGCCTATGACATCCTGCGCAGCACCCGCGACAGCCGCGGCCGTGAGCTCAAGGTGCACAAGCTGCCCCAACCTGATGTGCTGCAGTGGACCTCTGCCGAAGCCGCCGGGCTGGATCAGGTCGACGGCACTCATGTGCGCGAAGCCGGCACGCGGATCTGTGCGTCTTACATCAACTACTACGCCGGCAACTCGGCCATCGTCGTGCCGTTGTTCGGCGACCGCAATGACAGCGTGGCCCAGGCAACCCTGGCAGAGCTGTTCCCGGGCAAGCGCATCATCGGCATCGAAAACTCGCGGGAGATTCTGCTCGGCGGCGGCAACGTTGCCTGCATCACCATGCCGCAATACGCCGGAGGACCTCGCTGATGAAAACCTCTGTGCTGGCACTTGGGTTGGCGCTGGCCGGCAGCGCGGCGGCGGGGCACGCCGCCGATGCGGCGCAGCCCACCGTCAACCTGTACATCTGGGGCGAGTATTTGGCGCCAGACACGCTGAGCAATTTCGAGAAGGAAACCGGCATCCGCGTGGTCGCCGACCACTTCGATTCGCTTGAAACCGCCGAAACCAAACTGCTGACCGGGCGCAGCGGCTATGACCTGGTGCTCAGCGCCGGTCAGCACCTGAGTCGGGCCATTGCCAGCGGCGCGTTGCAGCCGCTGGATAAAAGCCGGCTGCCCCATCTGCAGGGTGTGGGCGAGGAGTTTCGTCAGCACATGGCCGTGTTCGACCCCGGCAACCGCTATGCCGGGACCTACGCCTGGGGCACCACCGGGGTCGGCTTTCAGCAGCAGGCCGTGACCGCACGCCTGAGCGATGCGCCGCTGGACAGCTGGGCGATGCTGTTCGACCCGGCGGTGGTAGCGAAATTTGCCGATTGCGGAGTCAGCCTGCTCAATGACCCCAACGAAGTGTTTGCCGCAGTGATGCGCTACATGGGCCTGGACATCAATCAGCAGCGCCTCGAGGACCTAAAGCTGGCTGAGGCACAACTGCGCAAGATCCGCCCGTACATCCGCTACTTCGACAATGATCGCAACATCAACGACCTGGCCAACGGCGAGACCTGCGTGGCGATGTCGTGGAACGGCAACGTGGCTATCGCCCAGGGCCAGGCGCAGCAGGCGGGCAAAACCTACAGCCTCGCTTACCGAATCCCCAAGGAGGGCACGTTGATCTGGCTTGACGCGCTGGTGGTGCCCAAGGACGCACCGCACCCGCAGGCGGCCTGGGCCTTGATGGACTACCTGATGCGCCCGGAGGTGATCGCACCGATCACCGACACCATTCACTACGCCAATGCGATCAGCGCCGCCGACAGCCTGGTCGATGCACAGATCCGCAACGCCCCCGGCACCTATCCGCCGGCCGAGGTGCGCGCGCGGTTGTACAGCAAGAACGACAATGGCAAGCAATTCAACCGCGAACTGACCCGAGCCTTCAGCCGACTCAAGAGCGGCACCTGAGGCCAGGTCGAAGGCTCAGGTAGTGGCCTTGCGCCTGGCAACCCTCGGCTTGGCCGCCTTGGGCTTGCCGTCGGCCGCTTTGGCCTTGGTGCCTGAGCGGCGCTTCTTGCTCCAGGGCGCCTTCTTGCCACCGGCGGGTACCAGCGGGCCGCTGATGGTCATGCGCATGCCGCTACAGCGCTCTACCAGCTTGCCCATCCAGGCCGATTGGCGGGCAACGAATTCCTCGAGAGTCATTTCGCCGCTCTGGACCATGTCCAAAGCCTGCTCCCAGATCGCCGTGGTGCCCGGGTCGGCAATGGCCCGTGGGACGGCGTCAATCAGGCTGAACGCGGCTGGGGTGGCGGCCAGGGCCTTGCCGTTCTTGACCAGATAACTGCGGTCGAGCAGGCCCTGGATAATGCTGGCGCGGGTGGCCTCGGTGCCGATGCCGGTGGTTTCCTTGAGCTTTTGCTTGAGCTTGGGGTCATCCACCAGCTTGGCGACGTTTTTCATCGCCTTGATCAGGTCGCCTTCGGTGAAGGGTTTCGGCGGCTGGGTCCACAGGTCCTTGAGTTGGACGTTGCGCACTGCGCAGGCCTGGCCTTGCTGCAAGGCTGGCAGCACCTGCGCCGGCGGCGCCTCACGGCCTTTGGCTGGCGTCAGCGCCTCTGGCAGGGCGCGGCGCCAGCCGGGTTCGACAATCTGCTTGCCGACGGCGCGCAGGGCGTGGCCGGCGCAATCGAAATCAGCCTGGGTGCGGTCGTATTCATGGTTGGGCAGAAACTGCGCCAGGTAACGCGCGCGGATCAGGGTGTAAACGGCCTTGTATTTGGGCGGCAGGCGCGCCGGGTCACTGGCGACGGCAGTGGGGATGATGCCGTGGTGGGCGCTGACCTTGGCGTCGTTCCAGGCGCGCGAGCGGCGTTGCGGCTGCAGGTGCGCTTGCAGCGGCGCCAGGCTGGCATCGGCGCGCTGCAATGCAGCGAGAATTGCCGGCGCCTCGGCATGCTGGCTCATTGGCAGAAAGCCGCAGTCGCTGCGCGGGTAGGTGATCAGTTTGTGGGTTTCGTACAAGGCCTGGGCGATGTCGAGGGTTTCCTGGGCGCCGTAGCCGAACTTCTTCGAGCAGATTTCCTGCAGGGTGCCCAGATCGAACGGCAGCGGTGCGGCTTCGCGCACGCGCTCGGTGACCAGCTTGCTGACCTGCGCACTGCCAGCCGCAGCCATGTCGGCGGCGGCTTGCTGGGCCAGGCTCTGGTTAAGGCAGCGGGCCTGATCATCGCAGGCGTCTTCAGGCGCGCGCCACTGTGCGTTGAACAGGCTGCCGGCATGCTCAAGCTGCACGTCGATCGCCCAGAACGGCACCGGCACGAAGTCGGCGATGCTGCGATCGCGGTCTACCACCAGGCGCAGGGTCGGGGTTTGCACGCGGCCGACGGGCAACACGCCTTGATAACCGGATTGACGCCCGAGCAGAGTGAACAGCCGGCTCATGTTCATGCCGATCAGCCAGTCGGCACGCGAACGGCCCAGGGCTGAATGGTACAGGCTGAAGGTCTCGCTGCCGGGCAGCAGCTTGGCCAGGGCCTTGCGGATCGAGGCATCGTCCAGCGCCGACAGCCACAGGCGCTGGATCGGGCCGCGGTACCGGCAGTGCTCGACCAGCTCACGGGCGATCATCTCGCCTTCGCGGTCGGCGTCGGTGGCGATGACCAGTTCGCGCGCTTCGCCAAGCAGGCGTTTGACTGCCTTGAACTGGCTGGCGGTTTTTGGCTTGACCAGCATTTTCCACTGGCCCGGGATGATCGGCAGATCGTCCAGGCTCCAGCGCTTGTAGCGGGCGTCGTAACTGTCGGGCGGGGCGGTTTCGAGCAGGTGGCCGATGCACCAGGTAACGCACACGTCAGTGCCTTGCCAGCAGCCGTCACCGCGGCGGGTGGCGCCGAGCACTTTAGCGATATCTTTGGCCTGGGAGGGTTTTTCGCAGAGAAACAGGCGCATGGCCGAGAACGCTTCATGGGCAGACGATGAGCGTCAGGATGAACAAAGAAGCGCCGCCAGGCAAGTTTTATCTGTATGCATATACAGCTTGCTGGTGAGTCAATGTTGCAGAGCACGCAGCGGGCCATTGCAGCCCGCTGCGAAACAGGGCCGGTTTAAGCGGCCCTGAGATTGCTCAGGCCAGGTCGCAGGACTCGCGCACCATCTCCACATGGGGGATGCCGGCCTCGAGGAACTCCTCGCTGACCACCTTGAAGCCCAGCCGCTCGTAGAACGGTGTGGCATGCACCTGGGCGCTCAAGGTCTGTTGCTTGAGGTCGCGAGCCTGGGCTTCGGCGATCACTGCATGCATCAGTGCGTCGCCCACTTTCAGCCCGCGCCAGTCCTTGAGCACCGAGATGCGGCCGATGGTGCCGTCTGCCAGCAAGCGCGCGGTGCCGATCGGGTAGTCACCCTCGAGGGCCAGGAAATGCACAGCCTGGGGGTCTTCGGCGTCAAATTCCAGCTCAGGCGGAATGTGCTGCTCGGCAACGAACACCGCATCGCGGATGTGGCGGATGTCACTGTTGTCCTTGATCCAATCGGCAAGCCGAACGCTGATTCTATTCATTGGCAAAACCCAGACTTCCTTGTTCGACCAGCTGGCAGACCAGGGTCAGACCTTCTTCATCCTTGAGCCACTGGCCCAGGTTTTCGATGTGCAGCGCATCGGCGGCGCAGATCATCTTCAGCAGATCGCGCAGGTGACCCGAGAGCAGACGGCTCTGGCCGCTGGCGAACAGCAGCAGGTTGTCATCGACTTCCGACCAGGCCAAGCGTGCGCTTGGGTTACGGATAAGAATAGCGCCTTGTTCCAGGCTGTCGATCAGCTCTTCTTCCTTGAGCGGCTCGCCGGCGACCTGCTCAGGGTAGCGTGGCTCGGTCATGAACTGGCCGAACCAGGTCAGCAGCAGGCGCTCGTCACCCATGTGCTCGGCCAGCAGCGCCTTGAGGCGGTCCAGAGCGTCGTGCTGGATCTGGTGCGGGTCGCTGACCGGCTGGGCGTCGGCGTCGCTGTAGCGCTCTTCGTCCGGCAGGAACTGGCTGAGGAAGTCGGTGAAGTGGGTCAGCACTTCAGCTGCGCTTGGCGCGCGGAAACCGACCGAGTAGGTCAGGCAGTTGTCTTCGGCAACGCCGAAGTGGGCCAGGCGTGGTGGCAGGTAGAGCATGTCACCCGGCTCCAGGCGCCACTCGTCGGTCTGCTCGAAGTCAGCCAGGATGCGCAGGTCAGCGTGCTCGAGCAGCTTGCTGTCGCTGTCGCACATCTGGCCGACTTTCCAGTTGCGGGTACCGTGGCCCTGCAGCAGGAACACGTCGTAGTTGTCGAAGTGCGGGCCAACGCTGCCGCCGGGCGCGGCATAGCTGATCATCACATCGTCAATGCGCCAGCTTGGCAGGAAGCGGAAGCTTTCCAGCAGTTCGGCCACTTCTGGCACGAACTGGTCGACCGCTTGCACCAGCAGGGTCCAGTCGCGCTCTGGCAGGGTGGCGAAGTCGTCCTCGGTGAACGGGCCGCGACGCAGCTCCCACGGGCGTTCGCCGTGTTCGAGGACCAGGCGCGATTCGACTTCCTCTTCCAGGGCCAGGCCAGCCAGCTCGTCAGGGTCGATCGGGCTTTCGAAGTCGGTGAATGCCTGGCGTACCAGCAATGGCTTCTTCTGCCAGTAGTCACGCAGGAACTCGCGAGCAGTCAAACCGCCAAGCAGCTGAAGTGGAGTATCAGAATTCATGTTCAACCTATTGAAAAAACGTAACTTTCGTCCGGGAATAAAAACGCCCGGCTAGGCCGGGCGTCAGACGCAGGCGTAATCTTAGATACGTTTGGCCTGCGCTACTGCGTTACCTATGTAGGTCGCAGGAGTCAGCTGCTTGAGCTCGGCCTTGGCATCGGCTGGCATGTCCAGGCCATCGATGAAGGTCAGCAGCGCCTCAGGGGTGATGCCTTTGCCACGGGTCAGCTCTTTGAGCTTCTCGTAGGGGTTTTCGATGTTGAAGCGGCGCATGACGGTCTGGATCGGCTCGGCTAGCACTTCCCAGCAGGCGTCCAGGTCAGCAGCGATGCGCTGGGTGTTGACTTCCAGCTTGCTGATGCCCTTCAGGCTGGCTTCGTAGGCGATAACGCTGTGAGCGAAGCCCACGCCCAGGTTGCGCAGCACGGTGGAGTCGGTCAGGTCACGCTGCCAGCGCGAAACCGGCAGTTTGCTGGCCAGGTGCTGGAACAGGGCGTTGGCGATACCGAGGTTGCCTTCGGAATTTTCGAAGTCGATCGGGTTGACCTTGTGCGGCATGGTCGACGAGCCGATTTCACCGGCAACGGTGCGCTGCTTGAAGTAGCCCAGCGAGATGTAGCCCCAGATGTCCCGGTCGAAGTCGATCAGGATGGTGTTGAAGCGGGCGATCGCGTCGAACAGCTCGGCAATGTAGTCGTGCGGCTCGATCTGGGTGGTGTACGGGTTGAACTGCAGGCCCAGCTCGTCTTCGATGAAGGCGCGGGCGTTTTCTTCCCAGTCGATCTGCGGGTAGGCCGACAGGTGCGCGTTGTAGTTACCGACGGCGCCGTTGACCTTGCCCATCAGCGGCACGGCAGCGACTTGCGCAATTTGGCGCTCGAGGCGGTAGACGACGTTGGCCATCTCTTTGCCCAGGGTGGTCGGCGAGGCTGGCTGGCCGTGGGTGCGCGACAGCATCGGCACGTCGGCATGCTGGTGGGCAAGCGCGCGGATCGCTTCGGCGATCTGGCGCATCAGCGGCAGCAGTACGTCATCACGGCCCGCGCGCAGCATAAGCGCGTGGGACAGGTTGTTGATGTCCTCGCTGGTGCAGGCGAAGTGGATGAACTCGCTGACGTTGGCCAGCTCAGGCAGTTGTGCAGCCTGCTCCTTGAGCAGGTACTCGATGGCCTTGACGTCGTGGTTGGTGGTGCGTTCGATTTCCTTGACGCGCTCGGCGTGGGCCAGCTGGAAATCGCTGGCCAGGGTATCGAGAACGGCGTTGGCCTCGGCCGAGAATGCCGGCACTTCACCGATTTGCGGGTGAGCGGCCAGGCGTTGCAGCCAGCGCACTTCGACCAAGGCGCGGAAACGGATCAGGCCGTATTCGCTGAAAATAGGGCGCAAGGCCTGGGTTTTGCCGGCGTAGCGGCCGTCTACAGGGGAAACCGCAGTGAGCGAGGAAAGCTGCATGGGGTGTTCTCGGACAGTCAGGCTTTTGGAGGGCGCATATCATACATGAAAAATGCGCCGAGGTCGGGTGGCTGACCAAAGGTCGAGCCCGTTTGATGCTTATCGCAGCCCTTTCGCGACACAAGGCCGCTCCTACAGGGGGCGCGCAAGGCGGGAGTGCGCGGCATTCAGGAATTGGTGCGCATCATGCCGTACAGCTCGTTGAGCAATTTGCGCCGGCTGAACACCAGCTGCCAGCGGTGCCCGCCAAGCTGGCGCCACAGGCGTGCGGCGCGGATCCCGGCCAGCAGCAGTGCGCGGATCTTCGAGGCGTTGCTGGCTTGCTGCAGGAAGCGCATGTCGCCATGCACCTGAATGCGCTGGCGCAAGGTACTCAGGGTGTCCTGATACAAGGCGCCACTGGAAGCGATGACATTCTCGTGGGTCAGGCCGAAGTGATCGGCCTGACCCTGGATTTGCGGCAGGCGGTTGCCGATGGTTTCCAGCAGGTCGCCACGCTTGGCCAGCTGGCGCTCGAGGCCGAGCATCGACAGCGCATAGCGCAGCGGCTCGCGCTGCAGGCTGCTGGGCTCGCGCTCGAGTGCGCCGACCAGGGCGCGGTAACCGTCGCGCAGGTTCAGGTCATCACCACCGAACACTTCGAGGGTGTCCTTGGGGTCCATCACCAGCAGGCTGCCAAGCATGCAGCCAAGCTCGGCGTCATTGGACTGGCCGGTGCGTGCCAGCTTGTCGACCAGCACCGCAGCCTGAAACACGCCGCCCAGGGCAATCAACTGCTCGTGCAGGTTGCTCATGGGCGCGGGCTCCACGGCTCGGCAGTTTCGATCACGCCGCCGCCCAGGCACACCTCGCCATCGTAGAACACCACCGACTGGCCGGGGGTGACCGCACGTTGCGGCTCGTCGAACACGGCGCGGTAGCCGCTGTCGGTGCGTTCCAGGGTGCAGCCCTGGTCGCCCTGGCGATAGCGCACCTTTGCCGTGAGGCGGCGCGGGGTGGCGAGGTCGACTGGGTTGACCCAGAAGATGTCCGAGGCGAGCAGGGCGCGGGAGAACAACCATGGGTGCTCGTTGCCCTGGCCGACCACCAGCACGTTGCGGGCGAGGTCCTTGACCAGCACGTACCACGGGTCGTCACCGGCGTCCTTTAGGCCGCCGATGCCCAGGCCCTGGCGCTGGCCGATGGTGTGGTACATCAGGCCGTGGTGGCGACCGATGACTTCACCTTCGGTGGTTTCGATGTTGCCCGGCTGGGCCGGCAGGTACTGCTTGAGGAAGTCGCTGAAGCGTCGTTCGCCAATGAAGCAGATGCCGGTGGAATCCTTTTTCTTGGCAGTCGCCAGGCCATGTTTCTCGGCGATGGCGCGCACTTCGGGTTTTTCCAGCTCGCCGACCGGGAACAGGGTGCGGGCGATTTCCTTGCCGCCGACGGCATGCAGAAAGTAGCTCTGGTCCTTGTTCGGGTCCAGGCCCTTGAGCAGCTCGGTCAGCTCGCCGGTGTCGCGCCGGCGTACATAGTGACCGGTGGCGATCAGGTCGGCGCCGAGCGACAGCGCGTAGTCGAGGAAGGCCTTGAACTTGATCTCGCGGTTGCAGAGGATGTCCGGGTTTGGCGTGCGCCCAGCCTTGTACTCTTCAAGAAAGTGCTCGAACACGTTATCCCAGTACTCGGCGGCAAAGTTGGCCGTGTGCAGCTTGATGCCAATGCGATCGCACACGGCCTGGGCGTCGGCCAGGTCTTCGCGGGCGGTGCAGTAGTCGGTGCCGTCGTCCTCTTCCCAGTTTTTCATGAACAGACCTTCCACCTGGTAGCCCTGCTCGATCAGCAGAAGGGCGGATACGGAAGAGTCGACGCCGCCGGACATG
Source organism: Pseudomonas sp. 1121_17 (assembly GCF_052850745.1). Taxonomy (NCBI): domain Bacteria; kingdom Pseudomonadati; phylum Pseudomonadota; class Gammaproteobacteria; order Pseudomonadales; family Pseudomonadaceae; genus Pseudomonas; species Pseudomonas sp. 1121_17. The sequence goes on from NZ_VXCX01000001.1 coordinate 619,113, forward strand.
CCGACGATGACGCGGGTCTTGGCGGGGTCTTTAAGTGCTGGGCTGGTCATGGCTACCGATGTGTATCAGGGAAAAAGGTCGATTCTATCAGGCCCGCTCGTGCGCGTCAGTCGCGCAGCAGGGCGAGGCTGTGCAGCGGCCCTGCCAGGTAGTCGTCGATGCAGCGCGGCACCAGCTCGCTGCGCCAGCGTTGTGGCTCGGCCAGCAGCTCGGCGCGGGTCATCCACAGCGCACGGGTTATATCGCTGTCGAGGGCGCGTTGCGGATGGTGCCGGACGGGGCGAGCAGCGAAGCAGATGCGTTGGTAGGTGACGCCGTTACTGGGGGCAGTGTACAGGTAGATGCCCACCACGCCGGTCAGTTCGACGTCCCAGGCGGTTTCTTCGAGGGTTTCGCGCAGGGCGGCCTGCTGCAGGGTTTCGTTGGGCTCGAGGTGGCCGGCCGGTTGGTTGAAGACGTGCTGGCCGGCTTTGAATTCCTCGACGAAGAGGAAGCGGCCCTGGTCTTCGACCACGGTGGCTACGGTGATGTGGGGGTGCCAGGTCATAGTGGAATCCTGAAAAGCACAAACCCCGGTGCGTGGCCGGGGTTTGTGGGGTTACTTCAAGCGAACCTTACAGCGCAGCAATCGCGTTATTGAGGGTCTGGCTTGGACGCATCACCTTGGCGGTCAGCTCGGCATCCGGGGCATAGTAGCCACCGATGTCGACTGGCTTGCCCTGTACGGCGTTGAGTTCGGCGACGATGGTCGCTTCGTTCTCGGTCAGGGTCTTGGCCAGCGGGGCGAAGCGCGCTTGCAGCGCAGCGTCGTCGCTCTGCGCAGCCAGGGCCTGAGCCCAGTACAGGGTCAGGTAGAAGTGGCTACCGCGGTTGTCGATACCGCCAACCTTGCGCGAAGGCGACTTGTTGTTGTCGAGGAACTTGCCGGTAGCCTGGTCCAGGGTGTTGGCCAGAACCTTGGCGCGTGGGTTGGCGTAGGTGTCGCCCAGGTGCTCGAGCGAGGCCGCCAGAGCGAGGAACTCACCCAGCGAATCCCAACGCAGGAAGTTCTCTTCGACCAGCTGCTGCACGTGCTTGGGTGCCGAACCGCCAGCGCCGGTTTCGAACAGGCCGCCGCCGTTCATCAGCGGCACGATCGACAGCATCTTGGCGCTGGTGCCCAGCTCCATGATCGGGAACAGGTCGGTCAGGTAGTCGCGCAGAACGTTGCCGGTCACCGAGATGGTATCCTTGCCTTCGCGGATACGGGCCAGGGAGAACTTGATCGCCTCGACCGGCGGCAGGACGCGAATGTCCAGGCCAGTGGTGTCGTGGTCTTTCAGGTACTTCTGGACTTTCTCGATCATCACGCCGTCGTGGGCGCGTTCCGGGTCGAGCCAGAACACCGCTGGGGTACCGCTCAGGCGGGCACGGTTGACGGCCAGCTTGACCCAGTCCTGGATCGGCGCGTCCTTGGTCTGGCACATGCGGAAGATGTCGCCGGCTTCGACATTCTGTTGCAGAACCACGTTGCCTTTGCCATCAACGACGCGCACGACGCCATCGGCCTTGATTTCGAAGGTCTTGTCGTGGGAGCCGTACTCTTCGGCTTTCTGCGCCATCAGGCCAACGTTCGGTACGCTGCCCATGGTGGTCGGATCGAAGGCGCCGTTGACCTTGCAGTCTTCGATGGCAGCCTGGTAGATACCGGCGTAGCAGCGGTCCGGGATCACGGCCTTGGCGTCTTGCAGCTCGCCGGCAGTGTTCCACATCTTGCCCGAGTCACGGATCATGGCCGGCATCGAGGCGTCGACGATTACGTCGCTCGGCACGTGCAGGTTGGTGATGCCTTTGTCGGAGTTGACCATGGCCAGGGCTGGACGTACGGCGTACAGGGCCTGGATGTCGGCTTCGATCTGCGCTTGCTGGTCAGCTGGCAGGTCCTTGATGCGGGCGTACAGGTCGCCGATGCCGTTGTTGGCATTGAAACCGATGTCGGCCAGCGCTGCAGCGTGCTTGGCCAGCACTTCACCGTAGAACTCTTCGACGATGACGCCGAACATGATCGGGTCGGAAACCTTCATCATGGTTGCTTTCAAATGCACCGAGAGCAGTACGCCGCTGGCCTTTGCATCTGCGATCTGCTCGGCGATGAAGGCTTTCAGGGCTTTGCGGCTCATGGTCGCGCAGTCAACGACTTCTGCGGCTTTGACAGCGGTTTTTTCCTTCAGAACGGTAGTTGCGCCGTTCTTGTCCAGCAGTTCGATGCGCAGGCTGTCGTCAGCTTCGATCAGTGCGGCTTTTTCGCTGCCGTAGAAGTCGCCTTGGCTCATGTGGGCCACGTGCGATTTCGAATCGGAAGCCCAGGCGCCCATTTTGTGCGGGTGCTTGCGAGCGTAGTTCTTGACCGAAAGCGGCGCGCGGCGGTCGGAGTTGCCTTCGCGCAGTACCGGGTTCACGGCGCTGCCCTTGATGCGGTCGTAGCGCGCGCGGGATTCTTTTTCGGCAGCGCTGGCAGGCTCGTCAGCGTAGTCAGGGATGGCGTAACCCTTGGCTTGCAGTTCCTTGATCGCAGCCTTGAGCTGAGGCACCGAGGCCGAGATGTTCGGCAGCTTGATGATGTTGGCTTCAGGGGTGGTGGCCAGTTGGCCCAGCTCCGCCAGATGATCGCTTACCTGCTTGTCTGCGCCGAGTTGCTCCGGGAATGCCGCAAGGATACGGCCAGCCAGGGAGATGTCGCGAGTTTCGACGGCGATGTCAGCCGAGGCGGTGAACGCTTCGACGATCGGCAGCAGCGAATAGGTGGCGAGGGCAGGGGCTTCGTCGGTGAAGGTATAGATGATCTTAGAGCGGGTGGGCATGCGGGTTAACTCTCTGTTTTGCTGAGCGTACTCGAGTCTCGGGGTGCGCTGGGTAGGCGCATCGCCCACGGCGCGCCATGGGCAAAAGGTCGAGAGGCTACGAGCGGTGATGGTGGATGCATCAGTCGAGCGTCAAGCGGCTGGGATGCGGTAACAGCCCAGACTTTGTGGCCTTCGAGGGCCGGGGGCAAGCCGCGATTTCCGGGGATTCGCCCCCATGACCTTACGGTCAGGGCCGGAGTATACCAAACCCTTCGGGCTAATCAGCAAGGCCAAGTGGTATCAGCGCATTTATAAGACCAAAGACTTACCTGCAATGTGGTGCATTGCCGCAGGTGCAAGCCCGGCCTTGCAGGTCGGCAGATGTGGTTTAGGCTGATTGGATCGCATGATGTCCAACCACACCCGACTCCGGAGTAGTGCAAGCATGGGATACCAGAAAATCACGGTGCCGACCGACGGCGCCAGGATCACCGTTAATGCCGACCATTCGCTCAATGTGCCCGACAATCCGATCATTCCTTATATCGAAGGCGATGGCATCGGGGTCGATGTTTCCCCGGTGATGATCAAGGTAGTCGATGCCGCGGTGCACAAGGCCTACGCCGGCAAGCGCAAGATCGCCTGGATGGAGGTCTATGCCGGTGAAAAAGCTACGCAGGTGTATGACCAGGACACCTGGCTGCCGCAAGAGACCCTCGACGCAGTCAAAGAATACGTGGTGTCGATCAAAGGCCCGCTGACCACGCCGGTCGGCGGCGGCATCCGCTCGCTGAACGTGGCCCTGCGCCAACAGCTTGACCTGTATGTGTGTCTGCGCCCGGTGGTGTGGTTCGAAGGCGTGCCGAGTCCGGTGAAAAAGCCGGGAGACGTCGACATGGTGATCTTCCGGGAAAACTCCGAAGACATTTATGCCGGCATCGAGTGGAAGGCCGGTTCGCCCGAAGCCATCAAAGTGATCAAGTTTCTCAAGGAGGAAATGGGCGTCACCAAGATCCGCTTCGACCAGGACTGCGGCATCGGCGTCAAACCGGTCTCCAAGGAAGGCACCAAGCGCCTGGTGCGCAAGGCGTTGCAGTATGTGGTCGACAATGACCGCGAGTCGCTGACCCTGGTCCACAAGGGCAACATCATGAAATTCACCGAGGGCGCGTTCAAGGACTGGGGCTACGAGGTGGCCAAGGAAGAATTCGGCGCCGAGTTGCTCGATGGCGGGCCCTGGATGCAGTTCACCAACCCCAAGAGTGGCAAGAAGGTGGTGGTCAAGGATGCGATCGCCGATGCCATGCTGCAGCAGATCCTGCTGCGCCCGGCAGAGTATGACGTGATTGCCACGCTCAACCTGAACGGTGACTACCTGTCCGATGCGCTGGCGGCAGAAGTGGGCGGGATTGGCATCGCGCCTGGGGCGAACCTGTCGGATACCGTGGCAATGTTCGAAGCGACGCACGGTACCGCGCCCAAGTATGCTGGCCAGGACAAGGTCAACCCGGGGTCGGTTATCCTCTCAGCCGAAATGATGCTGCGGCATATGGGCTGGACCGAGGCTGCCGACCTGATCATCAAAGGCACCAACGGCGCAATTGCGGCGAAAACCGTTACCTATGATTTCGAGCGCCTGATGGACGGCGCTACGCTGGTGGGTAGCTCAGGTTTTGGCGATGAGATGATCAAACACATGTAGACACGAAAAACCGATCGCCTCGTTCAAGAGGCGATCGGCCCGTTCACATCTCAGCGGCAGGCAAATGGTCAGGCAGTGGCCTTCGTGCGTTCAGTCGCCGGATCTGCTGAACTTGTGACCTCGGCTTTGGCGTCGCTGATGTTCACCGCGTGCAGGCCCTTGGGGCCCTGGATGATGTCGAACTTGACCAGCTGGCCTGCCTTCAGCGTCTTGTATCCGTCCATTACGATGGCCGAATAGTGGGCAAAGAGGTCTTCAGTCTTGCCGTCTTCGTTGACGAACCCGTAGCCCTTGGCATTGTTGAACCACTTGACTTTACCGCTTGTCATCCCTATGTCCCTCTGCAAAGGACTCCATCACTGGAGTATCATCCACGTATCCGCATACGAACCTTGCGAAAAATCTGGTTGACTGCGCGGATCTTTATCGCCCACGGTGGGTTCTATTGGTTGTAACACCGTTTTGCCGATAGTCAAGGTCATGCGGCGCCTGCGCCGGCGCCAGCCCTATGCGGTCAACCCACAACCTTAACTTGTCGATGTGATGAAATTCTTTCCATGCATGCACACAGTCAGATTCGACTAACATTCAATCAGGATGGTCCTCAGACCAACGAGGACGATGGCTCCGGTCTGGCTGTTCAAGAAGCCAAGCCGATCCTGCAGGCGCCACCCATGTACAAGGTGGTTTTATTCAACGATGACTACACGCCAATGGATTTCGTCGTCGAAGTGCTCGAGACGTTCTTTAGTTTGAACCGCGAGCTGGCGACCAAGATCATGCTGACCGTCCATACCGAAGGGCGGGCAGTATGCGGATTGTTTACCCGCGATATCGCCGAAACGAAGGCGACGCAGGTCAACCAATACGCCCGGGAGAGCCAGCATCCGCTACTCTGTGAAATCGAGAAGGACGGTTAATCGCCGACCACTTGGGTATGAGGTGAAGCTATGTTAAACCGCGAGCTCGAAGTCACCCTCAATCTGGCCTTCAAGGAGGCCCGTTCGAAGCGTCATGAGTTCATGACCGTCGAACATCTGCTGTTGGCACTCCTAGACAATGAGGCGGCCGCAACCGTTCTACGCGCCTGTGGCGCCAATCTCGACAAGCTCAAGCACGACCTGCAAGAGTTCATCGACTCCACTACCCCCCTGATTCCGGTGCACGACGAAGACCGCGAAACCCAGCCAACTCTGGGCTTCCAGCGAGTGCTGCAACGCGCGGTGTTCCATGTGCAGAGTTCGGGCAAGCGTGAAGTGACCGGCGCCAATGTGCTGGTGGCTATCTTCAGCGAGCAGGAAAGTCAGGCCGTGTTTCTGCTCAAGCAGCAGAGCGTGGCCCGTATCGACGTGGTCAACTTCATTGCCCACGGCATTTCCAAGGTGCCAGGCCATGGGCCGAGCGCCGACAGCGACCAGGACATGCAGGATGAAGAGGGTGGCGAAACGTCGTCCTCGAGCAATCCGCTGGATACCTATGCCAGCAACCTCAACGAGCAGGCGCGTCAGGGTCGTATCGATCCGTTGGTGGGCCGTGAGCAAGAAGTCGAGCGCGTAGCGCAGATTCTCGCTCGCCGGCGCAAGAACAACCCGTTGCTGGTCGGTGAAGCGGGCGTCGGCAAGACGGCCATCGCCGAAGGCCTGGCCAAACGTATCGTCGACGGTCAGGTGCCTGATCTGCTGGCGCAGAGCGTGGTCTATTCGCTCGATCTCGGCGCACTGCTGGCCGGGACCAAGTACCGTGGCGACTTCGAGAAGCGCTTCAAGGCGCTGCTTGGTGAGCTGAAAAAACGTCCGCAGGCGATCCTGTTCATCGATGAGATCCACACCATCATCGGTGCTGGGGCGGCCTCGGGCGGGGTAATGGATGCGTCCAACCTGCTCAAGCCACTGCTCTCGTCAGGTGATATACGCTGCATCGGCTCGACTACCTTCCAGGAATTTCGTGGCATCTTCGAGAAGGACCGGGCCTTGGCGCGGCGCTTCCAGAAGGTCGATGTGTCGGAGCCGTCGGTGGAAGACACCGTGGGTATCCTGCGTGGGCTGAAAGGCCGCTTCGAGTCGCATCACCACATCGAGTACAGCGACGAGGCCCTGCGCGCCGCTGCCGAGCTCGCCGCGCGCTATATCAATGACCGGCATATGCCGGACAAGGCCATCGATGTGATCGACGAGGCGGGTGCCTACCAGCGTCTGCAGCCGGAGGCCAATCGGGTCAAGCGCATCGAAGTCGCGCAGGTCGAAGATATCGTCGCGAAAATCGCTCGGATTCCGCCAAAGCACGTGTCCAGCTCCGACAAGGAGCTGCTGCGTAACCTGGAGCGCGACCTGAAACTGACCGTATTTGGTCAGGATCCAGCGATCGACTCGCTGTCGACTGCGATCAAGCTGTCGCGAGCCGGCCTCAAGGCCCCGGACAAGCCCGTAGGCTCGTTCCTGTTCGCTGGCCCTACCGGCGTCGGCAAAACCGAGGCTGCGCGTCAGCTGGCCAAGGCGCTGGGGGTTGAGCTGGTGCGCTTCGACATGTCCGAGTACATGGAACGGCACACTGTGTCGCGCCTGATCGGTGCGCCGCCAGGCTATGTCGGTTTCGACCAAGGTGGCTTGCTCACCGAGGCAATCACCAAGCAGCCGCACTGCGTACTGCTGCTCGACGAGATCGAGAAGGCCCACCCGGAAGTCTTCAACCTGCTGCTGCAGGTGATGGACCACGGTACCCTGACCGACAACAACGGGCGCAAGGCGGATTTCCGCAACGTGATTCTGATCATGACCACCAACGCCGGCGCCGAAACTGCCGCGCGGGCTTCCATTGGCTTTACCCATCAGGACCATGCGTCGGATGCGATGGAAGTCATTCGCAAGAGCTTCACGCCGGAATTCCGCAACCGCCTGGATACCATCATCCAGTTCGGTCGCCTGAGCCACGAGACGATCAAAAGCATCGTCGACAAGTTCCTTATCGAACTGCAGGCTCAGCTGGAAGACAAGCGTGTACTGCTTGAGGTCAGTGACGAGGCACGTGGCTGGCTGGCTGCCAGCGGCTATGACGTGCAGATGGGTGCCCGGCCGATGGCACGGCTTATCCAGGACAAGATCAAGCGGCCCTTGGCTGAAGAGATTCTGTTCGGTGAGCTGGCCGAGCATGGCGGCGTGGTGCACATCGAGCTACGTGATGGCGAGTTGGTGTTCGACTTCGAGACCACTGCCGAAGTGGCGTGATCGAGCAGAGTGGGCCGCCTCGGTGGCCCTCTTTCTTTGGCCACAAAAAAGCCCGGCACATTGGCCGGGCTTTTTCATGGCTGGAGCTTAACGAGCGCGGTAAGTGATGCGGCCCTTGCTCAGGTCATAAGGCGTCAGTTCGACGCGAACCTTGTCGCCAGTGAGAATACGGATGTAGTTCTTGCGCATTTTTCCGGAGATATGCGCGGTTACGACGTGCCCATTTTCCAACTCCACGCGGAACATGGTGTTGGGCAGGGTGTCGACGACAGTGCCTTCCATTTCGAAGCTGTCTTCTTTCGACATGCAGTAAAGCCCTCGGTATCCAGTGTAGGCCCGACGCGCAACTGCACCGGGCAAAAAAGTGGCGTGGATTATGCCCGAAAAGAGTATTTCAAGCCAATGCTTTCAATTGAGGCTGACCCAACGTTGGTTGATCAGCAGTTCGATGGGGCGATACTGGGTCTTGTAGCTCATCTTTTTGCAATTCTTGATCCAGTAGCCAAGGTACACCGCCTCAAGGTTCTGGCGCAGTGCATCGCTGATCTGCCAGAGAATGGCGAAGCGCCCCAGGCTGCGGCGTTCTTCATCCGGCTCGTAGAAGGTGTACACCGCCGACAGCCCGTTGGGCAGCATATCGCATACCGCCACCGCAAGCAGCCGTCCATGCAGACGAAACTCATAGAACCAGCAGAATGGCAGATCGCGCACCAGAAAGGTGGAAAACTGATCCCGACTGGGCGGATACATGTCGCCGTCGCTGTGGCGCTGCTCGATGTAGCGCCGATAAAGGTCGAAATATTCTTCTTTGAACGACGGCCGGGCGGCAGTCACCTGCAGATCGCTGTTGCGCTTGAGGATACGCCGCTGCTGGCGGTTGGGGATGAAGCGGGCGACGGGGATGCGCGCTGGCACGCAGGCATTGCAGTTTTGGCAATGCGGGCGATACAGGTGGTCGCCACTGCGGCGAAAGCCCATTTCGGAGAGGTCGGCATACACATCGACGTCCATCGGCTGGCTAGGGTCGAGGAACAGCGTGGTGGCCTGCTCATCAGGCAGGTAGCTGCAGGAGTGGGGCTGAGTGGCATAGAACTTCAACCGCGCCAACTCTGTCATGATCGACCCCTCGGCAAGACGTAGTCCTAAGTGTAAGCCAGCTGGGCAAACTCGCCTAGCGAACCCAGCTGACCTCGACGGGCTGGTCGAGATGGCGTGCGAGGTGCTCGGCAAAGCTTTCGCGGCTGATTGCGCGAGCGCCTAGGCTGTGCAGGTGGTTGGTGGGCATCTGGCAGTCGATCAGAACGAAACCAGCCGCGCGCAGATGCTCGACCAGGGTCACGAAGCCGACCTTGGAGGCATTGTCGGCGCGGCTGAACATCGACTCGCCAAAAAACAGCCGACCCATGGCCAGGCCGTACAGGCCGCCAACCAGCTCGCCGTTCTCGCGCACTTCAACCGAGTGGGCGAAGCCGCGCCGGTGCAGCTCGCAGTAGGCGGCGCGCATGGGGTCGGTGATCCAGGTGCCGTCGGCGTAGTCGCGTGGCGCTGCACAAGCGGCGATTACCGTTTCGAAGTCAGTATCGAAACTGACCTGGTAACGCTGCTGGCGGATCAGCTTGGCCAGCGAGCGTGACACGTGCAGCTCGTCGGGGAACAACACCGTGCGTGGGTCGGGTGACCACCAGAGAATGGGCTGACCATCCTGAAACCACGGAAAGCAGCCATGCCGATAGGCCTGAACCAGGCGCTCAGGGCTCAGGTCGCCGCCAGCGGCAAGTAATCCGTTGGGCTCCTGCAGAGCCTTTGTCAGGGGCGGAAAGGTCAGCGAGTCGCGGGTCAGCCAGATCAGCATGGGCATCATGTGCAGTGGGGGAGGGGAGGGCTGACAGCATGGCCCGCCCTCGTCAGCAGGTCAATCCAACGCCAACCCGCAGCGCTGACGCTCGCCAAGGCAATTGCCAGCAGATTTTTCAGGCAATCGGCACCAACCCGAGGCTTTGTTGTCACACCTGTGCAAAAACACAGCATAAGCCTTTGTCACGCAAGGCAATGCGTGCTCAAATTGCACCCATGAAAGTTTGCTCACCGTTCGCGCCCATCCGGCGCGCCGCCATGGCGGCTGGCGGGCAGTAATGTTAAAAGTACGGGTTCATTGACCGGACATCGGGTCGATCACTACTGGACGCGCAGCAAGCGCAGGAATAGACGCGTTTTGAAGAAATCCACCGCAACTCCGCCCCCTCTGCCGGTACCGATGTGGCGCCAGCAGTTGCATTATCGCCTCAAGGAAGGTGCGCTGATCGCCGTCGGCGCGCTGTGCCTGTACCTGTGGATGGCGCTGCTGACCTACGACACCGCCGACCCAGGCTTCACTCACACCAGCAATGTCGATCAGGTGCAGAACGCGGCTGGCCGCGCTGGCGCGTATTTCGCCGACATTCTGTTCATGGTGCTGGGCTACTTCGCCTATATCTTCCCGTTGCTGCTGGGGATCAAGACCTGGCAGATCTTCCGTGAGCGTCATCAGCCGTGGCAGTGGAGTGGCTGGTTGTTCTCGTGGCGGCTGATTGGTCTGGTGTTTCTGGTGTTGTCGGGCGCAGCCTTGGCCCATATCCATTTCCACCCGTCGGCAAGTCTGCCGTTCTCGGCCGGCGGCGCGCTGGGCGAGAGCCTCGGCGACCTGGCCCGCAGCCTGTTGAATGTGCAGGGCAGCACGCTGATGTTCATTGCCCTGTTCCTGTTCGGCCTGACGGTGTTCACCGATCTGTCCTGGTTCAAGGTCATGGACATGACCGGCAAGATCACCCTCGACCTGTTCGAGCTGGTGCAAGGTGCGGCCAATCGCTGGTGGGAAGCGCGCAACGAGCGCAAACGCCTGGTGGCGCAGCTGCGTGAGGTCGACGAGCAGGTCGACACGGTCGTAGCGCCGGTGGTGGCCGACAAGCGCGAGCAGCTCAAGGCGCGCGAACGCATCATCGAGCGTGACGACGCGCTGACCAAGCACGTTGCCCAGCGCGTCCAGCAGCCGGCGCCGGTGATCATGCCAGCCCCGGTCAAGGCGCCGGAGCCGAGCAAACGCATCCTCAAGGAAAAACAGACGCCGCTGTTCGTCGACAGCGCCGTCGAAGGCACTCTTCCGCCGATCTCGATCCTCGATCCGGCAGAAGAAAAGAAAATCGAATACTCGCCAGAGTCCCTGGCCGGTGTTGGCCATCTGCTGGAAATCAAGCTCAAGGAGTTTGGTGTCGAGGTCTCGGTTGACTCGATCCATCCTGGCCCGGTGATCACTCGTTACGAGATCCAGCCGGCAGCCGGGGTCAAGGTCAGCCGTATCGCCAACCTGGCCAAGGATCTGGCCCGTTCCCTGGCTGTGACCAGCGTGCGGGTGGTCGAGGTTATCCCCGGCAAGACCACCGTCGGTATCGAGATCCCCAACGAGAACCGGCAGATGGTGCGCTTCTCCGAAGTGCTGTCGTCGTCCCAGTACGATGACGCCAAGTCGCCAGTAGCATTGGCCCTGGGTCATGACATCGGCGGCAAGCCGGTGATCACCGACCTGGCCAAGATGCCGCACTTGCTGGTGGCCGGTACCACCGGCTCGGGTAAGTCGGTGGGGGTCAACGCCATGATCCTGTCGATCCTGTTCAAGTCCGGCCCGGAAGACGCCCGCTTGATCATGATCGACCCGAAAATGCTCGAGCTGTCGATCTACGAAGGCATTCCGCACCTGCTCTGCCCGGTCGTTACCGACATGAAGGACGCAGCCAACGCCCTGCGCTGGAGCGTTGCCGAAATGGAGCGTCGCTACAAGCTGATGGCGGCCATGGGCGTACGGAACCTGGCCGGCTTCAACCGCAAGATCAAGGATGCCCAGGAGGCTGGCGAGGTCATTCATGACCCGTTGTACCGTCGCGAGAGCATGGATGACGAGCCGCCAACCCTGAAAACCCTGCCGACCATCGTCGTGGTGGTCGACGAGTTCGCCGACATGATGATGATCGTCGGCAAGAAGGTGGAAGAACTGATCGCCCGTATCGCGCAGAAGGCGCGGGCGGCGGGTATTCACCTGATCCTCGCTACCCAACGGCCATCGGTTGACGTCATCACCGGCCTGATCAAGGCCAATATCCCGACCCGTATGGCGTTCCAGGTGTCGAGCAAGATCGACTCGCGGACCATCATCGACCAGGGCGGCGCCGAGCAGTTGCTGGGTCACGGTGACATGCTCTACATGCCGCCGGGTACCAGCCTGCCGATCCGCGTGCACGGTGCGTTCGTCTCCGACGAAGAAGTCCACCGCGTGGTGGAAGCGTGGAAGCTGCGTGGCGCGCCGGACTACAACGACGACATCCTCAACGGTGTCGAAGAGGCCGGCAGCGGCTTTGAAGGCAGCAGCGGTGGCGGTGATGACGATGCCGAAACCGACGCCCTGTATGACGAAGCTGTGCAGTTCGTACTTGAAAGCCGCCGCGCCTCGATCTCGGCCGTGCAGCGTAAGCTGAAAATCGGCTACAACCGCGCCGCGCGGATGATCGAGTCGATGGAAATGGCCGGGGTAGTCACCGCCATGAACACCAACGGCTCGCGCGAAGTGATTGCGCCGGGCGGCCCACGCGATTGATCATCACCCTGCCGGGCGCCAATCACGGCGCCCGGCCCATCTACTGTTCAACGAGGATTTCCATGCGCGCGATTCGCATGCTGTTGGTTTCCGCCCTGGCTCTGGGCACCCTGTCGGCGCATGCCGGCGAGAACGATGTGAGGCGCCTGACCGATCTGCTCGAGAAGTCGCAGACCATCGAAGCCAGGTTCTCCCAGTTGACCCTGGATGCCGGCGGCACCAGCCTGCAGGAAACTGCAGGCGAGATGACCGTCAAGCGCCCGGGCCTGTTCTACTGGCACACCGATGCGCCGCAGGAGCAGGTAGTGGTGTCCGATGGTCAGAAGGTCACCCTGTGGGACCCGGACCTGGAACAGGCCACGGTAAAAAAGCTTGATGTGCGCCTGAACCAGACCCCGGCGCTGCTGCTGTCCGGTGATGTCTCCAAGATCAGCCAGAGCTTCGATATCACCTCCAAGGAACAAGGCGAGGTGATGGACTTCACCCTCAAGCCAAAAACCAAGGACACCCTGTTCGATTCCCTGCGCATCTCCTTCCGCAAGGGTCTGATCAACGACATGCAACTGATTGACAGCGTTGGCCAGCGCACCAACATCCTGTTCACTGCGGTCAAGGCCAACCAGCCGGTGCCGGCTAACAAGTTCAAGTTCGATGTACCGCAAGGCGCGGACGTCATCCAGGAATAATCAGAGGCCGTCATGGACCTGTTTCGTAGTGAACCCGTCTCGCAGCCACTGGCTGCCCGGCTGCGTCCGTCCAACCTGGACGAGTATGTAGGCCAGGAGCACCTGCTGGCGCGCGGCAAGCCGCTGCGCGAGGCGCTGGAGCAGGGGGCGCTGCACTCGATGATTTTCTGGGGTCCGCCGGGGGTTGGCAAGACCACCCTGGCGCGGCTGCTGGCGCAGTTCTGTGATGCCCACTTCGAAACGGTCTCGGCAGTACTGGCCGGGGTCAAGGAGATCCGCCAGGCGGTTGAGGTGGCCAAGCAACAAGCTGCTCAATACGGCCGGCGAACCATCCTGTTCGTCGATGAAGTGCACCGCTTCAACAAGTCGCAGCAGGATGCATTTCTGCCGTTCGTTGAAGACGGCACGCTGATTTTTATCGGTGCGACCACCGAGAATCCCTCATTCGAATTGAACAACGCCTTGCTCTCGCGGGCGCGCGTCTATGTGCTCAAAAGCCTGGATGAGGATGCGTTGCGCAAATTGGTCAATCGCGCCCTCAGCGAAGAGCGCGGCCTGGGCAAGCGTCAGCTGACGGTGGGCGATGAAGCCTTCAAGATGCTCATGGCCGCTGCCGACGGTGACGGCCGGCGCATGCTCAATTTCCTCGAAAACGCCTCGGACCTGGCCGAAGATGGCGCTGATATCGGCGTTGATCTGCTGCAGAGCCTGCTCGGCGACAGCCGCCGGCGCTTCGACAAGGGCGGCGAGGCGTTCTACGACCAGATATCGGCGCTGCACAAGTCAGTGCGCGGCTCCAACCCGGATGGCGCGCTGTACTGGTACGCGCGCATGCTCGATGGTGGCTGCGACCCGCTGTACATCGCCCGGCGCGTGGTGCGCATGGCCAGCGAAGACATCGGCAACGCCGACCCGCGGGCGCTGAGCCTGTGCCTGTCGGCGTGGGACGTGCAGGACCGCCTCGGCAGCCCGGAAGGCGAGCTGGCAGTGGCCCAGGCCATTACCTACATCGCCTGTGCGCCGAAGAGCAACGCGGTGTACATGGGCTTCAAGGCGGCCATGCGCGAGGCAGCCGAGCACGGCTCGCTGGAAGTGCCGTTGCACCTGCGCAATGCGCCGACCAAATTGATGAAGCAACTGGGCTACGGCGAAGAATACCGCTACGCCCACGATGAGCCGGATGCCTACGCCGCAGGCGAAGACTATTTCCCGGACCAACTCGAACCACGACCTTACTATCAGCCAGTGCCACGCGGCCTGGAACTGAAGATCGGCGAGAAGCTGCGCCACCTTGCCGAGCTCGATCGCAACAGTCCTCGCCAACGGAGAAAACCATGATTGCCTTGATTGCGGCCGTCAGCGCCGGCGGCGTCGCCGGCACCCTGCTACGGTTTGCCACCAGCAACTGGGTCAGCGCCCACTGGCCACGGCACTTCTATCTCGGTACGCTGGCGGTCAATCTGGTCGGCTGCTTGCTGATCGGCCTGCTGTACGGGCTGTTTCTGTACAAACCGATGGTCCCGGTCGAGCTACGCGCTGGTTTGATCGTCGGTTTTCTCGGCGGGCTGACCACATTTTCGTCATTTTCGCTCGATACCGTGCGCCTGCTGGAAAACGGCCAGATACCTCTGGCCCTAGGCTATACCGCTATTAGCGTATGCGGCGGGTTGCTTGCCACCTGGGCCGGCCTGTCGCTAACCAAATTCTGAACCAACACACCTATAACGAGAGAACGATATGCTCGATGCCAAACTGTTACGCGGCCAACTTCAGGAAGTGGCGGATCGCCTGGCCTCCCGTGGCTTTAGCCTGGATGTCGCGCGCATCGAATCACTGGAAGAGCGCCGCAAGGCGGTGCAGACTCGTACCGAACAGCTGCAGGCTGAGCGTAACGCCCGTTCCAAGTCGATCGGCCAGGCCAAAGCCAAGGGCGAAGACATCGCGCCGCTGATGGCTGATGTCGAGCGCATGGCGAACGAACTGGCGGCCGGCAAGACCGAGCTGGACGAAATCCAGGCTGAGCTGGACGGCATTCTGCTGACCATCCCCAACCTGCCGGACGCCAGCGTGCCGGTCGGTGCCGATGAAGACGGCAACGTCGAAGTGCGCCGCTGGGGCACCCCGCGTGCCTTCGACTTCGAGGTCAAAGACCACGTTGCCCTGGGTGAAATCAGCGGTGGCCTGGACTTCGAGACCGCGGCCAAGCTCTCCGGCGCGCGCTTTGCCCTGCTGCGTGGCCCGATCGCCCGGCTGCACCGCGCCCTGGCGCAGTTCATGATCAACCTGCACACCAGCGAGCACGGCTACGAAGAGGCCTATACCCCGTACCTGGTGCAGGCGCCTGCCTTGCAGGGCACCGGCCAGCTGCCGAAGTTCGAGGAAGACCTGTTCAAGATCAGTCGCGAAGGCGAAGCTGACTTCTATTTGATCCCGACCGCCGAAGTTTCGCTGACCAACATCGTTGCCGGCGAAATCCTCGACGCCAAGCAAATGCCGATCAAGTTCGTTGCGCACACACCGTGCTTCCGCAGCGAAGCCGGTGCGTCGGGCCGCGATACCCGCGGCATGATCCGTCAGCACCAATTCGACAAGGTCGAAATGGTCCAGATCGTCGAGCCGAGCAAGTCGATGGAAGCGTTGGAAGGCCTGACCGCCAACGCCGAGCGCGTCCTGCAACTGCTGGAGCTGCCGTACCGGGTATTGGCCCTGTGCACCGGCGACATGGGCTTCAGTGCGGTCAAGACCTATGACCTGGAAGTGTGGGTGCCGAGCCAGGACAAGTTCCGCGAGATCAGCTCGTGCTCCAACTGTGGCGACTTCCAGGCGCGCCGCATGCAGGCGCGCTGGCGCAACCCGGAAACCGGCAAACCCGAGCTGGTGCACACCCTCAACGGCTCCGGCCTGGCGGTAGGTCGTACCCTGGTCGCGGTACTCGAGAACTACCAGCAGGCCGACGGTTCGATCCGTGTGCCGGAAGTACTCAAGCCGTACATGGGCGGCGTCGAGGTCATCGGTTAAATGGATTACCTGCCGCTGTTTCACAAGTTGCAGGGCGGCCGGGTACTGGTCGTCGGCGGTGGCGAAATCGCCCTGCGCAAGGCGCGCTTGCTGGCCGATGCCGGCGCCGCGCTGCGCGTGGTGGCGCCGCAAATCGACAGCCAGCTGATCAGCTTGACCGAGGCAACCGGCGGCGAGGTACTGGTGCGTGGCTACCAGGTCACGGACCTGGAAGGGTGCCGGCTGGTGATCGCTGCCACCGACGATCCGCAGCTCAATGCTCAGGTGTCGGCCGAAGCGCAGGCACGCAGCCTGCCGGTCAATGTGGTCGATGCGCCGGCCCTGTGTACGGTGATCTTCCCGGCCATCGTCGATCGCTCGCCGTTGGTGGTAGCAGTGTCCAGTGGCGGCGATGCGCCGGTGTTGGCGCGGCTGATCCGGGCCAAGCTGGAAGCCTGGATTCCGGCGGCCTATGGGGAACTGGCCGGGCTTGCCGCGCGGTTTCGCCATCAGGTGAAATCGCTGTACCCGGACGTCAATCAGCGCCGCGGCTTCTGGGAGACGGTGTTCCAGGGCCCGATTGCCGAGCGTCAGCTGGCCGGGCAGAGCGCTGAAGCCGAGCGTTTGTTGCAAGCGATGGTCGACGGCGCACCGGTGCAGCAGGGCGGTGAGGTGTATCTGGTGGGCGCTGGCCCGGGTGATCCGGATCTGCTGACCTTTCGTGCCTTGCGCCTGATGCAGCAGGCCGATGTGGTGCTGTACGACCGCTTGGTGGCACCGGCGATCATCGACATGTGCCGGCGCGATGCTGAGCGGATCTACGTCGGCAAGCGCCGCGCCGATCACTCGGTACCGCAGGAGCAGATTAATCAGCTGCTGGTTGAGCTGGCCTTGCAGGGCAAGCGCGTATTGCGGCTCAAGGGCGGCGACCCGTTCATCTTCGGCCGCGGTGGCGAAGAGATCGAGGAGCTGGCCGAGCATGGTATTCCGTTTCAGGTAGTCCCAGGCATCACCGCTGCCAGCGGTTGCTCGGCGTACGCCGGGATTCCGCTGACTCACCGTGATTACGCGCAGTCAGTGCGCTTCGTTACCGGTCACCTGAAGGACGGTAGCAGCAACCTGCCGTGGCACGATCTGGTTTCACCTGGGCAGACTCTGGTGTTCTACATGGGCCTGGTCGGCTTGCCGACGATTTGCGCCGAACTGATTCGCCATGGCCGTGCGGCGACTACGCCAGCGGCCTTGGTGCAGCAGGGCACCACGCGTAATCAACGAGTGTTCACCGGCACGTTGGCAGATCTGCCGGCGATGGTGGCTGAGCATGAAGTGCATGCGCCGACCCTGGTGATCGTGGGTGAGGTGGTGCAGTTGCGCGAGAAGCTGGCTTGGTTCGAAGGCACTCAGGACTAAGCTGCGCTGCTATGTTTGAAAACTCGGGGCCATGGCTGTCAGGTTGTAAAAACCTGCGGCAATGGCCCCGAGTCTTCTTAGGGTTGTGGGCCTAGAACAGCGGCACCGAATAGCTGACGGTCAAGCGGTTCTGATCCTGATCCCACTCGCTGGGCACGCCACTGCGCAACATGCCGTTGCGCCAGCTGAACCCCAGCCCCTTGAAGGTGCCGCCCTGCACCACATAATCCAAGGCGATATCGCGCTCCCATTCCTTTTCGTCGCCGCCTGAGGCCATGCGGATATTCGTGCCCTTCAGGTAAGTGACCGATGCCACCAGCCCTGGCACACCGAGTGCGGCGAAATTGTAGCCGTACTGACCAAAAGTGGTGCGCTCGCCAGCGCGGGTAAAGCTGGTAACCAGGCGGTCAGTGAACAGGTAGATGCTCGACCCTGCGGCGCCTTCGCCGGTATTGCCCTGGTTGAGCTGAACGAAGTTACCACTGTCGGACACTCGCTGATGCCCGAGCAGTACGCTGTGGCCGCCAATGGCATAGGTGAACATGGCGCTCCAGGTATCGTTGTCGATCTTGCCGGGCGTATCAGCCAAGCCACTGACGCGATACCCCTCGCCGCGCCCGCTGGCCGAATCGTTGCGCCCGCTTGCATCGGTCTTGAAGTAGCGCAGGTCGGTGGTCAGCGACTGGTTGTCGCTCAGTGCCCATACATGCACCAGGCCGCCGAAGTGCTGCACGTAATAATCTTCGAGCTGGGCGGCGTAGTACTGCAGCTTGAGCGCCTTGCTCAGTTGATAGTCGGCACCGGCGAAGATGAACTCGTTGCTTTGCTCGGTGCCGCCCGCCACGGCCAGCCCTGAGCGGTTGGTCGAGGCGCGCCCGGTGGCATGCTCGAGGCGCCCGCCGATAAGGGTCAGGCCGTCGATTTCTTGCGAGGTGATCATGCCGCCTTCAAATGTCTGCGGTAGCACCCGACCATCGTTGGCCACCAGAATCGGCAGCTTGGGCTGCAAGGTGCCGTAGCGCGCTTCGGTTTTGGACAAGCGCATCTTGCCGGTCAGGCCCAGCCGGCTCCATTCGTCGACGGCGCTGCCGTCGCTGTCGTCGGGGATCATCGAGCTGCCGCGATGATTGCCGGCGCCGCCGTCCAGGCGCACCCCAAGCAGGCCGAGGGCATCGACGCCAAAGCCGACCGTGCCGTCGGTGAAGCCTGACTTGTAGTCGAGCATGAAGCCCTGCGCCCATTCGGCCGTCTTGCTTTGCCCGGCGGCACCGGGGCGGTCGCGCATGTCGTTGTTGAAGTAGTAGTTGCGCAGGTTGAGCGTGGCCTTGCCATCTTCGATGAAGGCCGCCTGGGCGGCGGGGACGAGCAGGGCGCTGGTAGCGGTCAGCAGTGAAAGGTGCATTAAGGGCTTTCTTGTCATTGTTGTTTTCCTGATGCGGTGGGGCGCCCAACGCGCGGGCGCAAGAAAGCCGGGCGCGGCAACGCCCGGGTGATGCTCTTCAATAAGGACAGTCAGTCAGGCAGCCATTCCTGCAAGGTCAGCTCGACTGTGATGAACGACAGGTTGCGGCCACGCTGCAGGCGGCCGGCGAAGATCTTGCCGTCGGCGTCGGCCAGCACCGCTTGCAGGCTGCTCGCGCCGGGGGCGATTTCGCCACTGAGGCTGAGGATTTCCACACCCGGGCCTGGCACATGGATGTCCTGCATGCCGCTGCGGCCCAGGTACTGCAACTCGCCGTCGATCAAGCTGCCGAGGCCGCCACGGACCACCGCCAGGCTGATGCCGTGGCTGGCGCAGAGGGCCTCGGCGCTGTCGATGATGTCTTCGTTGGGTTTGAGCCGGGCCACTACAAGACGGCCAAGCCGGCCGCTCTGTACCTGCGCTTCGCTCTGGATTGCTGCAGTGTTCATGACGCCTCCTGGAACACCGGATGAAGCAGGTTGAAGTGGGTTTCGGCATCAGGCTTGACCTGATAGGCGACCTGGTCGAACAGGCACAGGCGCAGCACCAGCGGTTCGCTGCCGACCACCAGCCGGTCGAGCACCAGATGGCCGCCATGCTGCTGACCGTCGCGGTCGATGAAGCCGGCGTGGCAGTGCAGCAGCGGCGCGCCGTGGGCATCGCGGCCGACGGTGATGGCGCCGCTGACAAAGGTGATATAGCCGTCCAGCACCACCGCCTGGCCATAGTCATAGGGCCGTTGCTGGTCAGTGGTGGTGACCATGCGGTGATAGCTCAGGTGCGCTGCGCCGCCACACAGAATGCGCCCGACTGCACTGCGATAGCGGCGGCCCTCCAGCGCCTGCAGGAGGCCTTGGGCAACGTTGCAGGCCAGTGGCAGCACTACGCGCAGCTCTTCGCAGTCGGGCACTTCACAGTCGAGCAAGCGCGGCTGTTGCGGTTGGCCGCCGTGGATGAAAACGCGCACGCCGTTGCGCTCTTCAAAATGCGGGTTCATAGCACCGCCTCGCTGGCGTCGAGCAGGGCGCGGATTTGTTTTTTGACGATTTTGCCGTAGCCGGACTTGGGCATCTCGGTCCAGCGCACAAAACGCTTCGGCCATTTATAGCGGGCCAGGCGCGGCTCCAGGTGGGCCAGCAGTTGCTCGTCGCTGACCTCGGCAGTGACCACGATCACGGCGCAGCCGCACTCGCCCCACTTCTCGTCGGGCAGCCCCAGTACTGCGACTTCGGTGACTGCCGGATGAGTCAGCAGCGCCTCTTCGATCTCGCGTGGATATACGTTGGAGCCGCCGGAGATGTACATGTCCGAGGCGCGCCCAGTGATGAATAGATAACCCTCTTGGTCAACGTGGCCGAGGTCACCGGTGTGGAACCAGCCATGGCGGAAGCACTCGGCGTTGGCCTTGGGATTGTTGTAGTAGCCGGCGAACACGGCCGGGCCGCGCACGCAGATCTCGCCATCGCTGCCGGTTGGCAGTTCAGTGCCGTGCTCATCGAGGATGGCCACCTGCATGCCGGTGCGCGGGTAGCCGCAGGAGCCGACCTTGACCTGGGGGCTGTCCTCGGCATCGTGGCAGTCCGCCGGCAGCACGGTGATGTTGCCGGTCACTTCGCCAAGGCCGTAGTACTGCACCAGCACCTTGCCCAGGGTGCGCAGAGCGTGGCACTG
Organism: Pseudomonas sp. 1121_17; assembly: GCF_052850745.1. Taxonomy (NCBI): domain Bacteria; kingdom Pseudomonadati; phylum Pseudomonadota; class Gammaproteobacteria; order Pseudomonadales; family Pseudomonadaceae; genus Pseudomonas; species Pseudomonas sp. 1121_17. Next base: position 639,705 of record NZ_VXCX01000001.1, read on the forward strand.
ATCGGCGCGGTACATCGGCGCGCCCGCGTAGATCACATAGCGCAGGCTGCTGTGGTCGTAACGGTCGACGGCCGGGTCTTCGGTGAGCATCTTGACGATGGTTGGCACGGTGAACAGGTTGTCGACCCGGTGCTCCTCGACCAGCCGCCAGGCTTCGTCGCAGTCCAGCCGGTCGCCGGCCGGTAGCACGCAGGCGGCGCCACGGGCGGCGTTGATCAGGGCATGGATACCGGCGCCATGGGACAGTGGCGCCAGCACCAGCGAGCGCGAGTGTGGGCTCAGGCCGGGCATCAGGTCGGCCAGGTGATTGTTGATGACGAACGCCATCTGGCCGTGGGTGAGGATGCCCGCCTTGGGGTGGCCGGTGGTGCCGGAGGTGTAGAAGAACCACAGCGGGTCGTGGTAGCTCACCTCGGCGGGGCGAAACACTGGTTGCAGTGGCGCGCCTTGGTCGAGCAGGGCGTCATAGCTCAGCTCGCCGTCGCGCGGGGCGCCGATGGCGATGACCATGCGCAGTGCTGGCGAAGCTTCGCGAACTGCGTCGACATAGGCCGCCATGCCATCGTCGTAAAGCATCGCCACCGCGCCGCTGGAACTGCCCAGGTAAGCCGCTTCGGGCGGGGTGATGCGCACGTTGGTCGGCACCCAGACCATGCCCAGGCGGAACGCCACCCAGGCACTCTCGAACAGCTGCAAATTGTTGCGCGAGTGCACCAGCAGCTTGTCGCCCTTGCCCAGGCCGCGCTCGCGCAGGGCTGCGGCGACGCTGTCGACGCGGGTCAGCAGTTGCTGCCAGCTGTAGCTGTCGGCACCGCGGATGAAGCCGGGGGCATCGGGCAGGCGCCGGGCGATCTGGGCGAGCAGCTCGCCGAGGTTCATGACATTGTCGATCCCGGTCATTGCACAGCCTCCAGGATGCTGACGTAGTTGGTTACCGCCGCGCCGCCCATATTGAACACCCCGGCACGGTCAGCCCGTGGCAGCTGCATGTCGCCAGCCTGGCCGGTTAGCTGCATGGCGGCCATTACGTGCATCGACACGCCGGTAGCGCCGATCGGGTGGCCTTTGGACTTGAGCCCGCCCGACGGGTTGACCGGCAGGCGGCCATCCTTGCGGCTGATGCCTTCGACAATCACCCGCGCGCCCTGGCCGCGTGGCGCCAGGCCCATGGCTTCGTATTCGAGCAGTTCGGCGATGGTGAAGCAGTCATGGGTCTCGACCAGTGACAGGTCGGCCAGGCTCAAGCCGGCCTCGCTCAAGGCCTGCTGCCAGGCGCGTGCGGCGCCTTCGAACACGGTCGGGTCGCGGCGTGACAGCGGCAGGTAATCGTTGACCTGTACCGCAGCGCGGAAGCGCACAGCCGGTTGTTGCCCGGGCAGTTGTTCGGCACGGCTGATCACCAGCGCCGCAGCGCCATCAGTAATCAGCGAGCAGTCGCTGCGCTTGAGCGGGCCGGCCACAAACGGGTTTTTCTCGGACGGGTTACGGCAGAAGTCATAGCCGACATCCCGGCGCATATGAGCAAACGGGTTGAAGGCGCCGTTGGCGTGGTTTTTTGCAGCGATCATCGCCAGCGCGTCGGACTGATCGCCGTGGCGCTCGAAGTAGGCCTGGGCGATGTTGCCGAACACACCGGCAAAGCCGTTTTCGATCTGCGCTTCTTCACGGGCATAACAGCACTTGAGCAGGATCTTGCCGACTTCGGCGGTGGGCAGCCCGTTCATCTTCTCGAAGCCCACCACCAGGGCATGGCGGGCCTGGCCACTGAGCACGGCCTGCAGCGCCGAGTGGATCGCTGCGGAGCCTGTCGAACAGGCGTTTTCAACCCGCACCGACGGGGTGAAGCGTAGCGCCGGCAGATGATTGGCCAGCAGCGCGGAAGGGAAGTCCTGGTAGATCAGGCCTGCATTGAAGTGGCCGACGTGAACCGAGTCGATCTGCTCGGCGTCGAGCCCGGCGTGCTGTAGGGCGCCGATGGCGGCATCGGCCATCATCTGCTCGGGGTCGATATCGGGAAACTTGCCGAATGGGGAGTGGTACCAACCGCTGATGACCGGGGAATCCATGAGGTGCGTCCTCGCATGATGTTGTTTGCGAGGTCAATAGCAAGGGCGGTGCCAAGCTCGGTAAGAGCCCTCTAGGCTGGGGCTTTGCTGGCGCAAGAGGGTGGTTATCGGTAGCGAATGCCGGTCTACAGGTGTCGCCCTGGCTGCCAGGGCGACAGTTCAAGGAGACACCTGTTACACCTGCTGGGCTCCTCTGGCAGGCCTGTCACAAAATCTAACAAGCCCTCGGATAAATAATTTCTCAAGATAAATCAGTTGCTTGCCCGGTGCTTACGAGCCTGCAAAGGGGCCTGCTGAGCGCTGTTACTCAAGCGTGGCACCCGTATTGCTAACAACATGCCTATCATCGCCGCAACTCGATCAATAAGAACAAATAGGTCAGGAGAGCTTCATGAGCGATTTCACCCGCCGTTCCTTTATCAAGACCGCCTCGCTGGCAGGGGCTGCTGTCGCCGCTGCCGGGATGGGCCTGTACAGCGGCAACAGCCGCGCCGCCGACTTCAAACTGAAGTTTGCCAACAACCTGCCCATCAGCCACCCGATGAATATCCGTGCCCGGGAAATGGCCAAGGCGATCAAGGAGGAAACCAATGGCGCCTTGAGCGTGCAGGTGTTCCCCAGCAGCCAGTTGGGCAGCGACACCGATACCCTGGCGCAGGTGCGCTCGGGGGCGGTCGACCTGTTCTCGCTGTCGCCGGTGATCCTCGGCACCATGGTGCCGTCGGTGCAGATCAGCGCCGTTGGCTTTGCCTTCAAGGACTACCAGCAGGTCTGGAGTGCCATGGACGGCGCGCTCGGCGCTCATGTGCGCAGCGAGATCGCCAAGACCGGCACCCTGTTCGCCTATGACCGGATGTGGGACAACGGCTTCCGCGTGACCACCACCAGCACGCGCCCGGTGGCCACCCCGGATGACCTGCGCGGGATGAAGCTGCGTGTGCCGCCAAGCCCGATCATCATGTCGATCTTCCGTGCGCTGGATGCGGCGCCGACCAGCATCAACTTCGCCGAAGTGTATTCGGCGTTGCAGACGCGCATCGTCGAAGGGCAGGAAAACCCGCTGACCCTGGTGTCGTCGGCCAAGCTGTACGAGGTGCAGAAATACTGCTCGCTGACCAACCACGTCTGGGACGGCTTCTGGATGCTGGCAACAGCGCTTCGATCGGGCGCCTGCCGCCTGAACTGCAAGAGGTGCTGCGCAAGCACATCGAGAAGGCAGTGATGGCCCAGCGCGCCGACCTTGCCACCCTTGAAGGCAGCACCCGCGACATCCTCAAGGGCAAAGGCCTGGAGCTGGTCGAGTCGCCGGCCGAGCCGTTCCGTGAGAAGCTGCGCAGCGCCAATTACTATGCCGACTGGCATGGCAAGTTCGGTGACGAGGCGTGGGCGATTCTTGAGCAGTTCTCCGGGAAGCTGGCCTGATGAGCGCGCCAGCCGTCATGGCCCCTAACCAATCGCTGCGCCTGCCGGCCCGGGCGCTGATCTGTCTGAACAGCTGGATCATGCGCGTCGTTGGCGCACTCGCCGTTGCCTTGATGGTAATCGAGACGCTGGTGCTGCTGGCGGGGGTGATCTCCCGTTATGTGCTGCACAGCCCACTGATCTGGACCGACGAGCTGGCCTCGTCGCTGTTTATCTGGCTGTCGATGTTCGGCGCGGTGCTGGCACTCGACCGTGGCGAGCACATGCGCATGTCGGCCTTGGTCAACAAGCTGCCGATTGCCTGGCGCGGGTTCAGCGAGACGTTGTCGGCGCTGATCGTATGTTTGTTCGTGGCGATGATCATCTCACCGGCCATGGAACACTCCCACGAGCAGATGTCGATCACCACGCCGGCGCTGGGCATTCCCGACGGTGTGCGGGCGGCGGCCTTGCCGGTTGGCGCGGTTTTGATGCTGCTGGCTGCGGTGGCGCGGATGGCGCGTTATTCGACGGTGCGCCAGTTCATGGCCGGGCTGGTGGTGGTTGCGGCAGTGGCCGCGGTGCTGTGGCTGGCGCAGCCGCTGCTGGCGGCCATGGGTAACTACAATCTGGTGGTGTTCTTCCTGGTGTTGCTCGGTGCCTGCGTGTTTGGCGGTATCCCGATTGCTTTCGCCTTCGGCACTGCGACCATGGCCTATCTGGCGCTGGTGACTCATGCGCCGCTGTCGATCGTGGTCGGCCGGATGGACGAGGGCATGTCACATCTGGTCCTGCTGGCGGTGCCGCTGTTCGTGCTGCTCGGCGTGGTGCTGCAGCTGTCGGGCATGGCCCGCACGCTGATCGACTTCATGGCCTCGCTGCTCGGTCATGTCCGTGGCGGCCTGCAGTATGTGCTGCTGGGGGCGATGTTTCTGGTGTCGGGGATTTCCGGCTCGAAAGTGGCCGACATGGCTGCAGTCGCACCGGCGCTGTTCCCTGAAATGAAAAAACGCGGCTCCAAGCCTGAAGAACTGGCGGCGCTGCTGGCTGCTACCGGGGCCATGACCGAGACCATTCCGCCGAGCCTGGTGCTGATCACCATCGGTGCGGTGTGCAGCGTTTCGATTACCGCGCTGTTCATCGGCGGCCTGATGCCCGCCGTGGTCGCGACCATTGCCATTGCTGCGGTGTGCTGGTGGCGTTCACGCAAGGAAGACGCGCCGAAGATCGAGCGCGCGCCGATGTCGCGGGTGGGCAAGACCTTCCTCATCGCCTTGCCAGCCTTGGCCTTGCCGTTGCTGATCCGCGTGGCAGTGCTCGAAGGCGCGGCGACCGCGACCGAGGTGTCGACGATTGGTGTCGCCTACGTGGTGCTGGTCGGCCTGGTCATGCACTTGTTCATGCGTCATATCGACTTTGCCCGGCTGTATCCGATGCTGCTGGAAGCGGCGTCGCTGTCGGGGGCGATCCTGCTGATCATCGGCATGGCATCGGCGATGGCCTGGGCACTGACTCAATCTGGCTTCTCCGCCTCGCTGGTGGAACTGATCGAGGAAATCCCGGGCGGCACCTTCGGCTTCATGGTGGTGACGATTCTCGTGTTTCTGATTCTGGGCAGCGTGCTTGAAGGTATCCCGGCCATCGTCCTGTTCGGCCCGTTGATGTTCCCGCTGGCCGAGATGCTCGGCATTCACCCGGTGCACTACGCCATGGTGGTGATCCTGGCGATGGGCGTGGGCTTGTTCGCGCCGCCGTTGGGGGTCGGTTTCTATGCCGCCTGCGCCATCAGCAAAACCTCGTCCGACCACGTTATTCGTCGCGTCTGGGGTTACCTCGGGGCGCTGCTGGTAGCGCTGGCGGTAGTAGCCTGCTTCCCGTGGATTTCCATTGGTTTCCTTTAAGAGAGTCCTGTCATGAGCCAAGCTGCGAAAACAACAACACGCAACGCGCCGGGCTATGGTCGGGTGGCCGTGGTGACCGGGGCTGCCATGGGCATCGGTGCTGCCATTGCCGAGCGCCTCGGCCACGATGGCCACACAGTGGTGGTGGCCGATATCAACCTTGCGGCGGCAGAGGAGATGGTCGCCGGGCTGCGGGTGCAGGGCATCGAGGCCCAGGCTATGGCCATCGATGTCGGTGATGCGCAGTCGATCAGCGCGTTGTTCGCAGCGCTGCGCGAGCGCTTTGGCCGCTGCGATGTGCTGGTCAACAATGCCGGCGTGGCGCGCACCCAGGCGTTTCTCGATACCGAGCTTGAAGGCTGGCAGCGCTTGATGAATATCAACCTGACCGGCACCTTGCTCTGCAGCCAGCACGCCGCGCAGCTAATGCGCGAACGGGGCTGGGGGCGCATCGTCAACGTTGCCTCGATCAGCGGTATGCGCGCCAGCATGGGCCGTACCGCCTATGGCACGTCGAAGGCGGCGGTGATCGGCCTGACCCGGCAGATGGCTGTGGAGCTGGCCGAGCACGGCATCACCGTCAATGGCATCGCGCCAGGGCCGGTGGATACGCCGCTGACCCAGGCGCTGCATTCGGCGGCCACCCGTGAGTCGTATGCCCGCGCGGTGCCGCTGCGCCGCTATGGCACGCCGGCGGAGATGGCTGGTGCGGTGGCGTTTCTTGCGTCCGAGGATGCCTCCTACATCAGTGGCCATGTGATCCCGGTGGACGGCGGGTTCATGGCTTCGGGCATTCTCGAAATCTGAGCGTTATCCCTCCAGCAGCCGCTGCGCGTGGTCCTCACGCGTAGCCTGCTCGCCGGCTTGCAGCGCCGCCTCGACGAAGGTGGCAATGCACGGGTTGTGATTGTCTGCCTTCCACACTGCGACTACTTCGATCACCGGCGCGTTGCGCAGCGGTTTGAAGCTGGTGGTGGCCAGGCGCATGTTGCGCATCGAGCGCGGCACGATGGCCACGCCCAGGCCTTCGCCGACCAGGTTGACGATGGTCTGCTGCAGGTTGATCTCCATGCCGATGTTCGGTGTCACGCCGTGTTGCAGGCAGTAGTTGCAGATCATGTCATGCAGCGCCGGGGCGATTCGCCGCGGCACGATAATGAACGGCTCGCCCGCCAATGATTGTGGCTCGATCAGCTCCTGCTGCATCAGGCGGTGGCCGGGTGGCAGCACCAGGGTCATCTCTTCGCGGTACAGCGTGACCGTCTCCAGCCCGCTGCAGTCCTGCGGTCGGTACATGATGGCGACGTCTTTGTGGCCGCTGCTGATGTCCTGTGCCAGGTCCAGCGGCAGGGTCTCGGTCAGCTTCAGATTGACCTGCGGGAACAACGCAGCATACCGGCGGGTGATGGCCGGGGTGATGCTGTAGGCGGTCGACATCATGAACCCCACCGACAACTCGCCCGCAGCGCCGCGTGCCGCTGCCAGGGCGTTACGCTTGGCCTGCTCGAAGGCGGCGAACACCGTGCCGGTATCAAGGTAAAAGCGCTGCCCGGCCTCGGTCAGCTCGACCCGCCGCCGTGAGCGGTCGAACAGCTTCACCCCCAGTTCCTCTTCCAGCAGGGCAATTTGCCGCGACAGCGGCGGCTGGGAGATATGCAGGCGCTCGGCGGCGCGGCCGAAGTGCAGGGTCTCGGCCAGGGTGCGGAAGTACTGAAGATGGCGGAGTTCGATCATGATGCTCGCAAAGGTATCAGTGGATGCTTGATTATGTATTGGAAAATATAAGTCCGCCTACCTAATGTGATCAGGCCACACCCCATCGGCCCCGGCCACGCCACAAGCGTCGCCCGCCGACATAGTCACAAGCTATAGAACAATAAAAGGTGACGCTGATGCATTCCCTGACCGACCCTGCTGTTTGCCACGCCGAAGTTGCCGAAACCGATATCGCCCACGACAGTGACCCGCAGGTGCGCCAGGCGTTTCGCCGGGCGCTGCGCTTGATGGAGCGCGGCATCGCGGTATTGATCCGCGGTGAAACCGGGACCGGCAAAGAGATCCTCGCCCGCGCCCTGCATGCCCACAGCCAACGCCGCGCCGCGCAGATGGTGGCGCTCAACTGTGCCTCGATCCCGGAGACACTGATCGAGAGCGAGCTGTTCGGCTACAGCCGTGGGGCGTTTTCCGGGGCATTGCCCGGCGGCAAGAAGGGCAAGGTGCAGCAGGCGGATGGCGGCACCTTGTTCCTCGACGAGATCGGCGACATGCCTTACGAGCAGCAGACTCGCCTGCTGCGGGTAATCGCTGAGCGTGAGGTGACCCCGCTGGGCGCCGAACGCAGCGTACCGGTCAACTTCGCCCTGGTCTGCGCGACCCACCAGGACCTGTCGGCGCGGGTAGCCGACGGCAGTTTCCGTGAAGACCTGTTCTATCGCATCGCCACCGGCGTGGTCGAGCTGCCGCCGCTGCGTGAGCGCGCCGACCGTGGCGAACTGCTGTGCAACATGGTCGCCCATGAATTGCCAGGCTGTGACCCGCGCCAGGTGATCAGCGCCGAAGTCTGGTCGCTGCTGTTGACCCACGCCTGGCCGGGCAACCTGCGCCAGATGCGCGCGGTGATCCGCTATGCCTGTGCGGTGATGGAAGGCGCGCGGATCACCCGCGCCGACCTGCCAGTGGACTTTATCGCCCAGCTTCCCGCCGCCAACGCTCCTGTGCGCGTGGTGGTGCCAAACGTTACGCCGATCCGCCCGAGCCGCGCTGGTGACGAGCGCGCCGATGTGCTTGAGGTGCTGCAGACCTGCCGTTGGAACATGTCGGCGGCCGCGCGCGAGCTGGGCATCTGCCGGCCCTCGCTGTACCGGGTGCTGCGTCGGCTGGATATCCCGCCGCTCAAGGAACAGCTGGCGCTGGATGCCTGCCGCCGCGCCTGAGCCGCAACCCACCTGATCCTCTTTGCTTGAACACCCCTTGCTGCGCAGGGGGTGAGCCTGAGTTCGCCCTCATCAAGGAAATAACAATAATGAGTACAGCTGTCGCCTACGCCCCGATGAACTTCAGCCTCGCTGGCCGCACCGCTTTGGTGACCGGTGCCGCCCGCGGTATCGGCCATGCGATTGCCGTCGCGCTTGGTCATTGCGGGGCCCAGGTGGCCCTGGCCGACCTTGATCCGATTGCAGCCGAACGAGCTGCCGAAGCGCTGCGTGCGCAGGGCATTCAGGCCATCGGCGTGGCAGTGGACGTGGCTCAGGAGGAGCAGGTGCTAGCGATGGTCGATGAGGTCGAGCGGCTGCTCGGGCCGGTCGATATCCTCGTCAACAATGCCGGCATCGTATCCACCGTACCGCTGCTGGAGCTGACCACGGCGGAATGGAACCGGGTCATGGCGATCGACCTCAACAGCGTGTTCTTCTGCGCCAAGGCGGTGCTGCCGGGCATGATGGATCGCCGCTGCGGGCGCATCATCAATATCGCCTCGGTGGCCGGCAAGCGTGGAGGAGGCTTGCTCGGCAACAGTTGCTATGCCGCCGCCAAGGGGGCGGTGATCGCCCTGACCAAGGGTCTGGCGCGCGAGGCGGGGCCGTTCGACATCACTGTCAATGCGGTGTCACCAGCCCTGACCGACACTGAAATGACCAGTGTGCTGGCACCGCAGGCCCGCGCCCAGCTGCTGGCGCAGATGCCCTTGGGCCGGGCGGGTACGCCGCGGGATATTGCCGCAGCGGTGTGCTTTCTGGCATCGGCGGAGGCGGGCTTTGTTACCGGCGAGATCATGGACGTCGACGGTGGCTTCATGCGCGACTGACTGCGCTTGAGATGCCACCGCGTAGACCGCGATGGCGGTCTCGGCTCAAGCGCCTTGCCAGATACCTTTGCCAGGCAAGCGCTGACGATCATGCGCCGCGTTGAAGTCCTGCAGCGGGCCCTTGGGCACGATGCCGTTGGGGTTGATGGTCTTGTGGCTGAGGTAATAGTGCTTCTGGATATGCTCCATGTTCACCGTCTCGGCCACGCCCGGCCACTGATACAGCTCACGCAACCAGTTGGACAGGTTCGGGTAATCGCTGAGGCGGCGCAGGTTGCACTTGAAGTGGCCGTGATACACCGCATCGAAGCGCACCAGCGTGGTGAACAGGCGCACGTCGGCTTCGGTCAGGTACTCGCCCGCCAGGTAGCGTTGGCCACTCAGTAGCTGCTCGAGATGGTCCAGTTCGTTGAACACCTCATCGAACGCGGTTTCGTAGGCTTCCTGCGAAGTTGCGAAGCCCGCCCGGTAGACACCATTGTTGATGGCCGGGTAAATCCGCTCGTTGAGCGCATCGATGGTAGGGCGCAGCGCTTCGGGATAGAGGTCGAGGTGGTTGCCGGTCAGCGCATTGAAGGCGCTGTTGAAGATACGGATGATCTCGGCTGACTCGTTGTTGACGATGCGTTGTTCCTGCTTGTCCCACAGCACCGGCACAGTGACGCGACCGGTATAGCTGGGGTCGTCGCGGGTGTAGCGCTGGTGCATATACTGCAGGCCATCGAGGTAATCACCGCTGGAGCCTTGCTGCTGATCAAAGGTCCAGCCGTGCTCGCCCATGAGCCAGCTCACCACCGAAACATCGATCAACGGCTCAAGGCCTTTGAGCGCGCGGACGATCAGCGTGCGGTGCGCCCACGGGCAGGCCAGTGACACGTACAGGTGATAGCGACCGGCTTCGGCCTTGGGCAGCTGATTGCGCCGTTGGGCGTTCTCGCGCTGGAACGCGCCGTCTTTGCTGGTCTGGTACCACTGGTCATGCCAGCGACCGTCAATCAAAAGGCCCATGCTGAGCTCCTTGTACAAAAGTGATTTGTCTTTGGAGCCCAGTCTAGGGACTAGCGTTCGGATAAATAGCGCAAAGACTGCGTGGTATCTATCGAATTAGTCGATCTTGTTGCGATCCGCCCAGAACCGCTGCGCGTCGGCAAAGGCCTGATCGCGATCCTTGCCCAGGCCACGCAGGGCCAGCGCCATGGTGGCGACCACGGCCATTTCGCCGTAGCTGTCCTGCGCCTCGCCGCGCCAGACCGCCAGCAGGTGCTCGGGTTGCAGGGTGGCCGGTTTGACATGGCGCTGGGCGCTCATGGCGGGCCATTCCTCGTCCCAATTCTCGCCGCCGCTGGCGCCGTACAGATGGCTGGCCACGTCCGGGTTGATCTCGATCTCGCCACCATCGCCCTTTATCACAATTACGTGATCGCCGAGCAGGCGGCTGGCCTCGCGGTGTACGGCCTGATAGCCCGGGTGGAAGATGCTTTGCAGGCCGCAGCGCGCCGCCAGCGGGTTGAGCACCCGCGCCAGAGAGTGGATCGGCGAGCGCAGGCCAAGGGTGTTGCGCAGGTCGATCATGCGCTGCAACTGCGGCGCCCAGTCCTGCAGTGGGAAGAACACCAGTTGCTGATCATTCAGGGTGCGAGCCAGCGATGCCCAGTCTCGGCACAGCGGGATCTGCAGCAGGCCGAGCAACTGTTCGGTATACATACGCCCGGCGGTGTGCGCGCCGCCGCCGTGGAGCATGATGCGCACGCCGTTGCCTGCCAGACACTTGGCCGCCAGCAGGTACCACGGCAGGTGACGCTTCTTGCCGGCATAGCTCGGCCAGTCCAGATCGACCGCGATCTGCGGGGCTTGCAGGTGCGCGCGCAGGGCTTCGGTGAAGCCGGCGAGCTCTTCAGCGCTTTCTTCCTTGTGCCGCAGCAGCATGAGAAAGGCACCCAGTTGGGTGTCCTCGACCTTGCCTTCAAGCAGCAAGGTCATCGCCGCACGGGCTTCTTCACGGCTCAGGCCGCGGGCGCCGCGCTTGCCTTTGCCGAGGATGCGCACGAATTCGGCGAACGGGTGCTCGGCAGGGGTGTGCAGGGTCAGCGGGCGCGGTTCGGGGAGTGGCTCGGTCATATGCAATTGGTCGGCTTGGGCAGGCCCGCCAGCTTGGCGGCAAGTTTGGCGGGAGTGCCATTGAACAGGCGGTTGAGGTGCGGGCTGTTGCCTTTTTCCACGCCCAGCTTGAGCGCGGTGTACTTGATCAGCGGGCGCGTGGCCGGTGACAGCTGGTACTCCTGATAGAACCCGCGCAGCACCTCGAGCACTTCCCAGTGCTCGGGGCTGAGCGCGATACCTTCGCGCTCGGCCAGAGCCTCGGCGACGGCGGGGGACCAGTCTTGCAGGTCGAGCAGAAAGCCGTCCTTGTCCAGAGCGATGTGATGCTCGCCGACAGTCAATGCGTTCATAGCCAGCTGTTCACTTTGTCGAAGCGCAACGACAACTCGACGAAGGCGGGGTAGTCCACCGCTTCGGCCAAGGTGCTGTCGATGGCACGCGCCTGGGCATCCTCAGCGAGGGCGAACAGGCGGTGCTGCAACCGTGCCGTTTGCAGCAGTTGCTGCGGCGCGGTGCCTGCGCGCAGTGCGTAAACCGCATCGCCGCAGAGCAGGATGGCGTCATCGGTACCGAGCAAACGCAGGCAGCTGGCCAGGCGATTGTCGCCAAAGGGCGAGTGGCTGATTACATGCAGGGTCGTCATCAGAGCGTTACCACCTGGTCATAACGGCCAATCAATGCCGCCAGCGCTGCATCATCCAGCACCTCGACCGGCAAGCTCAGGCTGGCCGGGTCCAGGCCGCGTTCAGCCACACTGTGGGCACAGACGAACAGCTTTTCTACGCCAAACATCGGCAGCGCCTGGAGGTTGGCGGCGAGGTCTTTGAGCTGCAGCGAGGCTGGCTGCTGGGCAGCGGCGAGCTGGAACACGCCGTCATCCATGAACAGCATGCCCAGCGGCAGATCAAAGGCGCCGCCCGCCAGAGCGATGTCCAACGCTTCGCGTGCGGACGGGCCGCTCCACGGTGCCTGGCGGCTGATGATCAACAAGGATTTGGCCACTTCAATCGCCTCCAAAACAGACCAGACGGTCGGCAACCTGCGCCGCCTCGTGCAACTGGCCCAGCCCTGACAGCTCCCAGGGTGCCGGCAGGTTCACGGCAGGGCGCTGGTAGCGGTTGGCTTCGGTGGCATCCAGCACGCCGCGGCGCAGGGCGGCAGCGATGCACACCACCGCGTCGAGCTGATTGCCTTCGATGAACGCACGCCACTGCGCAGCCACGTCCAGTTCATCCTGCGGCGTGACAACGTTGGCCGAGGCGCTGTGCACCCCGTCCTGATAGAAGAACAGTCGGGCAATCTGATGCCCGCCGGCCAGCGCCGCCTCGGCGAAGCGCAGGGCGCGACGCGAGGAGGGCGCATGGGCCGGGGAAAAAACCGCAATGGCGAATTTCATGGGAGGCTCTTGCAACGTGATCCGGCCATGATAAAGCAAAACAACCCCGCCACCGCTACCGGCGGGGCAATGCTCACTGTTGCGCCTTGCTCTCGGGCAAGAACCAGTTCAGTACCAGCGCGCAGATGCCACCGGTGGCCACGCCCGACTCCAGCACGTTACGCAGCGCCGACGGCATGTGCGCAAGAAACTCCGGCACCTGCGCCACGCCCAGGCCCAAGGCCAGCGATACCGCGATGATCAGCAGGGCACGCCGGTCCAGCCGCGTGCTGGCGAGGATATTGATCCCCGAAGCAGCAACGGCGCCAAACATCACCATCGCCGCGCCACCCAGCACCGGCTCCGGCACTGCCTGAATCACCCCGGCAACGGTTGGGAACAACCCCAGCAATACCAGCATGGCAGCGATCCAGATACCAATGTGGCGGCTGGCAATCCCGGTCAGTTGAATCACGCCATTGTTCTGCGCAAAGATCGAACTCGGGAAGGTATTGAACACCCCAGCCAGCAGCGAGTTGGCGCCGTTGACCAGCACGCCACCCTTGATCCGCTGCATCCACACCGTGCCTTCGACCGGTTCACGCGAGACCTTGCTGGTCGCCGTTACGTCACCTATGGCTTCCAGCGACGTCACCAGATAGATCACCAGCATCGGAATGAACAACGCCCACGAGAAACTCAGGCCAAAGTGCAGCGGCGTCGGTACCTGGAACAGTGCCGCCTCATGCATGCCGGTAAAGTCCAGCCGGCCCATGTAACCGGCCAGGGCATAGCCCGCCGCCAGTGCGATGACGATGGCGCAGCTGCGCATCCACACCACCGGGATGCGGTTGAGCAGCACAATGATCGCCAGCACCACCCCCGACAGCAGCAGGTTATCGCCGTTGGCAAAAGTGCCATTGGCCATCGCCGTGAAGCCACCGCCCATGCTGATCAAGCCGACCTTGATCAAGGTCAGACCGATCATCAGCACCACGATGCCGGTCACCAACGGGCTGATCAGGCGTTTGATGAACGGCAGAATGCGCGACACGCCCATCTCGACGAAGGAGCCGGCAATCACCACACCAAAGATCGCCGCCATCACACCCTCAACCGGCGTGCCTTGCTTGACCATCAACGCACCACCGGCAATCAACGGCCCGACAAAGTTGAAGCTGGTGCCCTGTACGATCAACAGCCCCGCACCAAACGGCCCGAAGCGCCGACACTGAACAAAGGTGGCAATCCCCGAAATCACCAGCGACATGGATACGATAAGGTTGGTATCCCGCGCTGAAACGCCCAGCGCCTGACAGATCAACAGGCCCGGGGTAACGATCGGCACGATGATCGCCAGCAGATGCTGCAGGGCAGCGAGCATGGCAATCAGCGGCCGCGGCTTGTCCTCCAGGCCAAGGACCAGTTCATTGTCAGGCGCTGCCGCGCCGGGCCCTTGTTCGATCGAACTCATGGGTAGCTGCCCCGGAAGAAAAAAGGAGCGCATTCTAAGGTCCGCTGACCGATTCGGGTAGCCTAAATGCAGCGCTTCAGCCCTATCCCTGGTGGGATAGGGCTGGTGATGTCGGCCGCCGCCAAACGTCGACCACAAAAAAGCCCGCCGAAGCGGGCTTTTCTGCGTTACCGGTCAATCAACGATCAGTCATCACGACCCATGATGCCGAACAGCTGCAACAGGCTGATGAACAGGTTGTAGATCGATACATAAAGGCTGATGGTCGCCATGATGTAGTTGCGCTCGCCGCCGTGAATGATCGCGCTGGTCTGGAACAGAATGCAGACCGACGAGAACAGCACGAAACCAGCGCTGATTGCCAGTTGCAGGCCGCTGATCTGGAAGAAGAAGCTCGCAACCACCGCGCCCAGCAGGACGAAGAAGCCAGCAGTGATGAAGCCGCTGAGGAAGCTCATGTCTTTACGGCTGATCAGCACGTAGGCCGACAGACCACCAAACACCAGTGCAGTCATGGCAAACGCCGAGCTGACCACTTCCGCACCACCGGCCATGCCGAGGTAGCGGTTGAGGATCGGGCCAAGAATGAAGCCCATGAAGCCGGTCAAACCGAAGGTCGACACCAAGCCCCAGACCGAGTCACGCAGTTTGGCAGTGAGGAAGAACAGGCCGTAGAAGCCGATCAGCACCACGAAGATGTTCGGGTAGCCGACACGCATCTGCTGCGCAACGAACGCCATCAGACCGCTGAATGCGAGAGTAAGCGCCAGCAAGCTGTAGGTGTTACGCAGGACCTTGCTGACCTCCAGTTGATCGGCCTGCTGGCCGTGTTGTAGGGCATAATCCTGTTCGCGCATGGCGACACTCCTGTGGGTAGAAACCTATGGATGCTGAGAGCATACCAGAGCCACCGCAGGCCGCGACACAGAGAGTTTGACAGCGTGTTTCATTACGGTATTATGGCGCCCGCTGTATACGGAAGCGTGGCCGAGTGGTTTAAGGCAACGGTCTTGAAAACCGTCGATGGGCAACTATCCTAGAGTTCGAATCTCTACGCTTCCGCCATATTCAAAGCCCTGATTATTCAGGGCTTTTTGCTTTTCTGGGGTAGGTAAAACCGACCTGTGAAAACACTATTGAAGATGGTTTATTTCGGAAGCGCTTCCGAAACTTTCTTTATTTGGTGGGCTTGGCGAGTGCTCCGACTCGGCGATAAACCCGCTCGGTGATGTCGCCCTTGGTGTGTCCCAGTAGCAGGCTGGCGTGGTCGACATCGGTGATCTCGGACGCCGCCTTTGGGCGAATGTCGCGGAATTGGAACTGGCTGATCCTGCCTGCCAACACCTGGTCGCCGGCAGCGACTGCTGCCTTGACCGCCTGCTCCCTGGCATCGTCCCAGCGATGGCGAAGCATCGGCGCCGTGACCCGTCTGCCGGTATCTGTGAGGAGCAGGTACGGCGAGCCATGCGATCGGTTGCGCTCCAGCATCTTCCTGATCAGGGCGCCTAGGCTGCTCTCCACGCCATCAACTTCCAACATGATCCGCAGCTTCTTGTGGGTCTTTTGCTGTTTTACGCCGAGAGCATTGCCCTCGATGTCGTCCCGCCTCATCACCAGCACGTCCGCCGGACGCTGGCCCGTCAGATACGCCAAGTCCATGGCGTCCTTCAGCTCACCCACAGCCTTCGCATATACCGCGTTCCAGATCGAGTCGTTCGCGTAGAAGTCCCGTGGAACCTCTTTGTTCTTGCGTATCCCCTGGCACGGGTTCTCGTTTGTGGTGAGTCCCCATTCCCGAGCGATGTTGAATATGTGCGACAGGGTGGCAATTTCGCGGTTCGCCCGGACCGGCGCTGTCCTAGCGTCGCGATACTTCGCCACGTGCGCTGGCGTAATCCCGTCGATTGGCGCCTTTTCGAAGTAACTACGAAGCTGGCGAATCTCAGCCAGGTTGTCCTTCTGAGTGCGCGGCGCCTTCTTCGGGATGACATCGCGCTCATACCGATCGAAGATTGCGCCCATGGTGACTAGGTCCTTCGGTTTCTCCTTCGCCTCCAGTTCTGCCCACTTCAATCTCGCCAAGCTCAGGTCGGTGCCCAGCGGGATTTCCTTCCCTTCCTTATCGCGGAAGTAGTAGCTGACCCACGCCTTTCCCGGGTTTTTCTTGCTCTTGCTGGTTCGCTTGCGCCGGTAAACACCCGGCGGCAAGTCCCTATTCTCGGTGCTCCTTGGGCGCATTTCACCTCACCTTCGAAATGTCTGGTGTCCACGCTGGGGCGGCTGGCGGCGGTGGCTTCATCGACACCACTTCAAGGGTCACGCCCAGCTTCATGCGGACGTAGTGGCGACCAACCAAAGGCCGCCCGCTTCGGGTTTCAACGAATACCCAGCCTCGCTCTTCGAGCCAGCGGCGCTGGTAGCCCCTGGCCTTGTAGCCGGTCAACTCGACCAGCTCTTCGTCCGAAAGGATCTCGGTTTCCATGGGATGGTCTCCACGCCACCAGTGGCGGCAGGTTAGTGGTCAGGCCAGCTCCGCCAGCGCGAACACGATCCCGCGGCAGTAGGGCTGTCCGTCTTCAACGACTTCGAAGGTCGCATGCGGGATGTCGGTCTTGTAGGTCCAGCTGTAGCCGTCCTCCTTGCACCACAGCGCCTCGATCGCCTTGGCTGATTTATGGCGCTGCACGTACTCGGCAATTTCTTCATCGCCATCCAAGCAGTCCCGGTCGGGCAGCACGCCATCTGCGTCAACGAAGGCAGTACCGCCGTCGTAGCAGCCGATCTCCTCGCGGCGGGCGCCGTAGAACTCCATCAGGTCGTCGCTGGCGCCGCAGAGGATCACCAAGCCAGCGCTCTGTGCTGCGACGATCAGCGAACCAGGTATGCGTGTTGGGTACTCGAGGCCGGTCAGTTGGGCGGCCAATTCTTCTTTGGTCATGGCAATAGCTCTCCGTGCCCGCGCATGTCGGCGGGCTTGAGTAGTAGGGGGAGGGGTTACAGCAGGTGGGCGCCGGCTTCGAGCATGGCATCGGGGTCTTCGCGGAGATTGTCGCGCTCTTTTGCAAGGCTCTGGATCTCGCGGTGCAGGTACTGGGCGATGGATTCGCCGCAGCGCAGGTCGCCTGGGATGGCTCGGCCCTTCAGAGCCGCCTCCAGCTCATTGAGAGTGAATTGCTCGATCATTGCTGCTTCTCCGCGGGAGGATGAACCGGGCACGGCCAGCGCAGTGAGCCGTCGCCAATCGGACAGGAACACACTTTCTCCTCGGGCGGCTGCGGCGGCTTCCTGCGGTACCCATCAGCGTGCAGGTCCTCCGCGATGCCGAGAAGCCCTCGCTCACTGTCCCGGTTAACCATCCAGTTGAAGATCGTCTCTATTTCACCGGCCGCGATTTCTTCGGGTGTGATGAAGGGGCGGAAGCGCTTAGCCTCGAAAATTGATGCCATACCGCACAGCTCAGTGATCTCACCAGCCACCTGGTCTTCACGCCGCACGACATAGGTGCAATCGGACAAGAAGACAACGCGCACCTTGTGCCAGCTCTCGAAGTTCGCCGCGTGCGCCCAGTTTGAGTTGTACTCGCAAATGGTCCCTTCGGGCGGGATGGATTTACCGTGCCAACTATTGTTCACAGCTCATACCTCTCATCAATCCAGCGCCCAGGCGCCAGTGCGGGTGTAGGTCCTGAATCTTTTTCGTGCGGGGAGAGCTGGCGCTCGTTGCCGGCCTGTTGCCTGGTCTTGCGCTTGATCTGGCTGTCAGGAATGCAGCTCAGCCCCGTGGCGGTGTACCAGCAGGTGACGCCGCGCTCGTCGTCGTGGAAGGTTTCGACGCCCCATGGCAGGGGCTCAGCGCTGGCGCCGGTGGCCAGCAGCAGGAGGCAGAGGGCGAGGCGGGTCATGATCTGCTCCCGATCGCTGCGGCAGCCTCAACGATTGCCCGGCGAGTGGCCCGGAATGGATCATCGCCGTGGTAGATGTCGAACTCACCAAAGCGCTCAGCATCCACAACGGTGTACGCGTCCGTGTCGCCGTCGAACGGCTCGACGATGTGGATCTGGATGCCCAGGCGATCACCGCGGCCCATCAATACGGCCACCCGCAGTGCGTCGCCGTCGTTGATCAACGGGTTCCAGTGAGCACTCACACCCGACTGACCCTTCAGGCGGAAAGGCCACTTTCGATCGCGGCAGGTGCATGGTTCAATCTCAAGGCGTGCGGCCTTAGCGGCCAGTTTGAGAAGTTCGAGATCGTGTTCGTCTACTTCGGACACAGGCATTCCTTGGCCGCCATATCGCGGCAGAAAGTTGTACAAATTATTGATTCGGGTACAAGTTTTTAAGCCGGTTGTCTGATTCAGATCAGACTTCGGCCATTACCAGTTGATAACGTCAGGGGTAGCGCTATGGTCGAGTAACACTCACAAGACCAAAGTCGTAGGAGAACGACATGAGAATTAGAGGCGACGTTTTCTGGGAGTGGGCGGACCCTACGCTTCATCATCGGACCCATGACGAGACCCTTGATGACGGCACATTCATAGACGTGCAGGTCAGGTTGTCGCGCACTGGCAGTACCCAGATGTTTATTGGCGTCTACTCCCCGGGCGGGCAGGCGCTGCATGAAGAGGCGTTCAATTCACGGCCGGGCGAGTCGATGACCAGAGCATTGGCCTGGGGCGTGGGGCTTGCTCGCCGTATAGCAACTGAAGGTGCTCCTGCAACTGACCGCCTCGCCGCTTCGAAATAGAGGGGAGAGGGGTTACGCCGGGGTGGAGTACAGATGTGCTCTTTGCGGCGCGTCGCTTACTCGCCCTCGTTGGCAAGGGCGTTCAGGCGCTGAAATGATGTGCCCGGGATGCCGTGTCCCCGCTCATCGGGCGGCACATCTTCGTCGCGCAGGTCGTAGCGCTTGAGCAGGTCAATCAGCTGGCGCTGGTCGTGGATGGCCTGGATGCAAGGGCGTCCCGGTAGATCGTCTGGCTTCTCGAAGCAGATCCGGTCATAACCGTTGCCGCCTACATGCCAAGCGATAACGGGTCTCGGCTCTGCGCTGGCGGACAGGGCGGCGTCGATACTGTTGATGTAGTGACGGATAGAGCCACCTGGGTCTGCTGCCAGCTTGCGAAGCAGCGCATCCCGCTCGGCCAGCTTGGCTTCGGACTTCACCTCACCTGCAAGCCGCTTGCCCAGTTCATCGCGGTATTGTTGTTGCGCCTCGGCCAGCTGGGCGCGCAGGTCTACCAACTCAGTGGTAGAATTCGGCAGAGTCTTGCGCAGACTTTGATTCTCGGCGCGCAGCCGCTCAACCTCGGCAGTCAGCGTGTCTACCTCTCCCAGTAGTTCGGCGTTGTGCTTTTTGATTTCGCCAACCTCGGCAGGATCGGCGCGGGTGTAGAGCGCCGTCTCCGTAAATGGCTCTTTGCACTCGCGCCAACGGGTCTTAGTGTAAACGTGCGGCCCCATATGGCCGTCCATTTCATACATCCAAAACGCCGGCTCACCCTGCGCCGGACGGGTGTAGAGCGGGCCAAGCTTGGCGATTTCGTCAAGGCAGGCGTTCCATTGCACTGCGCCGGGATCATCTCTCCAGTCTGCTGTCATTTCGTCACGCCGCTCGGGCAGCGCCACCGGCTCGCCCTGGTGCTGCTCGGCTGGCTTGGCGAGTAGCTCGCGCAACTCCGGCAGCGCAGCCATGGCCACCGCCGTGTTCTTTCCGAGGTCGAGCCGCTCCAGCAGCTCGCGCGGCGCTAGGACCATCTGGTTATTGCTCATGCTCGATTCTCCGATTGATACCTTGCCTGTCGCTTCTTCGAGCAGGCCTTGTGGTTGCCGTGGGCGCGACTACCGCCGCACTCGTCGCATACATTGGATAGCGTGAACTGGGGCATGCCGACTCGGGGCCGGGAGTAGGAGCGGGGGATGGGCTTCATGCTGCCTCCATTGCAGGCGCCGCCCTCGCCGGGGAGGCGTGATAAATTTATGCTCGAGGTGCGTTAACTGGCATTCGCGCGGAGGTGGACAATGGCTGGATGGGTACTGGAGTCAGCGCATCGTTATGCAAGGGCAGCTGCGTTGCTTAATAGGGAGGGACTCACTTTTGAGAGTGAAGTGAACGCCGCCTTGTCGATTGAGTTAACGCTGAAGAGTCTGTTGGCTATTCCTGTGGAGAACGAGAGGAAAGGAACAGTCATGCAGCAGTACAGCGCCCGACAGCCTGGTTTCAGGGGAGGCCATAATCTGTGGCAGCTCTACAAGCTCGTACCTTTGCACGCAGCGGAGGCGTTGGGCCTGGCCGCTCTAGAGGAACTGTTCGAGCTGAAGCAAGATACCTTCATGGGGCTGCGATACATCTATGAAAAAGGCGCTCCGAGTGGTTCATCGACACTGCTGCTAGATGCAGCGCGGTGGTTGATCCCGCAAGTAATCGTTTATTTCGCTGATCGTGGGGACCAGGATCGGTGGATTCAGTACATGCGTGCTGACCCGGAACGGATGCGTATCGTTTAAAGGACCATGGAAGGCGCTGGCGGGCAGCGCGGGTCAGGCGGCTTTGCGTTGCTGGAGGATTTGCTGGCGCGCAGCTTCAAGCTCGCTTGCCATGATCTCCGTGGCGCCTTCGACCTGGTCGCCGTCATCGCTGAGCTTGAATCCGAGGTGCAGGTACACAGTGCCGTCTAGCTCGAAGAACACCCCACCGCTGAGCCAGATCGTTCCCCAGTCCAGGCCTATGGCCTTCCATGTTTCATCGGCGCTGATTCGTGCCGGGCAGTGCTCGAGCCAAAGAGCCTTGAGTCGGTCATGCTCAGCCTTGATTGCAGGCCTAGCCTCCTTGGCTGTGCCTTTTGGGATCTTCGCGGCGGTGCGCAGCGATCTGTAACCGTGATCATCCGGCCGACACCAGTGCACATCCAGATCCCGGCTGGCGCTGATCTTCACGCCGCCGACGTACTTGTCGTTTCCGCTGTACATCGGGGAGCCTGGCCCGCCGAAGATCTTGGTCATCGCCTCGCGCTGTAAGTGGAAGGCCTTGAGTTTCTCATCCCAGGCGCGCACGGCTTCGAGCACGGCCGGGCAGGTGGTCTTGTAGTGGTAGCTGGTGCTCATGGCTTTCTCCATGCATGCGCCGCCCTCCGTGGCCGGATGCGGCATGGTGGAAATGGGGTTTGATGTCACGGCGAGCAGTCACGAAAGCTTTATTAGCGCTGCAAGCTGCTTGTCCGTGAGGCGGTCGGCACCGTGGATCAGGCGAGTGATGATGTCCTGGTCTTCTTCGATCTCGGCGCGGGACATCACTCGCTTAAGCGCGCTGTCAGTGTTGTGGTAAAGGTCCGTGACAATGCGGCGTGACAGCAATCGGGCTTCTCGCTCCTCCGCAGAGAGCTTGTCCCGCTCGCGCTGTTCTTGCTTGCGCAGGGCTGGCGATTTCGCCATGTTCGATACCTCCCAAGCCGCTGGGCGGCAGATTTATGTGCTGCTGGCGCCGGCCGTGCCGGACGCGCGCGGTGATTCGTTTCATAGCTTTCGCTTCGCCTTCTTCTCGGCGGTCGTAGGGAAAGTGAGGTTGAATTCCCGCAGGATTCGAGATAGCTGCTTGTAGGAGATCCCCAGCAGCTCGATGGCGTCTTTCCTTTTCAGGCCCGCGTCGCGGTAGGCAACGAGCTTCTCGGCCTTTCTCCTGTCCTCAATGGGGTCACTGAGCTTTCTGCCGAGATTGCCCTTTCCCCGCCGGGGGTCAGGCTGGAATTTGAAGCCTCCGTCAGCGGCATAACGCACCAGAACGCCCTGGCATATGCCGGTGTGAGCCATTGCCTGGGCATAGGTCATTGTCTTGGCGAGTTCGCGAATCTCTGCAATCCGCTTGAGGCGAGCGGCCGTCTTCTTGTTGACGGGCTTCTGGGCAGCATCGCCGAGCTGGCCAGGTTCGCGGCGGGCGGGCAGCGGCACATTCCCGGCCCCAGGCAGCACCTCAATCGCTCCGCCATGAACGATAAAGCTATCAACGCTCGAACTCAGCCAGTCGCGAGCGATCTGGCGCTGATCCGGAATGTTTTGGCCAATCACTGCAGGCCTCTCTTGCTGGCGGCGCCGGCCTCCATCGCTGAGGCGAAACGCAGAGCGGCCTGATAGCTGAATGCGAAGCCCAGCACCGAGTCGGTGGCCATGTCGACTACATCCCAAGCCGGTCCTTTGCTGACCACCTGGTAGCTCGGCGCGCCGATCTTCGCGCGGGTCTCGGCCCGCAGCGTGCGGCTGTACTCAAGCAGAGCCGCGAGCACAGCCAGCTTTTCCTGAAACGCAGGATGCATGATGGTTTGCATGGGTGATCCTCGGTGGGTCAGGCGTGAAGTTCGAAGGCCTCAGCCCTGCGAACGATTCGAACTTGGGCGGTGCGGCGCTCGGGTGCGCGGCGATCGCGTCGGATGGGGTCGCCGTCGTTAACTGCTGAGTGCATGGCCATGATCCCGACCAGCAGGATGCAGAGCGGGCTGATGATCTGTTGGCGCATTGCCTTGGTGACGGCTTCGATGCGCCTGCCGGCTTCCAGCTTGAACAGCGCGGCCTCGATGCGGTTGGCCACGGTGCCCGGGCTGACCGTCATCTGGCGGGCGATCTCTTTGGTGGTGAGGCCTTGGGCCACCCACAGGATTGCTTCGAGCTCGCGGGGAGCCAGCGCCTTGCCGAGCTGGCCAATCCATGAGCCGCAGGTGATCGTTTCCATGAAGTGTCTCTCGGTGGGCTGCATTGGTCGTGACGCTCGCTGCCGTTACCTCCCGGACCAAGGGGAGGGCGAACGCCACGACCGATGCAGCCTGGTGATGGGGAACCAGGTAGATCGGGCAGTTATCGTCAGGCTGACGCGGCGCTGGTTGTTCAGCAGTCGAACGGTGGCTTTTCGCCGATACGCTTCAGCTTTTCTTGCTGGAATGCCTCGGCGATATCGAACGCCTTGGCTGGTGCCACGCTGTGGTCAGTCCCTCCTTGACTCAGCAAGCCGATGAGGACCGCCATTGCATAACCTTCAAGATCTTCATATTCCGCGCGCTTCATAGCTTTGCTCCTGGTTGATTTCCCGTCTGGCCTTGTCGCCAAGGCCAGCCAGTGAAATCTTGCTTCCGCCCCATGCCGTTGCCGCGGCTATCCCCACCTGGCCGGGTCACACATTTCGTGTTCGGTGTTCTTCCCGGCTGGCTGCATGGTTTGGCGTCCTCCGATGGCGGAGTCCGGCAGCTATCCAGAGGCTGCATGGTCGACGACTTAGCTTGTCCCGACCCAGGTGATGGCCTGGGTGCGTCGAGGTGGTCACGTCTGGTTGTGTAAAGAGCGGTAGCCGCCAACTCAAAATCGTTTCAAGGGGGCGTCTGTCTGGCTGAAATATAGGGTAGCCTTTATTTTGAGTCAACAGGTATACCTTTATTTTTTCAGTGGGGCGATAAAAAGCCCGCTCGGAGCGGGCTTTTTGTTGGGGATAACTAGTGCTATTCGACTCGGGGCTCGAACCCCTGCACCTTGGCATTGAAAACGCTGACCCCTCTGTTCCTCATGTTGTCACACCAACTGTGTATCCCGCAGTCAATCGAAGCCTTGATTGCGTATTTTCCGTCGCCGAGACTCTGCTTGATGACCTGGCCATTCATGAAGCCAACTTTAGAGGTCGGGAAGGTCTGTATGAACGTATCGCTAGCGTTCATCACCCTCATGCGCGTAACCATCTGGATGCCGTCAATGGCTCTCGCCCACATCCTAGAGCACTGCTCTTCCCCTTTGCATATTGGGGTCGGTGTCATCTCTGCAGCAGTCAGGTCAGGCTTCTTCGGTTGCTGCGCGCAACCCGCGATGGTCACGAAAGCAGCCAAAGCATAAGCAATTTTTCTCACTGGTTCCTCCTTGAAAGTCGACTTTAGTAACGCCCCAAGACTTTGGAAGGCGCTAAGATATTCCCCACGTAGTGGATCTTGGATATCTCACTCCAAGGGATCGTGCGGCGCTCGCCATAGGCTGCATTGACTGACATCAGGCTCACGCCATCTTCGTTTTCGAAGAGCAGTTCTTTGACCATGCTCTGATCATCTGTCGTGGTGACCATTACGTACTCACCCGGCACAAGCCTGTGGTTTGGCTCGCAGATCGCAACCCATCCATTTCGGATTGCTGGCGCCATTGAGTCACCCTTCAAGCGCAATGCATAGGCGTCCTCGTCTCTCGAGTACGTTTCGACCCAGCCTTCGCCGATGTCTAGGCCTACCCAGTATCCCTCGGGCCCTAACTGCGCTGTCCCCACTATGTCGATCCTTCTGGTCGTAGAAAGGATAGGAGGGCCAGGCTCTACGTTTGATTTCTGTGCAGACAGCATTGGGCCTGCACCCTCAGAGAGCCAGACAGGACTGACGCCGCATATGGTCGCGAATTTAACCAAGTGTCCGCTGGTTCGAGTCAATCCACGCTCAATCTCAGAGATAGATGACTGCGCTATTCCTGCGCGCTCGGCCAGCTGCACCTGGGATATTTTGGCGTGCTTCCTAGCCTGTTTAAGACGGTCTTTGAGTTCCATGGGCGTGAAGATAAAGGCTTGCCTTTGATCTTGCAAAAAGGTATGCCTTTGGCCTAGCATAGAGGTATACCTTTATTTCGGCGGTGGTTCATGAAGAGTTCCATTCAGCAATTAATCGACCACTTCGGTTCTCAGCAAGCTACTGCCGACGCGTTAGGGGTCAAGCAGGGAACCGTGAGCGGATGGTTTCGCGGGGTTCATGGCGTAAGCGCTGAGGTTGCAATCCGCGCCGAGGTAATCACAAAGGGAAAGGTCAGGGCCATAGAGCTAAGGCCAACCCTTGCGAATCATGCTGCTTAGCGGCGATGGGTTAATGATGCAGTCGCCCGCCGCTGTATGCCAGATCAAAGAAACACCTGCTGATCCATCCAGTACCTAAATCGCAGACGAAAAAAAACCGCCTGGCAGGGCGGCTTTCTCTACAGCACTTATACGGATTTGAGCATGACAAATATCGTCCCACTTGACAAGTCCAGGGGGTTCACCCGGATGGACAACCAGCTCATGGATGGCTTGCTTGCCATCGATCTCCCTGCTCGGGAGATGAAGATTGTGCTGTACGTGGCCAAGGCCACAATCAACTTCGGTGCAGGTGCCCAGCGCATCCCGGCTACCGACATCGCGAAAGCCATCCACGCACATCCTGACACTGTCTCGAAGGCGGTCTCCAGCCTCCTGCGCCGCCGCGTGTTGTTCAGAGACGGCGGTGCTCGAGGTGACATCGGCGTGAATGACCCGAAAGACTGGGTGTACGTTGATCCGAAACAGACCAAAACAGCCGAGTCGGCCCAGGTGGTCCGAATCGGCGAAGAGTCGAAACAGACCAAAACCGCCGAGTCCCTTCTTTATTCTAAGAATCTAACCCCCTATGTAAATCTTCCTACGGAAGATATTACATGCCCCCCCAGCGATGAACCGCCGGCACCGGCTAAGGCTGACCGCAAGGCGCCTTTCGGGAAGGCCGCCATGCTGGCCGACAACCCGCATGGCCTGGACGAATCACTGATCGCTGATTACCTCGTAGTCCGCAAAGCCGCCAAGGCCCCGGTGACCGCCAGGATCTGGGCCACCCTGAACTCCAAGCTGGAGCAGTGCAAGGCGTTCGGAATTCAGCCTGCCCAGGCTCTGGAGATCGCCGTCGAGAACGGTTGGCGAGGCTTCGAAGTTGAGTGGGTGACCAAGCGCATCTGCGCCCAGTTGCCTGCCAAAGCCAGCCCCAACAGCCGCCACCACGGCTTCAGCGACCGCGACTACACCGACGGCCTGACCGAACTCGAGGGGGGCGTATATGCGATCTGAATCGGTGATCACCATGTCCGACGTGCGGAATGCCGCCGGTTTCCGTGTCCAGCCTGCACACTGCGAGCATCACGGCGACTTTGAGCAGCGCGTGACCGTGCTGATGGGTCGCGAAATCGTAGGTCGTTGCCCTGAGTGCGAGAAGGCCGCCATTGCCGAGCGAGAGGCGAAGCAGCAGGCCGAGGAAACCCGCCTGAAGCGCGAGGCCATGACCCGCAAGCTGGGTTCGGCGCTGATCCCGAAGCGCTTCGCCGACCGCACTCTGTCCAACTACCGCGTTGAGCACGAAGGGCAGCGCAAAGCCCTGGCCTACTGCTCGCGCTACGTGGCCGCTTTCGAGGAGATCGAGCGTACCGGGCGCTGCCTGATGCTGTTGGGCAAGGTCGGTACCGGCAAGACCCATTTGGGTGCTGGAATGGCCAACGACCTGATGCGCAACACGTCAGCGACAGCCGTCTACCGGACCGTGGGTGCGATCCTGCAAGCCATCCGCGCGACCTACGACCGCAACAGCGAGCAGTCCGAAGCCGACATTCTGGCGAGCCTGATCGAGCCTTCGCTCCTGGTGCTGGATGAGGTCGGCGTGAGCAAGGAGCAACCGAGCGAATTTGAGCTGACCACCCTGTTTTCAATCATCAACGGCCGTTACGAGCAGATGCGCCCCACTGTGGTGATCTCCAATTTGGAGCCCGGCCAGCTGCGGCACGCCATGGGCGAACGCTGCTACGACCGTCTCCGCGAGGGTGGCGGGGTGGTGGTGCCTTTCGAGTGGGAATCCCACCGCGGCAAGGAGTCGGTATGAGCACGCTCCTCGCTCCTGATCCGTCCACCTACCGCTACGCCCTCTACTGCCAGAGCCACCTGCTCGGACTATCCGACGCTCCCGCGCCGCCCATTGCGCTTTATGGCAGCAGGGAGATTGCTACTGCCCACGGCAAGCTGCTGTGGCCGAGCACTTACCTCGTCATTGATCTTCATGGAGAAGACAGCCCATGCGGCAATCGAAACTGACCAACGCCGCGCGCGGCCGGGATTGCCAGGTGCGCATCCCGGGCGTTTGCAACGGCAACCCTGAAACGACAGTTCTGGCGCACTACCGCATGGCGGGCACCTGCGGCGTCGGTTCCAAGCCGCACGACTTGCAGGGTGCCTGGGCCTGCAGCGCCTGCCATGACGCATGCGATGGTCGCAGCAAGGCCGTCGACCGCGATACCGCCCGCCAGTACCACGCCGAGGGCGTAATGCGCACTCATTCGCTGCTGATCAACGAGGGGGTTTTCGTCGCATGAAACCGCCCGCCATCCGCCCGTTCAAGTCCAAAACTCCCCTCGCCAAGCCAATCGACCGAGAGGGGCAGGAGCAGGCCGCCCTGATGCGGGAGATTGAGCTGCGCTACCCAGAGGTTTTCGAGCTGATCTACCACGTCCCGAACGGTGGACATCGGGTGAAGGCTGTTGCCGCCAAGCTCAAGGCTCAGGGCGTGAAGGCCGGTATTCCTGACTTGGTGCTGCCGATGGCACGCGGCGGCTACTTCGGCCTGTACATCGAATTCAAGGCGACCGTGGAGCCTGCGCCGGTCTCGACCAGCCAGAAGGACTGCCTTCGCCGGCTGAATGCCCAGGGCTACCTGGCTATTGTGTGCCGTGGGCACTTCGATGCCATGGAGCAACTGCGGGCGTATCTGGTGTTGCCGGCCACGGTGGCCGCATGAGCGCGACCCGAGCAGTAAAACTCAGCGAGGCCGAGATCCGCCGGCAGGCTGCCGATGTGTCGGTGCGCGATCTGCGAGACCCGCGTCACCCCGGCCTGTACCTGCGTTTCTGGACCAGTCGCGAGCGTGGCACCTGGCACATGGTCACCGGCAAGCGTTGGGAGCCGATCGCCCATTGGCCGGAGTTGAGTGTTGCCGATGTGCTGGCCGAGCTGCCTACGCTGCGGCGGCGGGTAATGCGCGACTCAGCGGCGCCGGTGGCGGTGTCCGGCATGGCGACCGTAGGTGAGCTGCTGGACTGGTATGTCGACCGGATGCTGGACGACCGCTCGCTCTCCACCAAGCGCAAGGCCGGCGCCCGATCTGCCGTGGCCCAGCACCTGCGCCCACGACTGTCCGGCCTGGCCATTGCCGAGGTGAGCGCCGAATCGCTGGACAAGCAGCTGATGTGGCCGTGCCAAGCCGATGTGTCGCTGTCCTACCTGCAGCAGATCTTCGCGCTGCTGCTGATCGCTTTCCGCCAGGCGCACACGCTCGGCATGATCGGGCGCAACCCTATGGCCGGGATGCGCTTCAAGGATTTCACCAAAGCCCGTGTCAGGCCCAAGGCAGCGCGACTGCGTGACGTGCAACTGCCTGAGCTGATGCAGCAACTGGCCAAGGCTTTCGAAGATTTCCCGGGCGGTGCCATGCTGGCTCTCATGATGCTGGCCCATGGCACCCGGATCGGCGAGACCCGCATGGCGCGCTGGGCGGACATCTCGCTGGCTGCGTCCGAGTGGTTCATCCCGGCAGCCAACACCAAGACCCGCACCGAGCACCGCCTGCCACTGACCAGCCAGCTCAAGTCGCTGCTGACCCGCTACCGGGCCATGCAGCAGAGCCAAGGCTACAGCGGCGCCTACCTGTTCCCGAATCGTCGAGGCTTGCCGTTGAGCGAGACTCAGGCCAGCAACGTATTCACCCGGTTGGGGCAGGGCGCGTGGACCAGTCACGATCTGCGCAAGGTCTCCCGCAGCACCTGGACCGACCTCGGCATCGACGGGCACATCGGCGAGATGCTGCTCAACCATTCGCTGGGCAAGATCGCCAGCACCTACATCCACACGCAAGCCATGCAGCAGCGCCGGGCAGCCTTGGAGAAGTGGCACGGCTGGTTAGACAGCATCGGTTTTTCCGCCATTCACGGCCTTACAGAGACCTTATTTGAATTTTCACAGAATCGCGTGCAGCCCACGGGCGGCGAGGCTCCAAGCGGTCTTACTGAATTTGTTACTAGCGAGGATTCGAAATGACCATTGCTGACTTCGCATACCAGGCATCGGGCCTGCTGCTGGCCTACTACATCGGTTGGCTGCGTGCTCATTACACGGTCGCTGCCGAATGCGAGCGCCTGGGTGGCTTCTATGTGGGGAACAAGACGTTCCGCTGCGTGAAGGTTGAGGGCTCGAAAGCATGAGCAAGAGCCACGGCCCGGCGCTCAAGAAGGAAAGGATCGTCCTGACGCAGTGCTACGACTGCCGAGGAAAAGCGGTCATCAAGGGCGTCTTCTATGAGCTGCCCTGCGGACTGTGCAATGCGTCGGGGTGGGTCTCTGCGGTGACGGGCCGACCGCTGCCGCTGGAAGAACTTGTAACGCAGCTGGGTCTGCGAGTGCGTGAGCTGGAGCAACAGGTTGATCGCCAGC
Organism: Pseudomonas sp. 1121_17; assembly: GCF_052850745.1. Classification (NCBI taxonomy): domain Bacteria; kingdom Pseudomonadati; phylum Pseudomonadota; class Gammaproteobacteria; order Pseudomonadales; family Pseudomonadaceae; genus Pseudomonas; species Pseudomonas sp. 1121_17. Next base: position 669,074 of record NZ_VXCX01000001.1, read on the forward strand.
AGCCACCGCGCACTGAGGGCCCAGATGCGCAGTACCAATCGAATAACCGCCGCGGCGCCGGCGGCACCAACTACACCGGGGATTGAGGGGAAGGACATGAGCCATTTGGAACGAAGTGCCGAGGAACTGCTGGAGCATTGGGGCAGGTGGGTTGTGCTGGGATCGGGCGTGTCGTGCTGCGCATCGAGGGAGAACACTGTTCTGGACCCAATCATCACGGACGACGAGGCGCTGTTTGTTGACCGCCTGGTTGGTCGGTTGTTGAAGCGCTATGCCGAGTGCGGGGCTGTGATCATGAAGTACTACACCTCGCGGGATACTTCTCTGCGTGACGTGGGCAAGAAGCTTGGCTTCGGCGAGGAGAAGACGCGGCAGTTGTGGAAGGCAGGCGTGGCCTGGATTGATGGTGCATTGGAAGTTCGGCGTGAGGCCGCTTGACATCCCCGGTCCCGGTCCGTATCTTTCGTGTTACTTTGCGGTAGGTGCGCGAGAGCAAGTCCACCATCACCGACAACCACCTTAAAGCCCTGGCATACGCCGGGGCTTTTGCGTTTCTGGAGCAGTGCTTATGGCCGAGCCAAGTACCGGTGCCCTCGCAGTGACCGGCGTACTTGCCAGCGTCAGCCTCGGTGCTGCATTCCCCCAGCTGGATCTCGCTGCATTGGTCGGCGCGTTCGGCGGGGCTTTCTTCTACGTCGTGTTCGCCAAGGACATGAGCACCTGGCGCCGCGTTGGCTATCTGCTCACTGGCTGGATCGGCGGCTACTTCGGTGCAGCTGAACTGATGGGCCGGGCCTGGACCCAGACCGCTGGCTTCAGCGCCTTCGTATGCGGCGTGCTCTGCGTCGTCACATTCTCTGGCCTGCTGGAGTGGATGCAGACTGGCCGCATGCCGACATGGCTGCAGTGGGTCTTCCGCCTGCGAGCCAGGAAGGAGGGTTGAATGGTTGCTGTCATCCAGGCCGCGCTGTGTGCCGTCATCTTCGTGATGATCGGGCTGCGCTACCGGCCATACCCAGATGCTCGGTACAAGCTGAGCGTATCGCTGATGGCGTGGGCAGCCTGCGCTGTCACCGGCATGCAGTGCGTCAGCCTGATCGGCCGCATGGTGCTGCATGATGATTTCGCGGATGCGTCCTGGTTCAACACTGCGTTCTACCTGCTGGCAGCTGTACTGGTATGCCGGGCCAAGGGGAACGTTGCCAAGATCCTGCGCGTGGACTGATCCGCGCCACGAAATAGACATGCGCCGTTTCGTGGCGCGAGGGCACGCAATGATCACACTTACTGACATCAACCGCCGACAGCACTTCTTGGCACCGACCGCGATTGCCCGAGTGCAGGAGGCCGGCACCAGTTCGCAGTGGCACGGCGTCTGCGCCATCGTCCACACGTTCGACGGCCAGATGCTGGAGGTGCGCGAACGCGCTTCTGACATCGCGCGAGAGGTTGGCATGCGGAAGGTTGATCAATGAAGACCGAGCTGACTGACCAAGAGGCCAAGGTGGCTCGACTGCTCGCTGACGCTTGGGATGAGTATCTGAAGCTGCCGATCGAACATCCGCTTGAGCAGCATGAGTTCTGCATGGCTATTCACCAAGTGCAGGACATGGTCCTCGCTCGGTGCGGTCGCCGAGCACTCAACCGTCCGAGGAAGCGGTAACGATGGCCTGCAGTGGATGCGCCGCCCGGCGCGAATGGATCACTAAGTGGATGAGGGTAGCCCGTGAACGAGCAAGCAATCTCTTTGCTCCAGCAGATCCTGGATCAGCAGCAGAAGCAGACCTGCCTGCTCGAACAGATCGCGACCCAGAACCTGGCGTTGATCGAGGCGCTGGCCGACGGTGATGAACCAGACCCAGATGCACCACCGCTGACGTACATGGACGGCTCACCATGCCGCTGAGGCCGCAGCGACCTTGCCGATCCTCAGGGTGTCGGGCACTGCATCGGAATGCCAGCGGCTACTGTGATGGCCACGCTGATCAGGTGAAGAGCTTCGTTCGCGAGAAGCCTCGCGAAAGCTCGACAGCTCGCGGGTATGGGTACAAGTGGCAGCAGGCCCGCGCCGGGTTCCTGGCCAAGCATCCTCTGTGCATCAAGTGTCAGGCCCGCGGCCTGGTGGTCGTGGCCACGGACGTTGACCACATAGAGCCTCACAAGGGTGACATGGCGGTGTTCTGGGATCGAAGCAACTGGCAGGCCCTGTGTGGCCCGTGCCACTCGACCAAGACGGCATCTGAGGATGGTGGATTCGGAAACTCACGCAGAAATTGATCGGAAATCGACCAATAACGACGTAATCGAGATGAATTCTCGTTTAGGGGTGGGGGAGGGTCCAAAGTTCAGGCCTTTTCGCTTCTAGACCGCGCCCTCAGTCGTTTTTTTACACCCGCGAAATATAAAGTTTAGTGGAGGCGCCGATGCCAGGGGTTGCCGGGCGCTCCGGCCGTCGCCCAAAACCCACGGCCCAGAAGGCGTTGGCCGGAAATCCCGGCAAGCGCAAGCTGAACAAGGACGAACCCGATTTCGCTCTGGTTACCAACGTTGATGCGCCGGAATGGCTGTGCGAACACGCCACCCGCGTGTGGCAAATGCTGGTGCCCGAACTGCTCAGGGCCAAGGTTCTTGCGCTCACAGACCTGCACAACGTCGAGGCATTTTGCACGGCGTATGGCAACTGGCGGGCGGCGCAAGAGTCTGTCCGCGAACATGGCATCGTTGTCGCGGGCGCTTCAGGTGGTCCAGTTAAAAACCCAGCACTGACCGCAGCGAATGAAGCGATGCGCCAGATGGTCACCTTTGGCTCAATGCTGGGGCTCGACCCGGCCAGCCGCACGCGGATCATCGGCGGCAACAAGCAAAAATCCACCAACGAGTTTGCAGCCCTACTGAGTAGCTGATGGCCAGAGCCAAGTTCACCAATGTCGACAAGGCAATGGCTTGGGCGAGGTCCGTTCTCAAAGGCAAGTTTCCGGCCTGTCGTTACATCCATCAGGCGATTGAGCGGCACTTTGACGACGTAGCGGCCAGCCGGTCAAAGGTCTACCCCTACAAGTTCGACCCGGCCAAGGCCGAGAAGAAGCTGCGGCTGATGCAGCTGCTGCCACACACGAAAGGCGAGTGGGCGTTCAAGCGTCAGCTGATCACCCTTGAGCCCTGGCAGTTGTTCGGCCTGGCCTGCACCTTCGGCTGGGTGCGGAAGAAGGGCGGCTACCGACGCTTTCGCGAAAGCTACTGGGAGGTGCCCCGCAAGAACGGCAAGTCGGTGATCGCCGCTGGCGTCGGCATCAGCATGTTCACCGCTGACAACGAGTTCGGCGCCGAGGTCTACTCCGGCGCAACCACCGAGAAGCAGGCGTGGGAAGTGTTCCGGCCGGCCCGTCTGATGGTCAGCCGTTCGCCCATGTTGATCGAGGCGGCAGGCATCGAGGTCAACGCCTCGAACCTGAACATCCCGTCCAACGGCAGCCGCTTCGAGCCGCTGATCGGTAACCCGGGTGACGGCGCATCGCCGTCCTGCGCGATCATCGACGAATTCCACGAGCACGACACCGCGGCCCAGTACGACACCATGCTGACTGGTATGGGCGCCCGCCGGCAGCCGTTGATGTTCATCATCACCACTGCGGGCGCGGACATCGAAGGCCCTTGCTACGACAAGCGGCGCCAAGTCATCGAGATGCTCAATGGCACGGTGCCGGACGACGAGCTGTTCGGCTACATCTGGACGCTCGATGAAGGCGACGACTGGACAGACCCGAAGAACCTGGCCAAGGCCAACCCCTGCATGGGGGTTTCGGTTTTCCAGGAATATCTGGAGAGCCAGCTGGCGAGGGCGATCCGCTCTGCGCGATTCACCAACACGTTCAAGACCAAGCACCTCAACCTCTGGGTGAGCGCGAAGACCGGCTTCTTCAACATGGAGAGCTGGAAGGCCTGCGAGGACAAGACGCTCACGCTTGAGCAGTTCGAAGGGCAGGAGTGGATCGCCGGATTCGACCTGGCGCGCAAGCTCGACATGAACTCGCGCGCGCGGCTGTTCTGGCGCGAGATCGACGGCAAGATCCACTACTACAGCGTGGCGCCGGCGTTCTGGGTACCCGAAGACACGGCCAACGACGTGGATAACAAGCGGATGACCGAGCGCTTCCAAGCCTGGGTCAACACTGGCCATCTGCACACAACGCCCGGCGCCGAGGTGGACTACCGGGAAATTCTTGAGGACACGAAGGAAGCAAACCAACTTGCGCCGATCACCGAGAGTCCGATTGACCCACACGGCGCGACAGGCTTGAGCCATGACCTGGATGACGAAGGATTCAACCCCATCACCGTCACCCAGAACTATACGAACATGTCCGACCCCATGAAGGAGCTGGAAGCAGCCATCGAGGCGGGCCGCTTCCACCATGACGGCAACCCGATCATGACCTGGTGTATCGGCAACGTGATCGGCAAGAACCTGCCCGGTAACGACGATGTGGTGCGTCCGATCAAGCAGGGCGATGACAACAAAATCGACGGCGCGATCGCGCTAATCATGGCCATTGGCTCGGTGCTGCGCCTGGTGGCCGGCGGCTCAGGCGGCTTCGATAACTTCTTCGCCAACCCCATCGTGCTTGGCTGATAGGAACCCTATGAAAACTGGTCTCATCATCTTTCTGGTGCTCGCTGCCGGCGGCCTTCTGCTGGGCGTTGCGGGCGTCTATGTGCTGGCAGGTCTGGGTTACAGCCTCTTGGCTGCAGCATCCGCATGCCTCGCAGCTGCCGGATTTCTACGCAAGGGGCTGACCGGTGGCTAAATCTCTCACTCAAGTGCTTGGGGCGGCTCTGGTCAAATCTGCCGAGCCGGGCATGGCTTCGAGCGTGGCCAGCTGGGCTGGCAGACGCATCGGCCTCACTGACTCGGCGTTCTGGACCAAGTTCTACGGCACCGACTCAGCGTCGGGCAAGGTAGTCAGCCAGCAGACGGCGCTTCAGCTGTCGACGGTCTGGGCGTGCGTCAGGCTTATCGCCGAGACAATCGCCACGCTGCCAATCGCACTCTACGAAGACAAGAACGGCGCGCCGGCGGTGGCCAGTGCGCACCCGGTCAACTTCGTGATCAGCCAGCAGCCCAATGCCGATCAGACCCCAGTGGAGTTCTGGGAGAACGTCATGGCTAGCCTACTGCTGCAGGGCAACGCTTTCTGCGAGCCGCATATGAGTGGCCAGGCGCTGACCAGCTTGGAGTTCCTGCTTCCGCAGAATATGTCGCCGCCGCGGCGCCTGTCCGATGGGCGCATCGAGTACCGATTCATAGACGCCTTCGGCAAGCCTCACACGCTTACGGACGAACAGATGGTTCACGTCCGAGCGTTCGGTACTGATCCGTTGTGCGGGCTTTCTCCGCTGTCGTACGGGCGCCAAGTGTTGGGCTCGGCAATGGCTGCCGATGAGTCGGCTGCGAAGATGTTTGCCAACGGCATGAAGTTGGGCGGGGTGCTTTCAACCGACCAGATCCTAAATCCAAAACAGCGGACAGAGATTCGCGATGACATGGTCAAGCAATACGAGGGCGCCACGAACGCCGGCAAGACCATGCTGCTCGAGGCGGGCATGAAGTACCAGCAGGTATCGATGACGCCCGAGGACGCCCAAATGCTGCAGACGCGGGCCTTCAACGTAGAGGAGATCTGCCGTTGGTTCCGTGTCCCGCCTTGGATGGTTGGGCACACGCAGAACTCGACCAGCTGGGGCACCGGCATGGAGCAGCAGATGATCGGCTTCCTGTCGTTCACTCTGCTGCCCTGGATCAAGCGCATCGAGATGTGCGCCAACCGCCGCCTGCTTCGCCCTGACGAGCGTCGCCGTTTCTACGTGAAGTTCAACCCAGAAGGCCTATTGCGCATGGACAGCGCCGCACGCGCCGCCTTCTACAGCTCCATGACTCAGAACGGCATCTACACAAGCGACGAGTGCCGCGTGAAAGAGAACCTGCCACCAGAGGGGGGGAACGCCTCCAAGCTCCGCGTTCAGTCCAACATGCTGCCTATCGACATGCTGGGCCAGGATCCAGGCGGTGCCAACCAGGCGAAGTCCGCATTGCTCGACTGGCTCAATGACCAGCCAAGAGGTAACACCCAATGAAACACAAGGATCGATTGGCGGCGGTCAAGTATCGCTCTTTCGACTATGACGTGAAGGCTGTCGGCGACGACGGCCTTTTTTCTGGCTACGGCTCAGTGTTTGGCGTGGTCGACAGCTACAACGAAGTGGTCGCGCCTGGCGCTTTTCTCGAGTCTATCGCCGACGCCAAGGCCAAGGGCCGCACTTTCCCTGTGCTCTGGCAGCACCGCACCGGCGAGCCGATTGGCAGCTGGGATATCGACAGCCTCAAGGAAGATGACCGTGGTTTGTTTGGTGAGGGTCAGCTGTGGCTGCCAGATGCGCCGTATGCGCGAATCGCCCAGCGGGGCATGCAGAGTCGGTCTATTACCGGCCTGTCGATTGGTTACTACGTCCGCGAGTCCAGTTTTGACGAGAAGACCCGAATCCGCACGCTGACGAAGCTCGACCTTATCGAAATCTCCATCGTTACAGTTCCGGCCAACGACGAAGCGCGAACCGACACCATTAAGTCGAAGCTGGCCCACGGCGGGCTGCCTTCGATGCCTGAATTCGAGTTGCTCCTGCGCGAGGCAGGTTTCTCGAAAAGCCAGTCTGCGGTGATTGCCAACCGCGGCCTGCAGCACCTGCTCCGGAGCGAGTCCGCGGGCGACCTGGCAGAAATCGAACTTGTCGAGGCGATGAAGTCGCGCCCGGCACTGTCTCTCCCATCGTTTTGAGGATTCACCATGCATAACGCCATGAGCAACCAGGCTCGCTCCGAAAACCGCCAGTTCCAGCGCAAGGAACACGCCGAAGACAAGGTCCAGCTGAAGGCGGTCAACGACCTGCTCGACGAGCGTGATCAGGAAATCAAGGCCTTTGCCGTCAAAGCGGCGGCCGAGATCAAAGAGCACGGCACCATCCTGACCGATACCAAGACCATTCTGGACGGCCTGGTAAAAGACGGCCTGGGACTGCAGGATCGCCTGCAGGAGATCGAGCAGAAGATGGCCCGCCGCTTCTCGGGCAACGATCCTATCGACGTGAAGTCGGTAGGCGAAGAGCTCTCCGAGTGCGATGACTTCCAAGCATTGCAGACTCGTGGGCGTGGTATCGCGCGAATCGGTCGCAAGGCTGTCACCAACATCACCAGCGCCACCACTGGTACCGGTGGCGTAGGCGTCGCCATCCAGCCGACTCGCCTGCCCGGAATCGTCACCGAGCCGGAGCGCCAATTCACCATTCGCGACCTGATCATGCCGGGCCGAACGTCCTCCAGTTCCATCGAGTACGTGCGTGAAAGCGGCTTCCAGAACATGGCAGCGGCCCAGGCCGGTGAAGGCGCGATGAAGGCCCAGTCGGACCTTTCCTTCGAGCTGAAAACCACGCCAGTTCGAACCATTGCTCACTGGTTCAAAGCCTCCAAGCAGGTCTTGTCGGACATCCCGCTTCTGCAGAGCTACATCAACGGTCGTGCCATTTACGGCCTGAAGTACAAAGAGGAAGAGCAGATCCTGGCGGGCGACGGTACCGGTCAGAACCTGCTGGGCCTGATCCCTCAGGCAACCGCGTTCAACGATGCGCTGCGCAAAGCCGGCGATACCAAGATCGATACCCTGCGCCGCGCGATCCTGCAGGTGCGTGTTGCCGAATACCGCGCCTCGGCCATCGCCCTGAACCCTGTGGACTGGGCCGACATCGAGCTGACCAAGGACGCTAATGGCTCCTACATTTGGGTCAACGTGCAGGAAGGCGGCGTGCAGCGCCTATGGAAACTGCCGGTGGTGGACAGCAACGCTGTGCCAGAGGGTGAGTTCCTCGTTGGCGCCATGAACATTGCCGCGCAGGTGTTCGATCGCGAGGAAGCCGCGGTCGAGGTCTCCACTGAAGACGGCGACAACTTCCGCACCAACATGGTCACCATCCGCGCCGAGGAGCGTTTGGCGCTGGCGGTGTACCGCGAAGAGTCGTTCGTTCACGGCGAATTCGACGCCCCATAACCATCATCGGAGCGCGCCTCGGGAACGGGGCGCGGCATGCCATGCCAGAAGTCAGTGTCAAGACCATCAAGGGTTTCAACAACGACGGCGTCTACGCGAAGCGCGGCTCGACCATCGCGGTAGATGAGCAACGTGCCCGTGACCTGTTACGCAACGGGCTCATCGAGGAATACGACGTGAAAAAAGCTGAAGAGCCAGAAAACAAGAAGGCGCCGGAACCGGCCAACAAGGGCGGCAAGGGCGCGGCCACCAAGCCCAAGGAGTAAGCCATGTCCGTGATCGCCATCGACCTGGCCATGCACCACCTGTTGGCAGAGCCTGACGACCAGGTTCTGGTCCAGGCGCAGCTCGAGGCGGCGGAAGGGGCGGCGATGGATTTCCTCAATCGCCGCTTCTACCTGGACCAGGTTGCGCTCGACCAAGCTCGCGCCGGCGTGCCGCTGGCAATGCGCACTGCCAGGGAGGCACATAGCGCGGCCATGGCGGCTGCTGAGGCCGAGCAAGACCACGTCCTGCGCTGCCGCCTGATTGAGCACGCCCGTCAGGCGCTGGCAGACGCCTATGAGCAGGCCGACGCCATCGCCTATGGCATGGTGATTAATGCCCAAATCCAGGCTGCTTGCCTGCTCAAGCTGGGCCACCTGTTCGCCAACCGCGAGGAGGTGGTAGCCGGCACCATCGCCACCGAGCTACCCCTGGCGTCCCAGCATCTGCTGATGCCATACCGCATCCGGATGGGTGTGTGATGCTGGCCGGCAAGCTCCGTCACCGCATCGACATCGAGGAGATGACCACGCCCCGAGATCCGTTGACCGGTGAATACGGCGAACCCCAGTGGATGGTGCGTTGGCCAAAGTGCCCGGCGCGTGTCGAGCCGCTATCGGCCCGCGACCTGGTTGCAGCCAAAGCTGCACAGTCCGAAGCCACGGGCCGGATGGTGATCCGCTATCGGCCAGGCGTGCTGCCAACCATGCGCATCATCTACCGGGGTGAGGTGTACAGCATTGAGGGTCCCCCCTTGGAGGATGACAAGTCTGGGCTGGAGTACCTGACCATTCTGGTCTCGAAGGGGGTGCGTGATGGCTGACGGCGTCGACTTCAGCCTCACCGGTCTGGATAGCTTGCTGGGGAAGCTGGACTCGCTGAGCTATGACGTTCGCCGTAAGGGTGGAAGAGCCGCATTGCGCAAGGCAGCACAGGTGGTGGCGCAGAAGGCCAAAGAAGGCGCTGAGCGGATCGACGACAAGGAAACTGGCCGCTCGATCGCGGACAACATCGCCTTGCGCTGGAATGGCAAGCTGTTCAAGCAGACCGGCGATCTCGGTTTCCGAATCGGTGTGCTGCACGGCGCCGTGCTCAAGAATGGTGGCGACCTCAGCCCGAACTCCCCGACGCCGCACTGGCGATTGATAGAGTTCGGCACCGAGAAAATGGCTGCAGTGCCGTTCATGCGGCCTGCCTTGGCCAACAGTATCAGCGAGGCCACCAACATATTCGTCAGCGAGTACGAGAAAGCAATTGACCGCGCTATCCGGCGCGCAGCGAAGAAGGCGGCGCCGTCATGACTCCACCAATTGTGCAGGCCTGCCTGCAGAGCTCTGCCGTCACAGCGCTGCTCGGTAACGGCGCGGAAATTCGCCTCTACTCTTTTGGGGAAGCGGACCAGGGAGTGGCTAAGCCCTACGCCGTTTGGCAAGTGATTGCCGGTAACCCCGAGAACTACCTGGCGGGCCGGCCTGATGTCGACGGCTTTACGCTGCAGGTCGACATCTACGGCACCACCGGTACCTCTGTCCGGGGCGTACGAGACGCCATCCGGGACGCTATCGAACTCAGGGCCAGCATCACTCGCTGGGGCGGCGAGAGCCGAGACCCCACCACCAAGAACTACCGAACCAGCTTCGACGTGGACTGGATAGTCCAGCGCTGATCAACCGGAGGACTTATGAAGGAAATCGACAACGAAAAACCCGGCGCCCACATCTTAGTGTCGGTTCACGGCATGCGGCTTAATTTCAAAACCGGGTCAATCACTTTCTCCGGTTTATCTCGTCTCTCAGAAACTTCCGAGCCTCTTCGTGCTGCTGCAGCAAAAACCGAAGCGGTGCAGAAAACTGCTCTTCGTTAACTTCGTTGTCTGGTACGTCCTGTAAAGGCCAGCTGTGTTTCAGGGCGTGGGTGATAAATGCATCCATGAGGGCAGGGTTATACCCTGGCACCTCCCGCAGACCTATGGATAGCGCGCCAATAGCGGTGCATACCCCCGCGCGCATCGCGGCGATCTGATCCTTGAGCTCGCCGATTGTCTGGGTTAGGGATTCAACGTTTTCTTGATCGGCCATATAGCTTCCTTGGTGGGTTTCCAGTCCAGAGAGGCGCAACGCTACTACGAGCCACTGCTCATCCGTTACTGGGGTTACATCCACTCTGGATACCCAGCCAGTTATTTTTATGCCCGCCAAGCGCGGGCTTTTCTTTGCCCGACAGGAGAGAACCATGTCGATTTTGACCCAAGGCACCCAGGTCTTTGCCCTGGTTCCGCCAACCTCTGGCACCGGCCCAATGACTGTGATGGAGGTGGAGTGCGCAACCGCCTTCAACCCTGGCGGCTCTCCCAAGGAGCAGATCGAGGACACCTGCCTCAGCTCCAACGAGCGTACCTACAAGCCGGGCTTGCGCACCCCAGGTCAAGCCTCTCTGACCATCAACGCTGACCCAAACAGCTCCAGCCACATTCGTCTGCACCAGCTGTCTGAGGCAAACGGCGATACTACCCTGCGCTGGGCCGTTGGTTGGTCCGATGGTCCCGTCGACGCCGAAGGCAAGCAGATATCTGTCCCCACGGTAGCCACCGGAGGTGACGACTTCGAGCTGCCAGATGATCGGACTTGGTTCGTTTTCCAGGGCTATGTCGCCGACTTCCCATTCGACTTCGCCGCAAACGCCGTGGTCAGCACCGCGGTATCCATCCAGCGCTCGGGCGGCTCCGCCTGGATCCGTAAAACTGCCTGAGGTAGCCAATGAAGCTCAACATCGAAAGCCTGCGGAAAGCGGGCTCCTTCACCGGACGGCCAGTTGAAAAGGAGATCAGCTGGAGGCAGGGCAGCGATACGATCACCGCGACGGTGTTCGTCCGCCCGCTGGGCTACCAGACCGCCGTGAGCGATGTGCTCGCTGCCGGCGGAAAGCAGGACAGCATCGCGGGACGTATCGCAGCCGCCATCTGCGACGAGGACGGCAACCCCGTGTTCACTGCGATGGATATCACGCATGGTCCTATCGACAAAGATGAGCTGGCCAAGGACCCGGACAGTACCAAGCGCATGGGCGCGCTCGACGGCAATCTAACCGTTGCGCTGCTCACAGCCATCCATGAGGTCAACAACCTGGGAAAGACGACGAGCTCAGCGCCCTTGACGAGCTCTGGCACGAACTCGTCCTCGCCGGCGTCGGCGGCCCCACGATCGCGCAAGCCCAAGAAGCCCTGAGCCTGCGCGAGTTTCACTCCTGGGTGAAGTACAGGAATCGCCGCGGCTCTTTACACATCGGCATGCGGGTAGAGCGTGCTGCGGCGCTTCTGGCATCAATTCTAGCTAACCAGGCTCGTGACCCGCAGCGCAGGCCGCAGCCCTTCACGCCTGATGATTTCACGCCTCATGCTGACCGCGATCCGGTCAACTTGGAACAGGCAATTGAGGATTGGAGCTAGAGGATGATTTGGCCGGGCGCTGGTCAAGTTTTAAATTGGCCCCTATGACTTATAGTAGGGAACCAAGGTGGAACTATTTTACGCCGGGCACTTGATCGGTATGGCAATGGCTGTAGTGGTCTATTTCGTGCCTATGATGATTGCTTTTTATCGTAGGCACGAGAGACATACTTCAATTTTCATACTGAATCTTTTTCTTGGCTGGGCAGGGTTTGTTTGGTTGGTATGTCTCATGTGGGCGATTTTTGGCCACAGACTCAAGCCGTATCCTGTGCAGTATTATAACAAGGACGAAGAGCTAGAACGTCTCGCAAACTTGAAGTCTTCAGGAAGCCTGACAGAAAGCGAGTACGAGATAGAAAAGAAGAGACTGTTGGAATAGATCGAGGCCCGCACCAGCGGGCTTTTTATGGGGGCTCTAATGGCAAGCCGGTCGCTAGGAACTTTAACGCTAGACCTGATTGCCAAGGTCGGCGGTTTCGAGCAGGGTCTCGAAAAGGCTGAGCGCTCAGCCAGCAAGCGAATGAAGCAGATCAGTGATAGCGCTGCCAAGCTCGGCGCGGCTGTAGGTGGTGGCCTTGCGGCGGGTGTTACAGCGCTTGGAGCAATAACCGTTTCGGCTATCAGGTCTGCAACTGAAGTAGCGAAGCTGGCGTCAGTGGCAAACGTCAGCACAACCGATTTTCAGAAGCTGGCCTCAGGTGCCAAGATTGTCGGGGTAGAGCAGGACAAGCTCTCTGACATCCTGAAAGATGTAAACGACAAAGTCGGGGACTTCCTAAATACCGGCGGCGGAGCTATGAAGGATTTCTTCGAGCAGATCGCGCCAAAGGTGGGAGTGACTGCTGATCAGTTCAGGAACCTGAGCGGAAGCCAGGCTCTCGGCCTGTATGTTTCCAGCCTAGAGAAAGCCAAAGTCAGCCAGAGCGACATGACTTTCTACATGGAAGCCATTGCAAATGATGCGACCGTTCTGCTTCCTCTTCTTCGAAATAATAGTGAGGGCTTCAAAAGATTTGGCGATGCTGCAGAAGCAGCCGGATCTATCATGGATGATAAAACCATTAAGGCAGCTAAAGAGCTACAAGCTGCAAACTGGTTAGTCGATCAATCCATTTCTGGAATCACCAATCAGCTCACGGCAGAGCTTCTACCAAGCATGTCAGAGTTCGCTGGGCGCTTGAGTGACTCCAGCATTAACGGCGTACTCGCGAAGAAAGTCACGGATGATTTGGCAGCTAGCCTTCAGGCCCTGGCCAAGTTCGCAATTGGTACGGTGGCCGGTATCCACTTGCTGGGCGTGGGCCTAAAATCCCTGTCAGACCTAGATAACGCCATGGTCGGAGGGCAGGACGCCAAGTGGTATGACAAATATCTTCCGCCGGTGAGGATCTACAACGCCTTCAAGAACGTTGACGCCATGGGCAAGGTTATCGGCGGCACGAAGGCGCAGATGGACTCTCTGGTCACTGGCTATGGCGACCTGATGGCCAGCTTCGATAAAGCGTCGGGTGATGGTGGCACGTCTAACCAAGTGAAAGAGTTGGCCGATCTTCTGGATCGACTCAAAACAGGCGGACCAGGATCATTCAAAGCCATCACGCTGGCCGAACAGGCCGCCGCCAAAGCTGCCGCTGCCGCCGCCAAGAAGCTCAACCAGACCTTTGAAACGACTGAAGAGAACTACAAGCGCCAGATCGAGCTGATCAACACCTCCACGGACAAGCGCAAAGACGCGACAGAAGTCGAGAAGCTTGCCTTTGAAGTGTCCAGCGGGAAACTCGATGGGATCAACGACAAGCAGCGTAAGCGCCTGGAGGGGCTTGCTGCAGAACTTGATGCACTGAATAAGGTGAAAAGTGCCGAGGAAGATGCCAAGAAACTCGCGGCTTTCCGTTCCAGTGCCCGCGAGGGTTACCAGACTGCGAGGAGCGGGTTTGATCAGGACCTTGCTGGTGCCGGCCGCGGCGATGATTACAAGGAGCGCTTAAAAGAGCGGTTGGCGATCGAGGAGGACTTCAACCGCCAGCAGCGCGACCTGGTGCTGCAGCGCAACAGCGGTGATATCAGCGCTGAGCTGTATGAGCAGGAGACCGAGATTTTGAGCGAGGCGCTCGCCGCGCGCCTGGTGCTGCAAGAGGATTACTACAACCAGGTCGACGAAGCTCAGAGCAACTGGATGGATGGCGTCACCAGTGCCTGGGAGAACTTTGCAGACGCCGCGACTGACTATTCGGCCATGGCTGCCGACGCGACCACATCGATTCTCGGCAGCGCCAGGAGCGAGCTCAGTTCGTTCATGAGCGATGTGGCCACCGGATCCAAGGATGCTGGCGATGCGCTGGTGGACATGGTCACCGGATTCGGCAAATCCTTCGTCGGCGCCTTGGCCGACATGGCCGCGCAGTGGTTGGTTTATCAGGCTGTGCAGTTGGTGGTGGGCAAAACTACTCAGTCGACTGCGGGTATGGCTATGGTGGCCAATGCTCAGGCCACGGCCTTCCAGGCAAGCCTTGCGGCGTTTGCGTCGACCGCGGCCATCCCGATCGTCGGTCCGGCCGCTGCACCTGCTGCTGCTGCCGCCGCTGCTGCAGCCACCGCACCGATGGTTGCGGGTGTTGCTTCGACCGCTCTTATGGGTATGGCGCACAACGGCCTCGACAACATTCCGCGAGAGGGCACCTGGTTGCTCGACGGCGGCGAGCGGGTTCTAAATCCGAACCAGAACCGCGATCTCACCCAGTATCTGCGTAATGCAGATGATGCTGGCGCTGGCAGCGGCGGCGGGGGCGGAATCACTATCAACGCACCGGTTACCGTCCAGGCACAGCCCGGCATGAGCGACGACGCCGCGCGCCGGCAGGGCGAAATGATGGCGAAGGGGATCGAGGAGCAGATGGAACAGGTGATCTACAAAGCCACCCAGCAGGGCGGCATTCTCTGGAGGCGGTGATGGCAGAAACGTTCAGCTTCTGCACCCGGGTGGGGGCGACTGGCGAGATCAAGCAGCGGGTGTGGGAGAACGACTTCGGTGACGGGTATACCCAGGCCGGAGGTACCGGGATCAACACCAAAACCCAGGAGTGGTCGCACAAGGCCGTAGGCAGCCTGGACGCCGGGCAGGAATTGCGTCTGATGCGCGACTTCCTTGACCGGCACGAAGGCTACAAGTCATTTCTCTGGACGCCACCCGGCGGCACGCTGGGCCGGTACAAGTCGAACGGCTACAAGCTCGATCCGAAGGGCGCGGGGCTGTTCGAGATTAGCTTCTCCATGAAGCAGACATTCACCCCCTATTGACCCCGCCTTGCGGGGTTTCTTGTTTCTGAGGCCCCATGACATTCGAATCCGACATCCAGAAGCTTGAGCCGGGCAATCAGATCCGGCTTTACGAGCTGGACGCTACGCGGCTGGGCGGAAACATCATGCGCTTCCACGGTCATGCCCAAGAGGCTGACATCATCTGGCAGGGCCAGCTGTACTCGGCTATGCAGCTCGAGGCCAAAGGCTTCGACATCCGTGGCGATGGTCGCCCGGCAACGCCTACTTTGCAGTTGACCAACGAGATCGGCGGCGTACGCGGCGCGGTCACCGCGCTGTGCCTTGCGCTCAAGGACATGGTCGGTTCCAGGGTCAGGGTAATTGAGACCTTCCGCCACTTCCTGGACGCGGCAAACTTTCCAGACGGTAACCCCGAGGCGTCCAACCAAGCGCGAGAGAACCTCTGGTACATCGAGCAGAAGACTGAAGAAAACCGCCAGCAGGTGACGTTCCAGCTTTCCAGCCCCTTGGACATGGGCGGTGTGATGCTGCCCAGTCAGCAGATCACCAAGCTATGCCGCTGGGCCTGCCGAGGGCAGTACCGGGGCGAGGCCTGCGCCTACACCGGCGCTGCCATGTACACCAAGCAGGACGAGCCCACGGACAACCCGGCGCTAGATCGCTGCCCGGGGCGCTGGAGAAGCTGCAAGCTGCGCGGCAACACCCGCCGGTTCGGCGGCTCAATGGGCGCGAGCCTGATTGCCAGTTCGAGGTAACCATGCGCATCAACCAGACATTGCAGGCCGCAATTCGCGAGCATGCTGAACGCGAGTACCCGGCAGAAGCGTGCGGGGTGCTGATCAAGACCGACCAGGGCCGGGCCTACATGCCATGTCGCAACCTGGCGAATACGCCGCGGGAGAACTTCCGCCTGTATCACGAAGACCTGGCGAACGCCGAGGACCAGGGCGAGCTGCTGGCCATCGTGCACAGCCACCCCGATGCAGCGCCCACGCCGAGCATGGCTGACAGGGTGAGCTGTGAGCTGCACGAAGTGCCTTGGGGTATCGTTGGTTGGCCAGGCGGCGACATGCACTGGTTCAAACCATCCGGATACCAAGCGCCACTGCTGGGCCGCGAGTTCGCCCACGGCCTGCTCGACTGCTGGGGCGCCTGCCGCGACTGGTACGCGCGCGAGGCCAGCCTGATGCTGCCCAACTTCGAGCGGGAAGATTTGTGGTGGGAGCAGGAGAGCGGCCCGAGCCTGTACGAAGCAAACTTCGCTTCGACGGGTTTCTATCAGGTGGACGAGCCCAAGCGCGGCGACATGCTGGTGTTCATGGTTCCGTCGCCTGGCCGGCCGTGCTTCCACCCCAACCACGCCGCCATCTATCTGGGCAGTCAGCCTGATCTGATCAGTGAGCCTGCGGCATCGCTCGGCGGCAGCGGGCCATTCATCTACCACCACATGGCAGGGAGGGCGTCGACGCGCGAGGTCTACGGCTGGTCAATGGCAAACCGCTGCCGACTGATTCTGCGGCACAAGGACTATCAGCCATGAAGCGCAAGGTGAAGCTCTACGGGGTGCTGCGTAAGCACTTCGGGCGAGAGTACGACCTGGATGTAAACAGCACCCGTGATGCCATTCAGGCGCTGTGCAACATGATCCCCGGCTTCGAGAAGTTCCTGTCCAACGGGGAGGAGCGGGGCCTGGTGTTCACGGTTTTCTCTGGCACTCGCAACCTGTCGCCGGAGGACTTGGACCTGAGCGGCGGCGACGCCGGAGATATACGCATTGCGCCAATCATCCAGGGCAGCAAGCAGGCTGGCATGTTCACGACAATCCTCGGCGTTGTGCTGATCGTCGCGGGTTACTTCACCTTCGGCACCACCTCCGCAGTCGGTGTCGCCATGATGGCTGGTGGTGCTGCCATGGCGGTCACGGGCGTTGTGCAGATGCTGTCACCAACGGCCAACACTGGCAGCCTGCATCGCAACGAGGATGGGAATAATCCCAGTTACGGCTTTGGCGGCGCGGTGACCACTATCGCCCAAGGCAATCCCTATCCTGTGCTGTATGGCGAACGGGAGATCGGCGGAGCCGTCGAATCCGGGGGGATTTATACCCAAGACCGGCTTTAATCGCCGTCATCACCTGACCCGCTTCGGCGGGTTTTTTCGTTTCTGGAGAGTGGAATGGGTCAAGCATTGAAGCGCGCGCCGCGGCGCGGCGTTGCGGCCAAGCGTGGCCAGGTTGCCGGTAGCAAAGGCGGCAGCACCAAGCAGAAAAAGCCGAGTATCGCTTCTAACAGCGTTCCCTCGATTGCCACCATCCGGATGCTCTATCTGTGGAGCTGGGGGCCAATTGTGGGGCCGGTTAATGGGCTGCGTTCCGTGAAACTGGATGGAACACCCGTCGTCGCGGAAGACGGGACCGTGAACTACCCGGCCGTGAAGTGGCAGTTTCGCTCCGGCGAGCTGAACCAGGAGCGCATGACCGGTATCAGCGAGTCGAGCAACGAGATCGCGGTCGGCCAGCAACTGCTCAGCACCACTGCCTACGTCTACACAGTCACCAACTCGATGCTGGACGCTGTGCGGGTGCGCTTCTCGTGGCCGCAGCTGCAGTCCCAGGATTCGAGCGGCAACATCGATGGCGTTCGCATTGCCTATGCGGTCGATGTCTCCACTGACAACGGCCCGTTCCAGCAGGTGCTGGCCTCTGAGGTCAATCGCAAGAATGTCACCAAGTACGAGCGCTCACACCGCATCGAGCTGCCGGCCGGCTCGCGCTGGGCGATTCGTGCGCGCCGCATCACGCCCGAGTTCAACAGCTCGCTGGTGCAGGACGGCATGTACATTGAGGCCATCGCCGAGGTGGTCGACAGCGATCAGGAGTACCCACTGACGGCTGTCAGCTGCGTGGAGTACGACGCCGAGCAGTTTGGCGGGGACATCGCCAAGATCGCCGTGCTGATGCGCGGGCGAATTGTGCGAGTACCGATGAACTATGACCCGGAGTCCCGCACCTATGCCACCGGCGGATCTGGCACCACGAACGGTGTGTGGGACGGCACCTTCAAGGAGGCCTACACCAACAATCCCGCCTGGGTTTTCTATGACTTGGCCCTGCATCCCTACTACGGCCTTGGCGACCGCATCGATGCAAGCATGATCAACCGCTGGTCGCTCTACCGAATCGGCCAGTACTGCGACCAGATGGTGCCGGACGGGAAGGGCGGCGAAGAGCCACGCTTTACCTGCAACCTATACCTGCAGAAGCAGGCCGAGGCCTGGGCAGTACTGCAGGATTTGGCCGCCATCTTCCATGGGCTAGCCTTCTGGGACGGCAGCCAAATCACCGTTAATGCCGATATGCCGCAAGACCCGGTTTACAACTACACCCTGTCGCAGATCCTCGACGACGGCGCGGTCAAGTACACCGGCAGCAAGCTGCGCGAGCGGCACAGCCAGGCCATGGTGTCGTTCGATGACCCGGGTCGTGGCTACGACACCGACAAAGAACCGGTCTTCGATGAAAGCGCCATTGCCGAGTATGGTGTGCGCGAGATATCCGTGGAGGCTGTCGGGTGCACGTCTCGGGGGCAGGCCCAGCGTGCAGGCCAGTGGGCGCTGATGACCGAGCAGCTGCAACTGCGTGGCGCTAGCTTCCGGGTGGGCCTGGACGGCTACATACCGAAGCCAGGGAAGGTGATCACCCTGTCCGATCCGATGCTGGCTGGCCGCGCCAATGGTGGGCGTATTGCCGCCGTGGCAGGCCGCGTTGTGACGGTCGACCGTGACATCGCTGTGCCAACAGGCGCACGTCTGCTGGTCAACCTACCCAGCGGCAAGTCCGAGGCACGCCAAGTTCGTTCGGTGTCCGGCCGCCAGATCACTGTCATGGCGGACTTCAGCGAAGTACCGCAGGCTGAGTGCGGCTGGGTGCTGGACTTTGATGACCTGAAGCTCATGCAGTTTTACGTCCGCAACGTCACGCGGCCAGAATGGCACCAGTTCCAGCTTGAATGTATCCAGTACGAACCTAGCAAGTTCGACGCTATCGACTACGGCACGGTCATTGATGACCGGCCTATCAGTGTACTGCCACCAGGTGTTCAAGACGCCCCGGCGCGGGTGCTCATCAGCAGTCATTCCGCCGTGGACCAAGGCATCGCCGTCACCACCATGACTATCTCGTGGGATGCAGCGCCCGGGGCAGTAGCCTATGACGTGGAGTGGCGCTGGGGTTCGCGTGATTGGGTAAAGGTGCCAAGAACTGGCGAGTTGGCTGCTGATATTCGTGGCGTGTACGCCGGCCAGTACCTGGCTCGTGTACGCGCTGTCAGCGCCATGGATGTCTCGTCGATACCGACCACTTCGGTGCTGACTGACGTTGCGGGCAAAACTACGCCGCCGCCAGCAGTGACCCACCTCGTGGCCACGCCGCTTGTATATGCCATCGGTTTGGCGTGGGGATTCCCTGCTGGCGCCGAGGACACCCAGCGCACCGAGATCTGGTACGGCAAGACCAATAACCGGCAGGACGCGACCAAGCTGGCCGACTTCGCCTATCCGCAGAAGGACCATGTTCTGCAGCTGGGCGCCGCTGGCCTGCAGTTCTTCTTCTGGGCCCGCCTGGTCGACCGCTCGGGCAACATCGGGCCGTGGTATCCAGCCGGCGTTGGCGTGCCGGGGGCATCTAGTAGCAACCAGTCGGAGTATGAGGAGTACTTCAAAGACAAGATCGGCAACGGCGCGCTTTATCCAGCGCTGCGCCAAGACATCGCGCTGATTTCTGGACCACCCACCATGCCCGGCTCAGTGAACAACCGGCTTCAGGCGATCAACGACCAGTTGCAGGAGCAGATCGACAGCATTGCAGACCTGGCTGACTCGATGCCGTACAAGCCAGACCAGACCTACGCAACCGACCAAGGCGTGCTGGGCGACGACGGCAAGCTGTACCAGGCCAAGAAGGCGGTACCGGTCAACACCCCGCCGCCCAACACCACCTACTGGACCGATGTTGGCCAGGCAGTGCGCACGGCTGACGGACTGGCCGCGCGGGTGAGCACGGTCGAGACCAAGGTTACTGAGCAGGATGGGAAGCTGACGGCTCAGGCGCTGCGCATTGATGGCGTCCAGTCGAGCCTGGCGGGCAAGGCTGATGCTTCTACCGTCGCCTCGCTGGGCAACACCGTCACTCAACAGGGGGCGGCGATCACTGCCCAAGGCACTGCGATCACGAGCGTCCAAGCGACGGTAGGGCAGCAGCTCGATAACCTGCTGCGCCGCGGTTCGTTCGAAGATGGTATCGCCGATCCGTGGACGGGCGCCGTGGCGGTGGAAACTGTCACCGTGCCAGGCACGTCGGCGGGCAAGGCTATCGCCTTCGTGGCCAACAGCTTCTGCGGGGTAGGCAACTCTGTCCTGACCAGTGCGGGCCAGCAGTTCGACCTGTCCGCAGATGTGTGCCGCCAGTTCATGACCGCAGGCCAGACTGCGAACCTGCAGATGCAGTTCTACGACAAGAGCAGCGTCAGCCTAGGCTACTTCAACGCCTTCATCGTGCAGGCGGGTGGGTCTGGTTTCCAGAACTTCACTGGGCGCATCACCGCACCGGCAGGCGCGGTAGCTGCGCGATTTGTGACCCGCATCCAGCCTGCTGACGGCGCTGGGCGGGCGCTGTGGTGCAACATGACGGCCACCAGGGTTACGCAGGCTGATATCGGTAACGCAATCGCTACATCGGCACTTGATGGTCGGGTCGCCCAGACGGAGGCAGGCTTGTCCGTTCAGGGCACGGCAGTCACCCAGTTGCAGAGCACTATCAACGGAATAGGTGGTTCCGGCTCGAACCAGATGCCGGCCGAGTATTCCGTATTTAACTCCGTCACTGCTCCCGCGATGACAATTGGCGGCGCGATCGCACCTTCAACGCTCGCTGACTCTGCGACTCAGGGCGGGTACGCGCTCAAGCTAACCAGCGCTGATGCATCGACTACGTCCGCCGTCTACATGCATACCTCCAACTCGCCAGGTGTGCTGGGGTCGTTCCCGATGAGCTATCTGAACGGGAAGTACATCGTCTCGTTCTATGCCAAGGCCAACGTCACTGGGCGCCAGGTTCGATTCTGGCTGCGGGCATTGAACAGCGCCGCCTCTGCGCAGAACTCAGCGATGGCAGCAGTTACCCTCACTGATGTCTGGGCTCGCTACTCGGCGGTGATCGACCTGTCCAACGCGGCGACGTTCTCGGGCAACCGGATGGTCTTCGCCGTTCAGCCCAACCTTTCAGGGGTTTCAGGTACCGAGATTTCCTTCGACCGCATCATGATCGAAAAGCAGATCGGCACTTCAACCGCGCCATCGGTTTATGTGACAGGCAACAGCGCGGAGTCCATCAGGGCTCAGGCCACCGCCATCAACCAGATGAACACCTCGCTGACTCAGCAGGGAACGGCCATCACCGCGCAGGCGGAGCGGCTGGACGGGATCTACGTCCAGGTCAATCCCGAGATGGAGGGCGATTCGTCCGGCATGGCTGGCCAGCAAGGCAGCCTTGTCGGTGTGTGGACCGAGCAATCGGCGCGCACGGACGAGTTCATCGCCACCGGCAAGCGAGTCGATACGGTGCAAGCCCAGTTCGGCGAGGTCAGCGCTTCGGTGCAGACCATCAGCGAAACGGTTGCCGGCGTCGACGGCAAGGTCTCAGCCATTTCCTCCTGGAAGACCGAGACCAACGCCAACGGCCGGCGGGTGGCCACCGGCATCGTGCAGGGCAGCAACGGAGAGGTCGGCGAAATCCTGTTGTCAGCCCAGCGGCTGGCCATCGTGGATGGGGTGGATGGCAACATGATCCTGCCTTTCGTTGTGCAGAACGGCCAGGTCTTCATCAACCAGGCGGTGATCAACACGGCGTTCATTCAGGAGATTGTGGCCGGGATGACGATCAGGTCCGAAACGCTGAATGCGCAGGGTCTGCCTCTCCTTGAAATCAACTTCAAGGCTGGCACGTTCATTCTGCGAGGTCAGAGCGCTGATGGCTCAACCCTCATTACCAATGGCCAGGTCAATACCTACTACGCGAGTGGTAACCCAGCAACCAAGATGGGTATCGGCATATGAGCACAGGCTTTCTGGCGTTCAAGGAAGATGGCACTGTCATGACTGACATGACAGTGTTCATCAGCCAGACCATGGGCAGTGTCGATACCAATGGCGCGAATGGGAGCGCAACGCTCCCAAGCCTGCCGCCGGGGAAGTCGCGATTTTACATGATCGTGGCTTTGGTTGATTTGAACAGGGAGCGGGGCAAGAAGCCGGGCGTGACAATATCTGGCAACGCCATGACGTGGGCTTATTCCTACAGCACAAACGGCTGGGGATACTTTTCCGCCAACTGCAGAATCTTCTACGGGTATTACTAATGACTGGTAAGTTTGTTGCGTACAGGGAGCAGGACCAGACTCTACTGTTTGATACCGAGAGGATTTGCTATGGATTGAAAAAAAGCGGCTACTTGCAGCTGATCGCCTACTGGCCGATGAAATATCTGAGGTCAGCCCAATTGGACCCCAATAACGGCGCCAACTGGGCTGAGAGTTCGGCGATAGAGCCGATCTACGGAATCTCTCTTAGCGGTTGGAGTTCGCCGATGGCGTTCCTGGTGGGAGACGGCAGCCCATGCGGCGAAATGCTGGAGAACGGCGTCAAGACCCTGTTGTTTGTCGGAGCCTCAGGAAGCACGAAGTGCTTTGTATTTGACCTGATGAGCGATACCGGTCCTATCACAGGCTTGAAATGCTTCAGAGAATCCGACGGTGGGTTGACATTCAACTCGTCACAGCCGCCGCTTAATATAATTTCTTCAGTCAGAGCGCCTGACCCTGGCCCTC
Organism: Pseudomonas sp. 1121_17; assembly: GCF_052850745.1. Lineage (NCBI taxonomy): Bacteria > Pseudomonadati > Pseudomonadota > Gammaproteobacteria > Pseudomonadales > Pseudomonadaceae > Pseudomonas > Pseudomonas sp. 1121_17. The sequence goes on from NZ_VXCX01000001.1 coordinate 692,038, forward strand.
CGGTCGTATCAGGTAGCGACTATCGATACACAGCATACGCTGGCGGCTACAACTCGATAAGCAATCCCGGCCGCCCAGTCATGAAGTCGTATGTTGATGTGCCCTTGGGGGGCGGAGAGCTGGCAGCATGTATCAACTTTACAAGAAGCGCAGGGTGCAATGGGTCGAACTCTGGCCTAGGCGGTTATGAATATGGATGTCAGGAAGGCGCCTTCGGTTATGTTGGGGGCGTGCGTTTCATGTTCACCATCGCCGCTGTCACAACTCAGTCCGCTACAGGCGGCGCGCCCTATAACTACTGGAGGCAGATACCTCTTGGTCGCTTCCCGACCGCGCTGGTCGTCAGAACTTCCGGGCTTCCATTCCCCTTCAACTGAGTCAGGTGCACATGTCCAAACAAAATATCAACCTCGGGACCGCCCCCGCAGGCGCTGGCGGTGATGATCGCCGCAGCGCTTGGGTCAAGGCGATATCCAACTTCAACGAACTGTATGATTGGCTGACGGGAGTGGCAGGGGGGAGTAACCTTCCAGCAGCGCTACCTGTTGCCAAAGGTGGGACGGGTTCTTCCACTGCAGCTGGTGCGAAGAGCAACTTGGGTATCGGCGATATCGGCGTTGGCCAATCCTGGCAAGATCTCACTTCCTCGCGTCAGTTGGGCGTTGCCTATGTTAATACCACAGGGCGACCGATTCAGGTGACAGTCCTGGTTGGCCCTACCAGTGCAGCGAATGTATCGCCGTTCCTGAACGTTGACGGGAAGTCGCTCAGGGGGGCGTATGCGGCATCGGCAGGCGCATATATTCCGTCAGTCAATGGCATCATCGCTCCCGGAGCTAGCTACAGCGTGGTTATCGCAAACGGTTCAGCCCCCCTGTTCAGCTGGCTGGAGTTACGCGGATGAAGTACTTCAAAGATGGCCAGACCGGTGAGGTCTTTGCGTTCGAGGATGACGGTAGCCAGGACGCATTCATCCCTCAGCACCTCGCCAGGATGACCAACCGGGAAATCACTGACTTCTTCAAGCCCAAAGCCTATACCGATGGCACGGTTGTCGAGTACTCCACCTCAGTTATCCAAGGGTGGTCACTTGCTACCCCTGAGCAGGTCTCTGAGTTTGAAGGGCGGCGAGCGCTGACGGCTGCTGAAGAGCGCGCCCGTGCCGAGCGTGCCAGCGCCGACACCGCCATCGCACCCTTGCAAGACGCCGTGGACCTTGATGACGCCACCGATATCGAGGCTGATCTGCTGAAGCGGTGGAAGCGCTACCGGGTCGCGCTGAACCGCCTGCCGGATCAACCCGGGTATCCCGATGCGATTGACTGGCCCGCGCCGCCGGCCTGAACCCGAACCGAACAAAGCGACCGCCGCCTGGCGGTATTTTTTTGCCTGGAGAAAGCCCATGCCCTTCATCGTCATCAACTCGAGCAACAACTTCGATCCTGTTCACCAGAACGAATTCGCCACCGAGCAGGAGGCTGACGCCGCAGCGCGCGAGCTGCTCAAGGCCCAGCCGGCGGCGGTCGTGCGTACTGCGCAGGTGATCAAACGCTACAGCGCCCAGGTCCGCGTCACCGCGCAGGACGCGGGCGAGGCGGTGGTGGAAGCGCCGACAGAGGAGCAAGCCTGATGCGCACAAGTCACAGAGGCTTGAGCCTCATCAAGTCGTTTGAGGGTCTGCGCCTGCAGGCCTACCAAGATTCCGTCGGGGTATGGACCATCGGATACGGGACCACCCGTGGCGTGAAGTCTGGCATGTCGATCAGCAAGGAGCAGGCCGAGCGCATGTTGCTGAACGACGTCCAGCGCTTTGAACCAGAGCTGCAGCGCCTGATCACGGCGCCGCTGAATCAGAACCAATGGGCCGCTCTGCTGAGCTTCACCTACAACCTCGGCGCCGCCAATCTTGAATCGTCGACGCTGCGCCGCCTGCTCAATGCCGGGAACTATGCAGCTGCTGCTGAGCAGTTCCCGCGCTGGAACAAGGCGGGTGGCAAGGTTCTGGCTGGCCTGACTCGGCGCCGCCAGGCTGAGCGCGATCTGTTCTTGGAGCCGGTGTGAACGGTTGGGGTGTGAGAGTGATCGCTCTTCTGCTCGTGGTCGGCTCGTATTGGCTGACTTACCAGCACGGCCGGTCAGTGGAGCGAGCAGGTGCCACCGCGGCTATAGCAACTCGTGACAGCGGCGATCGCCTGGCCGAGGTGCTGGGCGAACGGGATGCTCGAGCAGAAGAACATCAACGCGCCCAGGCGCAGGAGGAGGCGAGAGCCCATGCCCATGAAGAACGAACGATTGCTGATTCTGGCGCTGCTGGCGCCGATCCTGCTGGTCAGCGGATGCGCGACGACGCAGAAAAACTCGCCACCTCCGTCGGTTGCCCCGGCACGGATACCGCCGCTATCGCCAGAGGCCAGGCAGCCACCCGCGCCGCCATGGTGCTCTCCGACCTGCTCGCACGGGCTGATGCTCGAGCGGGAGAACTGGCGAAAGCTTATGACCGTGCCCTGATAGCTGGGCGTCAATGCGAACGCGAATACTCCGGCATGAGCGTAATCCGCTGACTGGCGATTGCCGGAGACGCAGCTCGGCATTACGATACTGTTTTTATATACAGTATCGGGTGCCGCCATGTCACAACACTTACCTGCGCTTTGGGTCGCTGAGCTCGATGATGTCGCTGCCTTGACCGACGACCCGGAGGGAAGGGCGGCTGTGCTCGAGGTCATGGCATTGGCCGCTCACCGCAGAAATGAGGTTGACGCCGACCAGCTCGCGGACATGCTCGAGCTGGCAGAGGCGGCTCGTCTCTATGGCCTTGAGGCTGGCCAGCCATGCATTCCGTGAGTGCTTTCGTGGGAGCCGAAGACCTGCAGGCCATCTCACTCGACGACCTTCTCCAGATCCGTGGACCCAGCGTGTACCTGGTGAGGATCGACGGCGACAGCATGGAGGGTGCCGGGATCTTCGATGAGGATGTGGTGATCGTCGACAAGGCGATCGATGCGCGGGCCGGACACATCGTCATCGCGGCCGTCAACGGCGAGCCGGTCTGCAAGCGGCTTGACCACGTTGGCCAGCAGATCGTGCTGCGCTCGGAGAATCCCCGGTATGCGCCGCGGTTCATCATGGAGGGAGACGAGTTCTCGGTCTGGGGAGTGGTCACCTACAGCCTGCGCAGCCATGGGCGTACGTCATGTATTTCCTGATCGTCCGGCGGCGCAAGCTGGGCGTGGCCATCCCGACTGATCAGCTGGGGAAGATCCAGGCCCTGAAGGCAGACATTCACATCGGCGATCATCACAGCGCGCCGTTGGGCAGGGTGTCGACGCAGGCCTGGGTGTTCACTCATTCGCCCGGCGCCGACATCATCCCGCGCCTGCACGATGCGAAGGTGAATGGCATGGCCCAGCTCGGCATCAACATCAATGGTGTAGAGGAGGTCGACGGCGTGCTGTATGCGCAGTCTTGGTGGTGCAGGGCGGTGTAGTTTTGGGTTTGGTTTCGGTCGGCAGGACGCCGGAGGAAACGGCCAAAATCGATTCCAAAACTGAAACAGCGACCCTTGCGGTATGCGGCCTGTAGCCGTGCTATTTCGTGTTTGTTTTGGAATCGATTTTGGCGTCTAAGCCGCATGAATCGGGCGTTTGTGTCACGGTCTTGAAAACCGTCGATGGGCAACTATCCTAGAGTTCGAATCTCTACGCTTCCGCCATATTCAAAGCCCTGATTATTCAGGGCTTTTTGCGTTTTTGGGTAGGCAAAACCGCTCCGTGGGACACCATTGGGGATGGTTGGGCTTGGCGAGTGCTCTTACTCGGCGATAAACCCGCTCGGCGATGTCGCCCTTGGTGTGATCCAGCAGCAGGCTGGCGTGGTCGACATATGCGATCTCAAACGCTGCCTTGGGGCGAATGTCGCGGTACTGGGACTGGCTGATTCTGTCGGCCACTATCTGGTCACCTGCAGCGACTGCATTTTCAACCGCCTCCTTCCTGGCGTCGTCCCAGCGATGACTTAGCATTAGTCATATTGAGAAACCCAGTCGATAGCAAATGCGTGTCTCGGTTTAAATTCTTTATCTTGGCTCGAACCTACCGCTAGGTTGCAGCCACCCCAGTCCGTGGGCTTTCCGGACCGGGGCAGGCTGCCTTACTGGTTGCGCTCTACGTCGGCCAAATGGCTATCGAGTACCAGGATTGCCTCCGTGAGCCCATCAATGGCATCCGTGAGGGCCTTGACGATGTAGAGCATTTCATCGCCTTGTTTCTGCGCTTGAAGCAAAGCGAAGCGGGAGGGGGTTTTGGCCATTTCGATGGCCGACTGGATGTGGGTTCTCATAGCGATATCCCTGTCAGTGAGTAGTCGCTAAAGCTACTACGCCAGGTGGCGGCCTAATAGTGGCATTTTATCCATGCTGGATGGGTGGACCGATCATCCTTTGGTTGTAGTTTTCCGGAGAAAAAAACTGACATCGTGCCTCGTCTGGGACCGATCTGCTGCTGCAGCAGTTTCTGATGGTCTGAGAGGAACGATCGGCAATACCACCAGCTTGCATATCAAAGAGGCAGCGAAGCGAGCAGCTGAGATTGCGAATGCTCTGTTAATCGAGCCTAACTGTGGCTGGCTTGGAGACAAGGTTGGCCAGAGAAGGATGTTTGCCCTTGGGACAATCGACCTCATTTTTTTGCGCCTGTGTTTTTCCATCTGCTGCAAACACGTGACCCAGCCTGGATCACTTTGGCGACGGTAATTTCAATCGGCATCGTTTATTCGATGCTTTATGGGCCAGAAGGGGCATTCAAGTGAAGGCTTCGATAGAAGCAATTTCAGCGAAGTAACCGCTTCCAGAGGAGTGGTGCCTGGATCACCGCTAGGCGCCACCCATTGTCTGCTCTCTTGAGTGAGCCTGATGTGAAGAAGCCTATATGATTGCTAAAGCATGTTAGTCGCTGAAGCATCCGAGGCCCGCAATCTAGAGAGTTCTAACCGTCCGGTATGAGAGTGATTGCGTATCCCCATCGACGGTGCTCGGTATCTCGGTGTGGGCTTGAGGATTTAGCGTTTCGAGCAATTTGCTCGCAAAAGATGGCATTTTGCTCGTAATTAAAAGCCAGTTGACAGGTTCCCAGCTTTGAGTGTTGGCGTAGCATCGTTTGTGAGGATTTGGAATTCTCGATCCAAACGGTGCGCGAGGCAGCTTATCTGCTTCGCGGGGACGGAGCCCGAATGCGCCATTGGCCTGAGCCCCAGGCAAAAATCATCAAAAGCCCTGAATAAATTACAAAAGCTAGGGAGCAAACATGATTTCACTTCGTAAGCTGTCAATTCTTGCAATTCTTCCATTATTTACCGGCGTTGTCTCTGCTAAAGACTATACAGAGATTCGCTTCGGTGTGGATGCCAACTACGCTCCTTTCGAATCCAAATCTCCAGACGGCAATCTTGTGGGCTTTGATATCGAATTGGGCAACGCCATCTGTGCTGAGCTCAAAGCTGAATGCAAATGGGTAGAGAGCGATTTTGATGGATTGATTCCAGGGTTACGTGCTAACAAATTTGATGGTGTCCTGTCCTCAATGACAGTCACGCCTGCACGTGAAAAAGCGGTAGATTTCACTGATGAGTTGTTCTCCGGCCCAACATCCTATGTGTATAAGAAGGGGTCCGGCCTCAGTGCGGATGTGAATGCTTTAAAAGGCAAGCGTGTTGGCTATTTTCAGGGAAGTATCCAGGAAGGTTACGCTAAGGCGGTTCTGAAGAAGGCAGGGGTTAAGGTTCAGTCGTATCAGAATCAGAACCAGGTTTACTATGATCTAGTCTCGGGCCGTCTTGATGCCTCCATTCAAGACACGCTTCAAGCCAAAGCAGGATTCTTGAGTTCTCCTCAAGGCGCAGGTTACGAGATGAGTGAGCAGGTCGAAAGTGAACTGCTGCCATCCAAAACAGCTATTGCGGTTGTCAAAGGTAACGATGATCTTAAAGCGCAGCTGAACAAGGCTATCAAGGCAATCCATGAAAATGGGACTTATGCCAAGCTCCAGTCAAAATACTTTGGTGATTTGAATCTTTACAGCGGTAAATGATTGTAGGCGCCTATATCGCATAGGCGCTTCATTTCACCAAGAGTTTTCGATCATGATTGATAATTTCTTTGAAGCTGTAGGCCTTCCAGGGCTTAGCATGCAGGGCTTTGGGCCACTGCTGTTGGTAGGGGCCTGGATGACCGTCAAGCTATCAGTACTGTCCCTTGTGTTGAGCGTCATCTTGGGTCTAATTGGCGCGAGTGCCAAGCTTTCATCGGCATATGTAGTCAGGTTGCCGGCGCAGTTGTACACGACTCTGATTCGTGGGGTGCCCGATCTTGTGCTGATGCTGTTGATCTTCTACAGCCTTCAGACCTGGCTAACCGACCTGACACAGTACCTTGGGTGGAGTTATGTTGAGATCGACCCATTTGCAGCGGGCGTAATAACGTTGGGCTTTATTTATGGGGCCTACTTCACTGAGACTTTTCGGGGCGCAATGCTGGCGGTGGCAAAAGGGCAGCGAGAAGCCGCAGTTGCTTATGGGCTGAATCGCTCTCAGCGTTTCTTTTTGATCACCTTTCCCCAAATGATGCGGTTTGCACTTCCTGGTATTGGGAATAATTGGTTGGTTTTGCTGAAAGCGACTGCTTTGGTTTCCATTATTGGCCTTGCAGATCTGGTAAAAGCAGCCCAGGATGCCGGTAAAAGCACCTTTCAGTTGTTCTATTTTCTCGTGCTTGCGGCCCTTGTCTATTTGCTTATTACAACGCTCTCAAACTACGTATTGCGGCGGCTTGCACGTAAATATTCTGCTGGCTCGCGTGAGGCTTTGCAATGATTGAATTACTGCAGGAATATTGGAAGAGTTTCCTGTACACGGATGGAACGGAGATCACTGGTCTGGCCATGACACTATGGTTGCTGACGGCATCTATTGTCCTCGGCTTTTTAGGGGCCATTCCACTGGCAATTGCAAGGGTTTCAGAACGAGCCTATATCCGTTGGCCCGTGCAGTTCTATACATATCTGTTCAGAGGGACGCCGCTTTATATCCAACTATTGATTTGCTACACCGGCATTTACAGCATTGCTGCAGTGCGATCCCAGCCCGTCTTGGATGCGTTTTTTAGAGACGCAATGAACTGCACAATCTTGGCCTTTGCACTCAATACGTGTGCCTACACGACTGAAATTTTTGCAGGTGCAATCAGAAATATTCCCTACGGGGAGCTCGAAGCAGCTAAAGCTTATGGACTGAATGGTTGGAGGTTGAATGCGTTCGTGGTAGTGCCGTCTGCATTGAGGCGAGCGCTTCCGTATTACAGCAATGAAGTCATACTGATGCTGCACTCTACTTCGGTAGCCTTCACCGCCACGATTCCTGATATTTTGAAAATTGCCCGTGATGCCAACTCAGAAACGTTCCTGACATTTCAGTCCTTTGGGATCGGAGCGCTGATTTACCTAGCTCTTTCATTTGCGTTGGTAGGGTTGTTCCGTTTGGCTGAGCGACGCTGGTTGTCGTTTCTAGGCCCTGTACATTGACTTTAGGATTGCCGCCGATGACCAGTTTAATAACACCAAATAGCATTGAGCAGAGCCAGCGCATGGGCAAAAATCTTGAGTCAGGATACAAGCTGACGGTTGAAAATCTGCACAAGAGCTACGGCGATCACCAGGTTCTCAAGGGCGTATCGCTTCAGGCTAATAAAGGCGATGTCATTAGCCTCATTGGAGCCAGTGGGTCTGGGAAAAGTACATTTCTGCGCTGTATCAATTTTCTGGAAACACCTACAGACGGTTCTATGACGCTCGATGGAAAGCAAATCCCGATGGTCAAGGACAAGCATGGCCTTCGTGTAGCCCAAGCTGCAGACCTCCAAAGGCTGCGCACACGTTTGGCGATGGTTTTCCAGCACTTTAATTTGTGGAGTCACTTAAGTGTCATGGACAACATCACCTTGGCTCCCCAGCGAGTTCTCGGTGTAAAGAAGGCCGATGCGGAACAGGCAGCGCGTGAGTATCTAGATAAGGTGGGCCTGCCCTCTCGGGTGGCATCGCAGTACCCGGGCTTCTTGTCTGGCGGTCAGCAACAACGTGTTGCAATCGCTCGGGCGTTGGCCATGGAACCTGAGATATTGCTCTTTGATGAGCCAACGTCAGCTTTGGATCCGGAGCTGGTGGGGGAGGTGCTGAAGGTTCTCCAGGCGCTGGCAGAGGAAGGTCGAACCATGTTGATGGTGACACACGAGATGGCTTTTGCTAAGCGAGTATCCAGCCAGATTCTCTTTTTGCACCAAGGGCTAGTTGAAGAGCAGGGTGGTGCAGACATCCTGACCAACCCTCGAAGTGAGCGATTGCAGCAGTTCTTATCCAACGGTCTTAAATGAAAGTCAATGCTATGCCTACAGGCCAATCGAATTAGATTGGCCTTTGTATTTCGGCGATAAGGTGGTCGTCAATGAAACTCATGTTCTCGCGCAAGATTATAATTTCCGCTGCGTTAGTAGTCGCTACTTCTTTTACGAGTTTTGCGGTGTATAACGACACCCTCCAACATGATGCGTTGTATCGGGGCATTGAAGCAAAGCTTTCGGGCCTGAGTCAATCAACTGCCAGTGGCATTTCACAATGGATGTCTGGCAGATTGCTGTTGCTCGATAGTTTGCAGGGGTTACTTGCTTCATCTGAGGAGGCGGGCAAGCAGTTGGCTGTTCTTGAACAGTCGGTCTTGAACTCAGTATTCGCATTTACGTACTTTGGAAAGTCTGATGGTGGCTTTTTAATACGTCCTCAAGATGAGATGCCTTCAGACTATGACCCGCGTACGCGCCCCTGGTACAAGTCAGCAGCATTAAAGAGTAGGACTGTGTTAATCGAGCCTTATCGGGATGATACGAACGGAAAGCTTATGCTTACTGTAGCGTCTCCTGTGCACTCGCTTTTTCTTAAAGTGTTCGTGTTTACCATGAGCGGAACCGTGGCTTTCTTTGAATCCATTGGGCTTCCTGGATTTCTGGCTTGGGTGACAGTCCTAGTTGAGATCATCACCGGTGCTATGCTTATCTTTAAGATTAAGCCCCCTATTGCTGCCGTTTCGGCAGTTCCAGTATTGCTTGGTGCAACCTGAGCGCATTCAGGAAATGGCTGGTTGTTCAGTAACACCGGTGGAGGATGGGAATACCCATTATTCTGGACGGATGACCCTAATTTCCATCGCACTGACCGAATGGCAGGCCAGTAAGTCACTGGTTGTGGGTCAAAGAGAATCATGTGTATTGCCAAAGGCTTAATCCGGTCTGTTGTTATAAGTGACAAATGGATCTCGTACAACATTAGGTGGAGGGGAGGCGTAAAGTCAATATGCCGACTGTTGTCAAGGCAAGTATCAGACGATTGACCATGTCCTAACAGAGTCATTAATGAAAATCCCCGAGTTACTGCAGGCTGCAGGAGCTCAGGGATTTTGTTTTTGTATTATGAGAGTGTTTTATTTTTCTACCAACACCTTAGGATTTGAGTTTCCCCAGACGGTGTACAAATCAGCCAGCAGTGCGCCGTTTATATCCTCCATTTCAGCTTGTGAAATTTCTGCCTCACCCTGTTTTCCAAACAGCACTACTTCGTCCCCTTCTTTGATGTCAGGGAAGTCTGTGACATCTATCATCAGGGTATTCATTGAAACCTTGCCGACTACAGGGACGCGATGACCATCTATAAGCACGAAACCTTTATTGGTGAAGGCTCGGCGATAGCCGTCGGAGTACCCGACTGGTAAATTGGCCAGCTTCGAGTCGCGCTTCAACGTCAGTGTTCGATCGTAGCCAACCGTGTTTCCTGCGGGGTAAGGGTTAACTGACGCTACACGAGACTTGAATTCCATAACTCGTTTATATTCGGTATGCGAGGGGACAGTGTCACCAAAAAGTGCCCCGCCGGGTCTGACCATATCCAGGCGAGCTTCAGGTACTTCAAGGGTGGCGAACGAATTCGCAGTGTGTAGTCTGATCTTGCTTCTCTCGAGTTTCCCATTCTCAATGAGCCAGGTCGACTGCTTCTTAAAATCCTCTAAGCCCTTCATCACATCTGCTCGATCCTCAACAGCGTAATGAGTCATAATCGCCACGATTTCGAGGTTCTTATCATGTGTGAGGCTCAAAGCATCTTGACGGCCTTGCTCGCTTTTGAGCTCAAACCCATTACGGCTCATGCCGCCTGCATTAAGTGCGACGTGTATCTTAAGTTTTTTCCCCGTCTGTGCAGCAATGGCCCCAGCCTCTTTTGCTAATTGGGCATTCCCAATTAGCTCCTCAATGTTGTACTTCAGTGCATCCTGAATTTCACCGATTGACGCAGTTCGGACACGTACCAGATCACCGGTGAATCCACTTTCTCGCACCACTCTAGCCTCCTCGTTGCTTGCAACGGCGACGCAGGGTACGTGCATTGCAATAATCGAAGGCATCACGAGTCCGATACCGTGTCCGTAGGCGTCAGCCTTAAGAACCGCGCAAATCTTGGATTTCCCTTCCAAGGTAGACTGGAGGGTTCTTATGTTGTGCTCGAATGCGGATTTGTTAACTTCTACCCAAGCGTTGCTCGCTTGGATGGCAAGGTTAGCGCTGCCATTGTGAAGGCTAAGCGGGGGCGCCGCCCAAACAGGGGCTTGGCAAAAGGCGAGGCCTAAAGATATAGCGAGAAGTGAACGACGGAATGGCATATGAATCTCTCCGTGGGCGAACTGCTTAGTCAATTTTTGTTGTTGGGCTGCCGGGTGCCGATTACGCTCAAGTGCTACCTCCCTCTGCATTTTCTAGTGCAGTTTCATTAGGGGGAATAGAAAGGCAGTTAAGCGCTGCTCGTGACTTCTTCGTTTTATCACTATTAGAGGAGGATGTGTAAAGGGTCAGGTTAGATTTTCTAATGGTGCTCTAATTTTACTTACCCGAGTAGCAGGGTGTAGGGCGTCGGCAAGCTTATTTTGTGGTGATGGCTTTAATTGTTTAAGGTGGTTCGTGAGACTGATTAGATTGCTGATGACTATCAATCTTTGAGATTTTTTGCTGCTGCCAGCATCGCTACTCCGATTTTTTGCTCGCCCTGCGCTATCAACGCAGACCCCGCCCCAATCATGTCTGTTGCCCCATCGTCTTGGTTAAGTTTGGATTTTCCTAACAGGCTGGTGATTTCTATTTCGATGGAAACGATGTGGGTCAACAGCTCGCTTATATAGTCTTTGGGTGCGTCGGACATCTTCCAGGGGCTATCCATAGACGCTTCATGGCGCTTTGTTAGTCGGGCAACCATTTTGCGCACATGGACTTCATCGTTGTGAAATGTTATACGGCCTTTTGCGTGAGCAACCAAATAGTTCCATGTCGGCACCTGACGCTCGGAGTCTTTTTTACTGGGTAGCCAGGTGGGGGAGATGTAAGCGTTGCCCGCCTGGAATACAACTAGTACTTGATCCAGAGCGGTTATGTCGTTTAGGAGAGGGTTGTTTTTCGATACGTGAGCCATCAGTGTTCCCAGTTCGCCTATGTTTGGCTCGAGCTCGAATGGTAGGTGGTTGGCGTCAAGTCCTGATTGTCCGTTTGAAACTAATGTTCCAAACGGATTTTCAATGATTAGCTTGTGCAGAATTTCCTTTCGATCTTCCATGAAGTGACGTGGTACATACATGTCTACAGTCTCTAATAAGAAGGGCTTGGTTGACGTGATCTGAGGTGGCTTGCAAGGGTGAGCGCAGGGGGGGCTCCAGGCAGCCACGGGGCTGCTAACAGCGTTCAGCAAGCGCCCTAAGAGGGAAGCAAGCTTCTCATGGCGTGCTTGCGCACGGCTGCAGTCAAGAGCTCAAGATTCTTTGAGTTACAGCGCCATCGATGCCAGTAAAGGGGGATATCTACATAGTGGTTCGGGGCAATATTGACTAGCAATTTAGAGTCAATAAGTGTCGTGGCCACTACCGCTGGTGCCATTCCCCAGCCCAGTCCACGTTCAAGCGCTTCAAAAAAACTGTGAAAGGTGGGGAGGTAATTAACGGGTGGGGCGAGATCTATGTTTAAAATTAATCTCATGAAAGAGTGTTGGATTTCGTCTTTGTGGTTGAATGCTAGCAGGGGCGCTTTGGAGAGCGTCTCTGTACTCAAACCAGCAGAGAAATGCTTATTATGAAAGCATCTTGACGCTAGCGCGATATAGCGCATTTTTCCGAGGTGTTCTACCTGGCAACCTGGTGCGGCAGTGTGGCTTCCACTCACGGCAGCGACTACATTGCCGTCTCGAAGTAAAGCCTGTGAGTGATCTTGGTCTTCTATTCGGATGTCGAAAGTTAGGTTTGACTGATTTTTAACCCATTCCACAACATCTATGAACCAAGTATCAAGGGAGTCGGCGTTTACTGCGATGGGAATCCTGGTCTGGTTGTGAAATCCATTATCGAGAAGGCCCAGGTCTTGGTTTAATTCGTTTTCAAGAAAGTCGATTGTTTCGGTAAACTTCAATAGCGTGATTCCTGCTGGAGTAGCTTTGCAGGGCGAGCCTCGCATGATTAATACCTGTCCAACCCTGTCTTCTAACTGCTTGATTCTCTGGCTGATCGCGGAGGCAGTTATGTGCAGTTTTCTAGCCGCGCCCTCAAAGCTGCCCTCCCGAATCACTGATGAAAAAGCGGTAAGCTGCAAATTATCGATCTTCATAATCAGTATTCCGCTTTGCTAATTGTCAGGAGTGCTGGTCAAGTCGTCTTTATTTCAGCTTATACGTCTTGGTTCGTATAGTACGGGCGCCCCGGTATGGAGCAGCACTGGAACCTGAATCAGCTCTTCAAGAATGTAGAAAAGTGATCATGCCAGCCCTCTGCGGCGGCAAAGGGTAGTAGGCCGCTAACCATTCCACGATGCAGCAGGCCGTGGGATAAAACATGGCTCAACATTTCTGACTTGTTCATATTTCCAGGCTTACCATCTGCAAACACAAAAATTAACCTTTCCTCCAGATCAGCTTCAGTGGCCGCTTTGGTGTAGTTGACAAACCAATTGTTTGCTTCTGTGAATTTCAATGACAGGTCAGATAAACGCTGCGGCTCTTCTGTTGTAGTCGAGTCACACGGCATGGCATCGCCGAGCAACCGCCCAATGAAAAGGTTGTCCACGATGTTGATGTGAGCGAGATGCCAGAGCGCCTCCGACTGGTGGGGTGCAGTGAATGTATTAGGCGACTCTGCCAAAATTTTGAACAGCTCGGATTCAGACCAAGCTTTGTATTGGAATAACGAGTGGAAAACGCCTGCAGCAGTCATTTTTTCTCCTCTGCTCTCACGGGACTGGGTGGCTTTGCCGTACAGGCAAATGCTGGAAGGTGAGGCGGCGGTCAGTATATTGACTTTTTCGGTCGATGGCACGAAGCTGTGGTGGCGCTTGGTGAAAAAACACTGCGCAGTGGGTTCTGCGGCTGCCTCTAAGCTCCCAGGGCGGGCCAATCCTTAACCGGAAAGCAAGCTTGCTTCGATCGAGTCTGAGGGTGTCTAGGTGCGGGGCTCAAACAATAATTTACGTGTGTGTGATTGCTTTGCGCGATCCGGAGGTGGCGATGAAACGCACTTTGGACAAAATCGATGAAAGGATCATCGAGGAACTTACTAGGAATTCGCGTTTAGCTCACAATGATATTGCGATGAAAGTTAACCTTTCTAGAAACGCTGTCAGGCTTCGGATTGAGCGATTGGAACGAGATGGATATATAAAAGGGTATACCATAGTAAAGGGGTCTGCCACTTCAGAGCACCCTCCGATACGAGCGCTCGTGTTTGTTTACCGACAGGATCGCATGAGAGGAGCGGAGGTGGTGCGCTCTGTGGCTGCAATCCCTGAAGTGGTTGCGTGCAATGTTATGAGTGGCGATCTTGATATTGTTCTGACTGTCGAAGCTTGTTCTCCAGATAGAATAAATAAGGTGTGGACTGATATTTCCAGTCTCCCTGGCGTGGTGAACACTGTGACTTCCTTTGTGTTGTCCCACACAAAATAGGTAACAGGCAAACCGACATGCGACGCGAGCATTTTGCTAGCAAAAACGGTCTGTTTGGCATATTTGGTAAAGCAGGGTTGCGGCTTACGATTTCCTCCCGTGGTAAACAACAATATGAGGCCGTTGCTGTGACTGAATACAAAATTGCTTTGCTGGGTTTCGGTGGTGTGAACCGTGCTCTGGCCCAACTGGTAGCCGAGAAGAATGAACTGTGGGCTGCCGAGCTTGGCTTTACGCTGAAAATCGTTGGCGTTAGCGACATTTTCTTGGGTTCGGTGATTGGTAAGGACGGCCTGGATCCCAAAAAATTGGTAGCGGTGCCTGTAGCCAAAGGCGCCTTTGCAGCTCTGGAAAATGGTAGCGCTGAGCCGGCCAACGAGACGGTCATTCGTTTTTCCGGTGCAGATATTGTTGCTGAGGCCACATTCACCAATCCGGTTGATGGTGAGCCAGCAACCACATTCTGTCGCTGGGCTCTGGAAAAGGGCATTAGCGTTGTGACTACTAACAAAGGCCCAGTGGCTCTCCACTCGACTGCGCTCAAGAAGCTGGCTGCGACGAATGGTGCAGCCTTTGAGTTTGAAGGTGCCGTGATGAGCGGTACTCCAGTGATCCGTCTGGCCCAGGAAACATTGGCCGGTTCGGAAATCACTGGCTTCAAGGGCATTTTGAACGGCACCTCCAACTTCATTCTCAGCAGCATGCAAGCCGGGCTCGACTTCAGCGATGCCTTATCGAAGGCTCAGGAGCTGGGCTATGCCGAAGCAGACCCAACTGCTGACGTTGAAGGTCACGATGTCCGTCTGAAGGTCGTCATTCTGGCCAATGAGCTGCTGGGCGCGCAGCTGACCCCGAACGATGTGTGCTGTGAGGGCATCTCGAATATTACTGCTGCAGACATTCAAAACGCGGCCCGCAATGACTCCCGCTGGAAGCTCATCGGCAGCGCTCAGCGTACCTCGGCAGGTACTGTAATTGCCTCGGTCAGCCCGCAACTCCTCCCCAACTCTGATGCATTGGCTGGAGTAAGTGGCGCCACAAACGCTGTCAGCTTCGAAACCAACCTGCTGGGCCCGGTCACTGTTGTAGGTGCTGGTGCTGGCCGTATTGAAACTGCCTACGCACTGCTGTCCGACATCATCAGCATCCACAAGAACAAAACCAAACAGGCGATCTGAATATGAATAGCTTGAGTCTGGCTCTGTCCACAGATTACGAAGAGATCCCAGTATTCAACCCGTTTGATGGTTCTGTGATTGGTGAGGTAGCCAAGGTTCCTGCCACTTCTGCTCACTTGGTGATCGATGCTGCCAAGCACGGTGCTGTGACCGCTCGCAACCTTTCTCGCGCTGACCGCTCTCGTATTCTGGAGCACGCAGCTGCACTGGTGGAGAAGGACAAGGATGATTTCGCGAAACTCATTTCAGCGGAGTCTGGTAAAACAATTCGCCAAGCGCGCAAGGAAGTTCTCCGCTGTGTAAACACGCTCAAGCTTTCAGCTGAAGAGGCCAAGCGTAACGCCGGAGAGGTGATTCCATTCGACTCTTATGTTGGTTCTGAATCTCGCCAAGGGTGGTTCACTCGCGAGCCTCTGGGTGTGATCTTGGCTATCACCCCTTATAACGACCCGCTGAACCTGGTTGCTCATAAGCTGGGCCCGGCCATCGCCGGCGGCAACTCAGTGGTGCTGAAGCCTTCCGAGCTCGCTCCGCTGTCCGCCGTCAAGCTGGTGAGTTACCTGAACAAGGCTGGGTTGCCTACTGAAGTTGTTTCGGTGGCTACCGGTGACGCTGAACTGGGTAAGGCGTTGGTTGCCCACCGCGCTGTACGGATGATCTCCTTCACAGGTGGTTTTGCTACAGGCGAGCAGATTACCAAGACTGCCGGCCTCAAGAAGATTGCGATGGATCTTGGTGGTAATGCGCCAGTGATCGTCATGGCCGACTGCGAGCTTGAATCCACCGTCGAGTCGTGCGTTTCGGGCGCGTACTGGGCGGCAGGGCAGAATTGCATTGGTACCCAGCGGATTCTGATCGACAGCAAGATCTATCAGATCTTCAAAGAGAAGTTCGTCGAGCAGTCCCGCGCTTTGGTAGTAGGGAATCAGTCAAACGAGGCGACGGACGTCGGCCCAATGATCTCTGAGGCAGCGGCCAAACGTGCAGAGGATTCTGTACAGGAAGCTGTCAGCAAGGGGGCCAAGGTTCTGCTTGGTAACAAGCGGGAGGGCACACTGTTCTATCCAACCGTCCTGGAAGACGTGAGCTTTGAGTGTAAGGTCTGGCAGGAAGAGGTGTTCAGCCCCATCGTTATTCTGCAGGAGATCAGCACGCTCGAAGATGCTCTGGCGCTCGCCAACGAGCCAGAGTACAGCCTGCACGCTGGCATTTTCACCAGCAATCTGAACACCGCTATGAAGGCAGCAAAGCTGCTTGAGGCGGGTGGTGTGATGATCAACGATTCGTCTGACTACCGTTTCGATGCAATGCCATTTGGTGGCTTCAAGTACGGCAGCATGGGGCGTGAGGGTGTGCGCTTCGCCTACGAAGATATGACCCAGCCTAAGGTCATTTGCCTGAACGGGCCCAGTGAGTAACGACTGAAGACACTTCAGGGGCCGGTTTTTCGTCAGGTAGTAAAGGAGGGGCATCCGTGCCCCTTATCCAAGATCAGGGGAGCGATAATGAGCAACCTTATTCAACGATACCCTAGCCAGGCACCACTCCCTCTTTCCAGGGCAGCGAAGGCGGGTGGTTTTTTATTCCTTTCAGGGCAGATTCCGGTTAGCGCATCTGGTGATCTCATAAAGGGTGACATCAGGGCTCAGACCAAAGCTGTGTGCCTGCGCATTGGTGAAACCTTGGCTGCGGCTGGGGCCAGTTTTGATCAGGTCGTCAAGGCAACAGTATGGTTGTCAGATTTGAGTCATTTTGATGGCTTGAATGAAGTCTATAAAGAATTCTTCGGCACAAATCTGCCTGCGCGCTCGACGGTTGTTTCTGAGCTGGTACTGGGTGTGGATGTTGAGATAGAAGTTCAAGCTTTTATTGGCGATTCTCACTAACTGTCGTGCGGTTATAGATTGTCTGCTGGCTACATCCAGGTCTACCTGGCTTGGAGTGTGCGGGTTGATGACTTTTCGATGTGAATATGCTGCGTATGTAAGGTGTGTATGACTTGCACCTTGCCGTAATACAATAACAAGGTGTTGGCGTATGAGCTTTAAAGAGAGTGTGTCTGCTGGCCCAGCTAATGAGCGTGCAAGCCGGGTTAAGTATGTTGGTGCGGAAGACGTCGGTTACAAAAAGACGTTGCGAGCTCGTCAAATACAGATGATCGCCATTGGTGGGGCGATTGGCAGCGGTTTATTCCTAGGTGCAGGTGCTCGACTTTCTGAGGCCGGCCCTTCACTTGTTTTTGCATTCGCTGTGTGCGGTGTTTTTGCGTGGTTCATCATTCGCGCTCTTGGTGAGTTGGTTCTTCACAGGCCGTCCACCGGGTCATTCGTGTCCTATGCCCGAGAGTTCTATGGTGAAAAACTGGCTTATGCCGCGGGTTGGATGTACTGGACAAACTGGGTAGCGGTTGCGATTGCTGAGCTCACTGCGACGGCGCTTTACCTCAATTTCTTCAAGGCGTATGTCCCATTCCTCGAAGATGTCCCACAATGGGCCTCCGCACTGGGTGTGCTAGCGATTATTACTGGTATTAACCTGGTGTCAGTCAAGATTTTTGGCGAGCTGGAGTTCTGGTTTGCCTTTTTTAAAGTAGCAGCCCTGGTTACATTCCTCTGCGTGGGTGTGTACATGGTTATCTTCGGTACACCCATCGATGGCCATGTTCCTGGATTTCAGTTGATTTCAGATCATGGGGGGTGGTTCCCTTATGGTGTGATGCCGGCTGTAATTTTGATACAAGGCGTAGTGTTCGCTTACGGCAGTATTGAACTTGTTGGCACAGCAGCAGGGGAGGCCCAAGATGTTGAAAAGGTCATGCCTAAAGCCATTCGCGCAGTTGTCTTCCGTATTGTTGTTTTCTATGTTGGCACTATATTGCTGCTTTCGTTGCTTATGCCGAGTTCCTCTTACATCCCAGGAGTGAGTCCACTGGTGACCTTCTTCGGTGCCATTGGGGTGCGCGGTGCTGATGCAATCATGAATATGGTGTTGTTCACTGCTGCCATTTCATCTCTCAATGCTGGGATTTATACCACTGGACGTATTCTTCGCTCGCTTGCTGTAACAGGCTCTGCGCCGCCATTCCTTGTGAAAATGAACAGCAATGGGGTTCCGTTTGCAGGGATTATGTTCACGACAATTGCCTCCTTGGTTGGCGTTGCAATGAACGCATTTCTCCCTGGTCAGGCTTTTGAAATTGCTATGTCGTTGACGGCTATTTTGATGCTTGGTGCATGGGGAGTGATTATTCTGTGCCAGCTCAAGCTCTTCAAGCTTTCCCAGCAAGGCCTTATCGAACGGCCCAAATTCAGGATGATGTTTGCGCCTTATAGCGGTTATGCAACCCTGGCATTTTTCGTTCTGGTCTTCATTTTGATTGCTTGCGACTATCCAGTGGGTACGTACTCCGCAGCGTCTATTCCCTTCTATGCAGCGGTTCTTGTAATTGGCTGGTATGTTGTTCGAGGTCGAGTTTACGGGATCGCAAACGGTAAATTGAAATTCGATGAAAATCAGGAGTTGGTCTCAAACGCTGCTGCTGAAGCAAACGAACAGTTGGCTGTTAAGCCCACATTAAAAGAAGTTCAATAAGTAAGAGGGTATTAAGATGCGTCCTGATAAAGAAAACCTGGCCACGTTGGGCGTTAGCAGCCAGGCAGTTCATGGTGGCAACGTTATGGATGTCACCACCGGCGCCGTGCGCACCCCGCTGGTTATGGCAAACTCTTATCGTCTTCCTGATGACCCGGAAGATATGGACTGGTCGAGCCCAGATGGGTTGGTCTACACCCGTAACGCAGGCCACAACCAGGTGTGCCTGGAGAAAAAGCTCGCAGCTATCGAGGGTGGTGAGGCTGCAGCTGCGTTTGCGACCGGCGTTGCTGCACTGCACTCGGTGTTCTTCACCTTTCTGAAAAGTGGAGATCACATTGTTGTCGGCGACGTGACCTATGAAGCGGTGTGGCGTTTGTTCGCAGAGCTGCTTCCTGAGCGCTATGGCATTCAAGCAACCTTCGTCAACATGGGGGATTTGGACGCGGTACGTAAGGCAATGAAGCCTAACACCAAGCTGATCCACACTGAGTCCATCGGGAACCCGACCACCAAGGTCGCTGATATCGAAGGCTTGGCAGAAATTGCTAAAGCGCATGGCGCTCTGCTGTCGGTTGACGCAACCTTCACCCCGCCACCGTTCTTCCACGCCTTGAGCAAAGGGGCTGATCTGGTTGTTCACTCTTTGACCAAGTACATCAACGGTCATGGTGACGCCATGGGTGGTGTTGTGATCGGCAGCAAAGAACTGATCGGCAAGATCAAGCATGACGCCTTGGTTGACTTGGGCGCTGTCATTTCCCCATTCAATGCCTGGCTGATCATGCGTGGCTCAGTGACCCTGCCTCTGCGTATCCGTCAGCATCTCGCTACGGCTGAGAAGGTGGCTGCGTTCCTGGATTCCGATGATCGGATTGCCTACGTCTACTACCCGGGCCTGCCTTCTCACCCTCAGCACGAACTGGCCCGTCGTCAGTTCGAAGGTAATGGGTTCGGTGGTGTGATGGCGTTTGCTGTCAAAGGCAGCTCTGACAAGCAGAATCGCTTCGTTGCGAAGCTTAGGGTCATCACTTCAGCCGTTTCCATCGGCCACGATGAATCACTCATCGTTCACGTGGGCCCTGAAGCCCGTGGTGGCTCCGAGCACTATCCAAAAGAGTTCCTTGAGTATGGTCACCTGCGTCTTTCTATTGGTCTCGAAGATGCTGACGACCTGATCAAGGATATTTCGGCAGCCCTGGACGAGACTTTCAGTAACTGAAATGCATTCGGGAGACCTCATGCAATCTCCCGAATCACTGATCTTCGTAGGTAACCCTCTTTGCCTCCCTACCTGGGAGGCTTTTTTACTTGAAAAAAGTTACTGGTGTAGCTCGGCTACGGTCATGGCGAAAATGACGGTCTTATTTCCATTGTTAATGTACCGATGGGGAGCATCTGTTTTCGCAATTGCTGAGCACCCCTGCTCAATGATAAGCGTCGTCTCGCTGATCTCCAGAGTCAATGTACCTTGTTCAACATGAAACAGCTCGAAGGTGCCAGTGGGATGGCCGCCGGACTCGAAAATTTCACCAGGTTTAATTTCCCACTTCCACAGCTCAATCATGTTGGGCCCGCTGGTGCCTGCGAGTAAGCGGGCTGTGCCACCTTCAGGCCCATTCCAGAGCGTTGGGATCTCCTGCGCCTCAATAAGGCGGGCCGTGGGGGTGCTTGCCACATTCACGACATCAGCGACGGACAATCCAAGCGCTGCTGATATCTTGCAGAGGATGCCGATACTTGGGTTGGCTTTGCAGTTTTCAATCTCCACTACCATTCCCTTGCTGACGCCTGAGCGACGGGCAAGCTCATCAAGAGAGATTTTCTGCTGCTTGCGTACCTCCCTAAGCCGCTTGGCGACTGCCTCGCTGACCTGTTGGACATGGGTTTCTGGGTCGGTCGATATATTGACTTTTATGGTCATTGGTCAGTAAAATGCTCTAAATTGGTCAGTTTAGGAGATTCTCTGATGCTTTCTGTACATCCGTCAATTGACCCAAGGATTGCCGAGCTCACTCCTGGTTTTCGAGCCGTCAGCGTTGTTGTAGAGGCGGCCCCTATCGTCAATCCTGGTGTAGCCGCTGAAGCGATGGAGCGTGCGTACCAGGTCGTTGAGGCAGGCACCGCACATTGGGCTGATGCTCACCTCGCTGCTTGGGGGGACGCTTTCCGTAAGTTTGGTGTAAAGCCGCAGCGTACCCCATGCTCTGCTGAGGCGCTTCTAAAGCGGGTCAAGAAAGACGGGAAACTTCCAACGATTGATCCGGTTGTCGACCTTTACAATGCAATCAGTATTCAATATGCCATTCCAGTGGGTGGCGAGAATTTCGCTGCCTACGTTGGCATGCCACGGTTGACCATTGCTGATGGCAGTGAAGAGTTTGACACTATGAAAAGTGGCGAGCTTGCGAATGAACCACCGGATGCTGGTGAGGTTATTTGGCGCGACGATCAGGGTGTGACCTGCCGTCGTTGGAACTGGCGCCAAGGTGTACGAACCCGTTTGGATGCAAATGCAAAGCAGATGTGGTTCATCCTTGAAAGTCTACCTGAAATGCCGATCGAGGCGCTGAACGCAGCAGCAGATGATCTCGTCACTGGCTTGTCGAAAATGATGCCAGATGCTGTCATTACTAGTGAGCTCGTTGAAGTTTGATTTGAGTTCAGGACTCTAGTGCCCAGGGGACGACCCCTTATAATTGGGTTAATCTTGCCGGGACGACCCGGCTTCTTAATGGAGCCGTCGATGGCTTGGTTCAGTTTGATTATTGCAGGGATACTTGAGGTCGTGTGGGCCTTTTCGATGAAGCAGTCAGAAGGCTTCACTAAGGTCGGAGCGTCAGTTTTAACTATCATTACTGTTGTCGCCAGCTTTATTCTGCTTTCGTATTCCATGAAAAGTTTGCCCTTGGGTACCGCTTACACTATCTGGACTGGGATTGGTGCCATTGGAGCGTTTGCAGTAGGCATTGCATTTCTCGGCGAGCCCGCTGGCACCCTCAGAATTATCGCTGCCATTATGATCATCGGTGGCTTGGTGCTTATGAAGTTTTCGTCTGCAGTATGAGCTTCATGAAGTGACCCAAAAGGCCGCCATTGAGCGGTCTTTTTTCATCTCATAATGTGTAAGCACGTTTGGATTCCAGAGGTTGTGCGAGCAAAAAGCTCTTCCCTGAGCATTTTGACCATAAAATAATGCGATTTGTCTTATTCAATTGCTGATGCTGCATGCATAAAGTGCTTTTTAGGGCTGCTTGATGAATTTTCTAGCAGCACAGGATGGTCGCTTAATTACTATTTGGAGTAAATATGGACTACGTAAGCACTCGTGGTTCTGCTGAGCCTGCCAATTTTCGTAGCGTCATTCTCTCGGGTATAGCATCTGATGGAGGGCTCTACGTGCCAGAGAACCTCCCACGTTTTCATAGCGAAGAAATTGCCAGCTGGTCATGGCTTCCCTTTGATGAGCTCGCGTTTCGTGTGATTTCCCCGTTTGTTGGCGGGGAAATTGAAGGTGTTGCCTTGAAGAGAATGCTGAAAGACTGCTACCAAGGCTTTGACCATCGAGCGGTAGCTCCTCTTCAACAGATTGGCCCAAATGAATGGGTTTTGCAGTTGCATCACGGGCCGACTCAGGCGTCGAAGGATTTCGCAGCCCAACTCCAGTCTCGGCTTGTTACTCATTTCCTGACTCCCCCCAGCCAGGCAGTCGTTATCGGGGCGACCAATGGTGATACGGGGCTTGCAGCTATCGAAGCATTCAGGGATGTGCACAATGTGAAGGTGTTGGCCCTCTATCCCCGGGACGGTGTGCCTGCCGATCGCCTGGCAGGTTTGATGGGTTCAAGCTCGGATCATGTTCAGTTGATCGAGGTTAGCGGTAGCTTTGATGATTGCCAGACACTCGTTTCCAAGGTGCTGAGAGCTTGGCCGGTGGGAGATGTTCTTCCCATCAGTTTCAACTCTACAAACTGGGTGGGTGTCTTGGCTCAGATCGTCTTCTTTTTCCACAGCGCTTTGCAGCTTGGGGGAGGGGTGCGCCCGGTTGGTTTCAGCATACCGGGTGCGAGCTTTGCCGAGATCTATGCTTGCTTCATTGCCCAAAAAATGGGGCTGGCCATCAATCAGGTCATTGTGTCGACCAACACCAATGACTCTCTGCATCGCTTCATCAATCAGAATAGCTACTCTACCCAAGAGGTCAGCCATTCGCTGTCTCCCTCAATGGACTTTTCACTCTTTTCAAACCTCGAACGCTTTATCTGGGAGCTCTATGATCGTGACGGCAGTACCGTGCAGCGCCTAATGGCTGCTTTCGAGGACTCCGGTAAACTGAGCATTGGGAACAAGCAGTGGCTGCAGGCACGTATGTTGTTTGACTCCTATGCCGTTGCGGATGAGCAAGTCAAGGCGGAGATGCTTACTTTGTACAAGGAGGCGGGAACCGCCGTCGATCCGCAGACTGCAACGGGCGCCCTCGCAGCGCGGCTTCATCGTCGGAGCATTGCGAGCCCAATGGTAACCTTGGCGCAGCTTGCTCCCAGCAAGTCCTCCCAGCTTTTGGCTGAGCTGAACATGTGGAAAGGTGACGTGACTGCGGCAGCCAGCTTGTCCGTGGATCATCTTGCGCTGAGCAAGGGAGATATCGATGGCCTTTCCAGCTTTATTCGGGGCATATAGGAATACTGTATGAAACGTCTGTTCGATCCACAGGATGAGCGGATCCTGGCTTAGCTCACTGCCAACGCCAAAATTGCCCTTGCAGAGCTTGGTACCAAGGTCAACCTTTCGCGCAACGCAGTCCGTCAGGTTTCATTGGGTTAGACTCGGTTTCAAGGTGAGCGGTGACGGATTTCCAGCACCGGTATACGGGGGGACTGCTTAGAGAAGGGTTCGAATTTCTACGCTTCCGCCATATTCAAAGCCCTGACTTGTCAGGGCTTTTTGCGTTTATGGAGCATGGAAAAGTTTTACAGGGGATATCCTTGTGAACAGCGGATTTCGGAAGCGCTTCCGATAGTTGCCGACCACATTCGTTCGGCTGGCCGGTTCGCAGACAAAGCTTTTCGATCAGCATCTCGAACAGCCCATCGCCAATCCTGTATTCAAGCAGACAGAACGCCGTCAATCACGTCGAGCGCCTCATAAACTACCCAGCCGCCCTCGCTCGCATCACCTTTGTTGTCGATCACATAAGCACCTGCCTTGAAGTAGAACGGGTACTTGCTCCACTTCGAGTTCACTGGCGCGCTGGCGCTGAGCTCGTCGAGCGTGGCAGTTAGCTGGCTGCGCTCGTCGACCTGGATGCAGTAATCGAACACTTGGCCCAGCGGCATCGGCTTCTTGAGCAGGGTGCGGGTTACGCCGAGCGGCACATCGCGGATCTCGATGCGCACATACCCATTCCACCAGATCACCATCAGAAAAGGGTTGAGCGCATTGACTGCGTGGATCTGGCCGATGATGACCTTGCCGCTGGAGGGCGCCTGCTCGACCCGCACCCGGCCGGACATGGAGTGCCTGGCGCTGCCCGGTAGCCAGTTGAAAGACACGGCGGTGCCTGGCAGCGTTTGCCGTCCCTCGGTGCGTGGGTTCTTTGAACTGCCGCTGGTGCCAGCCTGGACCGAGCACCAGTAGTTGGTGTGGCCGTTCTGGTCGACCCAGAGCAGGTCTCTGGGAAGCTCGGCTGGGTAAAGATAGACCTTGCCGTTTGCGGTGATGTTGCCGAATGCGTGCATGGTGATCTCCTTGCTCAAGGTAGTAATCCAGGCCGCGTTGTAGACATGTAATGGCCTGGGTGCATCAAGGTGGTCACGTCCGGCTGGGCAGAGCGTTATGGCTACCGAAGCGAACATAACTTGTGTTATTGATTGATGATAATCCAGGTTTACTTTATGTCAATAACACAGGTTATAATTTCTGGCATGGAAACCCGCTGCGTGGGGGACCCTTGCGTGCCGAAGGTTTTCAACGCTTGAGAACTGGGCGCCGCGAAATATCAGAAAAAAAAGCCCAGCTCGATGGCTGGGCCTTGGCAGGGTAAGCGCTTTAAAGCTTGATCATGGCGCGCACTACCACGCCGACAATGCGACAGCCCTCCATGCACGGCTCTACTGGGTAGGCAGGATTCAGCGGCTTCAAGAAGCGACGGCCTCCATCCTCTACCAGCTTCTTGAAGGTGGCCTCGTTGCTGTCGGAAAGTTTGGCGATGACCAGCTTTCCGGAAATCGCTTCAGCCTCCGGGTCTACCAGGATAAGCATGCCTTCAGTGATGCTGGTGCCTACTGGGGAGGTCATGGAGTCACCTTTGACTTCAAGCCAGAAGGCAGTGCCCTTCGAGTCGTAATCGGACATTTCATACCTGTCCGAGTAGCCAGGCGGGAAGGGTTCTACCGCTTCGGCCCAGGCGCCTGCCGCAACCCAGCTGATCACCGGATACCGGTATGACTCTGGCAGAACGTGCGTCGCCTGCACGTTACTCCTTGCTGGAGGAGCCTCTTTGCCCGAGCCCAGCCACTCCGCGGTTACGCCGAGCGCCCTCGCGATTTCCAGCAACTTCTTCGAGGTCGCATTTCGTCCACTCTCCAGATGCTGAATGGTGACCTGGCTCACCCCTGATCTTTCCGCGAGCTGCTGCTGGCTCAAGCCCAGGGCTGTGCGGCGTTGATGAATTCGATCTTTGAGCATTTCGGGGGATTTAGTCATACCGTCAAGGGTAAAACACACGTTATGGGGCTTCAAGTAACATATGTTTTTGTAGCCTATAGCTTGAGTTATCATCGGGTGTGCGGTTCATTGGGGCTGCGCCGACATGCCGAATCGAAGTCAGGAAGAATACGAAGACTCTGACTGAGACGGCCGGCTTCGGCACTGATTAACGGATTTAGATGTGATGCTATGGGAGAGCCGCCGAGCCTGTGATAATGGCCGCAATCACAAGGGCCATGTCATGCTGATCATCTCCAACAACGTGCATCTGCCGGACAGCGACATCGAACTGACCTACATCCGCGCCCAGGGTGCTGGTGGGCAGAACGTGAACAAGGTGTCCAGCGCCGTGCACCTGCGCTTCGACATCCGTGCCTCGTCGCTGCCCGAGTTTTACAAGGAGCGGCTGCTGGCGCTGCGTGACAGCCGTATCACCAGCGACGGCGTGTTGATCATCAAGGGCCAGCAGTACCGCACCCAGGAGCAGAACCGTACCGACGCCTTGGCGCGGCTTGCCGAGTTGATCATTGCTGCCGGCAAGACCGAGAAAAAACGCCGCCCGACCAAACCGACCCTGGGCTCGAAGACCCGCCGCCTCGAAGGCAAAGCCAAGCGCAGCACCATCAAGTCAGGTCGGGGCAAGGTGGACTTCTAGTACTGCTGGCGGGAGCAAGGCCACTGAAGCTTTTGCTATAGCAGGATTGAACCAACTGACCGGCTTGAGGGCCTCGGCGAGGGAGATCCCCAGGTATTCTTTTACATCCCAGAACGTCGAGTCCGTCACGTGGGTCCAGCCGATGGCGCCGGCGCCGATGGCGATCACCAGGATCTCGGGGCTGTACTGCGGGTTCTCGTGGGCCTGCTCCATCACAGTTATTGTTAGTTGTTTAAGATGGATTAGATTTCAGGCCGACGGTAGCGACAAACGATGAATCGTCAGGCGCTAGCTGAACACACTTCACCTATTGATGTAATCTGCGGCCCTGTAACTCAGCTTCTGCTGGCGCACGGTTGGCTACGGATCGGCCGCGTCACATCACAACAAACAGAAAGGATCTCTCGTGAATTTCAGCTTGATTGCCATCGCAGTGCTTTCATTGGTCTTTGTCAATAGCGCCCACGCGGCTACCGACAAGAAGAGAGTAAAGATTGAAGCGCGGTGGTATACGCAGGCTTACATCAAACAGCACCTTGCCCAGAATGATCCGCGCCGGCTGGCATCTGCTTATCCCTCGACGGTTAGCTATATTTTCGCTGCGGATGCTTCTGGCGTGCCGTCTGCGGGTAAGAACTTACTGAAAAAGGATGTCACGAGCGTCAAGAGTGATTTTGTCCGATGGCCCTCCAGCAGGGACACCAGACCCCTCAAGACGCAGTTGGATGACATGTGCGTTCGTTTGATTGCCGGAAGGCTCAGGGGGCTGGGGCAGGGAGTCAGGCAACGGTCGCAGAAGACGACACCCAAAAATATCGTGGTTGCCGAGATTTACGCGGGAGAGTTGACAGCCGCGCCGTTGAGCCTGGAAAGAACCACAGGTCCCGATGCCATCAGAGTGATTCCACCTACGGGCGAGGGCAGAATGCTCTGTAATATTTACAAGACAACAAGAGGGGGCGACATCATGTACGACGTCTCTGTCGTTCTTGTTGCCAAAGTGGCCTACCCAAGGAGTCGCTAAGCTGACGAGCGTTGTTGGTCTCGAAGTGTCAGGCTTTTACATGCCCGCTTCAAGGCCATCCCTTTCAAGGTCTCTGCATTTTTCTGGATTTTTCTCTCGCTTGTGATCGCTAGGGCCGCTGAGCGCCCCTTTCGCGACACAAGGCCGCTCCCACAGAATCTCAAGCCATGTGCAAATTCAGAACGCCTTGAAAGGGATGCACTTCAAGGCGACAGCCTCGGACCGACCTCAGCTGATCCTACGGACCTTTTTATCCGTAGTGGCTAGCCTCGATCGCCTGCGCCTTCTTCCAGCTCTCAAGCGTTTTCAGATTGAGCAGATACTTCCCGATGTTCGGGTATTCACCCTTGCGGTCAAAGCGCTGAATAAGCTCAGCCACAAAGTACATCATGAAGTCGGCGCCGCTCAGTTTGCCGCCCACCAGGTAGTCTTTGTTCTCCAGCTGGTCATTCACATAAGCGAAGATCTTCTTGCCCTCGGCCTGGGCATAGCTCGGCAGGAAAACCAGCTCGGCCGTCTCGCGCTGCATGAACACCTGAAGCAGCGGCGGCAGCATGGCGGAGCTTTCAGAGAAGTGCAGCCATTGCAGGTACTCGACGTACTCATCGCTGTCTCTCGCCGGCGCCAGGTGCGGGGCGCAACGTTCGATCAGAATCTCGGTAATCGCACCTGACTCCGCGACCACTTTGCCGTTGAGTTCGATCACCGGGGACTTGCCAAGTGGATGAATGGCTTTCAGCGACTCAGGGGCGAAATGGGTCGCTCTATCTCGGGTATAGAACTCTGCTTTGTAAGGCACGCTCATCTCTTCCAGCAGCCAGAGCGTTCGAATGGAGCGCGATTCGTTCAAGTGATGCAGGGTGATCATGATGGTGATCCTCAGTCGTGGTGGAGGCGAGGGCATGAATAGAGCCGCCGCTCTGCCGAATACATACTGACCGCGTGATGAGCTTATGTTCACTGAACAGGTTTTGCAGTCGCGCTGCCGGCGGTTGCAGGAGGATCACCCTAGCCGAAACATGCGCTCACCACTGCGTGCTATTGCCATCCCAACACCCCTTGGCCAAAATGAGAGTCATTATCAGATCCTGCGCCAGGCCGCTTCTCATGTCTTCTGTCGACTATTCCCAGCAAAACGCCGTGCAGTCACTCTACCAGACCCATCACCAGTGGCTCTGCGGCTGGTTGCGCCAGCGCCTCGGCTGTGTCGACAACGCGGCGGACCTCGCCCAGGACACCTTCATTCGGGTAATCACCCAGCGCAAGGCAACCGAATTGCGTGAGCCTCGCGCTTATCTGAGCACCATCGCGCGCAGTTTGATGATCGACATGTTCCGCCGTCGCTACCTGGAACAGGCCTACCTGGAAACCCTCGCGCTCAGCCCCGAGCCGCTGGATATTTCGCCTGAAACCCGCGCGCTGATCATCGAAACCCTGATGGAAATCGACCGCATGCTGGACGGCCTGGGTGGGCGCACGCGCGAGATTTTCCTGCTGGCCCAGCTCGATGGGCTGAGCTATGTCGAGATCGGCCGACGCCTGAATATCTCGGTGAACACGGTCAAGAAACACGCAGTGCGCGCCCTGACTCATTGCCTGCTGCTGGCAGATGACGAACGTGCGTGAGCAAGCCCTTGACCACGCAACACTCGAGGCTGCCGCGCGCTGGTACGTCGACTTGCGCACCGAAACGCCCGATGCTGCCTTGCGTGAAGCGCATCTGCGTTGGCTGGAGCGTGATCCGCGGCATGTTCAGGCGTGGGAGCGACTGGCTCGACTGCAGGACAAGCTCGCCCAGGTCACACCAGGCATAGGCCGGCCAACGCTGAGCAGTGCCCGGGCCAAACGCCGCGACGTGCTCAAGGTCCTTTCGCTTTTGCTGGCCGCAGGCGGGGCTGGCACGCTGGCCTGGAGCACGACGCCACTGCCAACCTTGATGGCCGACCAGCGTACCGTTACCGGCGAGCGGCGTCGGCTGCGCCTGGATGACGGCAGCTTGCTGATGCTCAATACCGCCACTGCGGTGGACATTCACTACAGCGCGAGCGTGCGTGAAATCCAACTGCTCAGCGGTGAAATCCAGATCGAGACGGCGCCGGACGCGCAGGCGCGACCCTTCATCGTGCATACCCCTTCGGGCAGCATCCGCGCCCTGGGTACTCGCTTCGTGGTGCGCTACGACGCGCAGCGTACTCGGGTCAGTGTGCAGGAGCATGCGGTTGAAGTGCGCTGCGCAAGCGCCACAGGTTCGGCGGTACGCGTCAATTCCGGTCAACAACTGGACTTCGTCAGCACCGAGGCCGGCACGCTGCAGCAGTCCCCGTCGCAGCTGGATGCCTGGACGCGCGGCATGCTGGTTATCGAGGACTGGTCCCTGGGCGACTTCATTAGCGAATTACAA
The DNA here is from genome assembly GCF_052850745.1 of Pseudomonas sp. 1121_17. Taxonomy (NCBI): domain Bacteria; kingdom Pseudomonadati; phylum Pseudomonadota; class Gammaproteobacteria; order Pseudomonadales; family Pseudomonadaceae; genus Pseudomonas; species Pseudomonas sp. 1121_17. The sequence continues at coordinate 721,649 of NZ_VXCX01000001.1, forward strand.
CGCTATCGCCCGGGCCATCTGGGCTGTGCGTCGGCGGTGGCTCAGCTGCGGATTTCAGGTGCCTTCCACCTCGGTGACAGCGACGTCATCCTCGACAATCTGACGTCGACCTTACCCGTGCGCCTGCGTCGGTTCAGCCGTTACTGGACGCGCGTCGAGCCGGCTTGAAACCGGTGTAAAAATAATCCAGCGCAAGGGGTTGTTGATTTTTATTCTCGTTCGACTTGGTAGGTAGAGGCGCACACAGACGCCGTCACCTACTGCCACCGGGCGCAAGGAAACCGCATGATCCCCCGCAACCCTCAACCGCGCGAAATCTTCAGCAAACCTGCAGGCAAACCCCTGAACCGTGCGGTGCACGCCGCGCTGCTGGGGATGGCGCTGTCTCTGCCATTCGGCACCGCGCTGATTGCCCAGCCGGCGTCGGCTCAGACCAACATTGAAAGCAGCTTTGATATCCCCGCCGGCGCACTGGGGTCGGCGCTCACTCAGTTCGCGGCCGCTGCCGGCGTGACGGTCTCGTTCGATCCGGCCCACGCTGCCGGGCAGCAGACCAGCGGCTTGCTCGGCCGCTACAGCACTGATGCCGGGCTGCAGAAGCTGCTGGCCGGTACCCGCTTGCAAGCGGTTCGTTTGGCCAGCGGCAGCTACTCGCTGTTGCTGCGTGAGCAGGGCGCCGCCATGCAACTGGGCGCTACCAATATTTCCGGCGAGGTCATCGAGTCGGCCTACGGACCGGTCGACGGCTATGTCGCCACGCGCAGCGCTACCGCGACCAAGACCGATACGCCGATTCTGGAAATCCCCCAGGCGATCAGCGTGGTGACGGCCGATCAGGTCGCCGTGCAGGGCGCGCGCAACCTGACCCAGGCACTGCGCTACACGCCGGGCTTGACCACCGGCGGCTTCACCGATCGCAACGTGATCGCCGACGAGATCACCAGCCGCGGCTTCGCCCCGACGCCGCTGTATTTCGACGGTGCCTACATACCTTATGCCGGTAGCCTCGGCGGTGCGCCGCAGATCGACCCCTATACCCTGGAGCGCATCGAAGTGCTCAAAGGGCCGTCATCGGTGCTGTTCGGGCAGAACCAGCCGGGCGGCCTGATCAACCTGGTGTCCAAACGCCCCACCAGCGAACAGCGCAGCCAGATCAAGCTCGGCGCGGGCAGCTACAACCGGGTCAACGGGGCAATCGATACCAGTGGCCCGCTCGACGAGCAGAAGACATTCAGCTATCGCCTGGTAGGCGTCGCCAAGAAAGGCAACGAACAGGTTGCGCATACCCACTCCGAGCGAATGTTGCTGGCACCGAGCCTGACCTGGACGCCCAACGAAGACACCTCGTTGACCCTGCTGGCGCAGATCCAGCGCGACGATGGCCAGGCCGACTATCAATCGTTGCCGCGGATCGGCTCACTGGACCGTGGCCCGACCGGGCAGAAGATCAAGCGGGAGTTCTTTTCCGGTGATTCGCGATACAACGACTACAAGCGTGACCAGTATATTTTTGGCTATGACTTCAGCCACAATTTGAGTGACGACCTGACTTACCGCTCCACCGCGCGCTACACCGACGTGCGTGACCAGTACAAGGGCTTTTATCTGCGCAGCTTCGTCACCGATGCGGCCGGGGTGGTTGATCAGACTCGGGCCAATCGAGTCAAACTCGACTGGCGCCAGCACAACATTGCCTACACCATCGATAACAACCTGGAATACACCTTCAACACCGGTGCGCTTGAGCACACCCTGCTGACCGGCGTCGATTATCGTCACTTCACTCGCAAGTACGATGGCTATAACGCCTACAACGTGTTGCCGGTCGATCTGTATGGCAAGAACAACTACGACAGCTCCAGCGTAACCCCGGTGCTCGACACCCAATGGGACAACACCCTACGCCAGACCGGCGTGTACCTGCAGGACCAGATCCGCTTCGACCAATGGGTCCTGACCATTGGTGGTCGCCAGGACTGGGCGGAAATCGACAACAAGGACCTGCTCGCCCACACCGTAGCGTCGCAGCGGGACAACAAGTTCACCGGACGAGTCGGTCTGACGTATGTCACCGAGTTCGGCCTGGCGCCCTATGTCAGCTACTCCGAGTCGTTTCTGCCGACCCTCGGCACCGCCGCCCCCGAGCGCGGTGGCAAAGCCTTTACGCCAACCGAGGGAGAGCAGTACGAAGTTGGGGTGAAGTACCAGCCCTTCGACAAGACGCTGATTACCGCGTCGGTGTTTCAGGTCAAACAGAAGAACGTACTGACGGGCGACACCGAGTACCCGCAATACTCGACGCAAAGCGGTGAAGTGCGCGCACGGGGTATAGAACTGGAAGCCAAGTCCAGTCTCGACAATATCGATGTGATGGCCGCCGCCACCTACATCGACGCGTTCTATACCAAAAGCACCTATGGCGATGAGGGCAACCGCAGTGAGGCAACGGCGCCCGTGTCGGCCTCGTTGTGGGTCGACTATCACTTCACGCAGGCAACGCTCGCTGGCCTGACCTTCGGTGCCGGCGCTCGCTACACCGGACGCAAGCCAGGGGACTCGGCCAACTCGTTCGACGTGCCCGCCTATGTGGTTTATGACACCACCATCAGCTACGACTTGGGCGCGCTGGATGCCGGCCTGCGCGGTTTGCGTACCAGCCTGAACGTGCAGAACGTGTTTGACCGCGAGTTCATTTCGGACTGCAACTATGCGTTTGGCTGCTACTACGGGCAGGAGCGGGTTGCATCTGTGGAAATGACTTACGATTGGTGACAGCGAGCTGAATCGAAAAATCTGCGAACCTTTGCTGCTGCCCAATGATCCAAGCGCAATGGCTTGGATCTGGGCGCGCTTTGCCGGCCCTGCCGCCACTCCGGGTCGCAGTTATCTGCAGACCCCAGCGTACCTTCGCAGAGGACTCCGCAGTGCCGCCCAGTGGGATTAGAGTAGACAATCGATTCACTGCTGAAGTCATGGGCCATCCGAAGGACATTTTCTTCGCCGCCGTCGAAAGCACGCGCATGCCCATGATCGTCACGGACCCCAACCAGCCGGACAATCCCATCATCTTTGCCAACCAGGCCTTTCAGGAAATGACCGGTTATAGCGAAGATGAGTTGATCGGCCACAACTGCCGGTTCCTGCAGGGCAAGGATACGGATCAGGAAGTGATCTCTGCGATCCGCCAGGCCGTCGCTCAGCGCTATGACTTCTCCACCGAGGTACTGAACTACCGTAAAGACGGTAGTTCGTTCTGGAATGCGCTATTCATCTCGCCGATCTATAACGACAGCGGTGAACTCAAGTACTTTTTCGCATCCCAGCTGGACGTCAGCCGGCGTCGAGATGTGGAAGATGCATTGCGCCAGTCGCAGAAGATGGAGGCATTGGGGCAGTTGACCGGCGGCATAGCGCACGATTTCAACAACCTGCTGCAGGTCATCGGTGGTTATGTCTCCCTGGCCAAGTTGGCTGCCGAGAAGGAGCAGCCCGATCTGGCCAAGATCGTCAGGGGCCTGACCCATGCCACCGAGGCGGTGGAAAGGGCCAATACGTTGACCAAGCAATTGCTGGCCTTCTCGCGCAAGCAATCGCTGCAGGGGCGGGTGATCAATATCAATCAGATCGTCACTGACGCACAGGTGTTGATCAACCAGACGTTGGGCGATGGTGTCTCTGTATCGCTCAGCCTGGATGACGAATTGCACAACTGCCGTATCGATCCGGCTCAGGCGCAGATCGCCTTGCTCAACGTCATCATCAATGCGCGCGATGCCATGGCTGGAGATGAGCGCCAGGCACTCAATATTGAAACCAAGAACGTCATCGTGACCGAAGATGCGCGAGCGTCTTATGAAGGGCTGCATGCGGGACATTACGTCTGCGTCTCGTTCACCGACAACGGTGAGGGCATGCCCGAGGCCGTGCGCGGTCGAGCGATGGACCCGTTCTTCACCACCAAGGACGAGGGCAAGGGCACCGGACTTGGGCTGTCGATGGTGTATGGCTTTGCCAAGCAGTCCGGTGGCGCAGTCAAGATCTACTCCGAAGAGGGCGTAGGGACTACCGTGCGCTTTTACTTCCCCGCCGACGCCAGCGAGCTGCACCCCTTGGAGCGTGCGAGCCTGCTCAAGTCCAAAACCGGTGATGAGCGCATCCTGATCGTGGAAGACCGCGCCGATGTTGCCGAGCTGGCCCAGGTGATCCTCGAAGAACAGGGCTATGAGACCCAGGTGGCCAATGATGCCAAGGATGCGTTGATGATCCTGGAGAAGGGGCTGCACTTCGACCTGCTGTTCACTGACCTGATCATGCCGGGTGGCATCAATGGCGTGACGCTGGCGCGCAAGGTGCAGTTGCAGCATCCGTCGATGAAGGTTCTGCTGACCACTGGCTATGCAGAGAGCTCGATCGAGCGAACTGACATTGGCGGTTCTGAATTTGAAGTGATATCCAAACCGTACTTACCGCAGGAACTTGGCCGCAAGGTGAGGATGGTGCTGGATTCTCCGGGCGGCGTGTAACAGTGTCCCGGCAGCGCTGACTTACAAGGATGCGCTGTATTTGACGGCTGCCGCTGCCCGCGATGGCACGTTGAGGGTTCGCAGCAATCCGGATACATGGATGCGCACGGTAAACGGCGAAATATCCAGGGCCTTGGCGATTTCCTTGTTGGTCTTGCCTTGAGCGATCAGCCGCAACACTTCCTGCTGGCGCGTAGTGAGGGTGTTGGTGTCCAGAGGTAATAGCCCTGAGGGTGCGAACTTGACCAGCACCTCGCCTTCGCGGATGGCGAGCAGCGCCTGGCCGATCTCTTCGGGCGCGATGTTCTTGCCGATGAAGCCATCGGCTCCCATCGCCATCACCTGTTCGATCAACAGCGGGTCATCGACCATCGATACCACGATCAATGTGGTACGCCGCAGCTGCTTGCGCAGCTCACCTAGTTGGCTGATGCAGGTCAGGCCGGGGAAGCGCAGGTCGAGGATCAGCGTGTCCACGTCGCTGTCGCGTTCGAGCATGTTCAGCACTGTGTCCAGATCGCCGGCCTGCTCTACCTGAGCCTCGGGCAGCAAGCGTTGCACCGTGCGCAGCATCCCCTCGCGAAACATTGGGTGGTCGTCAGCGATGATGATGCGGCATGTCATGGAGTGCCCCTCCCTGGGGTCAGGTGTTGCGCCTGCGTGGTACTTTAACACTCTGCTCAGGGCCTGCCTGCTTGGCGTGCCAGCATGACGATGACCGTACAAGGACGTTGCCCGTGAAGTTCATGAAAGACGCTGAACTGGATCAAGCCAACCTGCGTATTGTGGTAGCCCTTTGCGCCATGGTGTACATCGGTGTGCTTGGCTTCTTGCCAGGGCAGTCGGTGGCGCACTACGTGCCGGTGATGCTCTATATCGTTGTGTTCCTGCTGGCCTCGATCGTACTTCGTCAGGTCATCGCGCGCTGGCCCGGGCATTACCCGGCGCGGCGGGTTTTCGGGATGATTCACGACTATACCGGCACCTCGTTCGGCCTGGTGATCGGCGGCGAGGCGGCGTTGCCGTTGTATGCGGTGATGGTCTGGGTCAACCTGGGCAACGGCATGCGCTATGGTTCGCGCTATCTGGCGATTGCCACCGTCCTTGGCTTGCTGGCGCTGATGATCGTGTACGGGCTGAATCCGTTGTGGCAGGCGCAGCCCTTCATGATGCTGATGCTGATGATCACCAGTACGGTGATTCCGGTCTACGCCCACCTGCTGCTGGAGCGCACGCGCAAGGCCTCCGAGGAGGCCATCGCCGCCAACCTGGAAAAGTCGCGCTTCCTGGCCCAGGCCAGCCATGATCTGCGCCAACCCATTCACTCCATCGGCCTGTTCACCGCCTGCCTGCGTGAGGCACGCCTGGGCGATGAAGAGCGGCGGCTGGTAGATAACATTGACCGGTCGCTGCTGAACGTCTCGCAATTGTTCCGCTCCATTCTCGATCTCTACACCCTGGACAACGGCCGCTTGCTACCCAAGTATCAGGAAGTTCACCTGGGCGAGTTGCTCGCCGAGCTGCTCCGCCAGAACTCCGAAGCCGCCCGTTGGGCCGGGGTCGAATTGCGCCTGCGGCCATGCAAACACTGGGTGCGGGTCGACCCGGCACTATTGGCGACCATGGTGCAGAACGTGCTCTCCAACTGCTTCAAGTACGGCCGCCAGCGCCCTGTACTGGTCGGCGTGCGCCGGCGCCACGGCGGCCTGGTGGTGGAGATCCACGACCAGGGGCAGGGGATTGCCGAGGAGCATCTGTCGCGGGTGTTCGAGGAGTTCTATCGCGTTCGCCAGCTGCGCGATAAAGACGTTGAGGGTGTCGGTCTGGGCTTGTCTATCGTCAAGCGCCTTGGGCTGTTGATGGGCATGGACGTGACGCTGCGCTCGCGGGTGGGCCGTGGCACTTCGGTCAGCCTCAGCGGCTTGCCGCTGGCGACCGCCCCTGAGCAACACGTAGTGCGCGACGATCCACGTCAGGCGGGTCTGTTGACCGGTTTGAAAGTGTGCCTGGTGGAAGATGACCACAACGTGCTGCTCGCCACCCAGGCATTGCTGGAGCGCTGGGGCTGCACGGTGCAGGCGGAGTCGAGCGGGCATGATCTGGTCAGCGATTGCGACATCATCGTCGCCGACTATGACCTGGGCAACCACGCCACCGGTATCGAATGCATCGACCATCTGCGCGCGCAGCGCGGCGTGGCGGTGCCAGCGCTGATTCTGACCGGGCATGATCTCGAGAGAATCCAGGCAGCCCTGCACGATCGGCAGATCGCCATTCTGTCCAAGCCAGTGCGCCCCGCTGAACTACGGGGCGCTCTGCGTGAGCTCAGTCAGGGGCCGCTTACTGGTTGAACGGGGTCAACCCATTACCGCGGGCGCCTTTTGGCTGGCAGTAGGCGGCGGGTTTCATCATGCCGAAGCTGGCCACGGCGAACATTCCGCCACTGGCACCGCTGGGCACGGAGCAGTTGTAGTCACCGGAAGCGGTGCTGGCGATGTAATAGGTGGACATGGAGTCACTGCGCACATTGGAAACGCGCTTGACCGTCTCACCGATATTGGTTTCCGAGAGCGTTTTGAGATGGTCTTCGGTGGGTTTCATATGGCTGCAACCGGCAACGCCGATCATCAGGGCGCCGAGCAGGGCGAGGCGGGTGACTGGAGCGTGCAGTTTCATGGCGTTTCTTCCTTGGGGGATGTTTTGGTTTTTTCAACGCGCAACGATCCCTTGCACGGCGAATTCGCCGTGCTGGCGGGGAGCATTGGGGTTGCTGGCGAATATAGCGCCAGGTGGGTGCGGGGTCGATTAGCACAAGTGTGCTAGTGGCACTTTAGGGCCGCGGTAACAGGAGCGCGTTGATCGCTGAATCAACGCCGCCAGACGTCCCCGTGTTCACTGACGACCCATGGCTTTTGCTCAGCAACGATCTGCACGCCGCCAACCCAGCGCTCAGCTGGGGCACAGTCGAGCCAATTCACGGTGCCTCGTAATACCCGCTCACCCAGGTCGGTGATTCGAACAAGACGGTGCTGCCACTCACCGCCCGGCTGTTCCTGCACCAGTGGCTGCGGCGCATCGATGAGCGGACGCAACAGCGTAGCGAACATCAAATCCCCCAGAAAGGGCAGAGGTTCATAGTCCTTTCTCAAATGAGCGAACACTTTGCCGGCAGGCAACGCTCCGTGATCTGCCAGTATCCGCAGGGTCAGACGCTGGGTCAGACTCAAGCCATCCGAGGCGCCCGGGAGTTCCTGGAGTTGCCTGGCCAGCGCGGGACCGAGCAGCGGCAATGCCGGATGCACCGGGCCTGCCATCCGCGCCCAGTTGCCAGGGTCGGCTGAGGTGTAGGCCGCCCATGCCTCCCGTGCCAGCGCCAAGGCGTCTGCAGCCAGTGCGCGCCGTTGTGGCCAGAGCCATGCAAGCACATCCGGCGCCAGCTGGCCCAGCCCAATGAAACGCTCAACGCCTGGCACGCGGTTGATCTCGATCAGTTCCAGCCTGCGCGGCACCGTAGCCAAACTCGCCAGGAGCCGAATCAGAAACAACTGATCATAGGCGTCGCCCTCGCACCACAGCACCAATTCACTATCGTGGCCAAGTTGCGCGAGGGCCTGGCGTTGTGAGGCTTGGCGTTGCTGGGCATCACGTGGCGATAAGCCGAATGTCTGCTGAATGAACGCTGCACGCACTTGCCAGTAATTGTCGTCAGTCAGGGCCGGAACAGGACCCATGACCATAGGATCATCGAACATATGAAATGTGCCCGTGAAGCCAGCGACTCGCAGGCTGTGCTCGATATCGTTGCCGCAGCGCCAGTGCTGAACGGTGGCCTCGTTGCTTGCAGCAAAGTCTGGATGACGGGCGGCGAAGGCGACACTGTCGGCATGTGCGATCAGCTTTGGCCAACTGGGGAAACCTGCTTCACGCGCTACCAGCCACTGCGTGTCGGCAAGCTTGTAGTCAGGGCCCGGCAGACCGATCGTGCGTAACTGTACGCGGGCCTGTTCGGCTTGATTGCTCTTGAGTGCTTTGAGTAAGTGCTTGGCGCGTTTGCGCAGCGAGGGCAGGTCAACAAGACCATGATGGCGGGAAGCATTAATTGCGGGCATGCCAACTCCTTACAGGGCTCGGTCCGCCGACAAGCCGGGAGCTGGAATGGGCAATGTACAACGCATGCCTGGGAAACCCCTTCGCGCGGACCGCAGGCGCAGCACACGCCCAGGCGTCGACTGTAACGGCCAGGCGTCACGGAGGTAAAGCCTGATCGCGAGTTGGCACACATAAAAAAGCCCGGCGAACCGGGCTTTATCAAGCAAGACGCTACTTACTGAGCCGTCTTCAGCTTGATCACATCACCGGAAACGGTGGTGGTGTACCCGTTCAGCACCCATGCCCAGAACCAGCTCTCTTGTACCTGGGTGTTGATCATCGCATCGCCGCCCTTGGCCTTGATGGCGTAATCTTGCGCGCGTACGAAGCGGCTGTTCTGGCGAATCGGGATCAAGCCGAACAGCATCAGGCCGGTGGCACTGGCTTCGCTGTGGCCAACAACGGTGTACTGGCTGCTGTCGTACTGCTGAGTTTTCATGGCGGTGCCGGTGCAACCTGCCAGAGCGAGGCCCAGTACTGCAGAAGCGATGACTTTGCTGAATGACTTCACGTTACTACTCCATGGGCTAGAGCCCGAATCCAAATATTGGGCGGCGGCACTTTACCAGAACACCCCGACGTTCTGCAGATGGCTGTCTTCATTCCCGCGTCACTGTCAGAAGCGCCACTTGGCATTGACCAGCGCATTGCGGGGTTCGCCGTAGGAACCTGAGGCAAAGGTGCCCAAACCGTCGTAGTACTTCTCGTCGAACAGGTTGTTCAGGTTGAAGCCGACGGTCAGGTGCTCATCAACCTCGTAACTGGCCAACAAACCGACCACTGCGTAGGCATCCTGCGTCGCTTTGCGCATGGGGCCGCTCCAGTTGATCTGCTGGGCGGCGTAGGCTTCGCTCTGCCAGGTCAGGTTACCGCCGATGGTCAGGCGCGACAGGTCGCCGGGCATGCGGTAGGACGTCCCCAGCTTGAACAGATTGATCGGCTGGTTGGTCGCGACGCGCTCACCGTCCTTGTCGTGCGATTCGCGGTAGGTGTAGCCACCGTAAACGTTCAGGCCCGGCAACAGCTCGCCGGACACTTCGGTTTCGACACCGCGAGTGCTGGTGCCGGCGATGGCTTTGTAGACGGTCTGGCCGTCACCATCCACACCGATGGCCGATGCCGTGTTTTTCTGTTCGACATCAAACAGCGCGATGCTGGCGTTGAGCGCGCCGTCGAACAGCTCGGCCTTCAAACCGATTTCGTAATTGTCACCGGTCAGCGGCGCGACGGCTGTACCGCTGGTGGTTTTATAGAATGTTTGCGGCTGGAAGATGCTGGTGTAGCTGGCATACACCGAATAGGTGTCATTGAGGTCGTAGACGATGCCTACATACGGCGTGACTTCGCCGGTCTTCTTGACCTTCTCGACCCGTTTGCCGCCGGTGCTCTTCATGTCGTTGATGTCCCACCAACTGACCCGAGAGCCTAGAATGATCGACAGGTCGTCAGTTGGCTTCAGCCGTACCGAGCCGTAGATGCCGGTCTGGCGCAGCTTGGTGAGGTTGTCGCCAATCTTGCTGAATGTCGGCCGGTCGATAACACGCCCATCCCATTCATGGATGTTGCCTACCTGCGGGATATCGCCGACCGGGCCAAGATCGCTGTACTCGGGGAAGTTGAGGTGCGTACGCGAGGTGCTCACACCGATTACCGCATCATGCTCGCGCTTACCCAGGCTGAACGGGCCGGAGGCGTAGGCGTCGAGAGTGTCCTGGGTCTGGTAGCTGTCCAGGCGGCTGACGAAGGCGAAGTTGCCCTGACCGGTTTGCGGGTCGGCATAGCCGCCACTGGCTGATGCGCTCTGGCTTTTGCGGTAGGAGTACTGGTGGCTGTAGGCGGTTTTCAGGGACCAGTCATTGGCCAGGCGTTGCTCCAGCAGCGTACTGAAGTTATAGCCGGTGTTGTTCATGTAGCTCCAGCGCGTTGCCGGGTTGAAGTTGCGCGGGAAGTTGGTTTGCTGGCCGTTGTTGTAGAACAGCGGGATATGGCCGTAGCTGGTACCATCGGCGTTGTTGTTCTGATAGTCGAGGCTGGTGCGCAGGGTCAGGTCGTCATTCAGGTCGATGTCGACGGCGCCGTACATCACGCGGTTTTCCTGCTTGTACCAGTCGATGTACGAATTTTTATGCTCATAGGCGGTGACGAAGCGCCCGCGCACATTGCCGCTGTCGGTCAGCGGGCCGGACACATCGAGCTCGGATCGGTATTTGTCCCATGAGCCCACCTCGCCGGCAACATAACCCTGAAACTCGCGAGTTGGTCGTTTGCGCACCAGGTTGATTGTCGCCGACGGATTGCCGGTGCCGCTGAGCAGGCCGGTCGCGCCGCGGACCACTTCCACGCGGTCGTAGATGGCCATGTCGGACAACGCGCCGATGTACTGCTGCGACTCGTTGGCGACCTGTGAGGGGATGCCGTCGTACTGGAAATTGTTGATCTGAAAGCCGCGCGCATAGAACGTGTAGCGCTCGCTATCACGGTGGTTGCTGGTGATGCCGGGCGTAAACGTCAGCACTTTGTTGATGGTCGACAGACCCTGCTCATCCATCAGTTTGCGGGTGATGACCGTGACCGATTGTGGGGTTTCGCGCAGTGACAGCGGCAGCTTGGTCGCGGTGCTGGTCGAGCCGGTGGTGTAGGAGTTGGTGTGCTCGGTGTAGGCACCCAGGCCTGCACCGTCGATACGGGTGGCGTCCAACTGCATGGCGCCGTCAGCGGTTGCCTGGGGGCGCAATGCATAGCTGCCATTGCCTTGCAGTTCGGCTTGCAGGCCGGTGCCTTGCAGCAACAGGACAAAGCCTTGGCTGACGCTGTAGCTGCCTTGCAAGCCAGGTGAGCGGCGGCCATCGGTGAGTGCGGCTTCGAACGACAAGGCGCTGCCAGAGGCCGAGGCAAAGGCGCTGAGGGTCTCGGTCAGGTTGCCGGCGGCGATGTGGTACGGCTGCACCGCGCTCTGTTCAGCTGCAGTGACCAGGCCAGGTAGCGTGGCGCTGCCAAGGGCGATAAAACTCAGTCGAATAGCTGCGGCCAGCGGCTTCAGCCGGCACACGATCGGATACATCATGGTGTCCTCCCCAAAAATAAACCGCGCAAACGGTAGGTTTCTGAGGATTGGCCGAGCGACATGGAGAAACAGTGCACCGCTGCGTGAAGTTTTTTCTGCACGGCTCAAGCTGGCTTTGGCATGACGCTGACCCAGTAGCGGCTGCGGCGCTCGATACGCAGATCAAAGCCGCTCTCCAGCGCGGCCAGGGCGCGGTCGGTGTCGTCCAGGGGGAACGCGCCGGAGACTTTCAGCGCTGTAATCGACGGGTCGCAGCGCAGCCAGCCATGGCGGTAGCGGCCCAGCTCTTCGAGCAGTTCGCCGAGGGGGCGTTTGATGGCAATCAGATTGCCCGTACGCCAGGACGCCGTCGACGCATCCGAGGGCGCGGGTTCGCTCAGTTGATGCGGGTCGAAACGCACGTGTTGGCCGGCCTCAAGACGCAGCGACTGCGGGCTTTGCGCAGGGTGGATGCGCACGGCCTTGTCGAGTACCGCGACTTCGCAGAATGACTTGTCGGCCTGCACGCTGAAGCAGGTACCCAGCGCCTCTACCTGGCCTTGTGCGCAGGTTACCCAGAAGGGCCGCGATCGCACATCAGCGGCCGTCTGCACCAGCATTCGGCCGCTGTGCAGGTGCAGCAGCCGACGCTGATCATCGAAGCGCACGTCCAGCGCAGACTGGCTATCGAGCAATACCTGGCTGCCATCTGCCAGTACCAACGCACGTTGTTCACCAACCCCAGTGTGATGAGTGGCGAGCAGGCTGGTAGCCAGGTCGCTGCGGGCACCGCTCCAGCCAACTGCGCCAACGCCCGCGAGTACCAGCAACTGGCGCAGGACCTGGCGACGTGATTGCCTGGACTGTTGCAAGGCCGTGACCGCAACCTCGGCCGGCACGCCGGCAACCAACTGCCGGACTTCTTCGACCTGCTGCCAGGCCTGCTGGTGGAGCGGGTCGGCGTCGTGCCACTGCTGCCAGCGCTGCTGATCGCGGGCTTGCTGCATGCCCGAGGACAGCAACGCGTACCACTGGGCGGCGCTGCGCAAGGCATCGCGCTGGGCGGGTGCCAAGGGCTGGCGCGCGGCCATCAGAGCAAGCCCATACGGATCAGGCAGCAGTGTTCGATAGCCTTGGCCATATGGTTGTTTACCGTGCGCAGGGATATCCCCTGGCGCTCGGCAATGCGTGGGTAACTCAAGCCTTCGAACTGCGACAGGATGAAGGTCTGGCGGACTTTGTCGCCCAGGCTGTCGAGCATGCGGTCGACCTCCATTAGGGTCTCCAAAACAATGGCTTGGGTTTCTTCCGAGGGGTACTCGTCGACGGGCAGGGCGGCCAAGGCTTGCAGATAGCTTTGTTCGAGAGCACGGCGGCGGAACAGGTCGATGACCAGGCCCTTGGCGACGGTGCTCAGGTACTGCCGCGGCTCGCGGATGTCCAGCGCGCGGCGCCCCTTGATAACCCTTACGAACGTATCCTGGACCAGGTCGGCGGCATCGCTGTGACACTGCAAACGCCGGCGCAGCCAGCCGAGCAGCCAGCCGCTGTGGCTACTGTAGAGATCCTGGGTAGCGCATCGAAGGGCAATGTCGTCAGCAGACATGGAATGGTCACTAATGATAACTAATTGCAATTAGACGCTGTTGCGAGAAATTTGGCAATGATTTCGAGGGGCTGGCACGGCGGGGTGGTGGGGAGTGCGGTCGCGTTCAGTCAGTACGGACTTTGCAATTGGTCTGCGCGCTTGTAACAATCCCGGCCTTTTGGCGGTCATGCAGCCGCCGCAAAAGCCCTGCCCATTTTGACAAGGAGCTTCAACCGTGGAATCACGCAGTCTGGCTGCAGAGATATTCTTCAACATGCCATCCCATCTGTGGGTCTTGCCAGTAGCGGGCGTGGTCGCCTTTTTCGGGATGCGCCTGGCCGCACAATCGCGCGAGCGAGAGTCATTGTTCAAAGGCGTGACGTATCTGATCCTGCTGGCGTTGGCATTGTTGCCCAACGCCTACTACCTCCTGAGCCCGCCGACGCCGGACATGGCCGAACTGCTGGCACAGGGTGGGCTGCTGCCCAATTACAAAGGCCTGGTTTATCTGGACGCGTTCTACACATTCGCCGGCTGGGCATTGAGCTGGGTCGTGCGGCAGAAATTCGACGCCTGAGGCCGCTCAGATCACTGCAGGGTCGTCGGCTTGAAGGTGTCCTGCAACTGGGCGAAGGTCTGCTCGATGCCTGTAATCAGCTTGTCCAGATGATCAGCTTCGGTGTCATTGCCGACTGCGCGCTGACGATCGCGCTGCTGACGCAGGGTGAGTAGGTTTTTCTGCAGTGCTAGGGCGGACTGGTCGTAGTTATCCATCTCGATTCTCTGGCTCATGGCGTCCCTGCCGTTGTAGGAATGAGCCGACCGTATCAGCTCATTCTGGGAGCCGGAACTGCGTTTTCGTACAGGTATTGCACTGCTGTAGGTTTACTCCTACGAGCTGATCAGAGCCGTCCTACGATGAGTGTGTGCCGATATTTCGAAACGTTTGTATTCAATCCGCTCGCAGGCCAAGCGGTGCAGTGTTTCCAAGGTTTTTGTCTGCGCTCTGAAATGATTTGTTACTGCACCTGTATCCGCCTAGCTGCGCGGCTTCGGTGAAATGACCTGTTGCAATTGGCCCGGCTCGGCGGCCTCCTGCTCTAGCCATTGGGTGACCAACGCCGCTGCCGAACCAGTGGCCGAAGGTTGGCCGGTGAGTATGTAGAAGCCTGCTTGAGTGGGTAGCTCATGGCCCGCCAAGGCCAGTACCAGCGTGCCAGCCTGCAGGGCGTTGGCTACCAGCAGTGCTGGCACCAAGGCGATGCCCATGCCTTGCTCGGCAGCCTCTATCGCCAGAATGGTTTGCGAGAACGCTGGGCCGGTAAACCGGGTGCCTGGCTGGCCGTAGTGATCGAACCAGCGCTTCCAGTTGTTGTGGCTGTCGGAAACAAGCGGTGCACTGGCCAGATCAGCAGGTACCTGCCAGTCACCCGCGTTACGTAGTGACGGCGCACACACGGGCAGAGCCTGGCCCGCCAGCAGGTGACGCGCGTGACAGCCCGCGAAAGGGGCAGTGCCCCAGCGCACGGCCATGTCCACCGCGCCTTTGCCGGTCAGTGGCCGGGTACTGTCGGAGGCATCGATCATCAGCGCGATCTGCGGATGTGCGGCCGCCAGCCGGCCCAGTCGTGGGATCAACCAGCGGCTGGCAAAAGCTGGCGTGGTGCTGAGCACTACCTGGTGGGGATCGCCCGGGGCACCTTGAGCGAGGAGCTCGGTGGTGGCGTCTTCGATGATGTGCAATGCCTGCTGCACCCGCTGCAGGTACTCGCGGCCCTGGGGCGTCGTGCACAGGCCGCGGGGCAGGCGTTCGAACAAGGCCATGCCGAGCTTCTCTTCCAGCGTGCGTACTTGCTGGGCGACTGCGCCCTGGGTGACGCTCAGCGCCTCGCCTGCGGCGCGGAAGCTGCCCAGCCGGGCAGCGGCCTCAAAGGCAAGCAGATGATTGATCACGCTGGGCGCGGTGCGTCGCTTGGCGGTGCTCATGGGGGCGGCTTCCTGCGGCGCGTGTGGGCTGATCGGCTGATTCTGGCGTCAGTCTGTCCCGCGAGCAACAAGTTTGCCGGCAGTTGCGCTAGCATGGCGGGCTTTACCGAAATGGGGGACAGTTTGATGACCACGCCGACCTTGCGCCAGGCCAGCTTGCAGGATGTGGAGCGCTGCTACCAGATCGAAACCAGCGCCTACGAGGGCGATGAGGCGGCCACTCGGGAAAAAATAGCCATGCGCATCGAGCAGTATCCAGAGGGCTTTCTGATTCTGGAACTGGATGGCGAGATTGCTGGTTTCATCAACAGCGGTTGCGCCGAGCAGGTGGTGATGTCCGATGAGGCCTTCAAGGAGCTGGTCGGGCATGATCCGCGCGCTGCCAATGTGGTGATCATGTCGGTGGTGGTAGACCCGGCGCTGCAGGGGCGCGGCTTTGCCGGGCTGCTGATGGCGCACTTCGTCGAGCAGATGCGCGCGCGGGGCAAGGCGACTATCCATCTGATGTGCAAGCAGCGCCACGTCACACTGTACGAAAAACTCGGCTATCGCTATGTGCAGCCATCACCCTCCGATCACGGTGGCATGAGCTGGCACGAGATGGTCATGGCGTTGTAACGCAGTTATATGATTTCGGGCGCGCCAGCGTTGGCCCGACGCGCACTCAGCCAGGGAGAGGCAAGTGAAGTACGTTGTTATCCAAGCGCATCGATCCGGATACCCGCGACCCATCCGGGTCGCCAAGGGCGATCTGCTCGAGATCGGCCAGCGTTACGAGGGTAACGAGAGCTGGCTGGACTGGTACCTGTGCACTTGCGCCGGGCAGGAGCCTGGCTGGATCCCGGCGCAGCTTATCGAGCGGGTTGGCGTCGCCCATGGCAGGGCGCTGGAGCACTACTCGGCGCATGAGCTGGATGTTGATCCGGGGCAGCAGGTGCTCGCCCTGCTGCCCATGAACGGCTGGTTGTGGTGCCGCCTTGCTGGCAATGGTGAGTTGGGCTGGCTGCCTCGCGAGAAGCTGCAACTGCTGGAGTGACGCGTTGAATAGGTGCCTGCGGCCAGCTGCTGGTCTCATCTGATCTGCTTTTTTTCCGCGAACCTGCATCTGTAACCGTATCAGCCGAAGGCGGAAAATACCTCACAAGCCCAATCGACTGACCGTTGCACGCCAAGCTACTTGTGCCGCGATGGTCCGCCCCGGGCCAGCTACGCCAATTCGTGTTCACACTGTAGAGGTTCCAATGGGCAAGCTTGCGCTGTTCCTCGGTGGTTTTCTGCTGCTGACAATCTGTATCGGCCTTTTGGGCACCATTCCGCCGCCTTGACCGGCGATACCTCGCTGCCGGCCCGCTGCTTCCCCAGGCGGGCCAGAGCTGCGGCGCTCACCCTTGTGCACCTACCCATAGCCGAGTGGCCTACAAGCCGACTCGACGTTGTCGTATGTGCGATAAGTCGTTCTTTGTCTTGGGAAAACTGTCCACAGAAAACGTGGGTAGGTCTGTGGATAAATCGCTGCAGGTTAGGTAGTTAGCGGCCTGCGTTAGATTGAGCAGAATTTGAGCAGCGATTATCGGCCTGGATTCAGACGGTCTGCCGTAGCGCCTGTTCGGCGAGCTCGACGCAATTGCGGCCATGTGCCTTGGCGCGATACAGCGCCTTGTCGGCGCATACCAGCAGCGCGTCCAGCGCAGGCGATGGGCCGCCCTCGGCACAACCTGCCAAACCGATGCTGACGGTCATCTGCAGGCGCGGGTCGGCGTGGGTCAGGTGCAGGTCCTGCACTGCGCGGCGCAGGCGCTCGGCAGTGAACTGGGCATGCTCGGGCGCAAGCCCGGGCAAGATCACGACAAACTCCTCGCCACCCAACCGGGCAAACAGCTCGCCATCGCGCAGCTGCTCTTGCAGGGCATGGGCGAAGGTGCGCAGCACCTGGTCGCCGACACCGTGGCCATGGCGGTCATTGATGCTCTTGAAGTGATCAATATCGAGCATCATCAAGGTCAGCGGCATGGCCTGATCAAGCTGCTGGCGGCTGTCGAGCAGGGCATTGGCCAAACGCGTGAAGGCGCTGCGGGTGAGGGCGCCGGTCAGATGATCGATGGTTGCCTGATGCTCAAGCCGCGCCAGTAGACTCCGGTTGGCATTACTTACGCAGGCCACTACCAGAGGGCCCAATACCAGCATGGCGATGCCCAGCCGTGCCGACATCAGCGTGGTCACCCCCGGCACGCTCTGCGGCACGCTGAAGTGCATGAGATTTTGCGCCACGGCGACGATCAAGCTGCTGCCCGCCATCAGCGCCAGTAGCGACAAAAGGAAGGGTGAGTAGGTCCAGGCACACCAGAGCAAGGCGGCGATCGGGAACGCAATCGCGCCAGGGCCGCCAAATACGATGCTCAGTGCCAACGAACCCACCAGCACCAGCAGCGGTGCCAGGCGAATGGGCTTACCGCCGCCATGCAGCAACACGCCCCGCGAGGGCGCGGTCAGCAGGGCCGGCACAATCAATATGCAGGTGGAGAACTGTTCGCTGAACCAGGCCAGCCAAGTCGCGCGCATCGACTCCTGAAACCACGGTGCCGACATCAGGCAGGCCATGCTTGCCGCCACCATGGCGCCAGCGGCGCACGCGGCAAACACGCAAAGCACGCCCTGAGGGCTGCGCATGCGCCGGTGCTGGCGCGGCAAGCGGACCAGCAGCAGCCAAACCGTAACGATCACGCTCAGATTGCACAGGTTGAACCACAGCGCCGGTTGCCAATTACTCCCGCAGGCCAGGTCGGCAGCCACCATGGCCAGCCACACCAGGGCGAAGCCTAGTGGAGTTGCCTGGCGGGGATAGCGCAACAGGACGCCTGCCAGCACTGCATTGACCGGCCAGAACAGCGACAACGACTCGATCGGGCGGGCGAGAATGCCGCCCAGGGTAAGGGCCAGGGTCAGGCTGAACAGGACAACATAAGGCAAGAGCTGCGAGCGTGCTGGAAACACCATGGGTTCTACCGGCTGGCATAGACGGATCCAGGACAACGACTGCAGGCACCTGGGACATTAGTGTCAGTGTGTTTCGCCGGCCCGCCTGCTGTCAAATTGCCTCACTAGAGCCCAAAGAACCACGGCACCATCACCACAGTTACCAGCATCACCAGCAAGGTGAACGGCACCCCCACTTTGACGAAGTCAGCAAAGCGGTATTGGCCAGGCCCCAGGACCAAGGTGTTGACCGGCGAAGACACCGGCGTCATGAACGCCGCCGAGGCTGCCAGTGCAACAGTCATGGCGAACGGGTAGGGCGACATGCCCAGTTGATGGGCGGTGCTGATCGCCACTGGCGCCATCAGTACTGCGGTGGCGGTGTTGGAGATGAACAGGCCGATAATCGCAGTCACGGCGAACAGGCAGGCAAGAATGGCGCTGGGCCCGGCATTGCCGAGCAGGCTGACCAGGCCGCCGACCGCCAGATCGATGCCGCCGGTCTGCTGCAGGGCCAAGGCAAATGGCAACATGCCGACGATAAGCACCAGGCTCTGCCAGTGGATCGCGCGGTAGGCGCTGTTCATGTCGATGCAGCGCCCGGCGCCCATCAGCAGGCAGCCGATCAGCGCGGCGATGACGTTGGGGACCAGCCCGCTGACCATCAAGCCAACCATCACCGCCAGGCTGATCAAGGCGTATGGCGCGCGGCTTCGTGCCGGCGCCACCTGATCGATCTCGGCAGGCAGACTCAGCACCAGAAAATCCCTGGGCTGGCTTTGCAGCTGACGCACGGCTTTCCAGGGACCGACCACCAGCAAGGTATCGCCTTGGCGCAGTTTTTCTTCCACCAGTTGCTCGTCGATGGCGGCCTGTTCGCGGCGCAGACCGACTACGTTGAGGTCGTAGCGGCTGCGGAAGGTCAGCTCAAGAATGCTTTTGCCGATCAGCTGCGAGCCGGGTGGCAGCGAAACTTCGGCCATGCCCAGTTCCTGTGACTGATCGATGAAGTAGGCCGCCTTGAAGTGCAGCGGCTCAAGGCGCATCGATTGGCACAGGCTGCGCAGATCATCGCGGTTGGCGAACAGATCGAGTAGCAGCACATCGCCCTGTTGCAAAACGCTGTTGGAGTCGGCGCTGATCACCCGGGTGGTGAACTTGTGCTGGCGCTCGATACCGATCACGTTGGCGCCGTGGCGAGTGCGTAATTCCAGTTCACCCAGGGTATGCCCCACCAGCGGTGAGTCAGGGCGAATGCGCAAGCGCCGTTCGCGGCCATTGAGCTTGTAGTCGAGCACCAGGTCGAGCAACGTGCGGCGGCTTTCGGTGCGGCCATCCTTGCGTACTTCGCCGTTGAGCCAGCGTCGGGTCAGCAGCATGTAGCCGATGCCCAGCACCAGCACTACCAGGCCGAACGGGGTAAAACTGAAAAAGCCGAAGCCCTGCTCGCCATGACGCACCAGCTCGCTGTGCACAACCACGTTGGGCGGCGTGGCCACCAGGCTGAGCATGCCGCTGATCAAACCGGCAAAGCTCAACGGCATCATCAGTCGGCTGGGTGCCAGGCCGAGCCGCGCGGCAATGCTCAGCACCACCGGGATAAAGATAGCGACGACTCCAGTCGAGCTCATCACCGAACCCAGGCCGGCTACTGAAACCATCAGCAAGACCAGCAGACGCGCTTCGCTGTTGCCTGCGCGGGCGCTCATCCATTCACCGATGCGGTAGGCAATGCCGGTGCGCACCAGGCCTTCGCCGATGACGAACAGCGCCGCGATAAGGACCACGTTAGGATCGCTGAAGCCGGCCAGGGCTTGCTCTACAGTGAGGATGCCGGACAGCGGCAGAAATACGATGACCAGCAACGCAACCACGTCCATGCGTGGGCGGTTGAGGATGAATAACAGGATAACCACGGCCAGCAGGCCGAGCACCATGAGTAGGTCAGGGTTCATGACGAGGAAGTGATCCTTCACGCAGGGGGCACACAAGACAGTAGCAGTCAGTGTGGCAGTTTGGCGTGATGGAGGTGTTGATGTGATGCAGGTTTTTGACGCGCTGTGCTGGCGCAGGGCGGGATCAGCCTAAGCATTGTTAGGGTAGGGCGGCTTGCGATTGCCGGGGCTGCAACGTGGCCCCGGCCTTCTGAAATTGCAATCAGTGGCGATGGCGGCGCTTGTGCTTCTTCTTGCTGCCGCCGTTGTCGCCCATGTGGTTACCCAAAGCGCCACCTGCTGCGCCGCCCAGGCCAGCGCCGACGGTCGAACCGGTCGAGCCGCCGAGGGCGCCACCGACCAGCGAGCCACCTGCCGAACCAAGGCCGCCGCCCAGCGCTGCCTCGGTGCGATTGCCTTTGCGCGCGCCGACGGCGCTACCGGCTGCGCCGCCCAGGCCCGCGCCGATAGCTGCGCCGGTGCGGCCGCCCATCTGTTGACCGACCACATTACCGAGCACGCCGCCGAGGCCGCCGCCGATAGCTGCAGTGCCGTCACCGGCAAAAGCGCTTTGGCTCAGCAACAGACCCAAGGCGAGAGAAGGCAGAGTCAGACGCATAATGGTGAACCTCAAAACAAGTGGCTAAGTCAGGTCATTGATCCGTAAGGGATTACGGGGTACTCAGTAGGACCGGGTTCGATCGATTTGGTTTCTTCGACAATGAATTTTTTGTCACGCGAGGGAACGCTCGGGCTTGATGGCTGCTGATCTGTCCCGTTCGGTCATGGCCGGTTTGCGCAGGGCGCCCTAGACTATCGTCAGGCCGCAGTGAGACGGCCACCCGCTGCCTGGTTAACCAACATGATCGCCCATACCCCTACACTGTTCGCCGCCGTCGCGCTGGTCGCCACCATCATGGCGTTCTGTCTGTTGCTGGTGGGTCAATACAACCGCCGTGACAACCTGCTGCTGACCGGCTGCGGCCTGCTCGCGCACGCCCTCGCATACATCTGCTACACGCTGTATGCCCAGGCCCCGCTGTGGGTCAGCTATGCCTTGGGCAACAGCCTGCTGTCGCTGGCGTTGGCGTTCTACTCGGCAAGCTTGTTTCGGGTGCGTGAACTGAAAGTACCGTGGCGAGTTATTTTCATCATTCCGTTATGCATGTTAGGCGGGCTGCTGCTTCTGCTGGAGACGCTCGAGCCACGCATGCTGCTGGCCACCGTGGTGCTCATGGCTCAATGCGGGCTGTTGCTGCATTGGGCGCGGCGTCATGCCGAACGTCCCGGTCGGGCGCATCTGCTGTTGGTGATCGGCGCTTCTATAAGCCTGGTAGGCCTGGGCATGCGGGTTATCGCGGTGCTGGCTGGGGAGGCAGCCGATATGCGCTACGACATCAGCAACCTCAAGCAGACAGTATCGGTGGCGATCGGCACGGTAACGGTGATGATGTATTCGCTCGGCCTGGTGCTGATGGCCAAAGAGCGCAGCGAGTCGCGCTTGCAGCACATGGCGCTGCACGATGTGCTGACCGGAACTTACAACCGGCGGGCCATCCTGCAGCGTTTCGACCAAGAGCTGGAGCGCGCACGTGATGAGGGCAATTACCTGGCGGTGGCGATGATCGATATCGACCATTTCAAACGGATCAACGATCTGTATGGCCACCTGGCTGGGGATGAGGTGTTGTGCCACTGCGTTCGCCAGCTACAACGGCGCCTGCGTGCGGCTGACAGCCTGGGGCGTTATGGCGGGGAGGAATTCCTGCTGCTGTTGCCACATACCGATCGTGAGGGCGCGATGGCGGCACTTCAGGGCTTGCGCCAGGCCATCGCACAAAGCCCGGCGCAGTTCGCTGACGACACTATCGAGCTGCGCTTCAGCGTCGGCCTGTGGTGCGCAGTGCCCGGGCCTGATGACAGTGCGGCAGCGCTGCTCGGGCGAGCGGATGCGGCGCTGTATCAAGCCAAGGCGGATGGGCGTAACACCGTGCACATGGCAGCAGTGTCTGGCCCCTGCTAGATCACTTCGCGTGAATGGCCAGCACGACGCCGTTGGTGATCTGCACCAGCACGAAGCGATTGCCCATTTTCACCCAGTGGCTTTCTTTTTCCGGCGCTGGCAGGCCGTTGGCTTTCCAGTCAACCACGGCGGCATCATCGCGTTTGTATTGATCCGGGGCCTTGTCACCGACCTTCAGCTCGCGGTCGTGGGATTCCGGCGCCTTGACGCTCTCGACGTTGCTTTCGGCTGCAGTGGCAGCCAATGGCAGGCAAGGCAGGGTGGCGGTGAGCAGCAGGGCGGACAGCAGTGGGCGCATTTTCATGCACAGTCTCCAAATGCAATAGGTGTGTTAATGCGACAACAGCTGAGCGTCGAGAATTCACTTGTGCAGGCACGCAAATGCTAGAGTCGTGTTCTTTTTTTGCCCACGAGGATGAAACATGCGTGCAATTGTGCCGATGGCCGCAGCATTGATGCTGCTGGGGTGTGCCTCGTCGACCATGGATGCCGCGCGCGGCACTGCGCCGACTGCACAGCTGAAGTCGCAAAAGGCTGCGGAACTGGTTGCCCAGTGCATCCAGTTCAGTTGGCAGGATGAGGCTGTCTTTGGGGTCGACGCCAGTGGTTACCTGCAGCCGCGCAAGAGTGGCGGCTTGACGGTATATACCCGTGAGGCAGAGTCGTTTGCCGACATCTACCCGCAAGACGGTGGCACACGCGTCGACTATTACGCGCAAACAGCCGACACCACCGCACTGCGCCGCCGGGCAGCTGCTGCGACCTGTCTGTAACCGGCCGGCTCAGGACAGAAAACCACCGTCGACATTGAGCAGGGTACCGGTGGTGTAGCTCGAGGCGTCGCTCGCCAGGTACAACACTGCGCCGGCCATCTCGCTGGGCGCCGCTACACGCTTGAGCGGGATCTGCTGCAGGGCGACGTTGAGGATGGCGTCATTCTTGACCAGTGCCGAGGCGAACTTGGTATCGGTCAGGCCTGGCAGCAAAGCGTTGCAGCGGATGCCGAACTGCGCGCACTCCTTGGCGAACACCTTGGTCATGTTGATCACCGCGGCCTTGGTCACCGAGTAAATGCCCTGGAACAGCCCCGGGGACACGCCGTTGATCGAGGCCACGTTGATAATGCTGCCACCACCGTGCTCACGCATCAGTTTGCCGGCCTCTACCGACATGAAGAAGTAACCGCGGATGTTGACGTCGACGGTCTTCTGAAAGGCGCCCGGGTCGGTGTCCAGCACGTTGCAGAACTGCGGGTTGGTGGCCGCGTTGTTGACCAGGATGTCGAGCCTGCCGAACTGCTCGCGAATGCCGGCAAACACCTGTTGGATCTGTTCCAGCTCACCGATATGGCAGGCCACTGCAGTTGCTTTGCCGCCGGCTGCGATGATCGCGTCGGCGACCTGCTGACAGCCGTCGAGCTTGCGGCTGGAGACAATCACATGCGCGCCTTGCTGCGCCAGCAAGTGGGCGATGGCTTCGCCGATGCCGCGGCTGGCGCCGGAAACGAAGGCAATCTTGCCGTCGAGGTCGAACAGTTGCGTCTTGGCCATGCTGTGTCCCTTGTTGTGTGTGGTCAAAGTGCGGACTTGCCGATCACTTGCAGTGCCATCTGCTCAAGCAGGCGGTTCATGTGAATGAACTGCGCGAAGCGTTTGTCCTGCGTCTGGCCGTGGTGGAAGCGGTAATAGATCTGCTGGACGATCCCTGCGAGGCGGAACAGTCCATAACAATAGTAGAAGTCAAAGTTGTCGATGCGGATGCCGGCGCGCTCGGCGTAGTAGGCAACGAACTGCGCCCGGCTGAGCATGCCCGGAGCGTTGCTTGGCTGGCGCCGCATCAGTTGCATGGGGGCGGGGTCATCGGCCTCGATCCAGTAAGCCAGGCTGTTGCCCAGGTCCATCAACGGGTCACCGAGGGTGGCCATCTCCCAGTCCAGAACGCCGATGATCTGCATCGGGTTGGCTGCGTCGAGGATGACGTTGTCGAAGCGGTAGTCGTTGTGCACGATGGCTGAGCGCGGGTGGTCGGCTGGCATCTTTGCCCGCAGCCAGTCGATGACCTGCTGCCAGCGCGGTGCATCCGGGGTGGCGGCCTTCTCATAGCGGCTGATCCAGCCCTCGATCTGGCGCTGCACGTAACCCTCGGGTTTGCCCAGGTCAGCCAGGCCGCAGGCGCGGTAATCCACTTGATGCAATTCCACCAAACGGTCGATGAAGCTTTTGCACAGGGCTTCGGTGCGCTGGGCATCGAGGGCCAGCTCCAGCGGGATGTCCGAGCGCAGGATGATCCCTTCGACCCGGTCCATCAGGTAGAACTCGCTGCCGATCAGGCTTTCGTCGGTGCAGTGCAGGTACGCTTTGGGGCAGTAAGGAAAACCGCTGTTGAGCTGATTGAGGATACGAAACTCACGGGCCATGTCGTGCGCTGACTTGGCTTTGGCGCCAAAGGGCGGACGCCGCAACACGAACTCACGCTGTGGGTAGCTGACCAGGTAGGTCAGATTGGAGGCGCCGCCCGGGAACTGACTGATCAGCGGCATGCCTTCCAGGCCAGGCAGATGAGCTTTGAGATAGGGATCGATGACGCTGGCATCGAGTTCTTCGCCGGGGCGTACCTGGGTGGACTGGTCAGTCAGCGTCATGCGTGATCCTTATTCTCGGTGTCGAGGATTATTGGCTAATCTAATCGGCCTGAGGTAATGGAACAAGCGTGCCAATCGCCATATAGGCAGGCGTGTTGGCGCTTGATCAGTGCGCTTGATGCGCGGCCTCTGCACTGTGCGATGAAGGCCAGATCAGGCAAAAAAAAACCGAAGCCGGGGCCGGCTTCGGTTTCTTTCATGCAGTCGTCGTTGCCACTCAGGCAGGGAACAGCTCGCTGAGCTTCATCGACAGCATCATGTCACCTTCAACACGCAGCTTGCCGCCCATGAACGCTTGCATGCCATCGGTTTCGCCGCTGACGATGCCTTTGAGGGTTTCGCTGTCCAGCACCAGGGTGCAGTTGGCATCTGGGTTTTCACCTTCCTGGATGTCGCAGGTGCCGTCTTTGACGACCAGCGCGTATTGCTTGTCTTCGTCGGTGATGTTGAAGCCGAACACCAGGTCCAGGCCTTCAGCAGCAGCGGGATTGAACTTGGCTTTCATCGCTTCGACGGCTTTAGCTACATCGCTCATGGTGTATTCCTTGTTAAGTGAAATTCGCGTCCGCAGGGACACAACAGGCCGGGCTCACCTATAGGTGATGAGCTCCGGCGCCTTCAACAGCTGCACATGGGCCTGACAGTTGAAGGAAGCCAGTGCCACGTCATGGCCGCGAAACTTCAGCTGGCTGAACGACGTGTTGATAATCTGCCAGTTCAGCGCAAACGCCTGGCTGGGGGTGATGCCGGTAATCAGGTGGAGCAGGGCGGCGATGCTGCCGCCCGAGGTGAAAACAGCCACGTTGTCGCCGCTGTCGGCGGCGTCCAATACCCGCTGCAGGGCAATGCGCAGGCGGCCGGTAAAAGCCTCCCAGCTCTCCAGCCCATCGACCGGATGCTCGCCGTCGTGCCAGCGCTGGACCATCAAAGCAAACAGGCGCTGAAACTCGCTGCGGTTTTGCGCAGCGTTGCTGAGCACATGCAGTGCCTGCGGCTCATCTGGCAGCAGCGCCGGCAGCAGTGTGCGGATCACCCCATCGGCGTCGAATTCATTGAAGCCGGCATCGGTCTCCAGCGCCGGTACCGCGCAGCCCAGGGTGCTCATGGCTTCAAGCGCGAGCAGGGCGGTGTCCTGTTGCCGGCGCAGGTCGCCGGCGATGCAACGATCCAGGCGCAAGCCGAGGTTGGCTAGATGGCTGCCCAAGGCCTGGCTCTGACGCACGCCGACCGGCGACAGCACGTCGTAGTCGGCGGCACCAAATGAGGCTTGGCCATGTCGGATCAGGTAGAGGTTGCCCACATCGATATCCGGCCGAGTGAAGTTGCTGGGAGGTTAGGATGCGCCAGAGTGGCTGTCAACGAAAAAACATACAAGCGTTTGAAAAGCTTGTTTGAAAGATGTTGCCAGCGTTTTCGCCTGCTGGCAGTGCCCCGTACGCCCCGGTATGCTGGCAGCAGTTTCGCACCGTGCAGGTGCTGATTTATCAAGGAGTCAACGTGGAGTTTCTTGCAGAATACGCAAGCTTTCTCGCCAAAACCGCCACCCTGGTGATTGCTTTTCTGGTGGTGCTTTCGGCTATTGCCGGCCTGCGTGGCAAAGGCCGCGGCAAGCCCGGCGGGCAGTTGCAGGTCACCCGTCTCAACGACTTCTATAAGGCGCTGCGTGAGCGACTCGAGGCGGGCCTGTTCGACAAGGCTCAACTCAAGGCCCTGCGCAAGCAGCAGGCCAAGGCCGACAAGCAGCAGAAGAAAGCCAAGGGCGAGGACAAGGCGCGGGTCTTCGTTCTTGATTTCGATGGCGACATCAAAGCCTCTGCCACCGAAAGTCTGCGTAATGAAATTACCGCGCTGCTGACCCTCGCCACCCCGCGTGATGAAGTCGTGCTGCGGCTCGAGAGCGGCGGTGGGCTGGTGCACAGTTATGGCCTGGCCTCGTCGCAATTGGCGCGCATCCGTCAGGCCGGTATCCCGCTTACCGTGTGCATCGACAAGGTTGCTGCCAGCGGCGGTTACATGATGGCCTGCATCGGCGACAAGATCGTCAGTGCACCGTTTGCCATCCTTGGCTCGATCGGTGTGGTCGCTCAGTTGCCGAACGTCAATCGTCTGCTCAAAAAGCACGACATCGATTTTGAAGTGCTGACCGCCGGTGAGTACAAACGCACGCTGACCGTATTCGGCGAGAACACCGAGAAGGGCCGCGAGAAGTTCCAGGAAGACCTTGACGTCACCCATCAGCTGTTCAAGGACTTTGTTGGTCGTTACCGCCCGCAGCTGCACATGGACGAAGTGGCCACCGGTGAGGTCTGGCTGGGTGTTGCGGCGCTGAACATGCAGCTGGTTGATGAGCTGCGCACCAGCGACGAATACCTCAGTGACCGCGCCCGTGAAGCCAACCTTTACCACCTGCGCTTTGCCGAACGCAAAAGCTTGCAGGAGCGCATTGGTGTGGCCGCCAGCGGCGCGGTTGAGAACACCTTGGTGGGGCTGTGGAGCAAACTCGGCCGCCTGCGCTAACACCTTGAACCCCTTGAAGATTTTTTCTGACATGGGGGTTGCAAGGCCAAGCGAATGCAGACATAATGGCGTCCATTGAAGCGCAGCAAGCTTGAAAAAGCGCTGAAGTTTCAAGGAGATAGCAGGGCGCAAGCCGCTAGATCCAACCTTTGAGGCCGAGTAGCAAAGTGGTTATGCTCCGGATTGCAAATCCGTCTACGCCGGTTCGATTCCGACCTCGGCCTCCATATTTGAAAGCCCCGCAGATTAACGTCTGCGGGGTTTTTCTTTGTGGGTCGGAAAAGTATGGAGTGAAGCAGCTGAAGTCCAATGTTTATTGATGGGGTGCCGAATAGATAGAAATGACCGATGAGACGCCTGGGCAACCGAGCAGGCTCGGAGATGACTCGGCTGTGGCCGGCGCAGTCAGGGTCAGCTGCGTGGACACGGCTACGCTGAATGCAGCAGTTTTCTGACCTCGGCAATAATTGCGTCGATATTGAAGGGCTTAGGCAATACCGCGTCAAATAAATCCGGTCGCTGCATACCGATATGTGCCTGGGCGCCGCTTATCAGAATAATCGGGACTTGAAGTAGCGATGGCAGGGCTCGCACGGCGGTAGCGAACTCCAGGCCGTCCATGGCCGGCATCATGAAGTCGGTGATGATCAAGGCTGGCTTGACTCTGTCCAGAGCATCGAGCCCTTTTCGGCCATTGCTGGCCGTTACCACGGAAAACCCCTCATCCTCCAGCGCGAAGCTGAGAATGTCAGCAATTAAATATTCGTCGTCGACGACCAAGATGGTAGTCACTTTATTGTAATCCACTCAAAAACCTAAGAGATCGAACCAGGACATCACTCAGTTGGGACTGATGGTTCATGTCTTGAAGCCTTTTTGAGTAAAACATCCTGGGCTTGGATGACGACCTCGAATCGGGAGGGGTCATAAGCGCTATCTCGAACTTTGAGAACTGAAAGCGTTCTCTTTAGTTCAAAGTCATTCTCGGCGAAGCGCATCAGCATCAGGTTGTCGACGATGCTCGACAGGTCGGAGTTGGGCGCGCTGACCTCGGAGCCCAGCAGATCGCGCATTTCCCACGTTGCCAGTACCGTGACACCTCGGGCGCGCAGCTCGTTCATCAGCGCACTGAGGAAGTCAGTAATCCTTGCCGTATTGGTTGCAACCCGGGTCATGCCGCTAAGGCTGTCGACGAACACACGCTTGATGCCATTTTCTTCGACGATACTCAGCAAGCGTGCGCCAAGCCCGTCCAGCAGGCCTTCAGTCGTGGGCTGCCAGGCGATGGTCAGGGCGCCGCTGTCTTCCATGCCTTTGATGTCGATGCCCAGTGAGTCGCCCTTGAGCCGCAGGCGTTGCGGGCTTTCGTAAAAGCCAAAATGCAGCCCTGGGCTGTCCACCGTCGACTCCGCCAGGAACTTCAGACCCAGCGTCGTTTTTCCGATGCCGGAAGGGCCCATGACCAAAGACACGCTGGAACTGTAAAGGCCGCCTCCCAGTATCGTGTCCAGTGAGGCAATCCCACTGCCAATGCGCGTCATGTCAGCACTGTCGGGTGCGGACGGGTGGCTGTACAGGCTTTCCAGACGAGGATAAACCACCAGCCCGTTGTCGGTAATCTCACACTCGTGAAGGCCTGCCAACGCAGCACTACCGCGCGTTTTACGCAGTTGAATGCGCCTCACCGAGCGGGTGCCGAATAGCTCTTCGCCTATTTCAATGACGCCATCGACCATGGTGTGCTCAGGGCTACCGTCGTCCAGCCGTGAACTGGTTAGAAACAGCACGGTGCAACCAGCAAAAGCGGCGTGACCCTGCAGCTCTGAAATGAACTTTTTGGTGTCGATGTGTGAGTCGGCTTTGGAGCGCGCATTGAGCAGGCCATCGACGACCAGTACGGTAGCTTTGCGACGGCTGATCTCGCGACGCAGCAGCTTTACCACCTCATCCAGACCTTCGTTTTCCAGTGTGTCAAACGCGCTGACGAACTGAATTTCTTCGCCAATTCTGGATGAGT
Source organism: Pseudomonas sp. 1121_17 (assembly GCF_052850745.1). Taxonomy (NCBI): domain Bacteria; kingdom Pseudomonadati; phylum Pseudomonadota; class Gammaproteobacteria; order Pseudomonadales; family Pseudomonadaceae; genus Pseudomonas; species Pseudomonas sp. 1121_17. The sequence continues at coordinate 751,043 of NZ_VXCX01000001.1, forward strand.
CGAAAAAGCTCAGTGTGGAAAGAAACTGGAAAAGGCGGTCATGTGACTCGGCCAGCAGCGTGGCAACCAAAACGCGGCCGCCGTTGTTCGCATGATGGAATCCAAGTTGGTTGGCCAGGATCGTTTTGCCTGAACCTGGGCGCCCTTGGATAATGTACGAGGCACCTGCAACCAGCCCGCCCTTGAGCAGAGCGTCCAGTCCTTCTATTCCACTTTGGAGGCGTTTGAGCTTTTCCACGATGCGACCCTGATCTGAAAAACAGGCTGTTAAGCCGACTAAGAGTGTGATGCTAACGCCAATTTCGTTCAGGGGCTATTGCCGGCTAGTGCGCAGCAGTCGTGGCTTTTGTTGCGCTGGCGACTTGGGGCGCAAATCTGCCGCCATGGCGCGAGCCACCACAGGCTTTTGCATGAGCATCTACCCAGCCATGCTTGGCACATCAAGCCCGACTTTCACACGGTCCAGCGCGACGATTGTCTTGAACCAGGTAACGTTGGAGTTTTCGGCAAACAATCGCCGCGCCAGAGTCTGGTATTCCTTCATGCTGGCGACGGTGAGTACCAGAATGAAATCCACTTCGCCGGTGACGTAGTAACACTGCTGAACTTCGGGCACCGCGAAGTGTGCCTTCATCGCCTCCAGCGCTTCGATGCTGGTGCGCTCAGCCATCACTTCCACGATTATCGTGATCGGCCGGCCTACGGCGGTGGGATCGACGATGGCTACGTTGCCCGTGATGACTCCCCGGTCTTCCATTCGTTTGATGCGGCGCTGAACGGCGGCCGTGGAAAGATTGACCTGCTCGGCCATAAGGCGCAGCGGCATGGTGTTGTCGCGCTGGACCAGGTCCAGGATGGCACGGTCAAATTTGTCTAGCGATTCAGGTTCAGCGTCGTTTTTGGCCATTGCAAATCCGTGAGAAATTTTCTCGAAAACTACCAGAAAACTGCGGCCCTTTATCTAGGCAAGAGCAATATTATCTTGCCAGCAGTCTGCGTATGCAGCCTATTCGGGAACACACACAGGATATTATTGGCATGCTCGCACTGTTCCATCTTTCCCCGGTCCTGTTGGTTACAGTCATGCTCGTGGTATTGCGCCGGCCGCCCGTTCACGCCGCCGTTGCAGGCACTCTGTTAGTCATTGTGCTCTGGCTCGCCGGCGCGGCAGACGCATGGCGCCTGAGCAGTATGGTGGCCGCCGCTCAAGATACCGTCGTGCTGTTTGCAAGTACCGCTTTCGTTATAGTCCCAGGTCTGCTCTTCGTGATTTTTATCGAGCGCATGGGCGTCAATCTGGCGCTGAGCCAATGGGTGCGGTCACTGGGGCTTGGGCGCGGCGATCAAGTCGTGTTAATCGTCCTTGGGTTGGCACCGTTGCTCGAAGCGATGACTGGTTTCGGCGTGTCGTTGATCGCTACGGTGCCCCTGCTGCTCAGTCTCTTCGAGCGTCGGGTCGCGCTCCGGATCGCACTGGCCGGCATGGCCATCATGCCCTGGGGAACGCTGGGCCTGGCATCTGTCATTGGTGCTTCGTTGGTTAACCTGGACGCACCCATGCTGGCATCGACCTCGGCATTGACCAGCGCCCCGGTTTTCTTCGCTCTCAGTGCATTCGCGCTTTATCTTGCAGGCGTTCGTGACTCGCGGGGATGGGGGGCGTTGGGCGTTTTCTGGCTGCTGTTTGTGGGCGTTCTTTACAGCGCAAGTCGGTGGCTGGGGCCGGAAGTAGCCGGCGTTGCTGCGGGCCTGGTGACGGCAGCAGCGGTACTCTCTGTTGGGCTGTGGCGCCTGCGCCGCTACGACAGCGAGCGCGGTCCGGTGCAATGGCCGCGTCAGGCATGGCCGTATCTGGTGCTGATTGTCTGCATTGTCGGCTTGAAGATGCTGTGGGCGATCACCTCCTGGCAGGAGCACTGGGTTGTACAGAGCGCCCAGGTCAACTGGAAGCCACTCGCCTCACCAGGGCTGGCGTTGGGCATTGTCCTGATCGTGCTAGGCGTTCGTGCGCGCAACATACAATCCCGGACCGCACACGACGTTAACCTGCCTGCTGCGCTGTTGGCTCGGGCGAAGCGGCCATTGCTGACCATTTTCTTCTTTCTCGCGATGTCGCAGATGATGGTTAAGGCCGGCTTCCTTGCGGGGTTGATGCAACTGCTGGCTGGGCTGTCGCCCACCGCCGCGACGGCGTTGGTTGCCCTGTTTGGCGCGTTGTCTGGCTACATGACCGGGTCGAATGTTGGCGGCAATGCGATCTTCATGCCGGCCATCGCGACGTTGCCAGAGTCCTCCCGTTTACTGCTGGCTGCCGTCCAGAACAGCTCGGCGGGGCATGCGGCGCTGGGCTCGCTATCGGTTGTCATGCTGATTCTGGGGCTTGCCAAAACCCAGGCCAGGGAGGAAGGCGAACTGATAAGGTTCGGCTTCATGCTGGTTTGCCTCAATACCGCGTTAGTTGCGTTGGGCGCCGCGATGCTGAGTGGATGGCTTGGCTAGCCTGGTGTTGGCGGATGGCACTTTTCCACACAGCCCGAACCCGAAGCAGGCGCTCACTGGTCGCTAGCTTCAACACTGGCGATCAGCAACTCGCGCAGCATGCCGCGCCACTCGCCAGCCGAATACGATCGCAGGTCCCAGCGTGGTGCCTGGGCCTGGGTAGGTGCCGCGAAAGATTGAAGCAAGGTCATTGCCGCAGGCGTATAGCCCATCGATCACCTGGCCTTGCATGTTCAGCACCTGGCCATCGGCGTTACCACTCAAGCCTGCGCTGCAGGCGAGATCGGCCGGTTGCACTGTGACGGCATAGTAGGGCCCATCGCCTAGCGGGCGCACGCACGGGTTGGGCAGTTGCTGCGGGTCGCCATTGTGACGGTTCATGGGGCTGGTACCGCGGTTGAATGCAGGGTCGTCACCGTTTGCAGCGGCGGCGTTGTAGGTTCTGACGGTGTTTGCCAGCCCCTCGGCATCAACCTTGAGCTTGCTGGCAAGTTCGCCCAGGGTGCTGCCTTTGATCAAGTAGCCGGCTTTGACGAACCTGGCAATATTGATGGCGCTGCGCAGCGGCATGACCAGGCCCAGGCCGTAGCGTTGCAGGAAGTTCTGGTCGCAGATCAGGTGAGCAGTGGCGCTGCCGTCGTTAAGCATCCCCATGACGAAGTCGTGGTAGGAGTTCGACTCGTTGACGAAGCGCTTGCCTTGGGCATTCACGGCGATCAATCCAGGCTTGGCGCGGTCGAGCAGGATGTGTGGCCATATGGCCTGGTAGCCGTCCTTCGCGGTGCGGATCGAGCAGGGCATCCACAGGCCTGGACTGTCGTGGCCGTCGTCGAGCTGGGCATCGGCCTTCAGCGCGCGATCGATGCCGTCGCCGGTGTGGGTCAGGGGCGACAGTGAAAGGGCTTGGGCAGCGCTCGGGAACAGCTGTTTGCGTAGAGTTGGGTGGCGCGTCAGGCCCCCGGTAGCCAGCACCACGCCACGACGCGCGCGGATGCGCATGGCCTCGCCGTTGTGCAGCACCACTGCGCCCATTACGTGACCGTTTTCCACAATGAGTTCGTGCAAAGGGGTTTCAAAGCGCAGCGCCACCTTGCGCTGGCGCAGGCTGTAGAACAGCCTGGCGACCAGGGCGTTGCCCATCACCAGATTGGTGCCGCGTGGGTAGCTCAGGCGGTCGATGCAATAGCGGCCGACTGTGCTCAAGGTGCGAGTCAGGTGGTGCATCGAAGCGAAGGGCGAAAGCAGCGCATCCAGATCGGCGCGTGGCACCATCATGCCGCCCAGACCCATGAACTCGCGCCGAGGTGGGCGCACGCGGGCAAAGTCTTTGCCCAGCAGCCTGCCATCGAACGCGAGGGGCGCCAGGGCGCGGCCACCGAACGCTGCACCGGGGCCGCTGACGTAATCGGGATGAGCGGCGGCTGCAACGAATTTAACTTCGCTGATGCGCTCGAGTTCATCAATCGCCTGTGGCCCGCTGGCAAGGAAAGCTTCGCGCAACGCTTCACCGCCGCGTTGGCCAACCACCGCCTTGAGGAAGGTCGCGGCCTCTGCCGCGCTGTCCGGTACACCTGCGCGCTGGCTTTGGTGGGTGCCGGGTACCCAGGTGGTGCCGCCTGAGGTCGCGCTGATGCCGCCCACCACGGCGGTCTTTTCACACAGCAGCACGTCCAGCCCGTGGTGGCTGGCCATCAATGCGCTGGTCATGCCTGCAGCGCCTGCGCCGAATACCAGCAGGTCGACTTCCTGGTCCCAGGGGAGGGGGGCGATGGTGCTCATTATGGTTGCTCCTTCATGGCGTGGTAATTCATGGGCGGTTTGGCAGCCCGCCCTTGTGCAGGTGAAGTGTCGGCAGCATTCAGCAGTTGCCTGCTGTGGTGTGCTCAAGCGGATCAGAGCGGTTCGATAATTGCCTTGGCAGCGGCCAGCGCCTGTCGTGCCCAGGCCTCGACGCCCACTTGCGCAACCCTGCGGTCATGGGGGATCTCGACGCTGACCGGGACTGTAGCCGGGAGGCTGCGCCAGATCCTCGCCAGGTCAATATCGCCCTCGCCCGGCAATAGACGCTCGCCACGCGCCGCTTGAATCAGGCCGTCACGGGTGTTCGGTCGCCGCGCTGGGCCGTCGCATATCTGCGCGTAGTTCAGCCATTGCACGGGGATACGTTGCAAGTCCTCGAAGCGACTGTCGGAACGGTCGAAATGCAGCGCGTCAACCAGGATGCCGCCGTTGGCGCGGTCGGCCTGCTCAACGATGTGCAGTGCACTGGCCAGGTCGCGGACAGCCGTCCACGGCATGAACTCCAGGTCTGCCGTCAGGCCGAAGGGCTGCATAGCGTCGCATAGCCGCGCATAGTGTTCGATCAGCCGGTTGGGTTCCGGGTCGTCGCCTGCCACCAGTACGGCCTTGGCGCCGAGCTGCGCGCCGACGTCGAGGAAGGGCAGATAACGCTGCACGTCGAATTGCTCGTCGAGGCGGATCAATTCCAGATCAAAAACTTTGACCCCGGTGTCGTCGATGCGCGCGAGGGTTTCGCGCAACATCGGTTTGTCGTCCATCAAGGAATAGGCGACTGCCCCTGGCGCCACCGGAAGCAAGCGCACGCCAGCCTGGTCATAGCCGGTGCGTGCAGCCAGTTCGATCATTTCCGGCGGGGTTAACGCGAGCGCGGTCAGTTGTGCAATGGAATAGCTGGCTTGCATGGCATGTCTACCTACAGTTGCTTCAGTTGATGGCAGCGGGAAGTGCCGACGCGTTGCGCTTGCGACTTTTGATCCACAGCGCTGTAACCCCGATCAGGGAAGGGATGGCGAGGAACAGGAAGACCTGGCTGAAATTCCATTGCGAGGCCAGCATCAGTGCACCGATCCCGGCGCCGCTGATCGCGCCCAGCCGGCCAATGCCAGTGGCCCAGCACACGCCGGTAGCGCGGATCTGAGTGGGGTAGAAGGAGGCGGCCAGCGCGTAGCCGCCGACGTTTACGCCGTTCAGGAAGTAGCCCAGTAGCAGTATCAACGGGCAGAGCACCTGCATCGTCGGCTGCTGCAAGGCGATCAGCACTGCGCAGGCCCCGCCGCAGAACACCGTGGTGCCGACCACCTTGTGGTGTTCCCAGCGGTCCATCTTCATGCCGACGGTGAAGTTGCCCAGCATGCCGCCGATCTGCAGCAACGAGCCCAGCAGCGCCGCCTGACCCATGCTCAGACCAGCATCGCGGCTGAGCAGCGGCAGCCAGCTCGACAGCAGGTACATGGTCAGCAGACCCATGAACAGAGTGACCCAGATCATGCAGGTGCCCAGGGTGAAACCGGGCGCGAAGAGGGCACTGACCTTGCCTGTCGCCTTGATCGCCGCTTCGCTGCTATGGAAACGCGTCTGGGCGTTGGCCAGGCCCGGAGCGACCTTGTTGATTTCCTTGATCAGGCGGTCCTTCAAGGCACTGTTCTGCGCCAGGAAGCGGATGGACTCCGGAAGGCTCAAGAGCAGCAGAAGGGCGAACGCAATCGGCAGCACGCCGCCGGCCACCAACACTGACCGCCAGCCGAAGTTTTCGATCAGCCACTCACTGCCCAAACCACCCAGCGCCGCACCAAAGGCGAAGCCGCAGTAGATGAACGAAACCATGTGAGAGCGGTAGCGCTTGGGGGCGTATTCCGAGATCAGGGTCGCCGTATTGGGCATCGAGGCACCCAGCCCAACCCCGGTCAGAAAGCGCAGTATCGTCAGGCTGGTGATCCCGGTCGACCAGGCTGAGGCCAGGCTCCAGAAACCGAACAACAGCACCGAGCCAATGATGACTGGCCTGCGGCCGAAGCGGTCGGCCAATGGCCCGGCAGTCAACGAACCAAATGCCAGCCCGAGCAGCCCGCTCATCATTACCGGGCCGAGGTCTTGGCGCAGCACGCCCCAGTCGTCGACCAGCGCCGGGGCAATGAAGCCGATCGCGGTGGTGTCGAAGCCGTCAAACACCAGCACCATGAAACCGAGGAACAGCACCAGCCACTGTCGGGTGCTCATCTTTCGAGCATCCATGAAGGTGCTCACATCTACATCTGGAGGGTTCGCCATGAATAACTCCTGCTTTTTGTTTTTATGAAAATGCCTCTCCGGTTATGGGCTGGCAGGTTGGCACCAAGGTATACCGGGGTTGGTAGGCCGATATTATCATAATTGGAAATCCGTTCCATTTTAATATTTGATTCCAATGTGTTTTTTGGGCGCTGGCAATCCAGGACCTGTGAAGGGCCTGCTGTCGAGCAATTGCTAGGGAACGGCGGCCAGGTCAGTAAGCCAGGCCGCGGTCAAGCGAGGTGCCGATCAGGCGGTGTGTTCGCTGATGTGGGAGGTCATCAGCGACAGCTTCGGGAGGCTGTCCAGGTTGATCGCGGTGATCTCTTCTACGGCGTCCAGCAACGCTGCCTTCAGCGCTTGCATGCGTTCGGCAGGGAGGCGGACGCTGGGGCCGGCGATACTGATCACACCGACGACCTGCTGTTGCGAATCGCGAATTGCTGCAGCCATCGAGGCGGCGCCAATTTCAAAGCTCTCGTCGACGCTGGCATAGCCCTGCTCACGGGCGATCTTCAGGTTGTCGAGCAGGTGTTCGATGGTGGTGGCCGCATTGGGGCCATATTCGCCCGGTTTAGCCAGGCCTTGCCGGTAAACCAGCTCCAGCGCGCGCTCGTTGCTGAGGCAGCTCAACCAGGCCAGGCCAGACGCCGTGCAGCAGAGCTTGGCCTCGGCACCTGCATCGGGATCGTAGCGCAGACCGGAGCGGCTGCCCTGGGCCTTGGAGATCCAGATCAGGTTATCGCCATCTACGATGCTCAAGCGCACAAGCTCGCCGGACGCTTGCGCCAGGCGCTCGAGTATCGGGCGGGCTAGGTCGACCATGTCGCTCTTGGACAGATGCTTGAGCGCCAGTGAGACCAGTTTCAGGGCAAGCACGTAATTGCCGTGCTGATGCTCCTGGCGCACGAAACCCTGTTCGACCAGGCAATTGAGCATGCGGTGGGTCGCGCTCGGCGGAATGTCCAAGGCTTCCGCTACTTGTTGAAGTGCCAGCCCGGAGCTTTTGCCGGCGAGCAACTCGATGGCATGCAGGCCGCGTTCAAGCGCATTGCTCATGTTGTTTCCTTAGGTTTGCGATAGATCAGCGGCCCCATGGATAGTGGCAGCCACCTCCGGACAAATGGTATCCACGTTGAATTGCCGATTCATCCGGTTTTTGGCCCAGATCCTGAAGAACTGTCTGTAGCAGCCTAATTGCTCACTGAGCATGTGGCTACCAGGGGGCACGAAGGCCCAAGGTTTGTGCGGAATGGAGATCAGCATGCCGGAAAAATTATCCATCGCGAGTTGCTCAGGCCTGGCATGCACCGCGATCACTGCGTCTACAGCTTCATCAGCGAATACTCTGTTGAGAAGCTCTGGAGCCTTGACCTGCTTCACTGGATCACCGATAACCGCAAAAATCCGGGTCTTGCCAGTTGGGCTGGGTATCAACAACTGTGACATCCAATCTCTCCTTAGGGCTGTCCCAGGCTGCGTATCCCGCACCTAAGCGAAGCAGCAGGGTGTGGCGCGAACGTGTCAGCCCATTGCTGCGACCGAGCCGCTCGATTGAGTCAGAGGCTATGATATAGAAATTGGAATTGAATTCCAGTTAATAAGTTTATTCCGATTCATGTCCAGATTTTTTGAACGAGTTTCGACTTTCGCAACTGACGGCCTTGGCTGATGAGGAAGCTCAAGATGGTTGAGAGCACTTGCGCGGTGAACAAGCAGTCGCCATCCAAGCCGGCTGTGCAGCCGGTTGGCCTTTACCAGGCCTTCCTGTTCTGGCTCAAGCTAGGCTTCATCAGTTTTGGCGGGCCGGCCGGGCAGATTTCGATCATGCACCAGGAGCTGGTCGAGCGCAGGCGCTGGATCAGCGAGAAGCGTTTTTTACACGCGCTCAACTACTGCATGTTGTTGCCAGGCCCCGAGGCCCAGCAGCTTGCCACCTACATCGGCTGGCTCATGCACCGCAGTTGGGGAGGGGTGATTGCCGGCGCATTGTTCGTGCTGCCTTCGCTGTTCATGCTGATCGGTTTGTCCTGGGTGTACATCGCTTTTGGCGAGGTACCGGTAGTGGCGGGGATCTTTTATGGCATCAAGCCGGCGGTCACGGCGATCGTCGTTCATGCGGCCCACCGGATTGGTTCGCGCGCGCTGAAGAACGGTTGGTTATGGGGCCTGGCCGGTGCCTCGTTCGTTGCTATCTTTGCCCTCAACGTGCCGTTCCCGCTGATCGTGCTCGCCGCTGCCATCATCGGCTATATGGGTGGTCGCTTCGCTCCTGGCATATTCGCCATCGGTGGCGGCCATGGCGCGGCGAGCAACAGCTACGGCCCAGCCATGATCGACGACGATACCCCGACGCCTGAACATGCACGTTTCAGCTGGGCGCAGCTGGTGCGCCTGCTACTGATCGGGGCTGGGCTTTGGTGTCTGCCCATGGGGTTGCTGACGCTGTCGTTTGGTTGGGATGGTACGCTGACGCAGATGGGCTGGTTCTTCACCAAGGCTGCATTGATGACCTTTGGCGGCGCCTATGCTGTGCTGCCTTATGTCTATCAGGGCGCTGTCGGGCACTACGGTTGGTTGACGCCAGCTCAGATGATCGATGGCCTCGCTTTAGGTGAAACGACTCCAGGGCCGCTGATCATGGTGGTCGCCTTTGTCGGTTTCGTCGGCGGCTATGTGCAGCCGATGTTCGTTGCGCAGCATCCCTTTCTTGCAGGCGCAGTCGCGGCCGGGCTCGTCACCTGGTTCACGTTCCTGCCTTCGTTCATCTTCATCCTTGCCGGTGGGCCGGTGGTGGAGTCGACGCACAACGACCTGAAATTCACCGCGCCGCTGACAGCCATCACCGCTGCTGTGGTCGGAGTGATCCTCAATCTTGCCCTGTTCTTCGGCTATCACGTGCTCTGGCCAAAAGGCTTCAGCGGCGCATTTGACTGGACTGCAGCGGTGATCTCGGTTGCTGCCGCTATTGCCCTGTTCCGCTTCAAGCTAACAGTGATCCAGGTTCTATTCGCTTGCGCCGTTGCAGGTTTGGCAGTCCATATGCTGCGGGTTTGATAGATGAGCGCGCTAGCGCAGTGACAGGCTAATGCTCGACTGCTTGCCAAGCATCACTGCCGCAGTTATCGCCGCTCGCGCCTGCGGGCTGTTCTTCCAGCAAGTTGACCCCAGCGCTGCCGAAGCCTGCGCCAGAATGTCATCTACGTTCGAATCGCCCAACATCTGCAGTGACTCGATGCCCATCTGCTCAAGCCTGCTGATAACCGTCGGGCCTACGCCCTTGAGCGCCAGCAGTGCTGCGCGTTCGTCCGCTGAAAACGGCATGGGTACATCCTCTCTCCGTGAGTTTCGCCAAGCTTCACTCATATTCGAGGCCACCACAACCGAGGCAAGAGCGCGAAGTTTTACGCTCGTTAATCTTGCTGATATCTGCGTAAATTTGGCAGGGATCTCTCTTTATCTGGCTTTAAAGTCCTGCTTACGTGCTTTGCGGTGTATAGTGGCGGGCGAGTCCTCTCTCTGGGTGGCTCATCAGTGAGGTATCAGCATGTCCCAGTCTGCGACCCATCACGCTCAACTGCGCTTGAATGAGCAAATTGAGCAGTTCTTGTCCAAGGGCGGCGAGATCAAGGAAGTGCCACGAGGCGTAAGCGGTTTCAACCCTGCCGCGCCCAAGGTGCACTGGACCAAGGCTCAGGCTGCCAAGACGCCGTGAGTCTGCTGTAACAGGTGTCCTTCGGCGCGTGCGCGTTTGCGCTGCGCTGGCTGGACGCCGAGTTGCGCGATTGCCGAATCACAGGCAAAGAAAACCCGCCAACGGTGGGCGGGTCTAAAGATCGTACGGAGCCTGTGTAGTATCTGGCCGGGCTTGTCAGTAAAACGTGAAGACGATGTAGCAAGATCATTCAGGTAATCTGCAGGCGAAAAAAAGCCCGCCGTAAGGCAGGCAAGGATTCTTGAAGGGAGCTCAGGCAGGGTGCAATGCCCTGGTTAAGTCGGGATTAACAGCTCAGCCGTTGACCTGCACCGATGATCACTTTATACAGGCGAGCTATTCAAGGAGCCTGGTATGAGCGACGAACACGACCTCCACGAACCCGAACACGATCATCTGCTTGATCACGAATTCCTCTATGAAGACTTTGCGCCCGAGGCCGATGCCCAGGGTTTGCTGGATGAGGTCGAGGATGACGAAAGCACGCTCGATGAGAGCACCCTCGATGACAGCGACGACGAATACGACCATCCTGCCTGGCACGATGACGTAGACGACTGACTCACACCAGCACGCAGCTCAAGCCGAGGGCAAGCACTCAGCGCCGATCCAGCGAGAACCTGCCAGCGCCCGTCACGGCGAGCAGCAGCAGACCACCGACAATGCTCATGTTCTTGAAAAACTGAGTGATGTTGGCGCTGCGCGCAGGCTCGACCATGTCCCAGAACGGGTGGCCAATCATTGCGGTGCCGACCACGAAGAGCGCGAACAGCATCGCCAATGGTCGCGTATAGAACCCGAGAATCAGCACGATTGCGACGAAGAACTCCATGATCACTGCGATGGCTGCTGCCAGTGTCGGCGCAGGTGCACCTATCGAGGTGAAGTAGCTGACCGTGCCTTCAAAGCCTGTCAGTTTGCTCCAGCCCGAGAGCAAGAACAGGATCATCAGAAGGATGCGGGCGAGCAGGATGATGGCATCGCGTTGACCGGCGAACAGGGTATAGCGCATGGCGGGATACCAGTGAGGTTGGATGATTTCACTGTAGCAGGAGTTGCGAACAATTCTTGCGCGCAAACAAAAGGCGCCCCGTGGGGCGCCCTTTACGCAATAAGTGGTGCGAGTGGCGGGACTCGAACCCGCAAGGCTCACGCCGGCAGATTTTAAGTCTGCTGTGTATACCAATTCCACCACACTCGCACGCTTGAAAGGGTCTGTGCGACCGGCACGTTAAACCGATGCTCAGCAATCAAGCGCGCTTTATAACCCATCGTTATAGATGCGTCAACAAAACACCCCTCCATGCAGGCATTTCCGGCTGATCCCTGAGGGCTGAACTCCAAGCAATTGACACGATAGTGTCATTAAGCCACTGTTCGCGACTTTTCAGTCGACCATGCTGCTCACTGCGAGCGATATCGCCAGCCCGAAGCGGCTCCGTCAGACGGCTACTCGTCAAGAGCTTCGCTTAGCCTGTAAAGGGCGAGTAGACTCAACATCATGTTTATGCCTCACCCTGTGGTGCCTGTGGAGTTTTCATGGTTTCAACCGACCACCCGGACCAATCCGAAATGACCGCCAACCGCTACGAGCAGCTCGTTCAGTCGGTGGTTGATTACGCTATCTATATGCTTGATCCCTCGGGCCACGTAGTGTCGTGGAATGCGGGTGCAGAGCGTATCAAGGGCTACAAGGCCGCCGAGATCATCGGCCAGCATTTCTCCGTTTTTTTCACGCCTGAGGACTGTGCCCAGGATCGCCCCGAGCAGATCTTGCGCGAGGCCTTGGACAATGGCGTCGCCCAGGATGAAGGCTGGCGCGTGCGTCAGGACGGCACGCAGTTCTGGGCGTTGGCCGCGTTGGACGTAGTGCGCGATGAGCAGGGCCAGATCATCGGCCTGGCCAAGGTTACGCGCGATATCACCGACCGGCGCGAGTCTGCGCTGCAGCTCGACGCGGTACGCGCGCAGTTGTTCCAGGCGCAAAAGCTCGAAGCCCTGGGGCAGTTGACCGGCGGGCTGGCGCATGACTTCAACAACCTGCTGACGATTATCCTCAGCTCGGCGCGGATGGCCAGCAGCAGCCAGGATCCGCAGCGGGTCCAGCGCTTGCTCGAACACATCATCGATGCAGGGCAGCGCGGCACTCAACTGACTCAGCAACTGCTCAGTTTTGCCCGCCATCGCCAGTTGAGTTCGGTGAGCATTGCTCCGCTCGCGCTGATTGATTCGACCCGTGGCTTGATCGAGCACGCGCTACCCGGCAGCATCGAATTCGAGCAGCAGCTGGCGACAGAGCTGCCGCTGATCGAGGCCGACCCTGGCCAATTGCAGATGGTTCTGCTCAATCTTCTGTTCAATGCGCGCGATGCGATCGAAGGTGAGGGGCGGATTCGCCTCGAGGTCGATTGCGTGCAATTGTCAGGTGAGGTCGAGGGCCTGCACGGGCCATTCGTGCGGTTCAATGTGCAAGACTCCGGCGTGGGTATCGAGGCGCATGTGCTGCCGCGCATCTTCGAGCCGTTTTTCACCACCAAGTCGTTTGGCAAGGGTACCGGGCTGGGTCTTAGCCAGGTGTATGGCTTTGCCAAGCAGAGCAACGGTGCCATCTGTGCGTCCAGCAAGGTCGGGGAGGGCACCAGTATGTGCCTGTACTTGCCGGCGGTGCTGAGCCCCCCTTAACGCGAACCCGACAGGTAGCGGCCATGGTTGAAGTACTCAAGCGAGTCGAGACAGGTATCGAAGGGCTGGATGCTTTGCTGCGTGGCGGCCTGGTCGCTGGCGCGTCCTATGTCGTTCAAGGCCCGCCTGGGGCCGGCAAAACCATCCTCGCCAATCAGTTGGCGTGTGGCCACGTGCGCAATGGCGGACGGGTGCTGGTGGCCACTCTGCTTAGCGAATCACATGAGCGGTTGTTCCAGTGCCTGTCGACGCTGGAGTTCTTCGACCCGGCGCTGGTAGGCGATCAGATCCAGTTTGTCAGCGCGTTCGACACCCTCGAACAGGAGGGCCTGGATGCCGTGGTGCGGCTGATGCGTCAGGAAATTAGCCGGCAGCAGGCCAGCCTGCTGATTGTCGATGGCCTGCTCAATGCCCGCATACGTGCCGAAACCACGCTCGACACCAAGAAATTCATCTCCGAGCTGCAAGGGCATGCCGCCTTCGCGGGTTGCACCGTGCTGCTGCTGACCAGTTCGCGCCTGCAGGAAGGCAGCCCCGAACACACCATGGTCGATGGCGTTATCGAACTGGGTGAGACGTTGGTTGGCAGCCGTGCCGTGCGTACTATTCAGCTGCGCAAGACCCGCGGCAGCGCTGCGTTGTCTGGCTTGCACGAGTGCCAGATCGATAGCGCCGGGCTGACGGTGTTCCCGCGTCTGGAGGCGCTCTACAGCCATCCCAGCCACCTTGGCTCGGAGACAATGGAATCTATCAGCACCGGCTCGCAAGCGCTGGACGACATGCTTGGCGGTGGCGTCAGTGTCGGCTCAACTACATTGATAATGGGGCCTTCGGGGATCGGCAAAACCTCTCTGGGCCTGGCATTCGTAGCGGCTGCGTCACCTGTGCAGCCGGCGGTGCATTTTGGCTTCTACGAATCGCCTACCCGATTGCGCCAGAAGGCCAGTGCCTTTGGTTACGACTTCGCTGAGCTGGAGCGCTCAGGGGCTTTGCTGTTGAGCTGGCAGCCAACCACCGAGGGCCTGCTCGATCAGGTCGGTGCGCGCTTGCTGAAACAGGTTGATAGCCTCGGCGCCAAGCGCGTGGTGATCGACAGCCTCGGTGCACTCAGCCGGCTGGCATTCGATCCGGCACGCATCAATGGCTTCTTCCGCGCCCTGATCGGCGAGCTGCGTGCCCGCGATGTGACGATGTTGATGACCTGGGAAGTGCGTGATCTGTTTGGTGCCGAAGTCAGTGCGCCGTCACCCGACCTGTCGAGCATCGTCGATAACCTGATCCTGACCCGATTTGTCGAACTCGATAGCCGGCTGCGGCGCATGCTGTCACTGCTCAAGGTGCGCGACAGCGACTACGACCCTGCGCTCCATGAGCTGTGCATGGGGCCGGATGGAGTGGTAGTGCGCAAGGCGTTCGAAGGTGCCAGCGCAGTGCTTAGCGGCACGCCTACGCATTCGGAGGGGGGCTGACAGTCCAGCGATGAAGACCATTTTGATCGTCGATGACGAATACCAAATCGCTGAGATCCTGGGTTATGCCCTGGAGGACGAGGGTTTCCTGGTGGAAAAGGCCAACAATGGCGAAAAGGCGCTGGATCTGCTGCGCCAGAAGCCTATTGATCTGGTGATTACCGATTACATGATGCCGAAGAAGAATGGCCAGGAATTGGCCAGGGCAATTCGAGATGATCCTGCGCTGGCGCATTTACCGCTGATCTTGATAAGCGGCGCGCAAGCCGCGCAAGCGGACTGCGATTTGTTCGGTGCGGTGTTTCAGAAACCATTTCATGCCAATGAACTGGTTGCCAAAGTGCGGGAGCTGCTGGGCGGCTGAGGGCCTGGCAAGATCCCGCATCGGCGGGCCGATCGGTCAAGCGCATCCGTGCGGCTTCAAGCGATGCAGGTTTCAGTGTTGCTCGTCGTGGGGCTTTTCCGGTGCAGGGCTGCCTGCCTGGATGCGTTTGAAAATCTCCTCCCGATGAACCTGAACATCTTTAGGCGCATCGATGCCGATCCTCACTTGCATCCCTTTGACGCCCAGAATGGTCACTTTGATATTATCGTCGATGACGATGCTTTCGCCGACCTTGCGGGTGAGTATCAGCATGTAGTTCTCCTTGGGTAATAACGAAAACCGTGCGGTCAGTTACCGCTGCGGCGGGAGCGTGTCCCTCTTCCTTCTCATTAAAGACGCTTTCGGAGGATAGTAATTCCCCCGTAAATAAAATCTGTTTCATGTCTCTAGCTGCAGGTGCCGGTTTTGCGGGTTGAAGTGCCCCGGCGGAGGTGCTCGGGGGCAAGAATAGGGGGCTTACGCGCAGATTGGAAATTTCTCTGCTTGATAGCGCACATAGACCCGCTCAATCGGACTCCTGCAGCGCCCGCAAAAAGTGCATCAAGGTCACTTCTTCTGGCTCAAGCCCCTGGCGAATGCGGGCTCGCGGCAGAGCACCGAGGCGCCCCAGCTGGAAGTGTTCAAGCACTGCCGGGTGGATGTAGCAGCGCCTGCACACTGCCGGCGTGTTGCCCAAGCGTGCGGCAACCTGACGCACAATGGCCGTGACCTGGCGCTTGGCTTCGGTTTCCGGCTCCCAGGCCAATGGGCGTAACAGGTGCAGGGCCAGGCTGCTGCCGGCCCAGGTGCGGTAGTCCTTGGCGGTAAAGTCAGCGCCGGTCAGCTGTTGCAGAAACAGGTTGATATCGCTCGAGCCGATGCTGTGCCGCTCGCCGTTGTCATCCAGGTACTGGAATAACGTCTGCCCGGGCAGCTCCATGCAGCGTTTGACCATGCCGGCCAGCCGCCGGTCGCGCAAGGTAACGTTGTGCTCCACGCCGCGCTTGCCCCTGAACTGGAAGCGAATGGTACTGCCCTTGACCTCGACATGATCGGAGTTGAGGGTGGTCAGTCCATAGGAGTTGTTGTCGCGCATGTACTGGCGATTGCCGACGCGGATCAGGGTCGAGTCGAGCAGGCTGACCACCAGCGCCATGACCTTTTCCCGGCCCAGCCCTGGGCGGCGCAGGTGGGCGTCGAGCTGCTTGCGCAATTTGGGCAGCACCTGAGCAAAGGCCAGCATGCGTCCGTATTTATGCTGATCGCGCACTTCGCGCCATTGCGCGTGATAGCGATATTGTTTGCGTCCGCGGGCGTCGCGGCCGGTGGCTTGCAGATGGCCCTGCGGGTCGGCACAGATCCACACGTCGGTGTAGGCCGGTGGGATGACCAGCGCCGCGATGCGCGCAAGCGTCGCCTCATCGCGCACCCGTTCACCGTCGGCGTCCAGGTAGATAAAGCGATCACGCCATCGGCGCCGGCTCAGGCCAGGCTGGCTGTCGTCGACATAGTGCAGGGAACGGGGCAGCGGGCAATCGAGCATGGGGCGGCATCCAGCGACCAGGTGTCTGCTCAATGGACAACGCCGTTGGCGTGGATGCTCAGAGTAAAACAGCGACCGATTTGATTTGCGCCCATAGCGCCTGGCCCGGGTGCACGCCGAGCTGGTCGGCGGAGTAACGGGTGATGCGCGCCAGCATCGTGGTCCCGGCCGCATCCAGACTGACCAGCAGGTGGGCCGGGTTATCGTCGGCGCGCAGCTCACGCACGCGCACGGGCAAGCGGTTGAGAATGCTCGACTGGCTGTCTGCCGCCAAGGCCAGGCTGACATCGCGGGCCTGGATCTTCAGCCGGTGCGTGCTACCGACCTGCAACGATGGGTGAGCGATACGCAGTGGTTGGCTGTCATTGCCCGGCAAGCGCAGGTCGAACAGTTGATAGTGCGGATCATGGCCAACCACCAGCCCTTCCAGCACCACGCCGGCATCGTCGCCCTGAGCCAACGGCAGGTCCAACCGGGCCAGTGTCTCGATGATGGGGCCGCTTGCAAGCACCTTGCCCTGCTCCAGCAACACTAGATAGTCAGCTAGCCGCGCCACTTCATCCTGGGCATGGCTGACGTAGACCAGTGGAATCTGCAGCTCTTCATGCAGGTGCTCCAGATACGGCAGAATCTCGCGTTTGCGTGGTCCATCCAGCGCTGCCAGCGGCTCGTCCAGCAGCAGCAAGCGCGGGCTGCTGAGCAGGGCGCGAGCGATGCCGACCCGCTGCGCTTCGCCGCCAGACAAGGTGGCTGGACGGCGCTCAAGCAAATGACCAATGCCCAGTAGCGCACATGCCTGTTCAAGGCTGACCTTGCGCTGTGCCGCCGGCACCCGGCGCCAGCCGAACTCCAGGTTGGCGCGCACTGACAGGTGGGGAAACAGGCTTGCTTCCTGGAATACATAGCCGATCGGGCGCCGATGTGGGGGGAGGAAAAACCCGCTGGCACTGTCTTCCCACACTTCACCGTTGACCTCGATGTAGGCGCTCGCCGCACGCTCCAGACCCGCCAGGCAACGCAGGCACGATGTTTTGCCCGACCCGGAGTGGCCGAACAAGGCGCTGATCCCTGAACCTGGCAGTTGCAGGTCGACATCCAGAGTGAAATCGTCGCGCGCCAGGGTCAGTCGCGTCAGTATTGAAGCACTCATCTCAACTCCAGCCGGGCTTGCCACGGCGCCCCGCGTACAGCAGGAGCAACACCAGGAACGAGAACACCAGCATGGCTGCGGCCAACCAGTGTGCTTGTGCGTAGGCCATCGACTCGACATGGTCGAAGATCTGCACCGACACCACGCGGGTCTTGTCAGGGATATTGCCGCCGATCATCAACACCACACCGAACTCGCCCACGGTGTGGGCAAAGCCAAGGATGCTGGCGGTGACGAACCCCGGCCGAGCCAGCGGCAGCACGACGTGAATGAAAGTGTCCCAAGGGCTTGCACGCAGCGTGGCGGCGACTTCCAAAGGCCTTGATCCAATCGCGCTGAAGGCGTTTTGCAGGGGTTGCACCACAAACGGCATGGAGTACACCACCGAACCAATTACCAGGCCGGTGAAGCTGAATACCACGCTGCCCAGGCCGAGTGCCTGGGTGGCTTGGCCCAGCCAGCCGTGCGGGCCGAGGGCGATCAGCAGATAAAAGCCGATCACCGTCGGCGGCAGCACCAATGGCAGAGCGACCACCGCGCCGACCGGGCCGCGCAACCACGAGCGGGTCCGCACCAGCCACCAGGCAATCGGTGTGCCTATGACGAGCAGAATCAGAGTAGTCAGGCTGGCCAGTTTGAAGGTCAGCCAGATCGCTCCGAAGTCTGCAGCATCAAGCGGCATCAGATCTGATAACCATAGGATTTGATCACGGCTGTGGCCTTGGGGCCTCTGAGGTAGTCAATAAACGCCTTGGCAGCGGGGTTGTCCTTGCCCTTGTTGAGGATTACCGCATCCTGGCGGATCGGGTCATGCAGGCTGGACGGGACGATCCAGGCCGAGCCGTTTTTGACTTTGCCATCTTTGTAGATCTGCGACAGGGCGACAAAGCCCAGCTCAGCGTTGCCGGTGGAAACGAACTGGAACGCCTGGGTGATGTTCTGGCCTTCGACGAGCTTGCCTTTGGTGGCTTCAGTCAGGTTCAGCTTGGCCAGCACCTGAGTCGCTGCCAGGCCGTAGGGAGCGGTCTTGGGGTTGGCGATCGACAGGTGCTTGTAGTCATTTGTTTTCAGCACTTCGCCTTGCGCGTCGACGTAGCCTGGCTTGGCAGACCAGAGTGCCAAGGTGCCGATGGCGTAGGTGAAGCGCGAGCCGGCAACGGTCTGCTTTTCTTGCTCAAGCTTGGCCGGAGTGCTGTCATCGGCCGCCAGGAATACTTCGAAAGGTGCGCCGTTATTGATCTGCGCATAGAACTGGCCCGTCGCGCCGAAGGAGGCCACTAGCTTGTGCCCGGTGTCCTTCTCGAAGTCTTTGGCAATCGCCTGGATCGGCGTGGTGAAGTTGGCTGCGACGGCAACTTGAACTTCATCGGCCCAGGCATTGGTGCAGGCGAGCAGGGTGGCCGCCGTTGCAGCCAGGTAGGACAAACGCATACGCATGAAGCAACTCTCCGGGAGCAGGTTATCGTTATATACGGGACTATATAGCGAGAGTCGGCTCTGCGGGAAGGGCCATAGTCGCGGGATCGAATCAGCGCTCTAACTGCTCCAGCGCGCGCTCGGCAATGTCTCTGGTCAGCTCTGTCGCAGGCAGGTGTCGGCCAAGGCGCAAAGCCTGGCCGGCCCACAGATTGCTGAAGTCACTGCTGCCGGCGCTATCGCTGATCGCCCGCAGCGGCATCAATGCGCCTCCTGCCAGGGGGAAGGCGGGTGCCAGATCGCTCATCGGGCCAAGTTCGCGCATGATGCGGTTGTTGATGCCACGCGCGGGCCGCCCGGTGAACAGGTTGGTCAGCGCTGTGTCACTGGCGGGGGCGGTATCCAGCGCCTGGCGGTGTGCTGCAGATACCTTCGCCTCCGGGCAGAACAGGTAGGCAGTGCCGATCTGCACTGCCGAGGCGCCAAGAGCCAGTGCGGCCACCAGGCCGCGGTGATCGGCAATGCCACCGGCGCCGATCACCGGTAGCCGCACTGCGTCGACAATTTGCGGGATCAAGGCGAAGGTGCCGATCTGGCTGGTGATGTCATCGCTGAGGAACATGCCGCGATGGCCGCCGGCTTCATAGCCCATGGCGATGATCGCATCGCAACCGTGCTGTTCCAGCCAGAGCGCCTCCTGCACCGTGGTCGCACTCGACAGCACTTTGGCGCCGGTGGCCTTGACCCGCTGCAGCAGGCTGGCAGCGGGCAGGCCGAAGTGAAAGCTGACCACCTGCGGCCGCAGTTCTTCAACCAGTTGGCAGCTGTGCTCATCGAATGGCGCGCGGTTGGATACCGGCGTCGGCGCGGCGAAATCAGCGCCCAGCTCCTGATAATACGACTGCAGGGCCTGCTTCCAGCGCAGTGCGCGGGCTGCATCAGCGGGCGGCGGTTGATGGCAGAAGAAGTTCAGGTTCAAAGGCCCTGCGCAGGCGGCGCGGAACGCTGCCACTTCACTGCGCACCTGATCCAGGCTGAGCATGGCGCAGGGCAGAGCGGCCAGGCCGCCAGCCGTGCCCACAGCGATGGCCATGGGTGAGCCGGTGGCTCCGGCCATCGGTGCTTGCAGGATCGGCACATCGATGCCGAGCAGATCCAGGATACGGCGGTCTGGCCAGTTGCTCATGTGCACTCCTGTCAACGTCTGTTCCAACTCGGCGCCCAGCCAGGGCCAGGTTTACAGGGCCTTGCTGACCTTGATGTCGCTGATCTTGGCGACGTCATCGCCATGGATCTGTTGCAGCGCCAGGCGCGCCTGCTCTTCGGAGTTGTCCGGCATCACGGCGAAGTCGAAGCGTTGCTCGCCATCGAGCTTGTATTTGATCACGTACTTGATGTTCTGGGTCATGGCGGGCTTATCTCAGTTGCGACGACGAGCGACGCACGATTTTGATCTTGTGCGTGAAAGTTGGCTTGCGCGTGACCGAGATCGGCCGGGGCGTGGTCGTGTCGAGGGTGATGTTCCAAAAGCCGGTGCTGGGCACGACGATCTTCGCCGGGAACTGGTCGAACGCGCCGCCATGGTAGGTATGACGCCCGCCATTCTTGAAACTGCGGAAATTGGCGTCGTTCATCAGGCGAATGTTGCAGCGCTGGGAGCACTCGATCACGACAATGTCGTCCTCGTTGAGGTGCTCGCGCTGGTGTACGAATTTCATGTGATGCTCCGCAAAGTTTATTCGTGCAATTGCGCAAGATATCACGATGTAGCGGTACACTCCCGCCCCTGATGGCCGGGGTAGGGATAAATCCGCCAAAGCAGGGAGCAAACCCGCCCGGTTGTTGTCATACACATTCTTTAAAGCAGGCAGAGGTATTCCAATGAAGTGGGCGGTGGCGGCGATGACCTTGACTCTGGGCGGCTGTGTAAGTGTCGCTGAGCTGGAGCAATCGCGAGAAACCATGGATGTGATGTCTGGCAAGGCGCCT
Source organism: Pseudomonas sp. 1121_17 (assembly GCF_052850745.1). Lineage (NCBI taxonomy): Bacteria > Pseudomonadati > Pseudomonadota > Gammaproteobacteria > Pseudomonadales > Pseudomonadaceae > Pseudomonas > Pseudomonas sp. 1121_17. The sequence goes on from NZ_VXCX01000001.1 coordinate 771,938, forward strand.
CAGGTGTACGCCGATTGTATCAAGGCCGAGTTGGCGAGTAGCCGCGACGCGCTGGTGCAGGAAAAGCGCGGCGACGGCCTGCGCCTGATCGTGCCGCAGAAGCTGACCGCGGGTGCGGGTCCTGCTGCGTTGCTCGACATCGACAAGCGTGGTAGCGGCAGCAGCATCAAGCTGCGCGAGCGGCTGAACAACTTCCCGCTGCGCCTGGGTGATGTGCGCGCAGCCACGACCAAATGCATCTCCGGATCTTGATCCAGCTCAGCTAAACGGCCATTTAGCGGGCCAATTCTCATGTTCTTGTCCGGTAGGCGTTGTTGCCTGCCGGAGGATAAGCCTACTATTTTTGTGCTTATACCTTTTAAGCCTAAGCTTATAACAAGGAAATGGAGCGTCCCGTGATGAATCCGTTGAGTCGTTTTGCGATCAGCACTGCGCTGATCCTGGCCTGGCCTGCGGCGCATGCCGCCGAAGGTCAGAAAATTTTCACCCAGGGTGGGGCCAACCCCGCTGCGATGGCCTGCCTGGGCTGTCATGGGCCCGATGCCAAGGGCATCGCCGCTGCAGGGTTTCCGCGGCTGGCCGGCTTGTCGGCCGGATACCTGAACAAGCAGCTGCAAGACTTTCGCAGTGGCAGCCGCAAGCAGCCGGTGATGGAGCCGCTGGCCAAAGCCTTGAGCGCGCAGGAAGCCAAAGCCGTCAGTGAGTACCTGGCCAGCCTGCCGAGTGCCCCGGCGTCTGATCTGCGTCGCCAGCAGATTGCCACCGACCCGGTGTCGCGCTTGGCCCTGTACGGCGACTGGGACCGGCAAATCCCGGGTTGTGTGCAGTGCCACGGGCCAGGCGGCAGCGGCGTCGGTGAGCACTTCCCGCCACTGGCGGGGCAGCCCGCGGCGTACCTGGTGGCGCAGCTCAATGCCTGGCGCGACGGCAGCCGTAGCAATGACCCCAATCAGTTGATGGTCGGCGTGGCCAAGGCCATGACCGATGCCGAGATCACGGCAGTTGCCGAGTTCTTCGCCCATCCACTGGCTCAGGAGGTCAAGCCATGAAGCCGATCATTGCAACCCTGTTGTTGGCCATGGGTAGCGCCCAGGCTGCCACGCCGATTGCCATGGAAGATCAATCCCAGCTCAAGGTGCCCGGCACGCAGGCTGCAGTGCAGTTCGCGCCCCCCGCTGAAAGCCAGATCCCGGACAACGCCTTTGGCCAGATGGTCCGCGAGGGCCATGCCTTGTTTGTCGATACCCGCCGGCTGATGCCCGAGGCCGTGGGCAACGGCATGAACTGCAGCAATTGCCACCTTGATCAGGGCCGTATGGCGTTTTCTGCGCCGCTGTGGGGCGCTTATCCGATGTACCCGGCATATCGCAGGAAAAACGACAAGGTCAACACCTTCGCCGAACGCATCCAGGGCTGCTTCCAGTTCAGCATGAACGGCAAGCCGCCTGCGGCGGATAGCCCGCAAATGACCGCACTGAGCGTTTACTCATACTGGCTGTCGACCAATGCGCCGACCGCGGTCGAGGCACCTGGGCGTGGTTATCCCGAAGTGCCTCAGCCCAAGGGTGGGTATGACTTCAAACGCGGCAAGCAGGTGTATCGCGAGCAATGTGCGATCTGCCACGGCGACCAAGGCGAAGGCCAGCAGGTGGCAGGTGAATACGTGATGCCACCGCTATGGGGCAAGGACTCCTACAACTGGGGCGCTGGCATGCACCGGATCAATACGGCGGCGTCGTTCATCAAGTACAACATGCCACTTGGCAAGCCCGGCAGCCTCAGTGATCAGCAGGCATGGGATGTCGCTGCATGGATCAATCGCCACGAACGGCCGCAGGACCCGCGCCTGGTGGAAGGCTCAGTCGAAAAAACCCGATTGAAGTTTCATGCCAATGACGGCGTCAACCTGTATGGGCAAAAGGTCGATGGCATAGTGATCGGGCAGGGCACAACCCGGTAACGCTTGCGGTAGACACTTCTGATGCGCGTCTTTTTGCGTATGCACTGGCGTGAAAATGACGCGCCTCGAAGCGGGTTCAGGGCTACCGGAGCCCGCTGTCAGCGGGCCAAACCTGCCGGCAAGAGGCTGAATATTTGCGATCCGTTGGAACTAACTACACTGGGGTATCTCTATCATGGCAGCGGTCGCTTCAGGCTGGGCATTGTAAGGTGCGCGCCGCCTGATTAGACTGCGCCGAATTTCGTACGCTAAGCCCTTGTTAAGGACGTATATGATCAAGAAATGCTTGTTCCCGGCAGCCGGCTACGGAACCCGCTTCCTGCCAGCTACCAAAGCCATGCCCAAGGAAATGCTGCCAGTGGTAAACAAGCCACTGATCCAGTATGGCGTCGAGGAGGCACTGGATGCCGGCCTGAGCGAGATCTCCATCGTGACCGGTCGTGGCAAGCGTGCGCTTGAAGACCACTTCGACATCAGCTACGAGTTGGAAAACCAGATCAAAGGCACCGACAAGGAAAAATACCTGGTCGGTATTCGCCGTCTGCTCGACGAGTGCTCGTTCTCGTACACCCGTCAGACCGAAATGAAAGGCCTGGGCCATGCCATCCTGACCGGCCAACCGCTGATCGGCGACGAGCCGTTTGCGGTCGTGCTGGCGGACGACCTGTGTGTCAACCTCGACGGCGACGGCGTGCTGCAGCAGATGGTCAAGCTGTACAACCAGTTCCGCTGCTCGATCGTTGCCATTCAGGAAGTCGATCCGCAGGAAACCAACAAGTACGGCGTTATCTCTGGCGAGATGATCCGTGACGACATCTACCGTGTTAACAGCATGGTCGAGAAACCAGCACCGGAAGATGCCCCGTCGAACCTGGCCATCATCGGCCGCTACATCTTGACCCCGGACATCTTCCAGAAGATCCGTGAAACCGAGCCAGGCAAAGGCGGCGAGATTCAGATCACCGACGCGCTGATGAAGCAGGCGCAGGAAGGCTGTGTGATTGCCTACAAGTTCAAGGGCAAGCGCTTTGACTGCGGTGGCGCCGAAGGTTACATCGAGGCGACCAACTTCTGCTTCGAGAACTTCTACAAGGCTGGCAAGGCTTACTAAGCCTGCAGGCTTGCAGCCCGTATGAAAAACAGCCACCCTCTTGGGTGGCTTTTTTGTGGAGTCTGGATTGTGACTTACGATTTTGATCTGTTCGTGATTGGTGCCGGTTCCGGCGGTGTGCGTGCCGCGCGATTCGCGGCGGGTTTTGGCGCCAAGGTCGCTGTGGCCGAGAGCCGCTACCTGGGCGGTACCTGTGTCAATGTGGGCTGCGTGCCGAAAAAGCTGATGGTGTATGCCGCCCACGTCGCTGACGAAATGGAGCAGGCTGCGGGCTTCGGCTGGACGCTGGAAGAGGGGCACTTCGACTGGGGTACGCTGATTGCCAACAAGAATCGCGAAATCGAGCGGCTCAATGGCATTTACCGCAACTTGCTGGTCAACAGTGGGGTGACCCTGCTTGAAGGCCATGCGCGACTGACGGGCGCCAATGAAGTCGAAATAGACGGTCAGCGCTACTCAGCCAAGCATATCCTCATCGCTACCGGCGGTTGGCCGCAGGTGCCGGACATCCCTGGCAAAGAGCTGGCGATCACATCCAACGAGGCGTTCTACCTCAAGCAGCTGCCCAAGCGCATTCTGGTTGTCGGCGGCGGCTACATCGCGGTCGAGTTTGCCGGCATTTTCCAAGGGCTTGGCAGCGCCACCAGCCTGCTTTATCGCGGCGACTTGTTCCTGCGCGGCTTCGACGGCTCGGTGCGCACTCATCTCAAGGACGAATTGGACAAGCGCGGCGTTGACCTGCAGTTCAATAGCGACATTCAACGGATCGATCAGCAGGCAGACGGCAGCCTCAAGGCCACCCTCAAGGATGGCCGTGAGCTGCTCACCGACTGCGTGTTCTACGCGACAGGCCGCCGGCCGATGCTGGACAACCTTGGCCTGGAACACACGGGTGTGGAACTCGACGAGCGTGGCTTCGTGCGTGTCGATGATCAGTACCAGACCACTGAGCCTTCTATTCTGGCGATTGGTGATGTCATCGGTCGAGTCCAGCTCACCCCTGTGGCTCTGGCTGAAGGCATGGCCGTTGCGCGGCGTCTGTTCAAACCGGAGCAGTACCGACCGGTGGATTACCGGAACATCCCCACCGCGGTGTTCAGTCAACCGCCGATTGGTACGGTTGGGCTGACCGAGGAGCAGGCCATTGAGGCGGGTCACAAGGTGCGAGTATTCGAAAGCCGCTTCCGAGCAATGAAGCTGACCCTCACCGAGATTCAGGAGAAGACCCTGATGAAGTTGGTGGTGGACGCCGATACCGACAAGGTGCTGGGTTGTCACATGGTCGGGCCAGACGCGGGAGAGATCATTCAAGGCCTGGGTATTGCGCTCAAGGCAGGCGCGACCAAGGCGCAATTCGACGAGACTATTGGCGTGCACCCTACAGCGGCCGAAGAGTTTGTAACCATGCGCACGGCAATGCGCTGATCCTGCTGGTGGGGTCAGGGGCCGACGCTAAGTTGCCTAGTTTCCTACGGTGTCCGGTGACTTAGCGCCTGTTGCAACTACCAGAGCCGACATCAAGTCAAGCACACCTTGCAGATACTGAGCCGGCACCCCAGCGGTGGTGCCGTCCAGGCAAAGGCCTGAATGCTTATTTGAATCAGCAAAGGTGAACATGAACATGGTATCGAAAGCCTCGCTTGCGGCTTGCTGCGCATTGCTTGTGGCAGCTACTTCCGCTAATGCAACGGATGGCGTGATCAGCTTTTCCGGGGAAGTGGTCGCGCCAACCTGTGTGATCAATGGAGGCAGCAATGACCTGCCTGTGCGTTTGCAGCCAGTCAACGCCTCTGCCCTGTCGCGTGCCGGCCGGATTGCCGGTAATACAAACTTCCAGTTGCGCCTGAGTGAATGCGCTCCAGGCATCGGTCGTGTATCCACCTATTTCGAGCCAGGCCCGACCATCAGTCCTGAGGGGCGCCTGATCACCGACGCCGGGGGGGCCCGCAACGTCCAGCTGCAACTGCTCAACAACGCCCGCGTTCCAATGAACCTGGCTGGCGCAGACGGCAGCCAGAACTCGCAGCTCGTTGCAATCAGCAATGGCGGCGCGCTCCTGCAGTATTCGGTCAATTACTATGCGACTGGCGCAGCCACGCCTGGCACTGTCAGCTCGCGCGTTCAGTACTCGCTGAACTACCTGTAAGTGCATTAGGCAGCTCTGTTCGGAGCTGCCTTCCAACCCTCAGCGAGTACTCCCCATGCAATCGTTCGTTCCCGCCCGCGTGTGCGGGCTGCTGCTGTGCGCCTGCGTGCTGCCCTCTCAGGCAAGTGCCAGTGTGGTGATTGCCACCACTCGGGTGATTTACCCGGCGCAGCAATCCGAGGTCACCGTAAGGCTCAGTAACGAAGGCAGCAGCCCTTCGCTGGTTCAGGCCTGGATCGATGACGGCCGCGCTCAAGCGGCCCTGGAGGATCTGGACGTGCCGTTCAGTCTATCGCCACCGTTGTTTCGCATCGACCCCAAAAAGGGCCAGAGTCTGCGCATTGCCAAGCTTGGCCAGGCACTGCCGGCAGACCGTGAGAGCTTGTACTGGCTGAATATCCTGGATGTACCGCCCAAGGCTGACGGAAACGTCTTGCAGGTGTCGCTACGCAGCCGGATCAAGCTGTTGTATCGGCCCGTGGGGCTGAGCGGCAGTGCCGCAGAGGCCTACCTCCAACTGACCTGGAAGCTGGTAAGCGATACCCAGGGTTGGGCCCTTGAGGCCTATAACCCGACCCCGTATTTCATTAACTTGAGCAGTCTCGACATGCTTCAGGGGGGAGGCGAGCTGCACGGCGAGCCCAGCCACGTGCCCCCATTGGCGAGTACTCGATTTGCCATCCCGGGCTTGCAGCCTGCGCCGGGCGCAACTGTCAAGGTCAGTTATGCGGCCATCGACGACTACGGCGCCTTGCGCGAGAGCGTTGGGCTAGCGCGCCCATGAAAAGCTGGATCACATCCTGCGGGTTGACCATCCTGGCCAGTTGCCTGGCCACCCGTCTGACCTTCGCGGTTGAATTCGAAGCGGGATTTCTGCGACCTGGCACCAGCCTTGATCTGCAGCGTTACGAGAACGACCAGAGCGTACCGGAGACCGAAGTGACCCTCGATATAACGCTCAACCAGCGCTGGCTGGGACGTCACTCGGTATTACTGCGGCGCCAGGCGCTCAACCTGCAAGCCAGCCCTTGTTACAGTGCCTCACTGCTGCAGGCGCTGGGCGTGGATAGGGGGCAACTGCCAGCAGGTGCAGTTGAGGCGCTGGCTGATACGAGCGCCTGCCTGAGCTTGCCGGCGTTGCAACTGTCAGCCAGTGAAGACTTGAACTTCGCCGAACTACGCCTGCACCTTGAGGTTGCTCAGCAGGCCTTGCTCAGGCAACCGCACGGTTATCTGCCGCCCAGTACGTGGGAGTCCGGTGTCACGGCGGGCTTTATCGACTATCGCCTGAACCTGTTCCAGCAACAGGATTTGCAGCAGCACAGCAGCAGTCGGCAAGGTTACCTTGGCGTGCGCGCCGGGGTGAATACCGGCGCCTGGTACTGGCGTCACGAAGGCAGCTGGCAAGCGACCAGTGATGGCCGTTCGCACTATCTACCTGCGGCGAGCTGGGTCAGGCGGGATATCCCCAGTTGGTCGGCGCAGTTCACTGCAGGGGACGGTCACAGTGCCGGCGATGTGTTCGAGACGAGTGCATTCCGAGGGCTTCAAGTCAGCAGCGATGAACGCATGTTGCCGCAGTCGATGCGGGGCTTTGCGCCGGTAGTACGTGGTGTAGCCAACAGCACTGCATTGCTGAGCATTCGCCAGGGCGGGGTGTTGCTGCATGAGTCGACCGTGCCGCCCGGGCCGTTCGAAATCGAGGATATGTATGCCAGTGGCATCAACCAGGATCTGCAGGTAAGCCTGCGCGAGGCTGATGGCAGTGTGCGCAGTTTCACCATACCCTACCAGGCCGCGCCGTTGGCACTGCGTCCTGGTGCGCATCGCTTCGAGCTCAACGGCGGCGTCTGGCGTGACGGTCAGGGCGACACGGGGCCCGGTTTCGTCCAAGGCAGCTGGCAGCAGGGGCTGAATAATCAGCTTAGCGCCCACGGTGGCGGCTGGCTGAGCGACGATTACCTGGCCAGCGCTGTGGGCGCGGCGATCAACAGCCATTTCGGCGCATTCGGCCTGACCGCTTACCTATCCCGTTCCGCGCCCCATCCCGGGCCGACGCTGCAAGGCCAAGCGCTGCGATGGAGCTGGCGCCATCGGTTCGAGTCCAGCGCCACCGATCTGGGTTTGAGTCTGACCCAGACTGACAGCGCGGGCTATCAAACCTTCAACGACTTTGCCTTCGCCCGCGCCGATGGCCGCAGCGATCAGGCCCGCTGGCGTGCCAGCGCCAGCCTCAATCAAGACCTCGGGCCTGGCGGCGGTCGGCTCAACTTCAGCGCCATCAGCAGCCAGCGCTGGTTGGGACAGGGCACTACTACCGGTTACAACCTGGGGTATCACAATGCTTACCGCGCGATGGGGTATGGCCTGAACCTGAGCCGTGAGCAGCGTGCCGATGGCCTTGCTGTCAACAGCCTGACGTTTACCGTCAGCGCCCCCCTCGGCGAGCGGCGGAGCGGTTCGATCAGCAGCGGCCTTAGTCTGGACAGCGAAGGCCAGTCGAGTGCCAGTCTGCGCTGGAGCGCCACCGCCGGTGAGGATGATCAATGGCGCTATGGTTTGGCCGCGGTACGCCAGGGTGGCGTTGACAACGCCACCGGGCTTGACGCCGACCTGCTGCGGCGCAGCGCTGCTGGCGAGCTCAGCGGCTCGCTGGCCAGCCGTCCGGGTCATCGACAGGCCGCGCTGGGCATTCGTGGTGCGCTGGTCGCCCATGCGGGTGGGGTGATCGCAGCGCCGGCGTTGGGCGAGAGCTTCGCCATCGTTCGCGCGCCCGGCGCTGCCTCGGCGCGGATTGCCCAGCACCCCTACATACGTCTGGACAGTCGCGGTTATGCCGTCACGCCGGCCCTGACGCCCTACAGCGTCAACACCGTCGAGCTCGACCCGCGAGGCATGACCGATCAAGTCGAGCTGCAATTGACTGCACAATCCCTGGTGCCGCGCGCTGGCGCCGTCGGCTATCTGGAGTTCGCCACTCGCAGCGGTCGCCCATGGATTCTCGAAGCCCGCCGCGAGTACGGCCAGGCGTTGCCTTTTGGCGCACAGGTGACCGATGTGCACGGCACTGAGCTGGGTCTGGTTGGCCAGGGCAGTCGCCTGCACCTGCGCAGTGATGATCAGCAGGCAACGCTGGATGTGACCTGGGGTAGCGCTGCCGGACAACGCTGCCGAATTGAGCAACGTACTGAGGTGCCTGCCCAAGCGTTGGTAGCTGTGTGCCTTGCCCACCCTGAGGATCAAGCATGAAGTGTTCGTTCGGCCTACTCATGATCAGCCTGGTCATCACGCCGTTGGCAACCGCCGAATGCCGGTTGGGCTCGGGGCAGCAGCCGGCGCGCCTGGCGCTGGCATTACCGGCGCAGTTGCAACTGCCGGCGGCGGCTGGCATTGGTCAGGTGCTGTTCAGCAAGCAGGTGAATGGCCCGTCACTACAGGTAAGCTGCAGCCAGCCAGCACCGTTGCGCGAGGGCTGGTTGCACGCGCCAGGTGCAGGAAATGCTCAGCCCGGTCTGCTGTCGACCAGTATTGCCGGCATCAGCGTGAGGTTACGACCGCTGCCAGGCGAACGCAGCGGCCTGACCTGGCCGATGAGCGAGCGGATGCTGCCGGCAGGTGAGCACCGCTTCGACAGCGGTTATGAGCTCGCGCTGATCAAGACCGGCCCGATCAGCGCCGGTGAACTACGGCTGCCAGCGGTTGCGGCCGAGGCTTATGCGGGCTCGCAGCTGATTCAGCGTCTTGGTCTGACACCGGCGGTGATCAGCGTGGGCGTGCAGCAGCCGACCTGCCATCTGGAGGGGTCAAGCCGGGACACTCAGGTCAACCTCAGCGTCCAGTCCTGGAGCCGTTTCCGGGGCCTTGGCAGCCAGTCGGCGGCTGTCGACTTCGAGTTGCGGTTGCGCTGCCAGCCGAGCACAAATGGCCGGTCAGTGCAGGTGCTTGCGCAGTTCGAAGATGCCAGCGGTGGTGGCGCAACTGATCACCTGCAACTTGCCGGCGAATCAAGTGCTGCGGGCCTGGGGGTGCGTCTGATGCGCAGTGATGGCGGCTTGCTGCAGTTGGGCACCACTCGGCATAACTTGGCCAGAGTGCGATCTGGGGACGACTTTGTGCGGATAGGCCTGCGTGCGGCGTATGTGCAGATTGCGCAGAGCGTTCGGCCGGGAGTGGCCAAGGCGCGTGCCACTGTGCTGCTTTCCTATGAATGAAAGGATCTACCGGAGTGAGCCGCTTATAGCCAAAACCAATCAGCAGCATGAGCTTTGCCAATGAGCCATCGCCGGTTTAGGTGGTTAGTATTCTCCCCGTCAACCACTTCTTAATCCCATGACGGAGCTTCTCTCATGCCTATCATCAACAGCCAGGTCAAACCGTTCAACGCTACTGCCTTCCACAACGGCGAATTCGTTCAGGTCAGCGAAGCCGACCTGAAAGGCAAGTGGGCTGTCGTGTTCTTCTACCCAGCCGACTTCACCTTCGTCTGCCCGACCGAACTGGGCGACCTGGCCGACAACTACGCCGAGTTCCAGAAGCTGGGCGTGGAAATCTACGGTGTGTCGACCGACACCCACTTCACCCACAAAGCCTGGCATGACACTTCGGAAACCATCGGCAAAATCAAGTACCCGCTGATCGGTGACCCGACCCACGTCATTTCGCGCAACTTCGACGTGCTGATCGAAGAAGCTGGCATGGCTGATCGCGGTACCTTCGTGATCAACCCAGAAGGCCAGATCAAGATCGTCGAAATCAACGACGGTGGTGTCGGCCGTGACGCCAGCGAGCTGCTGCGCAAGGTCAAGGCTGCCCAATACGTTGCCGCTCACCCAGGCGAAGTCTGCCCGGCCAAGTGGAAAGAAGGCGAAGCCACCCTGGCACCATCGCTGGACCTGGTTGGCAAGATCTAAGATCGTGCGCCAGTCGCGGGCGGTGAACAGCCGCCATAGCTGAAGTCATCACCGCCCTGCCAAACGCCCGGGCACTTTTGCCTGGGCGTTTTTGTTTACCCTGATTGCTCAAGGAATCGCCCGTATGTTGGACGCCACGCTTAAATCGCAACTGAAAACCTACCTGGAGCGGGTCACCCAGCCGATCGAGATCGTAGCCTCCCTCGACGACGGTGCGAAGTCCCGCGAAATGCACGACCTGCTGGTGGAGATCACCGGCCTGTCGGACCTGATTACCCTGAACAAGGACGGCAGCGACGCGCGCCGGCCCTCGTTCTCGCTGAACCGCCCGGGTGCTGATATCAGCCTGCGCTTTGCCGGCATTCCCATGGGCCACGAATTCACGTCTCTGGTGCTGGCGCTGCTGCAGGTCGGCGGCCACCCATCCAAGGCCAGTGCCGAAGTGATCGAGCAGATCCAGGCATTGCAAGGCGACTTCACTTTTGAAACCTACTTCTCGCTGTCGTGCCAGAACTGCCCGGACGTAGTCCAGGCGTTGAACCTGATGGCGGTGCTCAACCCCAATGTGAAACACGTGGCCATCGATGGCGCGCTGTTCCAGGACGAGGTTGAAGCACGCAAGGTCATGGCCGTGCCGAGTATCTATCTCAACGGCGAAGTGTTTGGCCAGGGCCGCATGGGCCTGGAAGAGATTCTTGGCAAGATCGACACCAGCTCCGGCACTCGCCAGGCCGAGAAGATCAACGCCAAAGACGCTTTCGATGTGCTGGTGGTGGGCGGTGGCCCAGCCGGCGCCGCAGCTGCAATCTATGCTGCGCGCAAAGGCATCCGTACCGGCGTTGCCGCCGAGCGTTTCGGCGGCCAGGTGCTCGACACCATGGCGATCGAGAACTTCATCTCGGTGCAGGAAACCGAAGGGCCAAAACTGGCCTCGGCGCTGGAAGAGCACGTCAAACAGTACGACGTCGACATCATGAACCTGCAGCGCGGTGAGGCATTGATCCCGGCTGCTGCTGGCGGCCTGCACGAAGTGCGGCTGGCCAGCGGCGCTTCGCTCAAGGCCAAGACCGTGATCCTTGCGACCGGTGCACGCTGGCGCGAGATGAACGTGCCTGGCGAGCAGCAGTACCGCGCCCGCGGTGTTGCCTACTGCCCGCACTGCGATGGCCCGCTGTTCAAGGGCAAGCGCGTGGCGGTGATCGGTGGCGGCAACTCAGGTGTGGAAGCGGCCATCGACCTCGCCGGTATCGTCGCTCAGGTGACATTGATCGAGTTCGACAGCCAGCTGCGTGCCGATGCGGTATTGCAGCGCAAACTGCACAGCCTGGCCAACGTCAAGGCGATCACCAGTGCGCTGACCACCGAAGTGTTGGGAGATGGCGAAAAGGTCAACGGCCTGCGCTACAAGGACCGCAACAGCGATGAGCTGCATGACATCGCGCTGGAAGGGATCTTTGTACAGATCGGCCTGCTGCCCAACACCGATTGGCTAAAAGGCACGGTCGAGCTGTCGCCGCGTGGCGAGATCATCGTCGACGCCAAGGGCCAGACCAACATCCCTGGTGTGTTCGCTGCCGGGGACGTCACCACCGTGCCGTACAAGCAGATCGTGATTGCGGTGGGCGAGGGTGCCAAGGCCTCGCTGTCCGCCTTCGATCACCTGATCCGCAGCTCGGCGCCGGCCTGACGTAGACGCCTGCTGCGCTGGCTGGGTTCAGCCTTCCAGCAGGGCCAGGCGTTCTTCCAGTGCTGCAATTCGTGCCTCCAGCGCGCTGATACGTTCTTCAGCGATGCTGGGGGCCGAGCTGCGTTCAGCGCCGCCTTGCTGGCGCGCCGCAAGAATAGCCTCGATCTCTGCCGGATCACCCAGCGCGTGGGTATAGCGGTCTTCCCGCTGCCCAGCCTGGCGCGGCAGGTGTACCGCCAGCTCACGTGAAATCAAGCGCTCGAGCTGATGCTGGACCTGTTGGTCATCCTCGAACTCATGCAAGCGGTTGCTGCGGGTCAACAACTCGTTGATCGTCTGCGGCCCGCGCAAAAACATCAAACCCATCAGCACCAGCTGCGCGGGCACCAGTTCCAGCGCCTTGTCTACGCGTTGCTCCCAGCGGTCAGCGCGGCTGCCCATCTGCAGTTTGGTAAAACCACGCCCTTCGAGCGCTCGCAGCGCCTGGCCAACCTGGCCCTGAGAGAGATTCATCACCGGTTCGCGGCTGGTCTTCTGGTTACAGGCGACCACCAGCGCGTTGAGGGTCAAGGGGTAGGTTTCAGGGCTGGTGGCCTGCTTTTCGATCAGCGAGCCGAGGATGCGGATCTCGGTGCTGTTGAAGCGGCCTTCACTGGCGTTGTGTTGTTCTGACATGGCCCTGTCTCGTTGCGAGGAAAGGCCACTAGCCTAGGTAAAGCGGCGCCGTTAAGCAATTGCCAGCGGCGCCGCCTTATCACTCAGGCTGCGCGTCGCTCCCGGGCCTTACAGGCGGCGGCGGTGAAGATCACATCAGTCGAAGAATTCAGCGCTGTTTCAGCCGAGTCCTGCAGCACACCGATGATGAAACCGACGGCGACCACCTGCATGGCGATTTCACTGGGAATGCCGAACAGGCTGCACGCCAATGGGATCAGCAACAGAGAACCACCGGCCACGCCCGATGCGCCGCAGGCACACACCGCAGCCACTACGCTGAGGAGTACGGCAGTGGGCAGATCGACACTGATGCCCAGGGTATGCACGGCCGCCAGAGTCAGTACGGTAATCGTGATTGCCGCACCGGCCATGTTGATGGTTGCGCCCAGCGGGATCGAGACCGAGTAGGTGTCCTCATGCAGGCCGAGTTTCTTCGCCAGTGTCAGGTTGACCGGGATGTTGGCGGCCGAGCTGCGGGTGAAGAACGCCGTGATGCCGCTCTCGCGCAGGCACATCAGCACCAGCGGGTAGGGGTTGCGGCGGATCTTCCAGAACACGATCAGCGGGTTCATCACCAGTGCGACAAACAGCATGCAGCCGATCAATACCGCCAGCAGGTGCAGGTAGCCAAGCAGGGCGCTCAGCCCCGATTGAGCCAGGGTCGCTGCGACCAGACCGAAGATCCCCAGCGGCGCAAAACGAATGACCACGCGCACGATATAAGTCACCGCATTGGACAGGTCGTCGACTACGGTGCGGGTGGCCTCGCTGGCATGGCGCAGGGCGATCCCCAGGCCGATGGCCCAGGTCAGCACGCCGACGAAGTTGGCGTTGAGCAGCGCCGCTACCGGATTATCGACAGCGCTGAGCAGCAGGTTCTGCAGCACTTCGGTGATACCGCCCGGAGCACTCAGCGACGCCTCACTGGCGCTGAGCAGCAGGGTCGAGGGGAACAGCATGCTGGCGATCACGGCGACCACGGCTGCGCCAAAGGTGCCCAGCAGGTACAGCCACAGGATCGAGCGGATATGGATTTGCTGGCCGTGCTTGTGGTTGGCGATCGAGGCCATCACCAGCACGAACACCAGGACGGGCGCTACCGCCTTGAGCGCACTGACGAAAACCTTGCCGAGAAACGCCAGGTCCAGCGCCACGGCAGGCGCAAGCAAGGCCAGGGCGATGCCGGCGATCAGGCCGATGACGATCTGGGTAACCAGGCTGGTGCGGGTGAGCAGGCGAAGAACAGGCAGCATGTGCAGCGAATCTCAGGGATTTGGACGGGCGCGACTGTACCATAGACCAGCGTTCCCGGCCGCTGCTTACCAGTGGAACAACTCTTTGCGCGCACCCTCGGTAATCGCGACGATCCCCGGGTGCTTGACCTTGCGCTCTACCGAGATCGCATAGAACGACTCGTTGACCGCCTCGGTATGGCCGATCAGCACCACTGCATATTGGCGGCACACCTCATCGGCAATCACGCTGGGCGCAACGAAAATGCCGCTGCCGGACTGACCGAAGGCCTGCATCAAGGCACTGTCATCGAACTCACCGACGATCCGCGGCTGCACCTGCTGCTCGGACAGCCAGCGCAGTAAACGGCTGCGTACAACTGTCTCCTGACCCGGGATCAGCAACGGCGCATCATTCAGGCAGGCCGGAAATGCACCCGAGTATTCTGCCGCCAGAGCTGGGGTGGCAAAAAAGCTCAAGCCGCATTCGCCGAGTTTCTGGCTGTAGCCTTTGATATCCAGATGGCTGGGCATGGGGCTGTCGGAAATCACCAGGTCCAGACGCTGGATGGCCAGGTCGGCCAGCAGCCGCTCGAGTTTGTCTTCCCGGCAATTGATGCGCAGGGCGCCGTCCAGCTCCATGGTCGGGGCCAGCAAGCGATAAACGATGGACTTGGGGACCACATCTGCAACGCCGACGCGGAACAGGATCTGCTCCTGCGGCCCGGCGCGCAGCATGGTCTCGAGCTCGCTGCCGATCTGGAACATCTGTTCGGCGTAGACCAGTGTCTGCCTGCCGCTCTCGGTCAGCTCAAGCTGACGCCCGACACGCTGGAACAATTCCAGACCATGGGTCTGCTCGAACAGGCTGATCTGCCCACTGATGGTTTGCGGCGTCAGATTCAGCTGCTCACTGGCGCGGGCAATACTGCCGGTGCGTGCGACTACCCAAAAATAATGCAGCTGCCGGTAATTGAGCATGGTTGTTTCCGGATTCGTAAAAAACGAAGTATAGCCGCTAAAAAAACGAATTTTCCGGATGTTTCCGCTTCATTAGAATGCCTTTCATCAGGCGCCACGCGCGCTGCCCAGACATGACAAGTGAGGATCCTATGCTACAACTGAAATCCATCGGTACCCCGTTGGTGCTTGCGCTGGCGCTGTTCAGCCTGGCCGGGTGCGATCAGGCTGAGAAATCTGCCCAGCAGGTGCTCGATCAGGCGGCGCAGTCTGCCAAGCAGGCCATCGACAAGACCAATGAAGCCGCTCAGCAAGCGTTGAATGACGTCATTGGCGGCGAGGGTGAGAAATCGGCCAAGCCTGCCGATGGCGAAGGCAAGACCCAGGACATCTGATCCACAGCTGCGAACACAGCCCTAACATAGCCAGAAACAGGATTGATTCATGGAATATTTGCTGGAACTCGCCGCAAGCCCGACCGCCTGGGTAGCTTTGGCCACATTGGTGGCAATGGAAGTTGTGCTCGGTATCGACAACCTGATCTTCATCTCGATCCTGACCAACAAGCTGCCTGTCGAGTACCGCTCCAAGGCGCGCCGGATTGGTATCAGCATGGCGTTGATCATGCGCCTGGCGTTGCTCAGCACCGTGGCCTGGATCGTTCAGTTGACCGATCCGGTAATCGAGATCTTTGGCAATGCGTTCTCCTGGAAGGACATGATCCTGATCGCCGGTGGCCTGTTCCTGCTGTGGAAGGCAACCAAAGAGATCCACGAGAGTGTCGATCCGCACGGTGCCAAGCATGAGGCCACGGTCTCGTCCACCGTGACCCTGGGCTTCGCCGCGGCGATATTCCAGATTCTGCTGCTGGACATCGTATTCTCGGTCGACAGCATCATCACCGCAGTTGGCATGACCGAGCACCTGCCGATCATGATCATCGCTGTAGTGGCAGCTGTTATCGTGATGATGGTGGCGGCCGATCCGCTTGCCAACTTCATCAACGACAACCCGACCGTCGTGATGCTGGCCTTGGGCTTCCTGATCATGATCGGCATGACCCTGATCGCCGAAGGTTTCGGTGCCCATGTGCCTAAAGGTTATGTATATGCAGCGATGGCGTTCTCGACTGCGATCGAGATGCTCAACATCTTTGCCCGCCGCGCTCGCCTCAAGCGTGAGGCGGCACAGGAGTGAGGTGCGCGGGGCGCTTGGCGCCCCATCGCAATAGCATTTTCATCAAGCGACCGCGTATGTCTTCAAGCTGCGCGGTTTTTTGTTTTGCGCTGACGCGATGTCAGTGCGCTGCAGCGGGCTGACGAGCGCGTTGCACGGGCAAGGGCTTGGCCTGAACCGGCAGTGGATGATGTGAATGCCTGCGGACAATCCGCAGAACCCCCCATAACATGGCAGCGGCCACACTCAGCCACATACCTACCAACAGCAGAATTCCCATAGTCAGGCTCATGTGTGCCTCCTTCTCTCGGGCTTGCCCCAGGCTTACCTTCCAGACACTTACTTAGTCTAGCGTTACCTTCATGACGTTCAATTGAGCTTAGGTCGAACCCTTGGTCCGATTTGTTACTAGCCTGCGTCGGGCTATTCCTGCGCGCGCGTCCGCCCTATGATCAGAGACCATCGCCGGATGCCAGCCCGGCTTCAGACAAGTGAGTGTCCATGTTGCAAGCTTCCCGCAAGTCGTTGCTCAACCCTTCACAGCGCCTGCTCGCTGCATGCCTGCTGGCGGCCAGTCTGGTTGGCTGCGCCGGCGCGCCTCCAGCGAATGTAAAAGGCTTGCCGCAGCGGGTCGAGATCAGCAGCGTGCCGTTCTTCCGCGGCAACGCCAATCACAGCGGCGCCATGGCGCTGGCGGTCATGCTCTCGCAGCAAGGCATTCGGATCACCCCGGGCTTGCTCGACAAGCCGCTGAAGCTGCCTGAAGCAGCCGAAGCGCTGGAAACATCGATCCCGCCTGTGGCGCGTGATTACGGCATGCTGGTGTATCCGCTGGACAAGCGTCTGGATGCATTGCTCGCCCAGGTGGCGGCGGGCAACCCGGTGCTGCTGCGTTATCAAGAGGGTTCGGCGTGGTGGAGTGAGCCGCGCTATGCGGTACTGGTCGGCTATGACAGCTACAAGCAGCGGGTGCTGCTGCGCGCAGGCATGCAGCGGCGGCAGATGATGTCGTTCGACGCTTTTGCCAAGGCGTGGGCGGAGCAGGGCAGTTGGGCAGTGTTGATTCAGTCACCGCAGCAACTGCCTGCACAGGTTGATCGCCAGCGCTGGTTGCGAGGCGCCGATGAACTTGCCCGGGCAGGGCAGGAAATGGCGGCCAGGCAAGCCGTCAGCAGCCTCGGCCAGCCCTGAACGCAAACGGCCGGCGCTGATGGCCGGCCGTCTTCATTCGCTATGGCTCAGAAGCCCAGGCGATCGCGCAGGCTGTAATACCACGCACCCATGGCGCTGAACGGTACCCGCAGCAGTTGGCCACCCGGGAACGGGTAGTGCGGCAGGCCGGCGAATGCGTCAAAGCGTTCGGCCTGGCCGCGCAGCGCTTCGGCCAGGACTTTGCCCGCCAGGTGGGTGTAGGTCACGCCGTGGCCGGAGCAGCCTTGCGAGTAGTAGATGTTGTCGCCGATGCGGCCGACCTGAGGCAGACGCGACAGCGTCAGCAGGAAGTTGCCGGTCCAGGCGTAGTCGATCTTGACGTCCTTGAGCTGCGGGAATGCCTTGAGCATCTTCGGCCGGATGATCGCTTCGATGTTGGCCGGGTCGCGTGCGCCGTAGACCACCCCGCCGCCGAAGATCAGGCGCTTGTCGCCGGTCAGGCGGTAGTAGTCGAGCAGGTAGTTGCAGTCCTCGACGCAGTAGTCCTGCGGCAGCAGGGTACGAGCCAACTCATCGCTGAGTGGCTCGGTGGTGATCACCTGAGTGCCGCATGGCATCGACTTCGAGGCCAGCTCCGGCACCAGGTTACCCAGATAAGCGTTGCCGGCAACGATGATGTACTTGGCGCGGATCTTACCCTGCGGGGTGTGCACGACCGGGTTGGCGCCGCGCTCGATGCGTATGGCTGGGGTCTGTTCATAGATCACGCCGCCCAGCGACTCGACCGCAGCCGCTTCGCCCAAGGCCAGGTTGAGCGGGTGAATATGGCCGCCGCTCATGTCGAGCATGCCGCCTATATAGCTGTCGCACGCGACCACTTCACGGATGCGCTTCTGGTCCATCAGCTCCAGTTGGGTGTGGCCATAGCGTTCCCACAGGCGTTTTTGCGATTCCAGGTGGGCCATCTGCTTGGGCGTGATGGCCGCGAATACGCCGCCGTCCTTGAGGTCGCACTGGATGTTGTACTTGGCTACGCGCTCGCGGATGATACGCCCGCCTTCGAAGGCCATCGCGCCCAGCAATTGTGCTTCGCGCGGGCCAACAGTGCGTTCGATCACGTCGATGTCACGGCTGTAGCTGTTGACGATCTGGCCACCGTTGCGGCCGGATGCACCAAAGCCAACCTTGGCCGCTTCGACGACGGTGACCTTGAAGCCGTTCTCCAGCAGGAACAGTGCGCTGGACAGGCCGGTATAGCCCGCACCAATTACGCAGATGTCGGTTTCCACCTCACCCTGCAGCGCCGGACGTGGCGGCACCGGGTTGGCCGAGGCGGCGTAGTAGGACTGTGGGTAGGGGGTATTAGCCATGCTCGAGAGACCTCGTGTTTTATATTTTTAACGAATGTACCGATGCTATCAATAATAATAAACACCCGCTAGTCGTACGGTGAAAATCCTTTACGCAGCGGTGGCGCGTGACTATTAGTAAATATTTTTATGATTCAGTGGCTTAGCGTGGAAAAAACAGTTGACAGGGTTTTTGGATTCCGTAGAATGCGCCCCACGACAGGCACATAGCTCAGTTGGTTAGAGCACCACCTTGACATGGTGGGGGTCGTTGGTTCGAGTCCAATTGTGCCTACCAAATCGAAAAGGGGTGATCCGCAAGGGTCACCCTTTTTTCATTTACGCTGCTGTTGGTTGCTGAGACTGGTGGGGCGACCACAGTCTCAGGGGCGTGCACCAGAGTGCGCCGCTCGGTGGCGCAAAGGTTTTGATTTTCTTCAAAAAAAAGCTTTACAGGGGTGCGCTTCACTCGTAATATGCGCCCCACGACAGGCACATAGCTCAGTTGGTTAGAGCACCACCTTGACATGGTGGGGGTCGTTGGTTCGAGTCCAATTGTGCCTACCAAACTTGAAGAGGGTGATCCGAAAGGGTCGCCCTTTTTGCATTTGTTTCGCGCCTGAAACACCCTGCGGCAGCCTGCCCATCGGCGCTAGCCAGCCATCATGGTAGAATCCGCGCCTTCGATTCTGGAGTTAGACGCGTGCGTAAACTTGCGGTGGTAACAGCGATGCTGGCCTTGGCGGGCTGCAACAATGAAGTGGATGGCGTGCACAAACAGGTGGCCGAACACCTGAGTAATCCCAAGACCGCCAAATTCGCCAACGTGCGCTTCGATACCGATGGCTCGATCTGCGGTCAATTCCGTGGCAAGGACGCTGACGGCAAATTCGAGGCTTACCGCAGCTACGTTGCTATCAAGCGGGATGGCCAGTACCAGATCATCGTCGACGAAACCGGCGACGACCTGCGCATCCGCGAGATCTGTGGAGGGGCCGAGCTGCAGCGTCGCGCCGAAGCCCTGGCCGATCAGCCGGCGCCAGAGGGCTGGGATGTCGAGGTGGTGCAGGGGCCGAACATGGGGGCTCTGAGCGACATGACTGCGCGCCTTATAGAAAAGGGTATTCCCTCTTCAGTCGAGTACCGTGATGGCAAGCCGGTGGTGCTGCTGGGTCCATTCCCGACCAAAGAAGAGGCGCAGGCGCGCAAGGCCGATGTGATGGCGCGTCAAGGCACTGACTCTGTGGTGATCCAGCATGGCGCCCAGCGCTGATAAGTGACTGATGAGGCAGGCGGGCTGTGCCTGAACGCGATCGTTGGCTATGCTTGGCTAAGCGGGCGCTGAACAGGGAGAGGTCGCATGTCTACATTGGAACGGGCCATCGCTGTAGCCGCAAAAGCCCACGAGGGGCAGTACGACAAGGGTGGGGCCGCCTACATTCTTCATCCGCTGCGGGTAATGATGCGAGTGTCCACACCTGAGCAGCGGATTGTCGCCGTGCTCCACGATGTACTCGAAGACACGCCCCTGACGGTATCGGACCTCGCTCTTGAGGGTTTCCCGCTGAAAATCCTCGCCGCCTTGCTCTCGCTGAGTCGACGTCCTGGCGAGAGCTATGAGGCGTTTGTGATTCGGGCCGGCGCTGACCCTCTGGCACGAGAGGTCAAGCTGGCTGATCTGGCCGATAACAGTGACCTCAGTCGCATTGCCTGCCCAGGTCCCGCTGACCTTGCCCGGCTCAGCCGCTATCAACATGCCAGTGCCTATCTGCAAGCCTTGACTTGAACGCTCGCCTCGGTTGCGCTGTCTACCCTATAGCACATTTACCCGCTTGGTCGGTAATATGCCCGACCTTGAAGCTCGGTAACTCAAGAGGTAGCAATGGATCGAGAAGGCCCTGCGGAGCGGGTCGAAGCGATGGTCAGGCCCGACCGTCTTCAGGTTTTCCCGACTGATGCCTCGGAGCGTCTGCAACTGGCTCTCGATGCTGGCGCCATCATTGGTACCTGGCTTTGGGATATTCGTAATGACTGCGTGACGGCGGATGAGCGCTTCGCCCGCTCATTCGGGCTGTGTGCAGAACGCTGCACCAGTGGTATTCCGATCTCCGAGGCGTTTGCCTCCATCCACGAGCAAGACCGCGAACGGGTTGGCCGTGACATCGAACAGGCCATGGCTCGCGGTGGGCGCTTTCGCTGTGAATATCGTGTTCTCCATGAGGACGGCTGCTATCGCTGGGTAGAGGCCAATGGTCGCGCCGAGCTCGATGAACAGGGCATGGCTGTGCGCTTTCCAGGCGTGCTGATGGACATTGAGGGACGGCGTGTTGCCGAAACTGAGCGCGATCGCGCAAACGCCTTGTTGCGCACGTTCACGGCGGCAGTTCCTGGCGTGGTGTATGCCAAGGACCGCCAGGGACGGATGCTGGTCGCCAACCACGGCACTACGCAGCTGATCGGCAAGCCCCCCGAGGTTTACCTGGGCAAGACCGACCTGGAATTCCTTGAAGACGAAGCGCAGGCGCGCCAGGTCATGGCGAACGACCAGCGCATCATGGACAGCGGTCAGGCTGAGCAGATCGAAGAGCGGGTCGACATGCCGGACGGTTCTGTAGCCGTTTGGCTGTCGGTGAAGGCGCCGTTGCTGAGCGACGCCGGTGAGGTGATCGGTTTGATCGGCTCCTCGATGGATGTCACCGCGCGAAAGAACGCCGAATCCGCCTTGCTCGAGCTAAATCGTACGTTGGAAGTCCGCATCAGCGTCGCCGTTGCCGAGCGCGAGGCAGCTCAGGCTGCGCTGCGTCAGGCACAGAAGATGGAGGCTGTGGGCCAACTGACCGGGGGCATCGCTCACGATTTCAACAATCTCCTGGCCGGCATCAGCGGTAGCCTCGACTTGATCAGGCTGCGTTTGAATCAGGGGCGCACGGCAGACCTGGAGCGTTATCTGGGCGTTGCTCATGGTGCCGCTCAGCGCGCCGCTGCCCTTACCCATCGCCTGCTCGCATTCTCCCGTCGGCAGACGCTGGTGCCGGTCGAGACGGATGTGCATGCCTTGATTGGCGGCATGGAGGAGCTGATCCGGCGTACGGTCGGGCCGGCAATCAGCCTGAAGGTGGAGTTGGCAGCCCAGGCCAGTGCTTGTCTGGTCGACCCGGCGCAGGTTGAAAACGCCTTGCTTAATCTGTGTATCAATTCGCGCGATGCCATGCCGGGTGGCGGCAGGATTCTGATAAGCACTCGCGACCAGCGGCTGACGACTGGGCCCGAGCTTGATCCAGAGTTGAGCCCCGGCAACTACCTGAGCATTTGCGTGGCGGACAGTGGTAGCGGCATGAGCGCCGAAGTGCTCGGCAAGGCCTTCGAGCCGTTCTTCACCACCAAACCGGTTGGCGCCGGTACCGGGCTTGGCTTGTCGATGATCTATGGTTTTGCCAAGCAATCCGGTGGTCAGGTGAGGATCGAGTCAGAACCGGGCAGAGGCACGCGGGTGCTGCTGCAGTTGCCGGGCCACGCCGCTGCGCTGGACGCCCCGCAGGCGCAACCTGGCGGGTGTGCCGAGCCCACGGCCGCAGCTGGCGAAACGGTTTTGGTGGTCGATGACGAGTCCTCCGTGCGCATGTTTGTCAGCGAAACCCTGGGCAGTTACGGCTATGTGGTGATCGAGGCGGCTGACAGCCTGGCAGGGTTGCAACTGCTGCGTTCGGACATCCGCATTGATCTGCTGGTGACCGACATCGGTTTACCCGGTGGGCTTGACGGGCGGCAGATGGCGGAGGCGGGCAGGCAGTCGAGGCCTGACCTGCCGGTGTTGCTGATGACGGGCTATGCGCAACCTGAAGTGCTCGATCGCCAGCCGCTGGAGTCGACCATGGCGATACTGACCAAGCCATTTACCCTCGAGGCACTGACCTCGCAGGTCAATGCTTTGCTCAGGCCGCAAGCGGACGATGCTACCGCCAAGGCTTGAGTTCCTGCTCAGTCTTCCTTGGGTACAGTCCAGAATATCTGCACGCCGCCATCATCCCGGTAGGCAAGGGTGACGTTGTCGTTTTCAGCGATCTCTTCGAGTAGTGTTGCCCAGTCGTCCGGCAACTCGTGCTCCAGCCGAAAGATCAACGCAGACTTGCTGCGCTGGGCGGTAGGGCTGTTTATGATTTTCTGAATGCGCTCGCCCAGTTGTTGGTATGGGCTGGGGGTGGCTTGAGAGGCAGCGGCCATCGGGGGGCGTTCCTTGTTGTGCTGTATGTGCGTACAGTATTTCACTGCAGGCAATTTCGCAACAACCTCGTGAGCCTTGGCCCAGTGACTGTCGCGGGCCATACAGCCCGCGACAGCGGTGAGCAAAGCGTTGCTCGGCTCAGGCAATCAACAGATCAATATTCCCAGAAGATCCGCTGCAGCTCTTTGCTGTCCTGGGTCTTGGTCATTGCGACCATCGCCAGAATTCGTGCCTTTTGCGGGTTCAGGTCATGGGCAACCACCCAGTCGTTCTTGTCATCCGGCTGCTCGGCGTTGCGCAGTACGAAACCGCCCTGGTTTACGTGGGAAGAGCGAATGATCTGCACGCCGTTTTTACGCAGCTCTTGCAGGGCTGGTACCACGCGGGACGATACCGAGCCGTTACCGGTACCGGCATGGATCAGCGCCTTGGCGCCATTTTGCGCCAGAGCCTTGTAGGCGGTGTCGGTGACGTTGCCGTAGCCGTAGGCGATGTCTACGGCAGGCAGGCTACTGATTTGCTTGATGTCGAACTCGGAGTTGGAGGTGTGACGCTTGGCTGGCAGGCGGAACCAGTACGATTTGCCTTCCACGACCATGCCCATCGGGCCCCAGGCGCTCTTGAACGCTTCGGTCTTGATGTTGATCGACTTGCTGACGTCACGGCCGGACTGGATTTCGTCGTTCATGGTCACCAGTACGCCTTTGCCGCGCGATTGCTTGTCGCTGGCGACGGCTACGGCGTTGTAAAGGTTGAGCATGCCGTCAGCCGACATTGCGGTGCCCGGGCGCATCGAACCGACCACTACGATTGGCTTGTCGGTCTTTTCTACCAGGTTGAGGAAGTAGGCGGTTTCTTCCAGGGTGTCGGTGCCGTGGGTGATAACGATACCGTCGACGTCGTTGCTGTCAGCCAGCTCGGCGACGCGTTTGCCCAGCTTGAGCAGGTCGTCGTTGCTGATGCTTTCGGATGCGATCTGCATGACCTGCTCGCCGCGCACATTGGCCAGTTGAGCCAGCTCCGGTACGCCAGCGATCAATTTGTCGATGCCTACCTTGGCAGCCTGATAGGTAGCGCTGTTGGCGGCGCTGGCGCCGGCGCCGGCAATGGTGCCGCCGGTGGCGAGAATCACCACATTGGCGAGCTTTTGTTGCTGCTCGGCTTCTTTGGCAGAAACTGCAGTTGGCAGGATAAGCAGCAGGGCGAGGGCGCCCGGGGCAAATGTCTTCAGTGCGGTTTTCATCGTTATTGTTCTCTCGATCTTCCTGGTGAGATTTATATGTCGCGCAGCTGAGCACGCAGGTTTCATACCAACGCAGCGGCGTGTCTGGGTTGAGCCGCTCCAGGCGGGAGTTCGCTCATATGCTGAGACAAATCCAGCGATGGGATGTATTCGGCTTACCGAACGGATACAGGTAAATTGTTCGGTTTTCCGTGGCTAATCCGCGTAACCTGCCGCTCGCCCCGGTTTGCCAAAACAGCGTCTCAGGCAATTGACAAAATCAGGGCTTGTTTCCATAGTGGCTTAACGCAAACGATTGCGATCCGATAAAAAACACAAGATTCGGAGTCATCTCATGAAACTGCCGTTCCCCGGTCGTCTGCTGTCCCTCGCTATCGTCTCCTCGTTGGCGCTCGCACTCCCCCTGCCAGGTCAGGCTGAAGAAAAACCCAAAGTCGCTCTGGTCATGAAGTCATTGGCCAACGAGTTCTTCCGCACCATGGAAGACGGCGCCAAGGCCTACCAGAAAGAGCACCCTAACGACTTCGACCTGGTAGCCAACGGCATCAAGGACGAGTCCGACACCAGCAACCAGATCCGCATCGTCGAGCAAATGATCGCCACTGGCGCCAACGCGCTGGTGATCGCGCCGGCTGACTCCAAGGCGCTGGTGCCAGTGATCAAGAAAGCCACGGATGCCGGCATCACCGTCATCAACATCGATAACCGTCTCGACCCCGAAGTGCTCAAGAGCAAAAATCTCAGCGTGCCCTTCGTTGGCCCTGACAACCGCAAGGGTGCCAGGCTGGTCGGTGACTATCTGGCCCAGCAAAAGCTCAAGCCAGGTGATCAGGTGGGTATTATCGAAGGCGTCTCCACCACTACCAACGCCCAACAGCGCACGGCTGGTTTCCAGGACGCCATGCAGGCGGCACAGATCAAGGTCGTTTCGGTGCAGTCTGGTAACTGGGAAATCGACAAGGGCAACGCGGTGGCGGCGGCCATGCTCAACGAGTATCCAGAGATCAAAGCGCTGTTGGCCGGCAACGACAGCATGGCGCTTGGGGCTGTCTCGGCTGTGCGTGCCGCAGGCAAGAAAGATC
The DNA here is from genome assembly GCF_052850745.1 of Pseudomonas sp. 1121_17. Classification (NCBI taxonomy): domain Bacteria; kingdom Pseudomonadati; phylum Pseudomonadota; class Gammaproteobacteria; order Pseudomonadales; family Pseudomonadaceae; genus Pseudomonas; species Pseudomonas sp. 1121_17. Next base: position 796,885 of record NZ_VXCX01000001.1, read on the forward strand.
AGGTTCAGGTAGTCGGCTATGACAACATCAACGCCATCACGCCGATGCTCAAAGATGGTCGCGTGCTCGCCACGCTCGATCAGGATGCCAAGAAGCAAGCCGTATATGGCATCCAGGCTGCGCTGCAGATGATCAAGGGCGAAAAAACCGCTGTCGATGCCGACAATGTCATCCAAACCCCGGTTGAATTGATCACCAAGCCGTGATCCAGGCAGGAGACCCGGCCATGTCTGCATCGGCCACGCAAACGGTGCTCGCGGTCAGCGGGCTGGGCAAGAGCTACGCCCAGCCTGTGCTGGCTGACGTCGAGCTGGAGCTGTACGCCGGCGAAGTGCTGGCGCTGACCGGTGAGAACGGCGCCGGCAAAAGCACGCTATCGAAGTTGATCAGCGGCCTGGAAATTCCCACCGTTGGGCACATGAGCTACCTCGGCCAACCTTACAGCCCTGCCAGCCGCAGTGCGGCAGAGGGGCTTGGGGTGCGTATGGTGATGCAGGAGCTGAACCTGCTGCCCACCCTGACGGTTGCCGAGAACCTGTTTCTCGACAACTTGCCCAGCCGTTTCGGCTGGATCAATCACAAGCGTCTGCGCCAGTTGGCGGTCGCCGCTATGGCGCAGGTGGGCCTGGACGCGATTGACCCGGATACCCTGGTTGGTGAGTTGGGTATCGGCCATCAGCAGATGGTCGAGATCGCCCGCAACCTGATTGGAGATTGCCGGGTGCTGATCTTCGACGAGCCTACGGCGATGCTCACTGCCCGCGAGGTCGAGCTGCTGTTTGTTCAGATCGAGCGCCTGCGTCAGCGCGGCGTGGCTATCGTGTACATATCCCATCGGCTTGAAGAGCTGCAGCGTGTGGCCCAGCGCATCGCGGTGCTGCGCGATGGCAAGCTGGTGTGCGCCGAGCCGATCCAACGTTACAACAGTGCCGAGCTGGTCAACCTGATGGTCGGTCGTGACGTGGGCGAGCACATCGACCTGGGCAGGCGCCAGATCGGCCCGCCGCTGCTCAAGGTCGACAAGCTCAGCCGTGCCGGCAAGGTGTGCGAGGTTTCATTCGAGGTGAGGGCAGGGGAGATCTTTGGTATCTCCGGCCTGATCGGCGCCGGCCGTACCGAACTGCTGCGGCTGATCTACGGCGCTGACCGCGCCGACAGCGGCAGCGTTGCCCTTGGTCAGCCGCCGCAGCCGATCAGTGTCGACTCGCCCAAGGCCGCTGTGCGTGCTGGCATTGCATTGATTACCGAGGATCGCAAAGGTGAGGGGCTGCTGCTGACGCAGTCGATCAGCGCCAATATTGCCCTCGGTAACCTGGGCGCCGTGTCCCGTACTGGGGTCATCAACAGCGCTGCCGAAACAGCCTTGGCCGAGCGCCAGATCAGCGCCATGCGCATTCGCAGCGCAAGCCCGGCGCAGGCTGTCAGTGAGTTGTCCGGTGGCAATCAGCAAAAGGTGGTGATTGGCCGCTGGCTCGAGCGCGACTGCCAGGTACTGCTGTTCGACGAGCCGACCCGGGGTATCGACGTTGGCGCCAAGTTCGACATCTATGGCCTGCTTGCCGAGTTGGCGCGCCAGGGCAAGGCGCTGGTGGTTGTTTCAAGTGACCTGCGCGAGCTGATGCTGATCTGCGATCGCATCGGTGTGCTCTCTGCGGGGCGCCTGATCGACACCTTCGAGCGCGATGCCTGGAGCCAGGATCAACTGCTTGCCGCGGCGTTTGCCGGTTATCAACAACGTGATGCTCTGCTGCATGAGGCAGCTCCCAGGATGGACGCATGAACAGCTCTCCCGTCGACACTCCCGCTCGCCGCAGCGGCACCTATCTGGGCCTTGGTACTTACCTGGGGCTGGCCGGCGCATTGCTGGCAATGATTGTGCTGTTCTCGTTTATGAGCAGCCATTTCTGGTCGTACGCAACCTTCAGTACCCTGGCTAACCAGATTCCCGATCTGATGGTGCTGGCAGTAGGCATGACGCTGGTGTTGATCATCGGTGGCATCGACCTGTCGGTGGGCTCGGTGCTGGCCTTGGCAGCCTCGGCAGTCAGCGTGGCAATCCTGGGGTGGGGCTGGAGCGTTTTGCCCGCTGCGCTGTTGGGCATGGCAGTCGCCGCCCTGGCTGGCAGCGTCACTGGCTGCATTACCGTGGCCTGGCGCATTCCATCCTTTATCGTCTCGCTCGGTGTGCTGGAAATGGCCCGTGGCCTGGCCTATCAGTTCACTGATTCGCGCACGGCCTATATCGGCGATGCCTACGCCTGGTTTTCCAATCCAGTAGCATTTGGCATCTCGCCAGCCTTCATCATTGCCTTGCTGGTCATCGTCGTTGCCCACCTTGTACTGACACGCACGGTGTTCGGCCGCTACCTGATCGGCATTGGTACCAATGAAGAAGCTGTACGCTTGGCCGGGATCGACCCGCGGCCGTACAAGATCATGGTGTTCACCCTGATGGGCCTACTCGCCGGCCTCGCCGCGCTGTTCCAGATTTCTCGTCTGGAGGCCGCCGACCCGAACGCCGGTGCTGGCCTTGAACTGCAGGTAATTGCCGCCGTGGTGATCGGCGGTACCAGCCTGATGGGCGGGCGTGGCTCAGTTATCAGTACATTCTTCGGGGTGCTGATCATTTCGGTGCTGGCCGCCGGGCTGGCTCAGATCGGCGCTTCCGAACCAACCAAACGCATTATCACCGGGGCGGTCATTGTGATCGCCGTGGTGCTCGACACTTATCGCAGCCGGCGCGCGAGCCGGCGGAACTGAAACCATGGCAACCATCAAAGATGTCGCGGCAATGGCGGGGATTTCCTACACCACCGTTTCCCATGTGCTGAACAAGACCCGTCCGGTCAGCGAGCAGGTGCGCCTGAAGGTCGAGGCGGCCATCGCCGAACTCGACTACGTGCCCAGTGCCGTAGCCCGCTCGCTCAAGGCCCGCAGTACCGCCACTATCGGCCTGTTGGTGCCTAGCAGTGTCAACCCGTACTTTGCCGAGCTGGCCCGGGGCATTGAGGATGGCTGCGAGCGTAATGGCTACTGCGTGATCCTGTGCAACTCCGACGACAATCCGCAAAAGCAGCGCAGCTACCTGCGCGTACTGCTGGAAAAGCGCATTGATGGCCTGGTGGTAGCGTCAGTCGGTGAAGACAGTGACTTGCTGCAGAGCCTGGCCTGTGTGCGCACGCCGATGGTCATCGTCGACCGCGCGCTGGAGGGCGTTGATGCCGACCTGGTGCGGATCGACCACGAACAAGGCGCTTACCTCGCCACCCGTCACCTGCTCGAGCTCGGCCACCGCGACATCGCCTGTATTGGCGGGCCAGCCGAGACCGGGGTCAGCCAGTTGCGCGTGGCCGGTTTTCACCGGGCTATGGCCGAGGCGCAGGCTGAGATCAGCGCAGCACGTGTGTTGCACTGTGATTTCACCAGCCCAGGCGGCCACGCTGCTGCGGCGCAGTTGCTCGACGGCCAGCGGCCCACGGCGATTTTTGCCGGCAACGACATGATCGGCTTTGGCGTCCTGCGCGCGGCCGCCGAGCGCAATATCAGCGTGCCGGCCGAGCTATCGGTGATCGGTTTCGATGACATCGAGCTCAGCCGCTACGTATACCCGCCGCTGACCACCGTAGGCCAGTCGATTCGCGAGCTGGGCGAGAGTGCTGCCGAATTGCTGCTGTCGCGCATCGCCAGGCCGCGGCACGACGCCCCGGCCGAGCAGCGCATCATCGCCCCGCGCATCATCATGCGCGAATCTACCGGGCCACGCCCGGACCTGTTCAATGATTACCGCTAAGGACGTCCCATGCATGCCAAGGTAGTAGTGGTCGGCAGCCTCAACATGGACTTGGTGGCCCGCGCCGAGCGCTTGCCGCGAGCCGGCGAGACGCTGACCGGCGACGGTTTTTTCACGGTGCCCGGCGGCAAGGGCGCCAACCAGACGGTGGCCGTGGCGCGCCTTGGCGCCAGCGTGGCCATGATCGGCAATGTCGGTGATGACGCCTATGGCCCGCAGCTGCTACAAGCGCTGCAGGTCGAAGGCGTTGATTGCCAGGCAGTGGCTAGCTGCGCGGGTGTTTCCAGCGGAGTGGCGCTGATCGTGGTGGACGCTGCCAGCCAGAACGCAATTGTGGTGATCCCCGGTGCCAACGGCCTGCTCAGCGCCGAGTCGGTGCAGCGCGCTGACAGCTTGTTGCAGGCCGCTGATATCGTTATCTGCCAACTGGAAGTGCCCCAGGCAACAGTCGCCTGGACCTTGGTCCGAGCCCGTGAGTTGGGCAAGACGGTGATTCTCAATCCTGCCCCCGCTACCGGCCCGCTGCCGGCAGACTGGTTTACCAACATCGACTACCTCGCGCCCAACGAAAGCGAGGCCCAGGCTTTGACCGGCATTACGGTGAGCGACCAGGACAGCGCCCGCCGCGCTGCCGAGCAGTTGCTCGCGTTCGGGGTCGGCAAAGTGATCGTGACCCTCGGTAGCGAGGGCGCTTTGCTGGTGAGCGCGCAAGGCTGCCAGCACTATCCGGCAACGCCGGTCAAAGCGCTCGACACGACCGCGGCCGGTGACACCTTTATCGGTGGCTTTGCCGCTGGCTTGGCGCGTGGGCTGAGTGAGGCTGAGGCGATCACTCTCGGTCAGCGCGCGGCCGCCATATCGGTCACTCGTGCGGGAGCGCAGCCCTCGATTCCCTATCTGACGGAGCTGCAGCCATGAAAAAGACCGCACTGCTCAATATTGCTCTGTCGCGCACGATTGCCGGCCTGGGTCATGGCGACATCGTGGTGATCGGTGATGCCGGCTTGCCGGTGCCGGCTGGCGTGGAATTGATCGACCTGGCCATTACCTCGGGCTTGCCGGACTTTGCCAGTGTACTGCGGGTGGTGCTGAGCGAAATGCAGGTCGAACGGCATGTCTTGGCGGCCGAGCTGTTCGAGGTCGCGCCACCGGCGTTGGCTGAAATCCAGCAGCTCAGCGCGCTGGGCTTGCTCGGCGTTCGCCAGCAGATGCCGCACAGTGAGTTCAAGCTGCTGAGTCGTCAGGCCAAGGTCATTGTGCGCACCGGGGAGTGCAAGCCATTCAGCAATATCGCACTGGTCGCTGGCGTCACGTTTTGACCTGTTGGCTTCGATCCGCCGTGGCGTGGCCTGAATTTGCAAACTGTTGGCGCAGGAGTGCCTTATGTTGAAGAAACTGCTGCAAGGAGCCGCCCTCATGGCCGCTGTAACCACCTCGATGCTGCACGCCGCCCCGCACGAGTTGATCATCGACACCGACCCTGGTGCCGATGACCTGGTGGCGCTGTTTTTGGCTATGGCTTCACCCGGGGAGCTGAACATTCGCGCGATCACCACGGTTGCCGGCAACGTGCGCCTAGAGAAAACCGCCCGCAACGCGCGTCTGGCCCGTGAATGGGCTGGGCGCGAAGACATACCGGTCTACGCCGGTGCTGGGCGACCTTTGGTGCGCGTGCCCATCTACGCCGCTGAGGTTCACGGCGAGGAGGGCATTACCGGCGTGCAGGTGCATGAGCCAAAGCAAGGCTTGGCCGCGGGCAATGCGGTGCAGTATCTGGTCGATACCCTGAGCGCAGCCAAGCCGCACAGCATCACCATCGCCATGCTTGGGCCTCAGACCAACCTGGCCTTGGCGCTGATCCAGCAGCCAGGAATCGCCCAAGGCATCAAGGAAGTCGTGGTTATGGGCGGCGCCCACTTCAATGGCGGAAACATCACGCCAGTCGCTGAATTCAATCTGTACGCGGACCCGCATGCCGCTGAGGTGGTGTTGGCCAGTGGCGTCAAGCTCACCTACTTGCCTCTGGATGTCACCCACAAGCTGCTGACCAGCGATACTCGGCTCAAGCAGTTGAGCTCGGTCAACAACCGCGCCAGCAAGCAGGTCGTGGACATCCTCAATGCCTACATTCAGCATGACATGCAGCTCTACGGCATGCCCGGCGGGCCGGTACATGATGCGAGCGTCATTGCTTATCTGCTCAAACCAGAGATGTTCAGCGGGCGGCAGGTCCACATGAGTGTCGACAGTCGCGAAGGCCCGACCTTCGGTCAGACCGTTGCCGACTGGTATGGCGTGCTCAAGCAGCCCGCCAATGTCATGTGGGTAGAGGAAGGAGATGCCCAGGGCTTGTTCGATCTGCTCAGCGAGCGGCTGGCTCGATTGCCATAGCTGCCGCCTGGGGCGCGTAGCGCTCCAGCACTTGCTCTATAAAGCTGCGGGAGCCTTCGTTGCCGAGTTCGTGTACCAGCAGGTCCACGGCAATCAGCATAAGCTCCTCGGCGGTGCCTGGTGCGTACGAGCGATGGCCCGCGGGTAAGTGGACCTGGATGTCGGCATCGATGCTGAGGCTGCGCATTGGAAATTTCTCGTTGGTTCGGACTATAGATCGAACACCGGGCCCTGGCGTTCGTAGGGAGGCATGCTGCACTCCACTTATTGCAGTAAATCATGCCTTTGCGTCAAGAGCCCTGCGACTTAGGCATAACAGTCCGTGCGCGACAAACTATTTATTCGGTGCAAAACCTGGTGACGATTGCTGTTTCCCCTCGCGGGCGCGAGTCAGGCACACTTGGGCGTTTTGCAACGAATATTGCGCACTACTGTCGCATATAGCAGTTCCCATGATGATTAGGAGGATTCATGTTCCGTACCCGTGCTTCTCTGGCAACCGTGCTGGTAGCTGTTGCGCTGGCTGGTTGCAGCACTGGCAGCGCGCCGGACGGTGACAGCAGTGCACCGGCAGCCTCGGCTGGCACCGATGGCCGCTGTAACGCCAGCGGCGCTGACTTCACCGTAGGCAAACCGGGCACGCCCGAGCTGCTTGAGCAGGCGCGTAAAGCCAGCGGCTCGCAAATGGCCCGCATCCTCAAGCCGCACGATATGGTCACCCTGGAGTACCGCTCCGAGCGGCTCAACCTCAATGTTGACGAGCAGGGTAACGTCGTCCGCGTCAACTGCGGCTGATTTGCTCTTTAATGGTCGCTGGCGCCATGGGCGGCGGCGACCAATCTGTAGAATTCAGGCATAAAAAAACCCGCCACGAGGGCGGGTTTTTTTACAGCATCCGAATTACTCCGGACGAACCTGTGCAGCCTGCATACCCTTCTGGCCTTTTTCGGCAACGAAGGAAACAGTCTGGCCTTCTTTCAGGCTCTTGAAGCCGTCGGATTCGATGGCTTTGAAGTGTACGAACAGGTCGTCGCCGCCGCCTTGAGGAGTGATGAAGCCGAAGCCTTTTTCATCGTTGAACCACTTGACGGTGCCGGTTTGGCGATTGGACATGGGGTGAATCTCCAGAAACGTAATTTTTTATCGGTGCAGATGTAGCCGAAGCTGCGTGCGCCAGGTACATCATAGTCTAATTCTGCGCGTGTCGCGCCTTTTAACTGCGAAGAAAACTGATACAGCGCAAATAAAGGCTCGGAAGCCCGCTGTTAGGCGGTCAACCTTTCGTCGTGCACGCCTGTTTTACCACAGTTTGAGCCTTTTGCATCAATTTCGCGTCAACACCGTCCTTGCTGTCGAGGTCTTCGATCTCCGCCTTGCTGAAATTCTTCTCGATTGCCTGGGCACCACACTTGCAGTGGGTGTCGGCATCCTTGGCGCTGACGCCTTGCTGGGTGGCCACCTGCACGCATTGCTGCATGTAGGCGTCTTTCTTGCCGGCTGGCCAGTCGGCTTGGGCCGCCATGGGCAGCAGCAGTGCCCCCGCGGCGGTCAGGGCCAGAAGAGACTGAAGTCGCATAACCAGACACTCCCTTGATATAGGTCTGATGAAAATCGGATGCATCAGCAAATCTGATAGGCATTTTTACTCACAGTTCACCGGATTTACGCATTTACCAAATATTCGTGCCTGGCCGCTAACCTGCGTGCTAGCATGCTCGGCTTGCAGTTGCCCAGAGGCAGCCAGCAGCTATCTTTCTATTTCCAGTCACTCTGGTTCGCCCCTGACAAGCCGAAAGGCTTCTGCCACTGTGAGGCAGGCTTCCTCTATTTAAGGAAGGCAGGTCGGATCTTGTACTGGCTCATCCCAACCCACGTGACCTTTGGTAGGGGTCACCACTAGGAGAGGAGGCGCCATGCCCACCATTACTCTTCCCGATGGCAGTCAACGTTCGTTCGATCACGCTGTATCCGTAGCCGAAGTCGCCGCCTCGATTGGCGCTGGCCTGGCCAAGGCCACCCTGGCCGGTAAAGTCGACGGCAAGCTGGTCGATGCCTGCGACCTGATCGAACACGACGCCACCCTGCAGATCATCACCCCTAAAGATGAAGAGGGGCTGGAAATCATCCGTCACTCGTGCGCCCACCTGGTCGGCCACGCAGTCAAGCAGCTGTACCCGACCGCCAAGATGGTAATCGGCCCGGTCATTGATGACGGCTTCTATTACGATATCGCCTACGAGCGCCCCTTCACCCCTGATGACCTCGCTGCCATCGAAAAGCGCATGCAGCAGCTGATCGAGAAAGACTACGACGTCATCAAGAAGGTCACCCCGCGCGCCGAAGTCATCGACGTGTTCCAGGCCCGTGGCGAAGACTACAAGCTGCGCCTTGTTGAGGACATGCCGGATGAGCAGGCCATGGGTCTGTACCATCACGAAGAATACGTCGACATGTGCCGCGGTCCGCACGTGCCCAATACCCGCTTCCTCAAATCGTTCAAGCTGACCAAGCTGTCCGGTGCCTACTGGCGCGGCGACGCAAAGAACGAGCAGCTGCAGCGCGTGTACGGCACCGCCTGGGCTGACAAGAAGCAGCTGGCTGCCTACATTCAGCGCATCGAAGAAGCCGAGAAACGCGATCACCGCAAGATCGGCAAGCAACTCGACCTGTTCCACCTGCAGGAAGAAGCGCCGGGCATGGTCTTCTGGCATCCGAACGGCTGGACTGTTTATCAGGTGCTCGAGCAGTACATGCGTACTGTGCAGCGTCAGAACGGTTACCTTGAGATCAAGACCCCGCAAGTGGTCGATCGAATCCTCTGGGAGCGTTCCGGTCACTGGTCCAACTACGCCGAAAACATGTTCACCACATCGTCGGAAAGCCGTGATTACGCGGTCAAGCCGATGAACTGCCCGTGCCACGTGCAGGTGTTCAACCAAGGTCTGAAGTCGTACCGCGACCTGCCACTGCGTTTGGCCGAGTTCGGTGCATGCCACCGTAACGAGCCATCCGGTGCGTTGCACGGCATCATGCGTGTGCGTGGTTTCGTTCAGGATGATGCGCACATCTTCTGCACCGAAGATCAGGTCAAGAAAGAAGCGGCCGACTTCATCAAGCTGACCCTCGATGTCTATAGAGACTTCGGTTTCGTCGACGTCGCCATGAAGCTGTCGACCCGTCCGGCCAAACGTGTCGGTTCGGACGAGCTGTGGGATCGCGCCGAAGGCGCCCTGGCTGATGCACTCAATGAATCCGGCCTGGAGTGGGAATATCAGCCGGGCGAGGGCGCCTTCTACGGCCCGAAAATCGAGTTCACCCTGCGTGACTGCCTCGGCCGTAACTGGCAGTGTGGTACCCTGCAGTACGATCCGAACCTGCCTGAGCGTCTGGACGCCAGCTACATTGCCGAAGATAACGCGCGCAAGCGCCCGGTAATGCTGCACCGCGCCATCCTCGGTTCGTTCGAACGCTTCATCGGTATGCTGATCGAGCACTACGCTGGCGTATTCCCGGCTTGGCTGGCGCCAACCCAGGCAGTGATCATGAACATCACTGACAAGCAGGCCGATTTTGCCCTTCAGGTTGAAAAAAATCTGACCGATAGCGGTTTTCGTGCCAAGTCTGACTTGAGAAATGAGAAGATCGGCTTTAAAATCCGCGAGCATACTTTGCTCAAGGTCCCGTACCTTTTGGTTATAGGGGACCGTGAAGTCGAAACGCAAACCGTCGCTGTGCGTACTCGCGAAGGCGCAGACCTGGGCTCCATGCCCGTCGCCCAATTCGCCGAGTTCCTTGCGCATGCGGTTTCCCGGCGTGGTCGCCAAGAATCGGAGTAATGATTATTAAGCGTGATATGAGAAACGATAAACGAGCTGCACCGAAGGCCCCGATCAACGAGAATATCTCTGCACGCGAGGTTCGGTTAATTGGTGCTGACGGTGAACAGTTGGGCATCGTCTCGATCGAAGAAGCGCTTCGTATCGCTGAAGAAGCGAAGCTGGATCTGGTAGAGATTTCTGCTGACGCCGTACCTCCTGTCTGTAAAGTCATGGACTACGGCAAAAGCCTGTTCGAGAAGAAGAAGCAACAGGCTGCAGCCAAGAAAAACCAGAAGATCATCCAGATCAAAGAAATCAAGTTTCGTCCAGGGACGGAGGAAGGGGATTACCAGGTAAAACTACGCAACCTGGTACGTTTCCTAAGTGATGGGGACAAGACCAAGATCTCTCTGAGATTCCGTGGTCGTGAGATGGCCCACCAGGAGCTGGGTATGGAACTGCTGAAGCGGATCGAAGCTGATCTCGCCGAATACGGGACCGTCGAACAGCATCCGAAGATGGAAGGACGCCAACTTTTGATGGTCATCGCCCCCAAGAAAAAGAAATAACCACCAGGGCACGGCAGGCCTTGCGGTTATGTTTATCCACCCCAATGCGGAGTTACGAACATGCCAAAAATGAAAACCAAGAGCGGTGCAGCGAAGCGTTTCCTGAAAACGGCGACCGGCTTCAAGCACAAGCACGCTTTCAAGAGCCACATCCTGACCAAAATGTCGACCAAGCGTAAGCGTCAACTGCGTGGTAGCAGCATGCTGCACCCGTCTGACGTGGCAAAAGTCGCGCGCATGCTGCGCGTTCGTTAATTCTGGTCTAGATAGAGGAAGTTACTCATGGCTCGTGTAAAGCGCGGCGTAATTGCTCGTAAGCGTCACAAAAAAATTCTGAAACTGGCTAAAGGTTACTACGGTGCACGTTCGCGCGTATTCCGTGTTGCCAAGCAGGCTGTCATCAAGGCTGGTCAATACGCCTACCGTGACCGTCGCCAGAAAAAGCGTCAGTTCCGCGCTCTGTGGATCGCTCGTATCAACGCTGGTGCTCGCGTCAACGGTCTGTCTTACAGCCGCCTGATCGCTGGCCTGAAAAAAGCGTCGATCGAAATCGACCGTAAAGTTCTGGCTGACCTGGCAGTGAACGAAAAAGCGGCGTTTGCTGCGATTGTCGAGAAAGCTAAAGCCGTTCTGGCTTAAGTACCCACGACAATCATCCGGCGGCGCATGCGCCGTCGGGTGTTGAACGTCATCGATAGGGGAAGAGCCTTCAAAGCTCTTCCCCTATTTTTGTATCTGGAGTCTGTACATGGAAAACCTGGACGCGCTGGTCTCCCAAGCCCTGGAAGCTGTGGAGCGCGCTGAAGACATCAATGCCCTGGAACAGATCCGGGTTCAATTTCTCGGCAAGAAAGGCGAGCTGACCCAGGTGATGAAGACCCTGGGCAACCTGCCAGCCGAAGAGCGCCCCAAGGTTGGAGCGCTGATCAACGACGCCAAGGAACGCGTCACCGAAGTGCTCAATGCGCGCAAGGCTGGCTTTGAAGAGGCCGAGCTCAGCGCTCGCCTGGCTGCCGAATGCATTGACGTGACCCTGCCGGGCCGTGGCCAGACCACCGGCGGCCTGCACCCGATCACCCGTACCCTCGAACGCATCGAACAGTTCTTCACCCACATTGGCTACGGCATCGCTGAAGGCCCTGAGGTCGAAGACGACTATCACAACTTCGAAGCGCTCAACATCCCCGGTCACCACCCGGCCCGGGCGATGCACGACACCTTCTACTTCAATGCCAACATGCTGCTGCGCACCCACACCTCGCCAGTGCAGGTACGTACCATGGAATCGACCCAGCCGCCGATTCGCATTGTCTGCCCTGGCCGCGTCTATCGCTGCGATTCGGATATCACCCATTCGCCGATGTTCCACCAGGTGGAAGGCTTGTTGATCGATCGCGACATCAACTTCGCCGACCTCAAGGGCACCATCGAAGAATTCCTGCGGGTGTTCTTCGAGAAGCAGCTGGATGTACGTTTCCGTCCGTCGTTCTTCCCCTTCACCGAACCGTCCGCTGAAGTCGACATTCAGTGCGTGATGTGTTCCGGCAAAGGCTGCCGCGTGTGCAAGCAGACCGGCTGGCTGGAAGTGATGGGCTGCGGCATGGTCCATCCGAACGTGCTGCGCATGTCTGGCATCGACCCGGAAGAGTTCCAGGGCTTTGCCTTCGGCATGGGCGCCGAGCGTCTGGCCATGCTGCGTTATGGCGTCAACGATTTGCGTCTGTTCTTCGACAACGACCTGCGGTTCCTGGCGCAATTCCGCTAGGCCACACCTCGACCATATTCAGGAGAACAGCATGAAATTCAGTGAACAGTGGCTGCGCGGTTGGGTAAACCCGCAAGTCTCCCGCGACGAGCTGGTTGCTCGTCTGTCCATGGCCGGCCTCGAAGTCGACAGCGTCACGCCGGCGGCTGGCCAGTTCAGCGGTATCATCGTCGGCGAAGTGCTCAGCACCGAGCAGCACCCGGATGCCGACAAGCTGCGCGTGTGCCAGGTCAGCAACGGCCAGGAGGCCTTCCAGGTCGTCTGCGGCGCGCCTAACGTGCGCCCGGGCCTGAAGATCCCCTTCGCCATGATCGGAGCCGAGCTGCCAGGCGACTTCAAGATCAAGAAGGCCAAACTGCGTGGCGTTGAATCCAACGGCATGCTGTGCTCGGCTGCCGAGTTGCAGATCAGTGAAGAAAACGACGGCTTGCTTGAACTGGCCGCCGATGCGCCGGTTGGTCAGGACATCCGTGAATACCTCAACCTCGACGACGCCAGCATCGAAATCGGCCTGACCCCGAACCGTGGCGACTGCCTCTCGGTGGCCGGTATGGCGCGCGATGTCAGCGCCCTGTACGACGTGCCGGTTACCCGCATCGACGTGCCGGCCGTTGCCCCCAGCCACGACGAAGTGCGCTCGGTCGAAGTCTCGGCCCCGGCCGCGTGCCCGCGCTACCTCGGCCGCGTGATCCGCAACGTCGACCTGGCCAAGCCAAGCCCGCTGTGGCTGGTAGAACGCCTGCGCCGCAGCGACGTGCGCAGCATCGACGCTGCAGTCGACATCACCAACTACGTGATGCTCGAGCTCGGCCAGCCGATGCACGCCTTCGACCTCGCCGAAATCAACGGTGGCATCCGCGTGCGGATGGCTGAGGAAGGCGAGAAGCTGGTCCTGCTCGACAGTCAGGAAGTCGCCCTGCGTAGCGACACCCTGGTCATCGCCGACCACACCCGGGCCCTGGCCATTGCCGGCGTCATGGGTGGCGAGCACAGCGGCGTGAATACCGAGCAGACCCGAGATTTGTTCCTTGAGAGCGCCTTCTTCGAGCCGATTTCCGTCGCTGGCAAGGCCCGTTCCTACGGTCTGCACACCGATGCCTCGCACCGCTACGAGCGCGGCGTCGACTCGCAACTGGCCCGCGAAGCCATGGAGCGCGCGACCGCGCTGCTGCTGGAAATCGTCGGTGGCGAAGCCGGCCCGATCGTCGAAGCAGTCAGCGAGCAGCACCTGCCGAAAGTTGCGCCGATCACCCTGCGCGCTGAACGCATCAGCCAGATGCTCGGCATGGACATGGACCCCGCCCAGGTCGAGCAATTGCTCAATGCCCTCGAGCTGACCACCAGCGCCGATGGGGCAGGGCAGTGGACGGTACAAGTGCCAAGCCACCGCTTCGATATCAGTCTTGAAGTCGACCTGATCGAAGAACTGGCCCGTCTGTATGGCTACAACCACCTGCCAGTGCGCTATCCGCAAGCCCGACTCGCCCCCAAAGGCGCGCCGGAAGCCCGCGGTGAGTTGCCAACCCTGCGCCGTCTGCTGGTAGCACGCGGTTATCAGGAAGCAATCACCTACAGCTTCATCGACCCGAAACTGTTCGAGCTGTTCAGTCCTGGCGTCGAGCCGCTGCTGCTGGCCAACCCGATTTCCAACGACATGGCCGCTATGCGCGCCTCGTTGTGGCCTGGCCTGGTCAAAGCACTGCAGCACAACCTTAACCGCCAGCAAGACCGCGTGCGCCTGTTCGAGAGCGGCCAACGCTTTGTCGGCCAGCTCGGCGACCTCAAGCAGCAGCCGATGCTCGCCGGCGTCGTCACCGGTACCCGCTTGCCAGAAGGCTGGGCCAACCCACGCGATGGCATCGACTTCTTCGACGTCAAAGCCGACGTTGAAGCGGTGCTGGGTTACTCCGGCGCGCTCGGTGAGTTCAAGTTCGTCGCGGGCAAGCACCCAGCCCTTCACCCAGGCCAGACCGCCCGTATCGAACGCGACGGCAAGGAAGTCGGCTACCTCGGTGCTCTGCACCCAGAGCTGGCCAAGACCCTCGACCTGGACCGCCCGGTGTTCGTCTTCGAGCTGATCCTGGAAGAAGTGGTCGAAGGTTGCCTGCCGAAATTCAGCGAACTGTCCAAGTTCCCTGAAACCCGCCGCGACCTGGCCCTGATTGCCGGCCGTGATGTGGCCGCCAGCGACGTCCTTGAAGCAATTCGTGACAATGCAGGCGAATGGCTCACAGACCTCAGGCTGTTTGACGTCTACCAGGGTAAAGGCATTGATCCTGATAGAAAAAGCCTCGCGGTCGGCTTGACCTGGCAGCATCCATCGCGCACTCTTAATGACGATGAGGTGAACGCCACCCTGCAATTGATCCTCACCTCGCTCGAACAAAGGTTGAACACCACGTTAAGGAAATAACGGCATGGGTGCTCTGACGAAAGCTGAGATGGCCGAGAGGCTGTACGAGGAGCTTGGGCTTAACAAGCGAGAGGCGAAGGAACTCGTCGAGTTGTTTTTCGAAGAGATCCGCCACGCGCTTGAAGATAACGAGCAGGTCAAGTTGTCCGGATTCGGCAACTTTGACCTTCGCGACAAACGCCAACGGCCGGGCCGCAACCCCAAAACCGGGGAAGAAATCCCGATCACCGCACGCCGCGTCGTCACCTTTCGTCCAGGGCAGAAATTGAAAGCCCGGGTTGAGGCCTATGCTGGAACCAAGTCATAACGACGAGCTGCCCCCCATCCCGGGCAAACGCTACTTCACCATTGGTGAAGTCAGCGAGCTCTGTGCGGTAAAACCGCACGTGCTGCGCTACTGGGAGCAGGAATTCCCCCAGCTCAACCCCGTCAAACGCCGCGGCAACCGCCGGTATTATCAGCGCCAAGACGTGCTGATGATCCGCCAGATCCGCGCGCTGCTGTACGACCAAGGCTTCACCATCGGCGGTGCGCGGTTGCGCATGTCTAGTGATGAAGCCAAGGACGACACGACGCAGTACAAGCAGATGATTCGGCAGATGATTGTCGAGTTGGAAGATGTGCTGGTGGTGTTGAAGAAATAACCTGATCCGACGAGTGGAAAGTTTTTCGAAAAAAAGCTTTCATTAATCAAAAGGTTAGGGTAGATTTTGTAACGTTCTCAGCAGTATCGAGAGCAGTTCGGGGCGTAGCGCAGCCCGGTAGCGCACTTGCATGGGGTGCAAGGGGTCGAGTGTTCGAATCACTCCGTCCCGACCAAAAATCCCTAAAGAATCCAGTCACTTAGCGGCGACTGGGTTTTTTTATGGGCGCTCGTAAATTTCAGGGCTAGTGACTTTTCGAGTGACTTCGCCTTTTTCGTCATCCAATTCTCCTCTTCAAGATGGTCAGCACCGGCCCGCGTGAATCCGTGGCCGAAACCCTGTTTGCTGCTTCGATCAGCTGACCAAGCTCCGCGCCGGAGTAGTGACTGGTCACGCTGCCGTTCTTGTGGCCCAATAACGACTTGCGGTCCTCTTCCGTGACGCCTGCCGCTTTGAGCCTTCTCCCGAAAGTGTGCTTCAAATCATGCACGCGTATGGAGGCGAACCCGGGGTGTGCCGGCCGCAAGTGTTGCTCCTGCCAGAGCTTCGCCGCGCGCACCCGCGCTTTCTTCCAGGCCGAGTCGTTCATCCGGTGCATCGCAGTGCCGTTGTACGGGAAAACCCACTCACGACTGATGCCGCGCTGCTTATCGATGATCGACCTTGCCACGCCGTTCAGCACAACCAGTCTCTCGTCCCGGTTCTTCACTCCTGAGTTCTCGTGCCTCCCGCCGAACTCGGCGGGGATGAGAAACACACTGGTGTCGAGTTCAGGCACGAAGATCTCCCAATCCCACCTCAGCTTGCACACCTCCTGCTCCCGACATCCCGTGTTCACCTTGAACAGGGCCATTCGCTGCAGATGGTCTGGCAACTCCCCGAAAAGAATCGATTGCTCCTCCCATGACATCGGGTAGGGCTTTCGGCTCGCTTTCTTCTCTTCCAGCTTGGTTAGCAGCGGCACGCTGTCGAGCCACGGCCGGCGCTCTTCATCCCGCCACTTCCGGCAGGCCAGCTGCAGAACACGGATCACTCGCTCGATCGCGATGTTGATTGTCCTGTTGCTGACTCCCTTCTTTACCTTCCCACCTGGCATCACCGAATCAGTCTTCCGGTCGCGCACGTAGGCGGCCAATGCTTCGTCGTCAATGTGCGTCAATGGAAGGTGGCCGATGTACTCGACCACCTGCTCCAGATAAAGCGCTGTGAGCCTGATCGATGGCTGCTCTTTGTGCTCAACCAGGTACTTCGCAGCAGCTTGGGAAAACGTCTTGATCTCGCGAACGCCATAGACCTTGCGCTGCCGCATCTTCTCCAGCAAGTGGATCAGGTACTGCTCTGCCTCTTCCCTTTCACAAGTGCCAGTGCTCTCTTGAATTCGTTCTCCCCGGTAGATCTTGTCGATTTTCCAGATGCCGTTTGGCATTTTCTGGAGCCCTGTGATTGCCTTTTTGGCCATGGAGTCTCCTTGGACTCCGCTGCCTTGCTTACGCTGCGGGGTCGATTGTTGTCTTGATTGCTCGCCTTTTCAACGGCCATCGCTTCGATGTAGGAATCCATCCAGGCATCAAGCTCAAGGCGGTCGAAGCCCACACCCTGTTTGCCGATGGGGAATTCACGGACATAGGGCCTGACGGTGTTCTTGAATTCTTCCTTGCACATGCCGAGGTAGCCGGGCGCTTCACCGACCCGGATGATTCTCGGCAGGAGGCCTGGCTGAACTGCTGCTGTGGCATTCGCCATTGGATGGTCTCCACGCCGCCCGTGGCGGCAGGTTGGTGGTCAGGCTGGCGTCTTCTGGAGTACCGCGTCGGCGACCTTGAGCGCCGCCTGGGCATCATTGACGTAGGCCGGATCGAATCCGCCTGCGTAATGGATCACCCGCTGGCAGGCATCCAGCTCTTTGCGCGCCAGGCGCAGTGCGTGGACCAGCTGCTCTTGCAGTTCGCCCTCGGCCCGTCCGATGTCCCAGAATTGCGCCCCCCAATGGCCGGTGGGCGGCGGGTTGTTGTTCTGCTTGCCCATGGCCATGGCACCGACGGCAAGGTCGCACACGGCCTGCTTGTAGATGTTGGCGCCGTCGATGCTCAGGCCCTGGCGGCGGAGCGCATCTAGGGCGTTGTTCAGGTTTGCCTCAGGCGAAGGCAGCACCAGGTCGAAATCGCCCTTGCCTGGCCGGCAGGCGATGACGAACAGCTCGCAGCCTTCGGGCAGGTGTTGGGCCATGTCGGAAATGCAGCCCATGGCGACGTCGCGTAGCAGTACTTTGGGCATGATGAATCCTCGCCCGCGCATGTCGGCGGGCTTGAGTAGTAGGGGGAGGGGTTAGGCGCGCGCTTCGAACAGTTCGATCTGCGCAGCCGGGGTGTCGCGTATGGTGATCGCCTCGGCAATGCGCTGTTGCGCGGTACCGAAATGCGCCTCGTCCTGCTCGATGCCGATGAAGCGTCGGCCCAGCTGGATGCAGGCAACGCCGGTCGTGCCGCTACCCATGGTGTTGTCGAGTACCACCTGGCCAGGATTGGTGTAGGTGGCGATCAGGAACTGCATCCAAGCCACTGGCTTCTGTGTCGGGTGATGGCTTGCTGTCTATTTGTCGCTCGAGAAGAATTGCACCGACCTCGGGTACCGCTCCGTCGAGTCGTACTCGGTTAGTTGCAGCGCCTTCCCGTAGCACTCAGATTCAACCGACTTACGCTTTGAGGTCTTGCGCTCGTGCCCCGAAGTCATTTGTGGGTTGTACACCGGCTGGCGACGGTAGAAGACCTGGGCGCTTTCGTGCGCCCGCAAAGGCTGTTTCTTGGCGTTCAGGAAACCAGTTGCCGCGCCTTTCTCCCAGATCCACTCGTACTTGTAGATCCCTGGGTTGCTTGCGACGAGCATGGAGGTGAACGGCTGGGCAGCGCAGAGCACGATGGCCGCCTCTGGCTTGGTGATTCTCAAGTACTGCTTCCAGAGGGGCGCGAATGGGATCACCACATCCCAGGCACACTGCGTAGTGCCGTAGGGCAGATCAGCCAGCACCAGGTCGACGCTGGCATCTGGGATCGACCTCATTACCTCCAGGCAGTCGCCTTGGTACAGGCTGACTTCGCTCATCGCGGCCCCCTGTAGATCAGGTAGGCCATGTAGGCGAGGGCGATCATAGTAGGTGCGCTCCTGATTCCAGCAGGCCGTCACGGTCTTCGCGCAGGTTGTCGCGCTCCTTGGCCAGGCGCTGTATCTCGCGGTACAGGTACTGGGCGATGGATTCGCCGCATCGCAGGTCGCCAGGAATGGCGCGGCCTTTGATAGCAGCTTCAAGTTCGTTCAGCGTGAGTTGTTCGATCATGCTGCCTCCTGGTGATCAACAGGCTCCGCGCCATCAGCAAACATCAAGCGCATACCGATCTCCTTGGCGATGTGCACCTCCAGGCGAGCGCCGCGCGACCTCGCCCAGCCTGGCAGCAGCATCATGGCTTCGCAGGTCGAGAGCCGTCCGATATCGAATCGCAGATAGTCTGCCCACTCGGCGCCTTCGACGTGGCCGTGCTCGGCCGGGTTTTCAACGTGCCATCCCTCGGCGCGCATCGCCGCCGCCATGGCGTGGAACGCCGGGAAGTTGAACTCAGGCAACCCGGTCATGGGGCCGGCGATATAGACGCGGTTGGCGCGGTCGTCGGTGAGAAGGACGGCGCGTTCCGTGCTGGTTACGTTTGTTTGGCTCACAGCTCATACCTCTCATCAATCCAGCGCCCAGGCGCCAGTGCGGGTGTAGGTCCTGAATCTTTTTCGTGCGGGGAGAGCTGGCGCTCGTTGCCGGCCTGCAGCTGGCTATCGGGGATGCAGCTCAGTCCATTCGAGAACTGCCAGCAGGTCACTGCACGATGATCGTCGTGGTAGACCTGTGCGCTGTAAGGCAGTGGCCGGGTGTCGCGCGGGGCTGCGCTGGCGCCGGTGGCCAGCAGCAGGAGGCAGAGGGCGAGGCGGGTCATGATCTGCTCCCGATCGCTGCGGCAGCCTCAACGATTGCCCGGCGGGTGGCCCGGAATGGATCATCGCCGTGGTAGATGTCGAACTCACCAAAGCGCTCAGCATCCACAATGGTGTACGCGTCCGTGTCGCCGTCGAACGGCTCGACGATGTGGATCTGGATGCCCAGGCGATCACCGCGGCCCATCAGTACGGCCAAGCGCAGTGCATCGCCATCGTTGATCAGCGGGTTCCAGTGAGCACGCACACCCGACTGACCCTTCAGGCGGAAAGGCCACTTTGGATCGCGGCAGGTGCATGGCTCGATCTCAAGGCGTGCTGCCTTGGCGGCCAGCTTGAGCAGTTCGAGGTCGCGTTCGTCTACTTCGGACACGGTCGTTCCTTGGCCGCCATATCGCGGCAGTGAATAGAGGGGAGAGGGGTTACAGCTGAAGAGTACGGATGTACTCCTGCGATCAGTAGCGCTTGCGCTCCAGGGCGGCGCGGGCGACTTCCACGGCCTGAGACAAATTCCCCAGGCCTTGACTGCGCAGCACGCAAACCGCTGCGACAAGCGCGTCATGATCGATCTCAATCGCCGCGGTCGGCTCTGCGCTGGCGGATAGGGCGGCGTCGCAAAGCTCGTCAATCCGCGAACTTTCGCTTTCAGTTGGCGTTGACCATTCAGGGTGTGGGTTGGGGAAGTCATCGACGGAAAGCCGTTCACGAACAAGTTGATAACGCTCTGCGTCTTTCAATACCTTCTGGTAGATATCCGAAACCTCCTTAGGCTCGACACCAAGGTCTGTCAGCAGCGCATCACGCTCGGCCAGCTGGGCGCGCAGATCGTCGCGCTCTCGTTCAAGGCGCGCGACACTGGCGTAGGCCATACGCTCCCGCTCGTTCAGTTTTCGGTGCAGGCTCATGCTCGATTCTCCGATTGATACCTTGCCTGTCGCTTCTTCGAGCAGGCCTTGTGGTTGCCGTGGGCGCGACTACCGCCGCACTCGTCACATACGTTTGAAAGCGTGAACTGGGGCATACCGACTCGGGGCCGGGAGTAGGAGCGGGGGATGGGCTTCATGCGGTCTCCAGGCAGGCGCCGCCCTCGCCGGGGAGGCGTTATCGTTGAATAGGGGAGGGCGCTGGCGGGCAGCGCGGGTCAGGCCGTAACTCGCTCGCCGATCACCTTGGTGCTGAAGGTGACCTCGTAATTGAGGGTTAGCTCGAAGTTGCCGCCGCAAACGTCGCAGTCCATCGCCTTGTCGCCGTAATCTTCCGTTTCGATATGGATGACAGAGGCGCAGTGCGGGCATTTGCACTCGTCCTGATACTCGAAATCCGATTCGTCGTACTCAGCTTCGGCAAACTTGGCCAGGGCCTCTGCTTTTGCAGCAGCGTCGATGCGCTCTTGGCAAGGCTTGCAGTTGAATCCGTCTCGAGTGCCCCACGGGGTGTCTGTCAGCTGGGAACGGTGGGTTCCGCAGCAGTTGCAGACGTTGTGCACGTCGCAGACGATGTAGCTCCACTTGCCCGCCTCACCGTTGCACTTGTTGCAGCCTGATACCCAGTACCAGGCGCCGTCGATACGCTCGGCGTATAGGCCCTTTTCTGGCGGCTCAAGCCTCACTTCCGGCAGGCCGTTCCGGTGCGGCCGGTCGTGGTCCTTGCCGTTCCAGATGTTGGTGTGCCCGGAGCGGGTGCGATCGGTCCATTCGCCAGGAATCTCGGCGATGAGGATCTTGGTGTGCTTGTCCATGGCTTTCTCCATGCATACGCCGCCCTCCGTGGCCGGATGCGGCATGGTGGCAATTTGGTTTGGGATGGGGTATTACGGGTGACCGGCATGGGGCCGGCAGGGAGCCTGTCGTGAAAAAGCTTTTTCTGATCGCCGCGTCATTGACCATTGCCACATCTGTGTCCGCTGAAATCCTGACCCCGGAGCCTTCAAAGGCTTGTGCACTGCTCGCAGATGCAGGCTTGAAGGGGCGGAAGTGGGTTGATGACTACGGCGATGGGTCGTCAGGTTGCGCCAGTGACTATAAGGACATCGGAAGCAGTTCAACGGGCATGGCTAACAATCTTGCTTACTACGTGGCTGGAGCAGGTTCTTCCGCGAATGAGGTCAAGTTGGTTCTCAACTACAACCAGCCTTCCCATTCCGCGTCGGGCACTGCAGCGCTGCTAGCGGCATCGAAAAAGCTTTCACAGCGGGCTCTAGGTGCCGGCCTTCCTGACTCAGTGGCAAAGCTCATCAAGAAGGGCGAAGGCGGTTCGGAGCAAGTCGGAAAAGGCGTGGTTGAGGTAGTTCGCGATGACTGGCCAACTGGGAAAGGCTACGAAGTGAAAGTGATAATGCGTTAAGCCGCAGGTCGATCGATCTGGTCATCTGAATCCTGATCGGGGTCAGAAACGATGCTGCGCACGCTGGCGTCGTAGAATGCCTGCACCACATCTTCGCTAAGTAAGATTTCGTGGCGCACCATCAGGAACTTGGCCAGATCATCATCGCTCATTGCGTCCATCTTCAGGATCGCCATCTGAAGCACCTCGTTTATCTGCATGCCTTTGGACCGCTCGCAGATCCGGTCCATCGCCTGATGGATGCCCGGGCGTACCCGGTGCCTCAGCGCCTTCTCGTCGAACTTGATGCGTTTCCTCTCAGCGTTTTCATTACGCTGCTTCGGCGTCAGAGCCATCATCGCCTCCATTGCGCACAAAGCGGGTGCTCGGCCCGATGTCGAGCAGGTCGCATACCCGGTTGATGATCTTGAGCGCGGCGTCGAACACCTTGGCGTCGTCAGGCTCGCGGGATAGGCGTTTCAGGTTCGGCTGGTGCTCCAGGCAGACCTTGTCGACCAGGCGCCGGGCCAGCTTGCGCAGCTCATCGGCACTGTCGTGAACCTTCAGGCTCAGCGCGAAGGCCACGGCCACATCATCAGGCCGGTACTGGCCGCCGCTGCGGGTGATGTACAGCTTCTTCACCGGACGATTCATCCAGGCTGGCAGGGTCACTACTCCAGAGGGTGCTTTTTGCATGTGGGTGCTCCGATAGGCCGCTGGGCGGCAGGTGGAACTGTTCTTGCCGGCGGCGCTGGCGGACCTGGGTTTTCAGATTGGTCCGTCGCATCGCTTGCCCTCAACCTTGGGGTAGTCGACGCCGAACAGGTGGATGACGCGGCAGAACTTGCGATCGGAGATTCCGAGCTTGGCCTTGGCCTGGGTCCGGTTTAGCCCGGCGTCGCGCAGCTCGGTGATCTGCCGGGCCAGTTCTTTGTCGGCCTCGGGGCTGGCGTACTGGCGCTCACCGGTTGGTCGCGCGGTGCGCGGCTCGGGCTGGAATGAGAAGCCACCCTCGACGGCTGCCAGATACAGGGTGGTCCGGCACAGCCCTGTTCGTTCGCGCGCCTCTGCGCAAGTCATGGTCTTGGCCAGCGAACGCAGGTAGACAAGCTGATCGTGGCGCCGCTTCTTCTTTGCGCTCTGCGGCTTTGGCTTGGCGGCCTGTACCTTTTCGACATCGCGGTGCTTCCGATGCGGCACGTATTCGAAGCCTTCAAGCGACACGATGCTTCCGCCAGATGAAAGAAAGGCAGCTTTCGCTGCCTCCAAGTCGATTGATGGGTTCATGCTGCCTCCTTCATCCGCTCGCGCATTTCCTTCTCCAGGTCGCCGAGCTCTTCCAGAAACGCCTTGATCTCGGACTCCATTTCGCGGATGCGCTTGAAATCTCGCTCGAAGCGATGGCACACGTACTGAAGCGGCTCAGGGAGGCGGTCGTCGTAGCTGACGAAGTCCGCCCAGGCTCTGCCGGTGCAGGCCATCTGGGCGAGCATCTGCCACTCGTACTGCGGATCGTGCCGTTCGGACTGCATTGTGGCGATGTGGGTGGCTGTGTTCGGGCACTTGATCTCCAGCACACCATCATCGCCGACCAGGCCGTCCGGCGAAGCGCCGAAGCCCGGAATGGCCGGGTGCATGACCAGCCCGGTTTCAGCCACTATCAGGCCTTTGTCAGCCTCGTAGGCCATGCACGCAAACGGCTCAAGCTCTACGCCGCGCTGCACGGCAGTATTGCGGGAAAGGTCCGCGCCGCCCGATTGACCGGTGAGGCGCTCACACAGAAGCTCCATCATGTAGTTCTTCCGAGTAGCTGACGGCGCGCCTCCACGGCCGCTGGCCATCACGTCTTTAACTCGGCTGGCGGTCACGCACCCAAGGCGTGCCGCGAACCATTCAGCGCTACGCTGCTCCATCTAACACCTCCTCAGATTCACCTTCTATGGGCGCGGCTTGGGCCTTAAGTGCGTCTGCGCGCTTCGTCACCTCTGCCTTGAACCGGGCGTGGCCAGATGCATCCTTGGCCTGCTTCATGGCGGCCGTGGCTTGCTGGTACACATCGGTAAGCGCTTCCAGACTGCCGGCCGTCTGTGCCAGGGCGATCCAGCTATTCACCATTTCCGGATCCGTTGGCGCTGATCCTGCCAAGGTAGCCAACCCCTCGCCGCCGTCCGTGTTCAGGTGGTGGATTGCCTGTTCAAGACGCTCGGTCTTGGGCCAATACTTGTAGCCGCGCTTCACCACGGTCTTCTTGGCCATCTCGCCCGGGTCGGTGACCCATGGGCAGGATTTGTTCTTGCTGACCCAGGCCTTCCAAGCGCTTGAGCGATCCCGGATGGCGTTCACATCCTCGATGCTCATGGTCTCGGTCAGGTAGTCGCCGTCGGAGGTCTTCACCACCACGTACACGCCTATCACCTCGCCGCGGTCCTTCGCGAACGGGTTGTAGGAGTGGGTTGGCGGCTTGTCGAAGCCGTTCAGGCTGAAAGCATCGGCAGCGTAGACCAGCTCGGCCTGCGCCCAGCGGATGGCGCCGGTCGACATTGCCAGGTCCATCAGGCCGATGTAGCTGATGTCCAGGCAGATGCGTCCGTCGCGCGGGACCAGATACGCCTGCTTCTTGGCCGGGTTCAGGCTGATGCCGATGGCCGCGATGTTGGTGATCGCGTTGGCCACTGACTGCCGGTTCTGCATGGCCACCTTTGTGGCGTACTCGCTCGACGTGATCACCTGGATGGCGAATTCGGCCTCGCGCTCGAAGTTAAGCGAGCGGTCGGTAAGCACGTTGGCGAACTGGTTTCGCTGCGCGTAAATGTCCTGCGAGATGGTTGCTACTGCCTGGCTCATGGCGACCTCAGTAGGAAATGGCGATGTTCGGAATCTTGCGCTGGGCGATCAGCTTGACCGCCTGCTTGGCGCATGACTCAGGCATGCCCTCTGCCATGAAGGCTTCAAGGGCGGCGCGATTTATGCTGCGGCGGTGTGCCTCGTCACGCTCGCGGGCTTCCTGCTGCCGGAGGATCTCGGCGGCAGCGGCATCAGCGCGGCGGCGTTCGTCCTCACGGGCCAGCTCAATGTCTCGCTCAGCTTGGATTGCTGCTGCCTGACGCTGCTGCTCTGCACGCTGCTCGGCAGCAACGCGGTCGGCTTCGGCTTGAATCCTGGCGCGCTCTGCTTGTTCGGCCTGCAACTTGAGCTGGAGGCGCTGGTTCTCGGCTTCGCGCTCCTGAGTAGCGGCCTGGTCAATCAGCTCTTGCTCGCGGCGGGCTGCGGCTTCGCGTTCAGCTTGCTGCTCCTGGGCCACGCGCTGGCGCTCCAGTTCGACAGCGGCTTCCTGCGCTGCACGGATGCGATCTTGCTCGGCGCGCTCTTCCTCCGCGCGGCGCAGGCGGACCAGCTCCGCCTGTTCGGCTTCGAATGTCTCCCGCTTGGTCAAAGCGGCGCGCAGCGCGGACAGAACTTTGTCCTTCACGGCTCCGGCCTCAGCCTCGAATTCCTCCCAATGGGCACCGAGCTGCATGCCTTCGGCTTCGGCAATAAGGCCTTTGAGTTGCAGGGAGTTCAGCTCTCCCAGATCGTCGGCCAAAGTCTTCAGCCAGTTCAGACGGTCGTTGTGGCGGTCGATCCGGGCATCCTCAGCGGCCTCCCACTCGGTGAGTGGCCGGCGCGTTTCATCCCGCAGCGTGTCCATCTTGGTCACGAACTCGCGCAGCTCGGCCTCGACCACCTTCGGCATTTCCTTCAGGCGACGCAGGTAGTCGCGGCCCGGCTTTTCGACAGCGGTCTTGGACTTGCTGACCTTGGCGGCCAGGCTGGCGATGCGCTCGCGACCCTTGCGGGTTTTCAGGTCGGGTACTTCGCCCAGGACTTCACCCTTCACCAGGTCGATGAATTGCTGCAGGCCGCCGGCCACGTAGATGGCCGGGGCGTTCGCTTCGCTGATCTCTTCGATCGCGATCAGTTTCTGTTCTGCGGACATTGGAAAACCTCGCGCCAGGCCGGCGCCGTCAGTTGGAATAGGGGAATGCCAGGTCACCCGAGCATGAGGTTGACCCAGGCCCTGGCTGCGGTGGATGGTTGCGCGCTCTCGCCGCTTACGCTCCCGAAGGGGTACGGTTATCCCGAAGGTCCGCCGTGCGCCGGATGTGTGATCAGGAAGCTGCTTTGGCGAATGCCTTCGCCATGGATGTTTGAGGCAGGGCAGACTTCACGATGGCCTCGGCACGCTCGCAGTCGGCTTGCTCGAACCAGCCGAAATGGCAGGTGCCGACGTCGATCTGCATCTGCTCGGCCAGCCAGCGGTAGGCCTGTGTGCGGCCCATGCTGGTGTCAGTGATGTGCTTGTGGAAGACAGCCTTGCAGCGGTTGCGGACGGCGCGCAGCGCGCTATCGGCCAGCGTACCAAGCGGAATGTCCGTGTCCGGATGCAGGCCAACATAGGCGTCACACCCGGAGCAGAGGTAGGCATACGGCCAGTCGCCGTAGCTGCGCCCGTTGTAGATTTCCGAGTTACACACAAGCTCGACCTGGTCGCCGCAGTATCGGCACTCGCATGGTGCTGGGAGAGGATTTTTCACGCGCTTGAGTGCTCTGCGGCTGACGTGAGGCAGCGGAGCAGGCGCAGCAATGCGCTCGGGGGCGTTTGCCCGAGGATCGATTGGCATGGGGTTGTCCTAGCTTGTGATTGAGCCAGCCAGTGCGCTGGCCAGCATGAATGCGGTGCAGGCGAAGAGGGCAGAGAAGGAGCCGCGCCAGATGACCAGGCGGCGGGCGCGCTGGTACTGAGTCATCGCGCCGGCCTCACTGCGATCTGCCCGGCTTTGAGCGCGGCGACGATCTCTGGTCGCAGCTGCTGCACAGGAAGGTCGCGCGGTACGCCGGCGCCGATGATGGCAAGGCTGCGCTCGATCTGCTCGAGCTGTTCGTCAATCAGGGATTTAACCGGTGCCGTGCTCATGCAACCCCCTTGCGCCAATCAACGATCTTGTTGAGGCGCCCGCAGTAGTGGTTGAACTCTTCGATGGTGATGCGCCCGTCACCCAGCATTACCGTCAGCTGATGAGAGATGATCATCGAGTAGCTGGTAGGCGTGCTGGGGTGGGTCATAGCATCCAGTTGCTGGTCGATCAGGACATGAGGGCTTCTCACTGCGCCTCCTCGGCCTGGGCCAGAACTCCTTCTTTCGCGAATGGGGCCAGCAGCTGGCGGGCGATCTCCTGCAACGCAGTGTCCGGATTGGGCACCGCCAAGAGTTCGTCAGCGGCCGCAGCGGCGTCGGTGGAGACCTTGCAGCGCGCGGCAAGGATCAGGCGCCCCAGCGCAGAGTCACTGATCACCGACAGGGCAAGCTGGCCCATCACGAACTCATCCACCGCCTGGGCGAAGCGCTCATAGGTGACACCCTGCTTCGGGCGCATCCGTCGCTGGAACAGCACATCGCGGCGCGCCATCAGCTCAGCGATGCCGTCGTCGATCCAAGTGGATTCCGCGTCGGCTACTTCGCTCACCGCCGGTGGCATCCGGTTGTCGTACTCAAACTGTGCTGCTCGAAGTGCGCCCATGGTCGCCTCCAGATGGTGGGTTACTCGGTGGGTGGGGAAGGCAGGGGCTGCCAGTGGGTGACTTCGTTCATCTCGCCGTCGAAATCCGCCTCGTACTCCCCTTCGCCGTTGTCACGAAGAGGGTGGAAGCAGCCGTCTTGGCAGATGACCGGCTCAACCCACCGACCACCACCGCAAGATTCGAACTTGAATCCACTCGCTAGCACTACAACGCCAGCCGTGGGCAGCCTGTCGCTGCACTTGATCCAGCCGCTCATGGCTTCACCCGGGCGGCGAGCATGGCGTCGGCGTACTCGTAGGCCCACGCCGCCAGCCGTGGCACGGCCTTTCTGCCGCAGTTCTCCGGCTCTTTGTTTGGATGGCCGATGATTGCCGCCAGCGCCTTGGCCGCGAAATAGTCGCGGATGGTCAGGCCAAAGCTGGAGCCGTGCCCGCCGTAGTCGCTGGCTTGGACTGGGAAGGCAGGCTCTTTTCCCTGCTCCGCAGGCTGGCATTCGTAGCAGATGCCGCCGACCTGCTCGGATTCTTCGATGCAGCTTGCGCAGCGCAGGCAGCGGCCTACGCCAGATGGTTCTGGTGGCTGGTACATGGGTTGTCCTCGTGACCGCATTGGTCGGGCGCCAGGCGCAGTGACCAAACTGGGCGTGAAAAGCCAGCCTGATACCCGCCAATGCGGTCGAAGTGAAGGGAAGGGGATGCGGGGTGTATCGGGCGCCGATCTGCCTGGTGCTGATATCCAGGTTCGAGGAATCCCGTTGTGGGATTCGAAGCAATGCTTCAGATCGGCGTCCGATCACACCCTGCGATGGGGAGCAGGGCATCGGGCAGTTTCCGTCAGGCTGACGTGGCGCTGGTTGTTCAGCAGTCGAACGGTGGCTTTTCGCCGATACGCTTCAGCTTTTCTTGCTGAAATGCCTCGGCAATATCGAACGCCTTGGCTGGTGCCACGCTGTGGTCAGTACCTCCTTGACTGAGCAAGCCGATGAGGACCGCCATTGCATAACCTTCAAGATCTTCATATTCAGCGCGCTTCATACCTTTGCTCCTGGTTGATTTCCCGTCTGGCCCTGTCGCCAAGGCCAGCCAGTGAAATCGTCATGCTGAGAACTTCCGCGCTTCTCGCATCCAGTGTTTACGCTCCTCGATATACGTTTCAGCGACTCGCGGCACGCCTTGTTGCTTGGCCCTGATTGCGTAGTACTTCGAGGTTTTTGCCATGCTGATGCAGTGCTCGATGACGCACTGCGTTTCACTTGATCGTTTCATACTGATCTCCAGTGCATTCCCAAAGTACCTGGTCGCCCAGGTGCCTCAGTGAATCGTCAGGCACAAAAAAGCCCGAAGTTATCGGGCTGTGTTTTCATCGCTGAGCTTTATCGCCTGCTGCTGGGGATATCCAGGTAGCTCACAAATACGTACCTGCCGTCACCCATGGCGAAGTAGAGCCAGCCGGCCTTGAGGCCTGGATCATCGTCTGAGTTGCGCACCTCGTTCCAGCAGAAGCCTGGTACGACCTCAGTGCCGCGATGCTCTTCAACAATCCGCACAATCTGCCACTGGCCAAACTCGCCAGCCGTGGCGATCAGGCGCTCCATGAATTCGCTGGCTTCCACGTTTACCTCCTATCTGTTTTCGATGTGCGCAGTATTGCATGCTCGATTCCCAATGCCGCCTCGTCGAAGCGGCATCAGTGAATCTCGTTGTTCGCCGCGACCCGCTACTGGCGTCGGTCGCTGACTCGAATCGAATGTGCCCGGCCTCGCTACTGGCGACAGGCCGGGGTATTGCGTCAGCGATGTGATTGCCGGTTACGCTTCCGGCGCTGAAGCCAACAGCCGATCGAATCAGGACCGCTATTCAGGCCTTCTGGCTAACGGGGCTGGCGGCACACCAGCGCACTCCGTGACCGATATTCTCTCGTCGGTCAAAGCGCCTGGCTCTGTAGCGGCCAGGTAGGCTGTCGCGCGGCGACGGTCAGTTACTTCCACATGTCGATGCCCTCCGTTGCTCGCTCACTGGGCAGGCAGTGGCCACCTATCGAATCTGGTGCTTCTCCCATTACCGCCGGGGTGGCGGGGCGCATTGCATGCCCGGGTCGTTCTCTCGGTTTAGGCGTTTCACCTTCGTCAGCCGTACAGGGTTGTCCCTGTCGTGGGCAGCCTTTCGGGGCTGTCTGATCGCCGGTCGCCGGTAGAGGCAATGCGGTCTGTTCACCAGTTCCAGAGCTGGCATGGGGATCGAATTTATTGCTCGCGCTGTACCGTTGCCGGGATCGATCCGCGAGGTTCCCATCAGTGTTAAAGAGCAGTGAGGCTTGAGGGCCTCTGCAGGGCCGGGTCAGGCGCTGCGTGTTGAGGTAAATTTAGAAAGTTAAACCGTCCACGTCAAGCGTTTTGTTTAAACAGTTAAACTTTTCAGGCGAAGTCTTTCCTTTCGCCCACAAAAAAGCCCGCGCTAGGCGGGCTTCACTTGGCTGTCTGGCTTACTCGTCAGGGCTGGGCTTGGCGATAAATTCCTTGGGAATGTACGGGACCTTGGTCACCTTGCCGTCCTTGGTTTCGAAGGAAACGGTTTTTGCGCCGCTGAAAGCCGTGGCGTGGCTATAGATCCACATTTGACCTTCCTCCCTGGACGTGACCATGTAGGGGTTGCCCATGATCTCGTAGAGCTGATCCTCGGTCATGCCGACCTTCACTTGGCTGGCTTGGCCAAAAGTGAACGACGTGCCTGCGCACCCGGCAAGGATGACGATCGCCGCAGCTAGAATGAGTTTTTGAGTGTGACGAAGCATGGGCACCTCCATGTAAATTGAGGCGCCATCCTAACACCGCGACAACCCAATAAAGCCACGCCTCAAAATCAAAGCAGCACTGAGTACCAGAAGACTTTGCCCAGCACGCTGATCCCGCTTTCGAGAAGCTGTTGAGCCGTATATTCCTCATCAGGATGCTCGTCTTGATTGAAGCTCCGGAAGCGAAGCCCACCACCAGGTAGGCGATATAGCGTCTTCACGCGCAGCTCGCCACCGTGATCGATCGCGTACATCTTCCCATCCTTAACGGCAGTCGATGACTTATCCACCCCTACCGTGCTGCCGTCGGGCAGGACCGGCTCCATGCTATTGCCGTGCACCGTCACGCACACGGCCTGATCAAACTGTACGCCCTGGTTGCGCAAGGTTTGCTTGCCGAATCGTAGCTTTCGGCTGCTCGACTTCTCGATCACGGTCCGGCCCGATCCTGCGGACAGTTCAACTTCCTTGAGGAACGGCACGTATACCTCGTCGTCGTCTAGCGGGGTCTCATCGTCCCACACCGATATCGGGCCAAGCATCGTTGCATTGGCCTTGGGCTGAGGGTCTGCGTCAGGAGGATTCTTTCCGTCAGTGAGCCACTCCGGGGCACAACGAAGGGCCTTGGCAAGGGACAGGAGATTCTTGCCTGTCGCACCATTTTTTCCATTCACCCAGAAGCTCACCGTCCCCTTGGAGACGCCTGTGAGCTTGATTATGTCGGCGGCAGTTAGCCCTAAGGCCTTCATGCGCGCCTGAAGTCTGTCTTTGAATTCCATATTTAGGATTTTAAACACTCGGCGGTTTAGATGTTTGCATTTGTGATGTTTAAGCGTCTAAACTGCGAAGCATGCAAATGGAGAAAAAACATGACCTATGACGACGCCCTGAAGATGTTTGGCTCGGGCAAGGCAATTGCTGACGCGCTTGGCGTTACCAGAAGCCGCGTCTCTCAGTGCCGAGCTACAGGTGGGTTCTCCTACCCAATGCAGTGCGTGCTGGAGAAGGAGTCGAGCGGGGCGCTGATCGCCAAGCGCGAAGACGACCCTGCCAACTCGCTCAAGAAATCCGCCGCTTAACCATTTCCAACAGCAAGGAACCACAGCATGTACCAGGACCCCAGTCAGAAACGCGCCATTCCGGTGAAGGTTCGGTTTGAACCAGTTCTTGACCGGATTCTTCGCAAGGCCGCGACGAAGACACGCATGCAGCACGCAACCTACCTGTACGAAATCATCGAGTGGGCTGTAGCCAACGGCGTTATCGAAGAGCTGATGCAGGACAAGCAAGAAGATATCGCGGGCTGAAGCCCCTTTGGAGGGCCAAGTGACCGTCGAACTCGAAAAGTTGCCGCCTCAGACGAGGCAGAAGGTTGAGGAGTTGATGAGCCGGAACGGCTGGAGTTTCAGCCAGGCCATCAACGCAATGATGGAAACCTCGATCGCCAGTGGTGCGCTCTCAGAGGTTGGCAGGAAGAAGGCGAAAGTCCTTCAGCTGGTGACCCCAATGAGGGCCTCAGGCAGGGACTCTTCAGGGTAACCAAGAGGGCCTCTGCCAAATGACGCGCACAAAAAAGCCGGGATTGCGCCCCGGCTCTCTGCAACATCACATAACTGGGACCAATTATGCATATGCAGACCCAAAGTGTACAGGCCCTCAACCGGCCCGCGCCACAAAATGCGAACCACGATTTCGTGGCGCGCCTCCAGCCGGGCCAAGTCTACGTCGCCCGTTTCTCTGATGGGTGGGTGAAGATCGGCCGCGGCCGTGATGCTCAGTCTCGCATCACCTCCCACGTCTCAGCCTCGGCTATGCGTGGCGCAACACTCACCGAGAGCTACGTGTCAGGGCAGGTCGTTGACTCGGTGGCTGCTGAATCAGCGCTTATCGAAATGTGCGGTGGGTCGCAAGCAGCAGTGCACGGTCGGGAGTGGTTCCTGAATCCGGACTATTCCGCTTTGGTTGCCACGATTAAGCGGAAGTACTCAGGCGACCCTGCCGAGCACTTCGTAGCTCATCGCGAGGCGGTAGAGGTTCAAGCGCAGAAGGTCTTCAGCTTCATCCGAGGCCCAGTCACGCCGACTTCAGTTTTCAGTTCCCAAGACATGGCCACCTGGTCGTCCGCCCTCGAGCACGCCGAAGTTCTTGAGCAGGTCTACCTGGACGACTGCTATTGCGGCCAACTATTCGCCAAAGAAAACAAAGGGTATTCCGCATTTTTCCTGATGGCAGCACTCGCCTTATGGAAATTGCCAGCGCACTCGGTGGCGGTCACCTACTGGAAGGCATTCAACGAGCCTGACCAACTTTTGCTTGAGCTCAGTGAGGCAGCTACCCAGGCCTGCTTGAACTTCGTGCACACCCACGACAAGGCCGTGCGGGGTGCAGCATGAGTAAGCCAGATTGGGCTATCGCCCCTCATTGGGCCAAGTGGCTCGCTGCCGACACCACGACCGATCCTGCCAAGCCTGAATATTGGGTTTGGTTTGAACATGAGCCGGTCTGGAGCGATGGCGGCTGGCTCCTTGGAAAGGGCCTCGGGAAATGGGATCAGACCGCACACGATGTACCGCCTGGGTACGACACAGCCAACTCCTTGGAGCACCGACCATGAGCATGGAATTGATGGTCAAGGCCATGAAGACCAAGGTTGGCAATCCGCTGCGCAAGCTGGTGCTCATCAAGCTGGCCGACAACGCCAGTGATCAGGGCGAATGCTGGCCGTCGTATCAACACATCGCAGACCAGTGCGAGATCGACCGTAGTACCGTTCGCAAGCACATCAAGCACCTGGAGATGCAGGGTCTGGTGCGCATCGAAAACCGTGACGGCCCGAAGGGAAACAGCTCGAACCTGTACCGCATCACCCTGTGCCGACCTGTAGGCCCAAGCAGCACCCCTGTAGGCCCAGAAAGCACAGGTGTAGGCCAACAGCCTACAGGGGGTGTAGGCCCAGAAAGCACCAGAACCAGTCACTCTTTTGAACCAGTCACTGAACCAGTAGAGCGGACGGTCGCTGGCGCTCCCTCGGCGAAGAAGAAGGCTGCGAAGTTTGACCCGATGACCTGCAAGCCTGCCAACGTCAGCGATCAGGTCTGGGCCGACTGGTGCCAGCACCGTCGCGAGATCGGCAAGCGACTGACCAAGACCACCTGCGAGCGCCAAGCCAAGACCCTGGCCGGCCACCACTCGCCTGATGCCGTGATCAACCAGTCCATCAGTAACGGCTGGACCGGCCTGTTCCCGGAGAAGGTGCTGCCAGGTGCCCAGCAGGGCCAGCGCCGGCAGACCAATGAACCTGACTTCAACGACTCAACCTGGGCCGAAGGGCTGATGGTGCGCAAATGAAATCAGCCAACCAACTGATGGCTGCGATGGCCAACCGTCCGCCAGAACTGCACGGCGGGCCGGTGGTGGTCTCGATCGAAACCGCCGAGGTGGTCAACGACCTGTTCCGCCGCCTGCGCGGGATCTTCCCGGCCTGGCGCCAAGCGTGGCCATCCACTGAGGCCCTGGCCGCTGCCAAGGAAGAGTGGATCAAGGAGTTCGCCTCCGAGGGCATCCGCACGCTCGAGCAGATCGAGTTCGGCATCGAGAAGTGCCGCAAGCTCAAGAAGCCTTTCGCGCCGAGCGTGGGCGAGTTCATCGCCATGTGCCAGCCGACGCCCGAGGACTTCGGCATGCCGGCGCCGGCCGCTGCCTGGGTCGAGGCCCTGCTGGGTGTGTACAGCCACGAGGGCGTGAAGATCGCCGCCGTGGCCACCGGCCTGTTCGACCTGCGATCGGCCCAGCAGAACGACAAGGGCCTGCAGGCTCGCTTCGACCGGGCATACCAGATCGTCCTGCGCCGCGCCCAAGAAGGCGAACCGCTCGACGGCAAGATCGCCACCGGCATCGGCCACGACAGCCAGAAGAGCCAGGCACAGCTGGCCGACGAGTACGCCAGCCAACGCCAGGCCCGGTTGCTCGAAGTCCAGCAAATTCCCAGTGGTGCAGCCGCGTGCCGTGCACACCTGCTGGCCAAGTTGAACATCAAGCGCGCCGGGCAGCCGGCTGGGGAGGGGGTGTGATGGATCCTCGTTACCAAGACGCCAAGCGTCAGTGGGAAAAGTTCGTTCATGAAGAGACCGCTGCCTGGCCCAGCGACAAGCCCAGGATCATCGTCGAATACTCCGTCTTAGGTATGGGCTGGGAAGAAAACGGCATCTACGGCGTTCGCGGCAAGGTGAGCGTTGAGCGCCTCCAGAGCATCGAGAGCCAACTGAAGACCGATGAGGAAATTGGCGAGGCGCGTCATTGCGTAAATGGCGAAGGCGACTACCTGCTGGTCGTGGACTATGACGGCGGCGAAACCGATGAATACGGGCGAGTCATCTACTCACCGTACTGGGATATCAGCGTGATCGGTTTCCGCACCTTTGAAGTAATCATGGACGGACTCGTGGCTGGGCTCGTGGCTGGCGAGGAGAAGCACTGATGGACACCAACAAGATGCGCGACATCAGCCGCGAGCAGTTCGAGGCGAAATTCCCAGTTCCTTCCGGCGTGGCCTGGAAGGAATCCATTGGGATGTATGAGGTAGTGGACATCTGGAAGCTGGACAAGCCGATGACCATCGGCAGGTACAACTGGCTTTGGGAAGGATGGCAGGCCAGTCGCGAGGCTGTGTCCATTCAATTTCCCGACATGAAGAGCGAGCAGTACTGGGAGCAGTTCAAGGATGTGGAAGGCGAGTCGTTCATCTTCTCTAAGTACCTCGGGCACCTCACTGCTGCAATCAAGGCCCAGGGCCTGAAGGTGGCGCCATGATCTTCACCCTAGAGATCGACGGAAAGCTCAAGAAGTGCTTGGTGCGTGAGCCCTATTGCTCGCAGCTGAACCAGTGGAATTCGATGCGAGCGCTGCAGAAGCCAGGTAGCGAAGGCTTCGATTTCGCCAAGGATGCGCTGCGACAAGTTGCGCGCGAGTGTGTTGAGGCCGGTGCCTACGAGGTGCGCGAATGACTGATTTCGTGATGCACAGCATGGCCGACGTCAATCGTCTCTTCGGCATCCTGCAGGCCCAGGACTTCACCCGGCCCAAGAAAATCGTCATCAAGGACCAGGACCGCAGCGGCGAGCAGAACAAGAAGCTCCACGCCTGCCTGAGCGATATCGCGAAGCAGGTCGAGCACGCCGGCAAGAAGTGGGACGTCCTGATCTGGAAGCGCCTCCTGACCGCCGCCTGGCTGCGTGAGGCGGGCGAACGGCCTCAGCTGATACCTGCACTCGACGGCAACGGCTTCGACGTCGTGTACGAGCGCACAAGCCAGCTCAGCGTGAAGCAGTGCGCGAGTCTGCTGGAGTGGATTCAGGCGTTTGGCGCTGAGCATGGCGTGCGGTGGAGCCAGAAGGATCTTTGGGGAGGGCAGTTCTGATGTGCATTTGGTTTGAAGTTACCCCGCTGCATGGAAATCCGGCAGAGGTCGAGACATCCACCCACCTGGCAAAGGTTGTTGGCTGTGAGATCCAAGACCTGCCGACCAGCAGCGGCATGCCGATGGATGATGACGAATGCCTTTGCGATCTGGACATCACGGCATTCGAGGCGAAATTCGGGTACAGGTATGAGGGTTGCGAGACGACTTTCGACAACATGCTGATCGAGGTAACTCCGTGCGCGTAGCCCTCAAGGAAGTGAAGCAGAAGACCTGCAAAGCCTGCGGCAGCAAGTTCAACCCCAGCTTCAACAGCACGCAGGTGGTGTGCAGCATCAAGTGCGCCCAGGCTCATGCGCCGGCGAATCACGAAAAGGCCCGCAAGGCCATCGCCCAGCGCGAGCGCCGAGAGATCAAGGTCCGCAAGGAGAAGCTCAAGAGCCGCGCCGATCACCTCAAGGAGGCTCAGGTGGTGGTCAATCAGTACATCCGGCTGCGTGACGCTGACCTGCCGTGCGTGAGTTGCGGTCGCTTCCATGACGGCCAATGGCACGCAGGGCATTTCAAATCGGCCGGTGGTCACCCTGAGTTGCGTTTTGAGCCGCTCAATATCTGGCGCCAGTGCGCCCCATGCAATACCCACAAGTCAGGCGACCTGGTGAATTACCGGGCTGAGTTGGTGCGCCGCATAGGCGCTGAGAAGGTTGAGTGGTTGGAAGGGCCTCATGAGCCCAAGCGGTACACGATTGAGGATTTGAAGGCGATCAAGGTGCGCTATCGGGCGCTGATTCGAGAATTGAAGGGTGCAGCATGAACTGGACACCAACCGACACCGGCCAGCTCCTGCTGCTGGCCATGGCCATCTTTGGCGCCTACTGCATCGTGCGGGGCATGCGTATCTCGAGTCGTTTGAAGAAGGAGCAGGGCCTGTGAACTATCAGAACGTGGTATCTGCGGTAGTCCGCGCCCTGGCGGCAGAGACGATCAACAGCGCTGGCGGGTGCGACTTCGAGCCGAAGGTGCAGGCCGCCAAGCAGAAGGGCGCCATTGTGGGAAAGGAGGCTGCTTTCCTCATCGACTGCATGGTGCACGCCAGGCTGCGCACCCAGCTGGCCACTGAGCACTGGCTGGTACTGGTGGCGCAGTACTCCACGCACGCCGAGCGCAAGCACGAAGCCATCATCGCAATTGCCAAGGCCATCCGCTCACCTGCGCCGGAGCGATTCCGTCACGCCGCGGTGGTGACCTGGGCCATGCCGAAGCTGCCCGGGCAGGATGGGAAGCGATCGACAAACGTTTTGCCGGCCGCCTGGTACTGTATGGATAACTGGCTGGATGAGCCCGTCGCCGAGCGCACCCAGTACCGTTGGAAGGCAGGGCTATGCAAAGAACTTCGGCGCCGTGTAGACCAGGCGCTCACCGAGGCTCAGGAGATTCTCGATGCGGAGGGCCTCATAGAAAAAATTGCCGCTTGACGATTAGTGGCAGGGTGGCATACATTTACCTCTATCTTGTCCTTCTTGCGTGTTAAGAATGACGAACCAAAGCCCGGCCACTGAGCCGGGTTTTTTTATGCCCGCAAGAGGGCCTCAAGAGTCCCGGACGGGGCGGAGCAAATATGGACCCAACCGACCTTGGCCCAGGCACAGCTACCTGGCTGGGCGGAACGGGCACCGTATTGCTGGGCGGCTTCCTATGGCTGCGCAAGTTTCTCTCCAAGGATGCCGCTGACCGCGCCATGGATAACGCCGACATCGGCACCGTCCGGCGCTTGAATGAACTGCTCGACTCCGAGCGTGAGGCCCGCAAGCTTGCCGAGGCCCGCGCCGATCAGTTCGCCAAGGAGCGCAATGACCTGGCCGCAACCGTTGGCCGCATGGAAGGGAAGATCGAAGCCCTGACCAGTCAGGTCGCAAACCTCACAGAGCGGGTGACGCTTCAAAGCGACGAGATCGCCCGTCTGCGCATCAAGCTGGGAGGTACTACCTGATGGACAAGTGCGCAATTCAGTTCATGGCCCGCCATTGGTGGCGCCGGGTAGAGGTGTGGTTCATCGCGATGTTGCTGGTGACCGGTGGTGTGTTCTTCGGCTTCCAGCTCGGCCAGTGGGCGCTGGCTGACTCCTACCGCCAGCAGGTCGCCGAGATCCGCGCCGCCTACGACGAGGCCACGCTGCAACGTGACCATCGCCTGGATGAGCTGACCCGCAAGACCAGCACGGCAGCCGACAAGGCGACCAAGGCAGCGACCACTGCTACCAAGGCGGCTGACAAGGCTGATGAGGCCCTCAATCGGGTATCGCCGTAGCCGCGCCACAAAATCATGAAGTGCCATTTCGTGGCGCGGGGGAAGCATGAGCCGACCAATGCCGCCGGCCGACCTGCTCGAATCGCTATGGCTCACCCTGCAACCTGCCCCTGATGTATGGGAGTGGATACAGGCCGAGATCCTCGCCACCACTGGCAGCATCCACAACGAAGAGCATGCTCACCTCATCGACGCGAATGTCGGCGTGCTGTGGGCGTCGTCTGCGTTCGCGAAGAAGGGTAGGACGGTGCTGGGCCAGGCCGAGCAGCTGATGATCCGGGCGGGCGGTTGGCAGAAGGCCCGACAAGAGCAGCAGATGCGTGACTGGTTCGGCGAAGAGCCTGAGTTCCTGATCACCCTTGCCGCTGACTACTGCGCCCAGTGCACTGAGGCTGAGTTCTGCGCCCTGGTCGAGCACGAGCTCTACCACATAGCGCACAAGCTCGATAAGTACGGCGCCCCGGCATTCACCCAAGACGGCCTGCCCAAACTTGAGATGCGTGGGCATGACGTCGAAGAGTTTGTCGGGGTGGTTCGCCGGTATGGCCCAAGCCCTGACGTACAGCAGCTGATCGACGCTGCAAGCCGGCCGCCTGAGGTGGCCAAGATCAACATTTCGAGGGCCTGCGGAACCTGTCTGCTCAAGTCTGCCTGACCCCTGACAGACCTAAGACGGAATAGAACCTATGGCGGCCCTGAGCAACGAGGTGAAAGCCTTCATCGTTCAGGCCTTGGCCTGTTTCGATACCCCTGCGCAGGTAGCTGCCTCCGTCCGAGATGAATTCGGCATTGAGGTGACCCGGCAGCAGTGTGAATCACACGACCCTACCAAGAGCGCTGGCAGAGACCTGGCCAAGCGCTGGCGGACTCTGTTCGAAGACACTCGCAAGCGTTTCCGCGAGGAGACGGCAGAGATACCGATCGCCAACCGCGCCTACCGCCTCCGGGCTCTGGCCAGGATGGTCGAGAAGGTTGAGGGCATGCGCAACTACGGGCTTGCACTGCAAATCCTGGAGCAGGCAGCCAAAGAGGTCGGCGACGTATATGTGAACCGCCAGACAAAGAACGAGAACCCCCATGACAACGCGCCTCCATCTCGGGTGCAGGTAGACGTGGTGGATGCGAGGAAGCCTGATGCCGACGCTTAACGTGCCGCAGGCCAGATTCCTCCAGATGGAGAACAAGTTCCGTGGCTTCGTGGCCGGCTTCGGGTCCGGTAAGACCTGGGTGGGATGCGCGGGCATATGCAAGCATGTGTGGGAATGGCCCCGGATCAACTCTGGCTACTTCGCCCCGACCTACCCGCAGATCCGTGACATCTTCTTCCCAACCATCGAGGAGGTCGCTTTCGACTGGGGTCTGAAGGTCAAGACGAAGGAGAGCGACAAAGAGGTCGAGTTCTACAGTGGCGGCCAGTACCGCAGTACGACCATCTGCCGCTCGATGGAGAAGCCGCAGACCATCGTGGGCTTCAAGATCGGGCACGCCCTGGTCGATGAGCTCGATGTTCTACCTGCGCTGAAGGCTGAGCACGCCTGGCGCAAGATCATTGCCCGGATGCGCTACAACGTGCCGGGGTTGAAGAACGGCGTGGATGTGACGACGACCCCCGAGGGGTTCAAGTTCGTCTACCAGCAGTTCGTGAAGCAGCTTCGCGAGAAGCCAGCGCTGCAAGGAATGTATGGTCTGGTGCAGGCCAGCACCTTCGATAACGAGCTGAACCTGCCGCCGGACTATATCCCCTCGTTGATGGAGTCGTACCCGGCCCAGCTGATCCTGGCCTACCTGAATGGCCAGTTCGTCAACCTCAACGCCGGATCGATCTACCACGCCTACGACAGGAAGCTGAATTCATGCTTCGACACCGTTGAGCCTGGAGAGCCCCTGTTCATTGGCATGGACTTCAACGTCGGCAAGATGGCCGCGATTACGCATGTGAAGCGGCCTGACGGGAAGCCGAGGGCGGTAGACGAGCTCACCGACGGCTTCGACACGCCGGACATGATCAGGCGTATCAAAGAGCGCTACTGGCGGCACAACGGCAGGGACTACGAAAAGACTTGCGAGATCAGGATCTATCCCGATGCCTCTGGCGGCTCTCGCAAGTCGGTGAACGCTAGCGAGACGGACATAGCCATCCTGCGCCAGGCCGGATTCAGCGTGGTCGCACCAAACGCCAACCCACCGGTGAAGGATCGCATCAACGCCATGAACGCCATGTTCTGCAACGCGAATGGCGAACGCCGCTACCTGATCAACCCGCTGCGCTGCCCGACATATGCAGACGGCCTGGAGCAGCAGGTTTGGGCCCCAAACGGTGAGCCAGACAAGAAGTCCGGCGTCGACCACGCGAATGACGCGGGTGGCTACTTCATTCATCACGACTACCCGATCATCAAGCCGATGACGAACATCCCCGTTACGTTCACTTTCTGAGGCCACCATGCCGAATTACAGCGCAACCCGGCAGGAGTACAACGACGCTCTGCCGAGCTGGAAGCTGGTCAAGCGTTGCGTGGCCGGCGCCCGGGAGATCCGCAAGCACGACGAATACCTGCCCATGCCTGATCCGACGAATCGGTCTGACGAGAACCTGGAGCGGTATCAGCAGCTCAAGAAGCGGGCCATGTTCCTCAACATCACGGGGCGTACGCGCACCGGCTTGCTGGGGGCTGTGTTCCGCAAGACCGCCGAGGTCGAGCTTCCCGATGCCGTGCAGTACCTGCTGGAGAACACCAGCGGCGACGGCACGAGCCTTGAGCAGGTCTCCAAAGAGGCCGTGGGCGAGTGCCTGGACACTGGGCGCGGCGGATTCCTGGCTGATCACCCTCGCGTAGAAGGCGAATCAGGCCGTCCGCGCACCGCTGCTGAGTCAGCAGGCATGCAGGCATGGATTCACCACTACCCAGCGCTGAGCATCATCAACTGGCGCGAGGATGTGATTCAGGGGCGCAAACGGCTCACTCTGGTGGTGCTGCTTGAGCTGATCAACAAGCCCAGCGAAGACGGCTTCACCTTTGACCCGGTCGAGCAGTATCGGGTGCTGCTGCTCGACGGCGGAACCTACAAGCAGCGCGTGTACAGCGACGATTCGCCAGATGGCGAGGAGACAATCCCGACCGACAAGGCCGGCAAGCCATTCGACCACATCCCGTTCCACTTCTACGGCGCCGAGAACAACGACGCCGCCGTGGACAAGGGGCCGCTCGAAGATATCGCCGACGTGAACGTCCTGCACTACGGCAACAGCGCCACGGTGGAGGAGGCCGGCTTTATCGCCTCGCAGCCAACCCTGTTCATCACCACCAGCGTCTCGACTGACGACTGGGTGAAGAGCAACCCGAATGGCATCCACATCGGCTCTCGCCGCGGGCACAACCTGGGCGCCACCGGCTCAGCAGTGATGCTGCAGGCTCAGGAAACTCAGCTTGCCCGCGAGCTGATGAAGGACAAAGAAGACCAGATGTTGATGATCGGCGCCCGGATCGTCCAGAAGGGCGGCGGCGCTGAGACTGCAGAGGCTGTGCGCATCCGCTACAGCTCGGACAACTCGGTGCTGGGCACCATCGCCGGCAACGTATCCGAGGCGATGAAGCTGGCCATCCTTGAGGCTCAGCGCTTCATGATGGGCGAGCCGAATGAGGCGAAGACGGTCTTCTGGCTCAACCAAGAGTTCTTCGACGAGACCATGGACGCCCAGATGATCATGGCTCAGGTGCAGCTGTGGCAGCAGGGCATCATCGCCAAGCGCGACTTGCGGACGAACCTGCGGCAGGCCGGCACCATCGAGTCGGATCGCACCGACGACGACATCGACGACGACATCGAGGCTCAGCCGCCTGTGACCGGCAACGCCGCGGGCAATGATCCGCCACCAGGTGAAGTAGATGAGCAGTGAAGGCTATCTGGCTGACGCGACCACTCGCCATCAGATTTACGTGCAGCGCTACGCCGCCGGAAACCTGAAACGGGTGGCCAAGTTCATCACCAAGGCCATCAGCACCGCCAAGGCTGCTGTACGCGGCGGCCTGAGCGCCTACGGCACGCGCAGGTACACCAGCGAGATCGACGCCTTGCAGCGAGACCTGCAGGGCATCTACAGCGACATGAAGGGCCAGGCCATGCTGGATCTGGGAGAGTTCGCCGGTTATGAGGCGGCGTTCAGCGCTCGGATGATTGGGCAGGTGGTAACCGCCGTGGTGCAGACGCAGGTGCCGGCGGCTGATCTTGTCGCTGCTGCTGCGCTGGCTGACCCGATGCTGCTTGAGGCCCGCGCCGGCGTACAACGCATCAGCATTGCTGGCGCGCTGGACCAGTTCGGCACGGCCAAGTCGGCCCAGATCGTCGGTGAGATACAGATCGGGTCTGCCCTGGGCGAAACCAGCCAGCAGATCACCCGGCGCCTGACCAGCATGCATCAATTGCAGCAGGACCAGGCATCGGCACTGGTGCGGACCATGACCAACCATGTGGCCAGCACGGCGCGGGCTGAGACGTTCAAGGCCAACGAAGACATCTTGGCCGGCAAGCGCCGCATCGCCACTCTGGATGGCCGCACATCGCCGTTCTGCCGGTCGATCGACAGCACGGTCGTGCCATTCAGCGCTCCATCGCCGCCGTTCCACTGGAACTGCCGGACGTCGGAGATACCGGTGCTCAAGCCTGAGTTCGAGCGGGAGATTCCCGGCTCGGTCAGGCCGGCAGTGGGGCCTGATGGTGCTGAGCAGGTGTCGAGCAAAACGACCTACCAGCAGTGGCTCGCCCGCCAGCCTGCCGCGTTCCAGATCGATGTACTCGGCCCGGCCCGCTACAAGCTGTTCAGCAAAGGCGAGCTGACCTTGGACAAGTTCGTCGACCAGAACGGCAAGCAGATCACGTTGGACGAGCTGAAGCAGCTTGAACCGCGCGCCTTCGAGCGTGCAGGACTTTGACGAAGAGGACTCATCATGGACAACCAGCACAAGAAGATCACCGGCTACCGCGACCTCACCCAAAGCGAGATCGACGGTATGAACTCGATCAAGGCGCTGGAAGCCGACGCCGGCGAACTGTTCAAGCAGATCGGCCAGATCGAGGGCGTGGATCAGCGAACCTTGGCCCTTGCCAAGACCAATCTGCAGCAGGGATTCATGTGGTTTGTGCGCTCGATCGCCAAGCCGGCTGACCCGTTCTCCTGAATTCACAACTCGAACACCAAGCCGGCCCTGAGCCGGTTTTTTTACGCCCGCGGCTGAGCCAACGGCAAATCATCCGGGGGATGACATGAAATACCTGATCGACAAAGCAGCATTCGACGCACTCGAGCCAGCCCTGCAGGCCCTCTACAAGGCCCAGGGCGAAAACTACGTGCTGGCGGTTGAGGGCTTGCCCCAGGCCGAGGACGTGGAAGGCCTGAAGCGCCAGAACCAGACCCTCCTGGACGAAGCGAAGGCCGCCAAGCAACGCGCACGCGATGCCGAGCAGCAACGCGAGCAGCAGGCCGTGGA
Source organism: Pseudomonas sp. 1121_17 (assembly GCF_052850745.1). Lineage (NCBI taxonomy): Bacteria > Pseudomonadati > Pseudomonadota > Gammaproteobacteria > Pseudomonadales > Pseudomonadaceae > Pseudomonas > Pseudomonas sp. 1121_17. Next base: position 840,127 of record NZ_VXCX01000001.1, read on the forward strand.
GGCCGCGAAGGCCAAGGGTGACTACGAGTCGCTCTACACCAGTAGCGAGCAGGCCCTGGCCGCCGAGCGGCAGAAGCTGGCAGATCTGCAGACCGGTATCGAGAAGCGCGACCTTTCCGGCGCAGCTTCGAAGGTCGCGGCATTGATTGCCGATGGCCCGAACGCCGAGATCCTCGCCGAGTTCCTCGAGCGCCGGCTGCGCATTGTCGATGGCCAGGTACGTGTCACCGATGCCAGCGGGAACCTGACGGTATCCACCCTGGAAGACCTCGGCAAAGAGTTTCAGAAAGAGCCGCGCTACGCCTCACTGGTGCGCGGCTCTCAAGCCAACGGCGGCGGGGCTGCTGGCGGCGGCGGTGGCGGGGCCACCAAAACGTGGGACCAAATGACCGGTATGGAGCGAGTTGAGCTCCGCCGAAACGACCCCGCCGAGCACGCGCGCCGGAAGGCCGCTGCACAGGCCAAGTAAAGGAAAACTGCAATGCCAACCATTCTCTCCGACGTGGTCTTCCGCGACGAACTGCGCGACTACATGCGCGTCAACACCGTCGAGAAGACTGCTTTCTTCCAGTCGGGCATCCTGGTCAACAACAACGACATGTCGACCCTGCTGTCCAGCCCATCCAACACCTTCACCCTCCCGTGGTGGGTCGATCTGGATGCGTCCATCGAGTCGAACTACTCGAACGACGTTTACACCGACATCGCTGTGCCGCTGGCAGTCACCAGCGCCGAGATGCAAGCCCGCGCCGCCTACCTCAACGAAGGTTGGGCTGCGATGAACCTGGTGAAGAACATCACCAACCAAGACCCGCTCGAGTTCGTCGCTAGCCGCTTGACCAGCTACTGGCAGCGCGTGGCTCAGCGCCGCACCATCGCTACCGTCGTGGGCATCTACAACGACAACGTGGCCGGCAACGGCGGCGACATGGTGGTTGATGCTGGCGGCCCGATCACCGCTGCCGCAGTTATCCGCGCCCGGGCGACCATGGGCGACTACTCGCCGCAGATCGTTACCCCGAACGGCACCAAGGCTCTCAGCGTGATCGCCATGCACTCGGCCGTCTATGCCGAGATGTCGATCCTGAACCTGATCGACTTCACTCCGATTGCCGATCAGGTTCCCGAGTTCGGTCGCTACCAGAACATGCTGGTGGTGCTCGATGACGGCCTGCCGGTAATCGGTACCGCGCCCGATCAGAAGTACCTGTCGATCATCTTCGGCCCTGGCGCCATCGGTTATGCCGAGGAGCAGGACGAGAACGACATGGCCTACGACCGTGAAGAGGCCCGCGGCAACGGCGGTGGTGCCGAAACCCTGTGGACACGCCGCAACTTCGTTGTGCACCCGCTGGGCTACTCCTTCCTGTCCGCGACCATCACCGGCACCCCAGGCACTACCCGCCCGGTATCGGCGAACTGGTCCGATCTGGCCCTGGCCACCAACTGGGAGCGCAAGTGGGCGCGCAAGCAGGTGCCGCTGGCGTTCATCACTTCCACCTTGGGCTCGTAACAGAGCCATTTCGAGGAGATAACCATGGCACTCGCAAAAGACAACCACATCGACCCCAAGGGCAAGGCGCGCTGGGGCTTCGGCGGCAGCGTTGGAGAGATCACGGTCGGCCCGCAGACTGTGGGCGAGACCGGCGGTGTTGAGTCGGTACGCACCGAGCCTGACAACTCCGGCGCGCATAACAACGGCGGCGGTACTGGCGATGGCGAGCAGGTCCAGCAGCTGCAGCAGGTCAACTCCCAGCTGGCGGCCGAGAAGGAAGACCTGCAGGAGCAACTGCAGGCCCTCCAGCAGGCCGAGCAGGACCGCCTCGCCGCCGAGAAGGAAGAGCAAGACCGGCTGGCGGCCGAGAAGCATGTCGACGAGCTGAAATCCAAGCTCGACGCCGCTGGCGTTACCTACCGAGCCAATGCATCGACCGAGTCGCTGCAGAAGCTGGTAGACGATCTGCCCAAGTAATACCGGGGCTTCGGCCCCACTCATTTCAGCGGAGGCCTGATGGCTACCTACATCACCGTCGATGACGTCGACGCCATCCTCGGCTCAGCCTGGGCGCCGGCCGAAAACAAGGCGCTGGCGGTCATGCAGGCCAACGCATACCTCACGGCACTTCACCTGTGCGGCGTCAACATGGATGCCGTTCCTGATGAGGTGAAGCAGGCCGGGGCCCAGCTGGCTCTGGTCGCATCTACCGGCCAGCTGTACCAGCAGCAGACTGAGGGCTCGCTGGAGGCCAAAACGGTCAAGGCCGGATCGGTATCCACGAGCCGCACGTTTGCATCAATCGATCGCAGTGCCGCAGGTGCTCAGCCGGAGGGTGTTCAGTTCGCCCTGGCGCTTGTATCGCCCTGGCGCTGCAACACCTTCAGCTTCGCAGTGAATCGGGGGTAGTCGTGGGTCTTCGTGACGATATCCAGACCGACCTGGCCGCGGCCTTCGATGACGACCTTGCCGATGCGGTTGTGCCGTTCATCGGCAGCTACCTTGGGCCTGGCGTCTGGGACCCGGTAAGCGAGACCACAACAGCGCAGCCCGTGACCTACTCCGGGCGCGGCGTGCTCGACAGCTACGATAGCCGGCGAATCGACGGGCTGAACATCCTGGTGGGTGACGTGCTGCTGATCTGCCTGGCGAATGAAACTACCGACATCCCGGCGGTTGGCCACCAGATCACGGCTGATGACCTACTCACTGGCGAGCCGGTCACCTACCGCATTGTCAGCCCAGGCATCGACCCTGCAAAGGCGCACTACGAGATCCAGCTGAGGAGATAGTCATGAGCGTTTTCCTGTTGCAGGGCCTGGATTCTATGGCGCTTGCCTTGGCGGAAGCAGGGCACGTCTGGACCAATGCCGAAAGACACGCCTACGAAAGCCTAGTTCGCGAGCTAACTCGGCATGGCTAAGCGCGGGTGGAGCACGCCACCAAGCCTCTTCGCTGGCGTCGTGGAAGAGCAGCTGTCGCAGCGCGTGCGCGTAATCGCCATAGCCATGCTCAACGAGATCGTGCTGCGGTCGCCAGTCGATACTGGCCGATTTCGGGGCAACAACATTGTCAGCGTTGGTGCACCAGTGTACGCCAGCACCCTGAGCGTCGATCCGGCTGGAGCAGAAACTATCCAGAACGGAGTCAGGGCGGTAACCGGCCTGGAGCCCTACACGCAAGTCTTCATCCAGAACAATCTGCCTTATGCAGGCGCGCTTGAGGATGGACATTCCCAGCAGGCGCCGGCTGGCATTTACGCGGTGTCGTTCAACGGCGTCGCCGAGGCCTACAGGACATGACCTTCGAACAAATCCGGGCCATCGTAACTGGTCGCATGACGCAATGGGCGGGTATTCCCGCGTCAGCTGTCGACTACCCGAACAACCCGCAGGGCCCGTTCGATCCGGCTGGCAAGCCAATCTGGGCCAGGCTGGCGGATGTTCCTGGCTTGGCCAGCGCGCCAGAGACAGGCATCGGCCCCTGCGTGCGCCGCACCGGCATCATCATGATTCAGCTGTTCGTGCCCAGCTACAAGGGCACCTTGGCCATCGCCAAGGCCGCCGACACGCTGGTTCAGCACTTCGAGTTCTACAGCGACCCGACCGGTCCTTTCGACTGCTACGCGGCATCAGCCAGCACGATCGGCGACGACGGGCACGGATGGTTCCAGGTAAACGTCTCGATACCCTACAGGGCCTACTGATGAGCCAGACCATGAAGGTTCGCTTCAATGGCGAGGTGGTAGATCGCGCAGTTGCGCACACCACCAGAGCCATTCAGGAAGACGGATCGCTCGTTGAGTACGCCGAGCCGTTGCTTGAGCAAGACGAAGTGGTCTTCAGGCCCGACGACGACCCGCTGCCGATCATTGTGGTCCGCACCATACCGGCCTGACCAAGCACAAAATCTGCACCGCCACATGGCGGTTTTTTTACGCCTATCGATAGGAGAAACACCCCATGTCCAGTGGTGCCAAGGTATCAACCGCCTGGAAACGCGAGGTAACGCCGGGCATCACCCCGCCAGGCGATTGGAACGTGCTGACCCGTGTCAGCTTCGGCCTGGTGCCGACCTACAACACGGAAGAGAACAACGAGATCGGCGCCGACCGCATGGCCCAGGGCACCGCCCAGACCACCGTGGATGTTGGTGGCGATATCGAAACCAAGCTGCGCTACGGGGCATTGGACGAGTTCATGGCCTCGTGCTTCGGCAAGGACTGGGTCGGCAACGTGCTGACCATGGGTAACGACCGCATTTCGTTCTCCATCGGATCGTACGCCAGCGATGTCGGCATCGCGGCCATTGCCCGCGGCGCCCAGGTCGCGACCATGAACTTCGAAGTCCCAAACGACAACGAAATCACGGTAACCACCACCTTCGCGGCCATCGACTGGTCCGACAAGGCCGACAACACCTCGTTCATCCTCAACCCGATTGCCGAGGCGCACCAGCGCCGCTACGGGTTCAAGGACGTCACCGGCCTGAAGATCAACGGTGTGCAGCTGGGCGAAGATAACGCCTGCGTCGACAGCTTCAACCTGCAGTTCGACAACGCCGTCCAGACCCAGCGCTGCATCGGCAACGGCAATCCGTTCCCGGGCAACATCATCCCGACCACCTTCACCCCGTCCGGCTCTATCACCATGAGCTGGTCCAAGACTGCCTACGAGTACTGGAAGGCGCAGCAGACCGGCGATGCCCTGAGCTTCGAGTTCACCCTGAACAACGCCGATGGCGGGTACACCTTCTTCCTGCCTGAGATGGAAGTTAGCGGCGACTGGCCGGACGGTGGGGCCACGGACATCATCCAGGTTGAACTGAGCTACACCGGCCGGCGCATCCCACCGACCATCACCCGCATTCCAGGCCCCGTGGCTATCACCGCCGTTGCCGTCACCCCTGACACCCTCAGCTTGGAAGTCGACGAGACTGCCGACCTCGAGGCAGCGGTAACGCCGGTAGGTGCGAGTCAACTGGTCACCTGGACCTCTTCGGCCCCTGCCATCGTCAGCGTTAGCGCGACCGGCCTGGTAACCGGCTTGGCCGTCGGCACCGCCAACATCACTGCGACCAGCGCAGCAGACGGCACCAAGACCGACACCTGCGCAGTCACCGTCACCGCTTAACCCTTTGCCCGGCGCGCCCTGCGGTGTGCGTCGGGCCTTTTACCGAAGAGGAATACCATGGCCTTCACCATCGCAAAGAAGCCAGAACTGGACGTCAACGGTCAGCGCTGGGTCGAGTTCGCCCCGGGCGCCGAGATTCTGGTCGGCTCCATCGCAAGTCCGCTCTACAAATCCCATCAGGCGCTTATCAACCGCCACCTGGCGCTGATCAACCAGCAGGCAGGCGTGGGCACTGCCGAATTCAGCCTGGGCGCCATCCCTGACGTCGAGCTGGAAACCGATGACGACCTGTTCATCGAGCCGCCAAGCACCTGATCAAGGACTGGAAAGGCGTAGACGTTGAAGAGAAACCGGGTGAGCCGGCCGCCTACACGCCAGAGCTGTGCATCCAGCTCATCAAGCAGATGAACAGCGTTTACTTCCTGGCGCTTCGCACTGCGACAGATATCGCGCGCCGCGTTGAAGCGAATGCCCAAGCCACCGCTGAAAAGTAGTTGCGGCATACCTGTGGGGTAGAGACTGGGCCGGCGAGGCGAACGAAAAGGCTCGCTGGAAGCGAGACCGCCTAAAAGGTGTGTCGCCAGTGCCGCCGCAGCCCGAGATTGACGGCGTAACCGCTGAGATCCTTGAAGCTTACGGATACATCAGTCGGTCCCGGCAGTACGTAGGCATGGTCGGCGCGCCCGCGCCAATCGCGCCGCTGGCGATCACGGAATACCTCGGCCGCTACCCATCAGCGATATGCCGCGAAGAGTTCGACGCCGCTGTCTTCGCCCTCGACGATCAGTTCCGCAAGCACTGGGATGAGCAGCACGAGAAGGCCCAGGCCGCTGCTGAATCCAAAAACAAACCCAAGAGGCGTTGACGCCGGAGGATGACATGGCGCAGGAATCCCGCCTGGCGGTAACGATCGACTCGCGGGGCGCCAAGCGCAATGCGGACGACCTGAAAGAATCTCTGGAGGGCGTAGAGAAAGCCGGCGAGGGTGCATCAAAGAGCACGGAGGGCTTGTCGGCAAGCTTGGATGAGCAAAGAAAGGAGCTCTCGCAGCTGCTCGGACAGATCAACCCTACCGTTGCCGCGCTCGGCCGCCTGGATGAAATGCAGGACAAGTTGGCCAAGCTCAAGAAAGCCGGAATAGTCGAGAGCGAAACCTTTGTAGAGTACACGCAGCGCATAAACACCATGCGCGATGCCCTTGGTGAAACTGGAAACGGAATGAAGAAGGCCGAGATGTCGGCCAAGGCATACCAGGCTTCATTGAGAGGGATTCCGGCTCAGTTTACTGACATCGTAGTCAGCCTTCAGGCAGGCCAGGCGCCCCTCCAGGTGTTCCTTCAACAGGGCGGCCAACTCAAGGACATGTTCGGCGGCATTGGTCCTGCGGCGCGGGCTTTGGGTGGATACATAATCGGTCTTGTCAACCCGTTCACGGTTGCAGCCGCCGCCGCTGGAGTTCTCGCTCTGGTCTTCTACGACGCAGAGAAAGAGGTCAGCGCCTTCAATAAATCGCTGTTCGCCGGCGCTGCTAACTCAGGGCAGACGACAGAAGGACTGTCGCAAGTCGCCAAATCAGCTGCCCAAGTGACTGGTGATCTGTCCGAGGCAAAGGCTGCCGTAATTGCCCTTGCTGCATCCGGTCGCTCCAGTGAAACCCAGTTCAGAAATTTGGCTCAGGCATCGTCAGCTGTTGCCAAGTTTACCGGGCAAGCTGCAGATGATGTGGCGAAGTCGTTCGGCGGGCTCGGAGACAGCGCCACCAAGGCGGCGCAGAAAATCAGCGAGCAGTACGGGCTGGTGACTGCGGCCCAGTATGAAGTCATTGCAGGGCTGGAAAGCCAGGGCAAGAAGCAGGAAGCGCTGGATTCGTTGAGCGAGTCACTGAACGCCAATGCGCAGACAAGGCTTCAGCGGTACAGGGACTCCCTGTCAGAGCTTGAGCGCGATTGGGACGATGTCGGCACTGCCATCAGTAACGCCTACGCCAAGGTCAAGGCAGAGCTCTTCCCTGACGACAACAAGCAGATCGAGATCGCGCAGCGCATCTTGGACACGAGAAAAGAGGGTGGCTTTACCGGAGCGCTGTCTAACCTATTCAGCTTTGGCGACAACTCGAACCAGGCTCTTCGCTCTCAGATAAAGACTCTGGGTGAGCGCCGCGATGCCGCTGCATCTGCAGCCAAGGCTGAGGCAGACGAGACGAATGCCAATCAGGGGCGAATCGCTGCAGCGGCCCGCTGGGCGAGCTCTCAGCTGGAGTACTTGGACAAGGAGTCCAAGAAGCGAAGTGAAATAGCCGAGGCCCGCGAGCTTGGGCTGAAGGCCGGCAGGAGCGAAGAAGAGATCGCCAAGCGCGTGGCGGCTATCGAAAGCAAGTACGCAGATAAAACCAAGCCGAAGACGCCTCGCCAAGATGAGCGCGGCGTGGCTGAAGCTCAAAACACCTTCGCTCGCCTGTACAACCAGTACGACCCTGCCGCCCAGGCCGCCCGCACGCTTACCAAAGAGCAAACCCAGCTCGACCTAGCCTTGAGCAAAGGCAAAATCAGCCAGGAGGAATACGGCAAGGCGCTGGCGCAGGCCTCAGTCAACTACGCCGCAGCAATCAAGGGCGCACAAGGCCTCACCCAGGCCGAGCAGTACCGGGCGCAACTTGAGCGGCAGTTGGCCGGCCAGCGGAATGAGTACAGCGTCGCAGCAGCCGGCGTGGGCATGGGAGACCAGCAGACAGCGCGCATGCAGCAGCGCGTGCAGCTCGAGCAGCAGACCAATGACCGCATCCTTCAGCTGCGCACCGAACTGGCCAACGCCACGACGGAGAAGCAGCGGCAGGATCTGCAGGCGCAGATCTCGCTGACTCAGGAGTTCCTGCCGAAACAGCAGGCCGCGCTGACGGCTGGCTGGGCGCAGATGGATCAGGCGATGCTCAACCCAATCAATGGTTGGACGGCGGCACTGCAGAACTTCCAGGTCAGCGCGACGAACGTGGCCGGGCAGACTCAGGCGCTGTTCACGGGAGCATTCGGCAGCATCCAGTCCAGCGTAGGCAGCGCCTTCCAAAGTATGGCCTTGGAGGGTCAGACCTTCGGGGAGTCGGTGACCAACGTCACGCGAAGCCTGCTCGGCAGCGTCATCAACTCGCTTGGCCAGATGGCCGCGCAGTGGGCCATCAACCAAACGATGCAGTTGCTGTTTGGGCAGACCTCGGCAGCAGTTGCGGCCCAGCAGATTGCTCAGGCCGGAGCAGTTACCGCAGCAGAAACCGCTGGGGCGGCGACGGTCGCTACAGCCAAGGTTGCCGCTGACGGTGTAGTTACAGCATCCAGCCTTGCGGCAACGGCAACTACCACCGCAGCCCAGACAGCTGCAGCAGGAACAACGCTGGCCGCTTGGCTGCCGGCCGCCCTGGTCGCATCCATCGGTTCGTTCGGCGCTGCTGCCGTGGTTGGCGGCGGCGCGCTGCTGGCTGCTTTCGCGCTCATCAAAGGCTTCAGCACTGGCGGATACGTCTCTGGCTCTGGCACGGGAACATCGGACAGCATCCCGGCGCGGCTCAGCAACGGCGAGTTCGTTGTGAACGCCAAGGCCACGTCCCGCAACCGGGAGCTGCTCGAGGCAATCAACTCGAATGAGCGGGTTTCCTTTGCCGGCGAGAACGTCTCGGTCAACAAGATCAGCAGCTCGGGCGAACAGTCCGGCGCAGCGCAGCAGACCAACGTCTATGTGAACCTGGTTCAGGACCAAAGCCGGGCCGGCACCGTTCAGCAAAGCACCAGAGATGACGGCAGCACCCAGGTTGATGCCTTCGTGGCTGACATCTTCGGCGGCGGCGACCGGGCACAAGCCCTTGAAAGCGCATACGGACTGGTCCGACAGGGATCATAACGAGGAGTGGCAATGATTCAGTACCCGGCAGAATTGCCACTGCCCCTGCAAGAGGGGTACGGCCTCAGCACGGTCGACCCCATGCGTGCAACCCCGATGGTTACGGGTCGCAAGCGTTACAGGGTGGTGCACAGCTACGTGCCGACCGAGGTGAAGTTCAACTTCAACTTCGACGAGGCGGAGGCTGGTTTCTTCGAGGCCTGGTATGCGCGGACCCTGTCGAACGGCATGGAGTGGTTCGAGATGCCTCTGCAGACGCCGGCCGGATTCAAGGCCTATCAGGCGCATTTCACTGGGATCTACCAGGGGCCTGACCTCACCCAGGTCAGCCGCTGGAGGTATTCGGCAATCCTCGAACTTAAGGAACGGCCACTAATTCCCGGTGGATGGGAGCAGTTCCCAGATTACTGGTTCAACAAGAACGTAATCGACCTGGCGATGAATAGGGAGTGGCCAGAAGCATGAGCCTGATCGAAGAATGCTACGCCTCGGGGAAGGGCGAACTGGTCGACACTATCGAGGCGCGGGAGGAGGGCAGCACGTTCTCGCACCTCTACTGCTCCGGCTACCAGGATCGAACCTGTGTGACGGAGGACGGCAGGACGCTCACCTTCGTCGCCCTGGCCATGGATCTGGCCCTGCCGAAGAACGACAACAGCGGATTCCAGAACATCGTGATCGGCATGGACAACGTCACCGGCGAGGTCCAGGAGGTGGTTGAGGCGGCCAAGGAAGCCGGCAATCGCATCTTCATCACCTTCCGCCGATACCTAGCCTCCGACCTCTCGTTCCCCGCGGAGCGTTACCGCATGACGGTGCTGAGCCGGGAGTATGAGGACGATGTGGCCAAGCTGACGTGCGGCTTCTTTGACCTGCTCAACACCAACGGCATCCGCAGCATTCTCACCGCCTCCCTGGCACCCGGCCTGAAGTACATCTGACCATGATCGAGAAATTCATGCGCGCCCCGTATCGCGAGGGTGCACGGGGGCCTATTGCCTTCGATTGCTGGGGGCTGTGCATCGCCGTGCGACACCTGATGTTCGGGCTGCCTTTGATGCCGACCCTCGGCGCTGTTGGAAAGGACCGAATCCGCGAGAACACCAGCGCCTACCACGATCTGCGCCAGGGCATGGAGCAGTGCCAGCCTGAGCCGGCGGCGATTGCTGCGGTGTTCCGCGGCGAGCTGTGCCTGCATGTGGGCGTGGTCGTGATGAGCGAAGGCCGACTCAAGGTCATCGACACAAACCCCGGTGGCGCCTGCCTCCGGACAACCGGCGAGTTCGAAGCCGCTTACCCAAGGGTGGTGTATTACCGTGATCGAGTTCTACCCGAACAAGCTAAGTGACACGGCGCCCTTGGGCACCTGGAAGACTGACCGCCGACAGAAGATCGAGGAGTGGCTGAAGAGCCAGGCACCGTCCTACGAGCGACGCGAAAGCCCGCCGATCAGCGTCGTCCTGAATGATGAGCTGATCGACCAGGCGCTGTGGCACAAGGTCAGCTTCAAGCCGTCCGACTTGCTGCAGATCTACATGGAGCCGAAAGGCACCGACCCGTTCTCGATCACCTATGCGCTGTTCGCAGGCGCGAAGGCCGTGCTCAAGGCGATCATGCCGAAGATGCCCGGCATGCCAAGCAACGTCGGCGCGCAGCAGGGCGACCCCCTGTCCGAGGCGAGTGCCAAGGGAAACAAGATGAAGCTGGGCGATGCTGTCCGGCAGATCGCCGGCTATCAGCGCACCTATCCGTCCTACCTGGCCCAGCCGCGCCGCCGATTCCTTGGCCCGCGTGATCAGCGGGTCGAGATGCTGCTGTACGTGGGAGAGGGTGAGTACAGCATCCCGGCATCCAAGGTCAGAGTCGGTGAAACGCCGCTCATCTCGCTTGGCGCCGACGCGACCTTCGCCATCTACCAGCCTGGCGAAGATCTGTCGGCCAACAGCGCCCACATCAACTGGTTCAACGTGCCCGAGGTCGGCGCTAGCTCCAGCGGCTCAGCCGGTCTTGAGTTGACCTTGGCAAGCAACCTGACCAGGTCCTCCAGCGCCACTGCCTACCAGTTCAACGGTTCCTCGATCAGCGTGCCTACGGGGTCAGGCCAATTCCCCAGCGACTGGACCAGTGGGATCATCATCCGTGTCATCGCCCCCTACACCTATACCGTGGTGGACGGCGGCGCGGGTCGAGACATCGTGCGTGGGCCGCTGGAGATGCTGAATCCGACGGTGGGCATGCTGATTGAAGTCGCTGGCTCAAACGCCGGGATGTACGTGGTCAACAGCTACACGCCATACAGCCCGGCAATACCCGCCAGCCCTGGTTCTGCTTCAACCCTTACTGGATCCGCCGCACCGACCCGGTATGACTTCAACGTCACCCCGCTGGTCTTCACCATCAGCCGGGGCGCGACGAACTACTCGGTAACGCTCAATGCCGCGACCACGAACCTGGCTGGACTGGTATCGGCGCTCAACACCCAGCTGTCGGCAACACCGATCCGCGCCGAGGAAAGCTCTGGGCGCGTTCGATTCGTTGAGCAATCCCCGTTCGCAGGGCAGGCCGTCTCTTCCTCTGGGGCGTCAACGATTCTCGGGGCTTCCCCGGTTGGCGTGACGGGTACTGCCACAACCAGCGGTTCGCCCGAGCAGTTGGCAGAGATGACGCTGAACTACGACGGCGGTGCGCCGGTGGTGGGCCTCACCATTGGCCAGGGCCTGGCCTCGATTGGCCCGCGCGGCCTTCGATACCGGATCACTGCCTTCAGCACCACGCTGATGGCCGTCGAACGCCTGACCTCATCGGGCTCGACCGACACCGGTTGGCCTGGCTTCAACGCCATGCAGACCGTGAGCGGGATCATCAGCCTGGACGTGACGAACCTCACCGGCGGATATCGCGGGCCCTTCGCTTGCTGCCCTGAGGGGGAGAAGGTGACCGAGCTGGAGTGGAGCGTCTTCTTCGCCAACGGGCTCTGCGGTCTGGGCCGGGAAGGACAGATCTATGGAATGGCCGCCTACCACACGCTCGAGTACCGCGACATGGATACGGCCGGAGCTTGGACCACCCTCACCAAGGTGTCTACTGGCGGCTCTTTGGACGCCCAGGGATTCACGTACCGCGCGACCCTGCCATATCCGATGAGGGCAGAGGCGAGGGTTAGAAGAGAGGCTAGCTACAGCAATGAGGCGAGGGACGACATCACCTGGTACGACATGCGCGGACGGATGCAGAATTCGCCCACCAGCTACCCCGGCCTCACCGTCATCGCGCTGGACATAAGGGGCGGCGATCGCCTCTCGGCTCAGTCTGAGAGCCAGGTCAGCCTTGAGGCAACCCGGATTCTGCCGCTCTTCAGTGGAGGGGTCTGGCTGCCGAAGGGTCCTACCCGGGACATCGTTCCCTGGTGCCTTGCTCAGCTCAAGGCGCGCGGTTACACCGACGATGACTTCGACCTGCCTGAATGGGCTGCCTTCCACGCCACCTGCGCAGCGCGGGGCGACACGTACGACGAGACCCTGGACTCGTCGATCACCGTCAAGGAAATGGTAAACAATGCGCTTGCCTGCGGCTTCGGTGAGCTCGTCGTGTTCAACGGACTGTTGCGCCCCGCGCGCGACGAGAAACGCTCAGTCTTCAGTGTCGAGTACGGACCAAAGACGCAGACATACTCCCCGCAAAACATGACCAAGATGCTCAAGATCAACGGCTCCATGCCGTCGATAAACGACTTCGATGGTGTGGATGTGGAGTACTTCTCCAGTTCGACGTGGGCGTGGGAGACGGTCGAGTGCCGCTGGCCGGGCGACGAGGGCCTGAAGGTCGAGAGGGTGAAGGTAGTCGGATTCAGCGACGAGACTCGAGCCTGGCGCTTCGGCATGCGGCGGCGCGGACACCAGAAGTACCGCACGGACGTGTACAGCTGGGAAACCGAGATGGATGGCCGCAACAGCGGGTATCTGACGTTCGCCGCGGTTGCCGACGACACGCCGAAGCGCTGCCAAAGCTCCATTCTGCTCGACTTCGCGGTTACCGGTGCCGGGACTCTGCTCAGATCCTCCGAGCCGCTGGACTGGAGCGCAGGCGGCGAGCACCGGCTAGGCGTCCGCAAGCTGGACGGGACACTGGCCGGGCCATTCACCGCGGTCAGGATTGACGACTACACGGCGCAGGTGGATGACCTCGGCTTCACGCCGGTGGTCGACGGCCCGCTGGAGCCGCCTCACATACTGTTCGGCCCCGTCACGCGCTGGGCATACCCAGCACTGATCACCAGTTCAGACCCCGCCAACGGAAACGTAGCGGTGAAAGCAATGCCATACGACGACCGCGTTTACACCTACGACGATCAATTCCCGCCGGCCTGACCGGAACCTATCGAGCATACCCGCCATTGAGCGGGCTTTTTCATGCCCGGAGAAAACATGCGATACAACACCGGAAACCCAGTTGAGCCGGACGGTTCCAGCAGCCCGTTCGATCTTTTCGACAACGCTGGAAACATTGATAAGGCCGCGAACGGTGAAGCTGATACCTGGGTTGACAGGACGGGCGAGAACCGTAAGTCCATCCGGGGTATGGAGCGTGAGTTCGACCAATCTCAGCAACTGCGAGACCAGGAATTCACCGAAGACCAAGCGGATCGCTTAGCGCAATTCGACATCGCCCAGGCTGAAAAAGAATCTCAGTTTCAACAGTTTTTGGCATCTTCGGGGTATCAGCCACTTGGGGACTATGCCGCTGGCATCAACGTAACCACCCGCAACCAGATCATCAGGAAGGATGGTGAGTATTATCGGATTGCCGCCTCTGCATCGCTTCCATATACAACCACAGGAAACTGGGCGGTCGATTCTCCCAACTTCGTAAGCGTGGGGCATGCGGCGCTGCGGCAGCAACTGGCTTCGGCAGGAGGGAGCGGCCTCTCCGAGTATTCTGGAAGAACAGTGGAAGTTCGGCTTGAGGAAATTCCGACGCCAGTGGACAAACCATTTGGCGCTGCGGGGAATGCCACAACAAATGATTCATCATCGTTTGCTGCCTTTGAAGTAGTCCACAAGGGAAGAACTGTGGATCTTGGTGGGAAGACCTACCTGGTTAACTCTACGCCACGTGGCAACAATTACGTGAATGGTAAATTCAAAATCTTGGATGCAACTTTTCCTGCTGGCTTCTTCAATGAGTTCCTCGCGAGCGCGCCGAAGTTCAACTCCTATGGCGGGCAACTGCGAAGCCTCAAGGAGGCTCTTGGAAATCCCCTGGTTCAGTTTGTTGGTATCGCTGGAGTTGGAGATTCGATTCTGTGGGGACGCACGCTCCCTGACAACTCTTCCGTTACGCCCCAGACCCAGCTGTTGAACACCGCCAGGGACAATGCTTCCTCTCCAAGCTTCTGGAATAACCTCCGTCGATACATCGGCGGGCAGTACATGAAGGGGGCGGCGCTTACCCTGTCCAATTGGGCCGCGAGCCCGTCCGGGGAGTCGGTAGCCACCTACGTTAAGCCACTCACGATCTACCCTAAGGATGGCCCGTTCTCATTGACAGTGGTCGGCAGCACGCAGACCTCGGCTTCCGCCGCGAGGGCTACGAGCCCTACCGGATTCATGTACACCTTGAGTGATGGAGCCCCGGGCGGCGCTAACTACCAGTCCATCAAGTTCAACTTCACCGGGGACAAGTTCACGTTCATATTTCGAGCGACGAACACCGGTGACTTCATCAACTATCGATTGTTCGTAAACGGTGTCGATCAAGGTTCCTTCTCGACTCAGGACGGGGTAGATGGGGTGGTTTCGGGCGACAACAACCGACGGCTGCATAGCTTCGGCTACGTCCGCAATAAGGTCATTGAAATTCGGACCGACAGCACTGGCATGACAGGCGTTCGTCGGCTCTACATTGAAGGGATTGAGATCCCGAAGACGGTTCGCTTTACGAACCAAGGTGTTATTGGGCAAACGGCGAGGACGTACGACCTCTACAACTTGTCGGGTAGCTACTCCAGTCCGACAGCGGTGACGGCCTACGATCAATTTATCTTCTGCCAGTTCGGCACCAATGATCGGGGTGATACCAGCGTACCACCTGGAGGGGCTGAGTTCGAAAGGTCAATGCAAGCCATAATCACTCGCCTCACCGCGCTGGGAGAGGTGATTCTGATGTGCGCAGGTCCGGTGGCAGACAGCACAGAGCCGCCAGCCCCAGCGTATATGACGATGCGTGATGTTCGTGGCGTGCTGAGCAAGGTAGCCAAGTCAAACAGCCTAGCGTTCATCGACAATCTTGCTGCATTCGATACGGTGGATCCATCGGTGATCCTCGATGGGACCACTCACCCTAATGCGCTGGGTCATGCGGTAATGTCCAGGAACATCATCAACGCCCTTGAATCGCAGTAGGTAGCGTTAGGGTAGTTATGGTCGGGTATAATGGCGTTTTGCACCATGCGGGCCCTTCAATCGATGCGAAAGATTGCCATCATATTGCTCCTAGCTGCGCTCGTTTCCGGCTGTGGAGACTCGAGTTCCAGCGGCGCGAACCATCCCAGTTTCTCGCCATATGGCGGGCAGCTTTCAAAGCTGAAGTCATCTCTCCAGGACCCGCTAGTTCAGTTTGTTGGCGTGGTCGGAGTTGGTGACTCCATCATGTGGGGGAGAACGCTCCCCGGGAACGCGCCTGTTAGTCCGAGAACACCTCGACTCGACACGCCGAGGGATTGGTCGGCAACACCGAGCTTTTGGAACAAGTTCAGGGCATATGTTGGAGAGACGTACATGCCAGGAGCGGACCCAGTAGTTAGCAACTGGCAGGCTTCGCCATCGGGAGAGTCCACCGTCACCTACACTAGGACCATTCAGGTTTTCCCTGAAGGTGGTGCATTCCAGGTGAATTCTACCGGGTCCGGCCATTCGGTCAGCGTGTCTGACCGAGATGACAGCGTGACGGGTAAGACCTATACGCTAACTGATTTGTCCGGGGAAGGTTCTGGCCCTCAGTCAATACGCTTCAAGTTCACCGGGGAGCAGTTTTCAGTGCTCTACCGTCGAGCCTCCGCCATTGCGTTCAACAATTATGATCTTTTGGTCGATGGCCGACTGATTGGGACATTCAGCACCAGAGCTACTGGTAGAGCCGCTCCAGGGACTGTTGCGCGGCGCACCCATGCTTTTGATTATGTCCGAGACAAAGAGGTGGAAATTCGCACCAATTCGAAGGGCTTAGCGGGTAGAAGATCCCTGGAAATTGACGGGCTGGAGATACCCAAAACTGTGCGATTTACAAATCAGGGCGTTATCGGGCAGACCGCTAGGACTTACAATCTGTATAACCTTTCCGGCCGCTACGGCCCATCGGCCATAACCGAGCGAGACCAATTCATAATTGCACAGTTCGGTACCAACGACCGGGGCGAAAAGGCGGCTTCGCCGGACGGCTCCAGATTCCATGCTTCACTTCAGAGCTTGGTGGATGAGCTCAAGCCTCGCGGGAACGTAATCCTCATGTCTGCCGGCCCGGTTTTGGAAGGATCGAAGGCAGACGCCATGGCGGTAATGACCATGAAGGTTGTTCGCGGAATGGTCGACCAGGTTGCCAAGGCGAACCAGGTCGACTTCATCGACAACCTGTCTCCATTCGATGAAGTCGAAACTGCTTCAGTGATCGACGGATTTGCACACCCCAATGAGGCAGGGCACTCCATCATGGCGAAAAACATTATCGACGCGATTGAGTCCATCTGAAAGATATGACCAAACAAAGACCCGCTTAGTGCGGGTTTTTTACGTCTGGAGAAACCGAATGCCCATCACCGAGCAGCAGCTGCTGCAGGTTCTGCCCAAGGCCCGCACTGTCGCGGGCATTTTTTTGCCTGCGCTCAACCGCGCCATGCTGCGCTGGAAGATCGACAGCCGGCTGCGTGCCGCCGCCTTCCTGGCGCAGATCGGCCACGAGTCCGGGCAACTGCGCGTGCTGGTGGAAAACCTGAACTACAGTGCCGACGCACTGGTGCGAACTTGGCCCAGTCGGTTCACCGCTGACACCGCACCGGCATACGCCCGTCAGCCGGAGAAGATCGCCAACCGCGTCTACAGCGGCCGCATGGGTAATGGCCCAGAGTCGTCGGGCGATGGCTGGCGGTACCGCGGGCGCGGCCTGATTCAGCTGACCGGGCGCGACAACTACCGTGCCGCCGGCGCCGCGCTGGGGCTGCCACTGGAGGAACAGCCGGAACTGCTCGAGCAGGCCGATCACGCGGCCCAGTCCGCTGCGTGGTGGTGGGCGACGCACGGCCTCAACGAGCTGGCCGACGCCGGCCGCATTCAGGATATCGGCAGCATCATCAACACAGGCAAGCCTGGGCGCGTGCCGCATGGCGCGGCTGAGCGCAAGGCGCTGTACGACATTGCCGTGCGGGTGATGGCATGAATGCTTGGGCGCTGCGCCTCGCCGGGGCCGGCCTGCTGATCCTGCTGGGCATGGCCGTGGGTGCCTGGGCAGCAACTCACCACTTCCGCCCGCTGCTGGATGACCAGCAGGACAAGACCGCCCAGTGCACTGCCGCACGCGACAACTTGGCCGGGCTGGCCACGGAGCAGGGCAAGGCCATTGGCGACCTGATGCTTGCCGCCGCCAACCGCCAGGCTGCCGCCGAGCAAGCCGTGGGCGCGGCCAAGGCCAGCGCCGACACCGACTACGCCGCGGCGAACCGCCTGCAGCAGGAGCGGACCGGGGGTGACCAGTGCACAGCAGCAACTTCGATCATCGACAAGGAGCTTGGCCTATGACCATTGCAGTCAAATTCCTGCACGGGGTGGGGGTGCTCGCAGTCGCTTGCGTGCTGGCCGGCTGCGCGGGGCGGTCTGAGCCTGAAACCCAGTACGTCCGTGTCGAGGTTCCGGTGCAGGTGCCGTGCCGTGCGCCGCAGGTTGCCGTGCCGCCGTGGGCAGCTGACGGCCTGCGCAAGGGCGACATCCTGGAGGTGAAGGTTCGAGCCCTGCTGGCGGAGCGGCGGCAGCGCATCGGTTACGAGAAGCAGCTGGTAGCCGGCATTAGCGCTTGCCGGTAGGCTGGGGCGCGGGCGGGATAATTTCGCCTCGCCCAGCTGAGGGATGATCCGTGAGCAAGGAACCAAGCGGCGTGCTGATGCCTGACCACGAGATGTACTTGCAGGTCACGGCCGCGCTGAAGCGGTATCACGAGGCAAAGGACATGGGCGCTCCAGCCCATGAGGTAGAGCGGCTGCGGCAAATCTACGATGCCCATGCCCAGGCGGTTACTGACTACCAGCTCAAAGCACTGAGCGGCAAGGGCACGCCCGCGCATTGATCGTTGCCCGCCAGGCGGTGATTGCAGGCGGCGTTGCCCGGCTTTACGATACTGTATCCATATACAGTATTGGGCCAAGCATGACAGCCGCCAACCCATTCGAATACGCCGAAGACCTGCAGGCCACGTCCCTCGACGAACTGCTGCAGGTGCACGCGCCCAATGTATACCTGGTCAAGATCGACGGCGACAGCATGGAGGGTGCCGGGATCTTCGACAAGGACGTGGTGATCGTCGACAAGGCGATCGATGCGCGGGCCGGACACATCGTCATCGCGGCAGTCAACGGCGAGCCGGTCTGCAAGCGGCTTGACTACGTTGGCCGGCAGATCGTGCTGCGCTCGGATAATCCCCGGTATGCGCCGCGGTTCATCATGGAGGGAGACGAGTTCTCCGTCTGGGGCGTGGTCACCTACAGCCTGCGCAGCCATGGGCCGATGTCATGTATTTCCTGATCGTCCGGCGGCGCAAGCTGGGCGTGGCCATCCCGACTGATCAGCTGGGGAAGATCCAGGCCCTGAAGGCAGACATTCACATCGGCGATCACCACAGCGCGCCGCTGGGCAGGGTGTCGACGCAGGCCTGGGTGTTCACTCATTCGCCCGGCGCCGATGTCATCCCGCGGCTACACGATGCGAAGGTTAATGGCATGGCCCAGCTCGGCATCAACATCAATGGCGTGGAGGAAGTCGACGGCGTGCTTTATGCGCAGTCGTGGTGGTGTCGGACGGTGTAGCCATATAAAGGAAGGGTAGGCCGGCAGAACGCCGCAGGCAGGCTGGCAGAGGCCAGTGACTTTTGAAGTGACTTTGCTGGGATTCATCCGGACGCGTTGAGCCTCGTTGCAGCGAAAGCAGGGCCGGAAATCCATTGTAATCAAGCCGTTACCGAGGCTTGTCATGCATGGGGTGCAAGGGGTCGAGTGTTCGAATCACTCCGTCCCGACCAAATAATCCCAATGACTTAGCCACCTCAGGGTGGCTTTTTCATTTCTGCGTGTTGGGACTTTTTCGGGGATCATCCAAATTTCCCTTTTCAAGATCGTCAGCACCGGCCCACGCGAGTCGGTAGTTGATACCATGTTCGCAGCCTCAATCAGCTTGCCCAGCTCAGCGTCGGAGTAATGACTGGTGATGCTGCCGTTCTTGTGCCCGAGCAGTGACTTTTGATCCTCTTCAGTTACACCTGCGGCGCGCAGAGTTTTTTTCAGCTTTCGCCGGAGCCAGTCCACCGTTGCATTGATGGGGTCGGATCCAGTTGTAGTGGTTCATCAGGTATTGGCTAATGTCTCGTTGAGCTTGCTGCCCGGTCATGTAACCCGTGGTCGGTATCCACTCTGACTCCAAGCTACGGAAACTCGCTCCATCGGCGCATTATCCCAGCGATTTCCTCGGCGGCTCATGCTCTGGCGCATGCGATAGCGCCACAGCTTTTGGCGAAACTCACGGCTGCCATATTGCGATCACTGGTCGTAAGCGTCTGCCGAACACATCTTGCACCAGCCAGTTCTAATGCGGGGTCAGCATATGAGCGAAGGTCAGTGCGCTGTGAACCAGCTGGGGTGCACAGGAAAATCTTCCTTCAGCCAATCCACAAATGCGTCGACCTGAGGCGCAAGATGCGTTCTGCTTGGATAAAGCACGGATACTAGGCGAGGCTTTGGACGAAACGCCCTGAGCACTTCAACCAGTTCTCCGCTTGCGAGGAATGTCTCAACGGCAATGCCAGGAGCTTGAACAATGCCGAAGCCTGCAACACCGCACTGAACGTAGGCATTCGACTCATTCACAGTGATTCCACCATGAGGCGTGTGTGGACGATCTTTGCCGTCTATCGAGAAGTGCCAAGGCAGCGGTCTGTTATTTTGACCGGAAAGGAAGTTTACACATTGGTGGTCTGCTAGATCTTGTAGGGTTATGGGAGCGCCGCAGGCTTGGAGATAACTTGGAGACGCACAGGTCACCATGATGGCGGTGCCGATTTCTCTGGCCACCATGCTTGAATCCGGGAGGTCACCAATTCGTAATACACAGTCGATGCCCTCGGCTACCAGGTCTACTGTACGGTCGGTCACGCCTAGCGCAAGCTCGATTTCGGGAAATGCCTCTGTAAATCTCCTAAGGCTTTCCATGAAGCTGCGCTGGGAAAATGCAGTTGGGATGTCAATTCGAAGCCGACCTCGCAGCGTCGATCCACTACGGTCGAACATGGAAGTGGTTTCTGCGATGGTTGCTAAAATCTCTTTGACGCGTTCGTAAAACCGCTCGCCCTCAGCGGTCAGTTTTACTTTACGCGTAGTGCGCTGGAACAGACGGACACCCAGCGAGGCTTCCAAATCCTGAATGGTGCGTGTGACGTGCGGGCGTCCGGCCTGCATTGCCTCAGCGACTTTGGTGAAGCTCCCCAACTCCGCTAGCTTGGCGAATACTTGCATCGACTGTAGAAGCTCCATACGTCTCTTCTCGGAAACCTGTTAACTGGGTGATTGTTGCTGATCAGGATAACAATCCTGTTCGTTTCTGCACATTTATCTATAGCCGGGAAACCTCAACAATGTCCTCAGCGTAAGGGAGGAGCTTTCCTCACCTGCACATTCAAAATTGTTGGAGACAAAGAATGAAAGCGTGGCTTCTGAAAGATTTCGGCTTGGATAATCTGGTACAGGGCGAAACGGAAACCCCCGTGCCCCAAGCGGGTGAACTGCTGGTTAAAGTCGGCGCTGTATCACTCAATTTCCGGGACAAGGCGATCGTTGACGGCATCTATGAACCTCACCTGGTGCCCAAGCCACTGATCCCCGTCAGCGATGCGGCGGGGACTGTCGTGGCAGTTGGTGATGGTGTCAGCCGCTTCGCTATCGGAGACCGGGTCAACTCACACCTCTACTCACGTTGGTTGGACGGCATGCCTGGGCCGGATGAGCCTAACTACTGCTTTGGATCGCCATTGCCTGGTGGTCTGGCGGAATACATGATCATCCATGAAGACAGCGCGGTAGGTGCCCCCGACAACATGTCAGATGAGGAAGCAGCGACCCTTCCAATTGCTGCTCTGACGGCGTGGTATGCGCTCGTCGATTATGGCCAGATCGAAACCGGCCAAACCGTTTTGGTTCAGGGATCTGGAGGTGTTTCTGTTTTTGCAGCACAAATTGCTACGGCTTTGGGAGCCAAGGTTATCGTCACCTCCAGCCGTGATGACAATCTGGAAGCTGTAAAAAAACTGGGCGCTGTTGCTGGTGTGAATTACCGCACTACCCCTGAATGGGCAGAGGAAGTTATGAAGCTCACTGACGGCAAGGGAGTGGATCTGCTGCTGGATGTAGCAGGCGGTGACGGCCTCAATCAATCGATTGCTGCAACAAAGGTAGGTGGACGTATCGCACAGATCGGCTTTCTGACAGGCCAAACCTCTACCCTGAACCTGATGCCTATGATTTTCCGACAAACAACGATTCGCGGCATAGCCGTTGCTCCACGTTCGTCATTTGATCGAATGAACGAATTCTTGAATGAGCACAAGATTCGCCCGGTAATCGACCACGTGTATCCATTCGATCAAGCACGCGAAGCGTACGAACATTTGGCCAGAGGCGCCTTTGGTAAGGTAGTAATCAAAATCGAGTAGGATCTGGTCACCAGTCCGGGGGTTAGTAGACCACTACAAAGGCTTCCTCGCTGAGAGAGCTCAGGTGGTAACGCTGTATGTGGCTTCCTCCTATAGCCTCAATAGTGGAAGCATTAAACGGATCAGGTATCCCTAGCAATTCTCAATTGTGATGGGCTGCATTCTGTTCAGATGCGTATCCCGCCATAGCTACTTGGGCATGTAGTTGCGCTGCCAGCGACGTGGGATGGCTAGCGATGACGCGGCGAGTGCAAACACCAGTAGCCCGTTGATCACAAAGGCTGTGATACCAAGATACCCTTGCAGCAGGGCACCGACGATTGCTCCCAGCAGCATGCCAACCCAAGGCACAAGCTGCACCCTCCAGCCTGGCTTGCGCTCACCCATCAACCACCGGCCAAGCCCGCGGCCGAAGCGTGACAGGGCGCCGGTGACGTAAGTCAGCCCGATCGGCAAACCATTTACTTCCTCGACCACGGCATTGATCATGCCCATGGCTATGACAGTGCACACCAGTGAGAAAAGTGCTATCGAGATCAAGCCCGCCAGGCAGAGCAGGGCGCCTACGCAGAGCAGCAATGGCCAGGAGCGGCGGCCGACCAGGCGCGTGACGATCACGCCGATGGCATTGCCAGCGATGAACGCGCCGATCAGAGTGCTGATGGTGAGGATGGAGCTGTAGTCCCGCTCACCAATTGAAACGGCAAGGCGGGTGGTATTGCCGCTCATGAAGGATACGAAATCACCTGTTGCGGTGAACCCGACTGCGTCAGTCATGCCGGCGAGGAAGGAGAGTGCTGCGACCATGCACAGCCCAACTTTGCCACGCAGTCGCGCTATGCGTCTTCCGCGTGCTGTATAGAATGCTGAGTCAGGGAGCATCAGTGCCTCAGAGGCTTTTGGAAACAACGTATTACCGGACAATAAAACCTGTTTCAGGCCGCGTCAAATCATGTCCAAAGGCAGATTTTTCCGCTTGCCTGTAGTCCATTTCCCAAACATACTCCTAGCGCCTTTAACCTCAAGCAGGCCAATCTCAGCGCATCTAGCCTCATGCCGTCGCCGCAAATGCTGCGACCGGCTTTGATATCACGCGGTTTCCGTAGGAGCGGCCTTGTGTCGCGAAAGGGCTGCGCAGCGGCCCCAGTGGTCAGCTTCGCGACCAATATCGCCGGGCTCGCTACGCGAGCCTTTCGCGACACAAGGCCGCTCCTATAATGATTTGCCTGATGTCCAGACAATCTTCAGAAGTAAGTCGTCATCCCGACAAAGTACGCCCGACCCGGCACGTAAAAGCTGGTCGACTCATCCCGCGGGTCTTCATCGAGCAGGTTCTGCACGCCGGCATTGAGTGACAGCCAGTTGGTCGCCGCCCAGTTGGCGCTCAAGTCATAGGTGGTGTAAGACTTGACGAAGTCAGTGCCCAAACCGCGCTGCTTGCCAACATGCTGCGCCGACAGCTCGGTGCCGATGCGATCGCTGATTTGCCAATCGATGGCGCTGAACAGCGACAGTTTCGGCGCGCTGATCAGGTCGCGTCCGGTCGACAGGTTGCGGCTTTCGAGCATGTAGGTGGCGTTGGTGCGCCAGCTGGCGTTTTCCCACAGCGGGACTTTGCTACTGCCTTCCCAGCCGCGAGTGCGGGCTTTGTCGGCGTTCTCCAGCATGGTCCACCAGCGGCCCTGGAAGTTGCCCAGCGGGGCGTATTCGATCTTGTCCTTGAAGTCGGTGTGGAAGTAGGTGAGGCCTGCTTCCCAGCCGTCGTGGTCAAAGGACACGCCGATTTCTTTGTTGGTGCTGATTTCCGGGCGCAGGTTTGGATTGCCGGCCATCCAGCATTCGCCGGTGACGTATCCCAGCGGCCGCAGCGACGTGCAGCCGCGACCGCCGGAGTTGGTTGCCGCACCGGCGCTGCCTTCTTTCAGGCTTGGCGCACGGAAACCTCGCGACACACCGCCGCGAACTGTCCAGTCCGGGTGCGGGTGGTAGACAAGGTAGGCGCGCGGGCTGTTGTGGTTGCCATATTCGTCACTGTGGTCGAAGCGGTTGCCCAAGGTCAGCGAGAGGTTGTCGAGCAGGAACAGTTCGTCTTCGATGAACAGCGCCGAGTAGTCGCCCTCAAGTTCCGCACCGCTGACTGGCTTGCCCTGATAATCGACGGGGACGGTACCCAGCGTATCGGTGTTGGTCAGTTGCTCGCGCTTCCATTGGCCGCCAACGGTGAGGCGCTGGTTGATCAGCAGATCGAACGGGATGTTGAGGCTGCCTTCGACGATCTTTTCCTCGGAGCTGGCCTTGCCCCAGCTGATGTCGTTCTTGAATTTGTTCAGGTAGGCGTCGATGCGCGAGGTGCCAAAGCCCCAGTCCGCGTTGTGCGAGATGATGAAGCTATCTCGGGTCAGGCGCGCAGCACCAAAGCCTTCACCAATGGTTTCGTCCCAGTCGCCGAAGGTTTTTTTCGATGACCAGGAGCGCTCCACGCCCTGGGTGGCTTCGAACGACAGCTGATGGTTGTCGTTGACTTGCCAGTTGAGCAGGGCGTTTACGCTGTGGTCCTTGGCCCCGCCAGCGCCGTCGTTGTAGACGAAGTCGCCGAGGGTATCGACCCGCGGTTCGACTTCGTCGGCCGCCCGCCGGGTGAGGTTGGCGCCCAGGCGCAGGCCCAGCGATTCTGTGATCGGGCCAGACAGGTTGACGCTGGTCTGGTTGGTCTGGCCGCGGTCGGAGTCTTCCGGGATGGTCGTGTTGGCGTTGAGCGAGCCGCTCCACTCACGGGAGACCTTGCGGGTGATGATGTTGATAACGCCGCCCATGGCGTCCGAGCCGTACAGCGACGACATCGGCCCGCGCACGATCTCGATCCGCTCGATCATGTTCGGCGAGATCCAGTTGATGTCCTGGCGGCCCAGGTCGCGGCGGTAGTTGGTGTCGGCGGAGCTGCCGATGCGTTTGCCGTCCACCAGAATCAGCGTGTACTTGTCGTCCAGGCCGCGCAGCTTGATCTTCGATTGCTCGCCCACCGGGCCAAAGCCGCCGGTCACGCCGGGGATACGCCGCAGCAGGGTGTTGAGGTCGTACACCGGCTGGCGCTCGATCTCTTCGCGGGTGATGACACTGACGCTGGCCGGGGCATCGCGCACATCAGTGCCACCGCCGCTAGCGGTGACGAACGAAGCTTGCAGTTCAGTGGCAGGCAGCGGCTCTAGCTCGAGGGTTTCTTCGGCCTGAACAGGGCTTGCGGCGATCAGCGCCAGGGTGAGCAGGGCACGGCAGAACGGTGGGCGTGGCATCGTGGAACAGTCCTTGTCGATCGGTTGGATTCAAGAGGCAGAACGCAATCGGGGTCGGACGGTATCGCAAATGAGAACCATTTAAAAGTAATTACCCAATTTTGTTTACACAAAACTGACAAATACTTTACTAAGCGCGTTGCCGCTGCATGTTCGTCGAAGGCGGGATCGGGCCTTCACCCAGACGTGAAAAAGCCCACTCGGCAGTGGGCTTGGCGGGGATCGATTCAGGCTCAGGCAATCTTGGTCGCTTGCTAGCCTCTGCGGTTCCTACGCAGCCATTCGTCTGCGACATCACCCATCGTTGCTGGAGCACCGCTCTTGATCCAGGCCATGAACGGACGGTCGAACTTAAAGCCGTCACCGCATTCGGCGGTCAGGAACTGGCGGACCTTTTGGGTGTTACGGTATTGATCGTCCAAAGGAGTGGAACGACTGAAGGGGCCTGAATGCCAGTTGAAGCTCATGGGCCAGTCCTGCGACGACGATTTAGATTTGCAGAGTAGCATCGCCGGTTGATAGACGCGAGCAGCTACACGCCGTCCCCGGCCTGCGCCAGCATTCCCACTGCGCCATTGATCAGCGCGCGCACTCCATGGACCAGTGCTGCCTCCATCTCAAGCTTCTCGGCCTCCTGATCGACCCCTGGCAGCGGGTCCAGGCTGGTGGCCGAATACACCGTATCCGCGACTGCAAAACAATGAAACGCAACAGTCGCCAACAGCCAGCGTGCACTGTCTTGCGAGAGCACGTAAGCCTGGGCGATATGCGCCTGGTGTCCGATGTTGGCCAGCATCGACTCGGTCGCCACCGAGCGACGGATGATGTACTGGGCAGTCAGGCGTTGGCTGCGCAAGACAATCAGCAGCAGGAGCAGCAAGGCAGCGCTGCCGTGCTGCCCGCCATCCACATCGAAGGCACCGCACTGCAGGCAGCCCAACCGGAAATGTTCGAGCGGGCCAGCTGAAAATGCAGCTCGAGAAAAAATCTGCTGAAGCCGGCCTGCGCGCAACCTTCGAGACCTTCGGTATCGGTCATCAGCTGACGGTGAATGCCACCCATTATGATGACGAGCAAAAGGACTTTGGCCGCCGCTCGGTGCCGGGTGCCAATGTCACCACCAATATCTACCATCCGGTCTGGGGGGCGGCTGCCGACGAGTCCTGGCCGGCCGTGCAACATCTGGAAAATCGCCTGGCCAGCTACGGTGTCGCCGATACGTTGTCGGTGTTGGATGATCGGTTGCAGTTGACCGTCGGCGTGCGTCGTCAGCAGGTGCTGACTGACACCTTCAGCGTTGTCACCGGCGATCGCACTTCGCGTTACGACGAAAGCGCCACGACGCCCGCCGTCGCGTTGCTGGTCAAAGTAACGGATGACTTGTCGCTGTACGCCAACTACATCGAGGGGTTGAGCAAAGGCGCAGTCGCGCCGATCACCAGCGCCAATTCCGGCGAAGTGTTTGCCCCCTATAAATCCAAGCAGAAAGAAGTCGGCCTGAAGCTCGACCTGGGCAGCTTCACCCATACCTTGGCGCTGTACCAGATCGAACGCCCAGGCAGCTATACCGACCCGGTCAGCAACGTCTTCTCTTTTGGTGGCGAGCAGCGTAACCGCGGCCAGCTATCCCGTGACCTTGCGCGGCAGCGTGACCAACCTCACCAACAAGGCCTACTGGGGCATGCCGTAGACGTCCAGCCTTGGCCTTGGGGCTCCGCGCACTGTTCAGCTATCGGCGACCGTCGATTTCTGACTCAATACCGACTGGCTACCGCGGCGTGCTGGTGCGCCGCTATCCGGAGGGCAATGCAATGAAGTCGATCAGAGCTAATCAGCCATGGCGTGGCGAGCTGTGGCTGGGCACTGACTTCGCGTTATTCAAAGGCCTGACCGGCCACGCCAGCCCGCACCGGCATTACGCGCATCAGTGCCTAAGCGTGCTGCTGGCGGGCGAGCCCGGCCCGTGGCAATGGACCGAGTCGATGCAGGCTCATGCAGTCGAGGTGACCGATGCCGAGGTCTTGGCTGTCTATGCCGAGCCGTCTTCTTTCGAAATCGCCAGCCTGCGTGCCATCGCCGAAGCGGACCACAGTTCGCTGGCCGCGCTGGCGCGCACGGTTCAGTCTATTCGGCGGCAACCTTTGCCAGAGCGTTTGCAGGCGGTATTGCGGCAGATGGATGACCACCTGCTGGAGAAACTCAGTGCGCCAGAGCTTGCTCGTCATGTGCATACCTCAGTGAGTCACCTACAACGGCTGTTCGACAGCCAGCTGGGTGTTTCGATCAGGCGTATGGTGCTCTGGCGGCGACTGCGCCTGGCCTTGATGCTGGCCATGCAAGGCAGCTCGTTGACCGAGGCCGCTCACGCGGCAGGCTTTGCCGACTCTGCGCACCTGTCGCGAACACTGCGCAGCATGTTCGGCATCAGTGGCCGCCAGAACCTGCGTCACTTGCACCTGCGTCTGCTGCCTGCACACCACCCAGGTGGCACGGCAGGCGTGGCTCCGGGTGCTTGCTTGCCGGGCGCTTGAAGGGCTGGGCCAGCTGCTGCAGGTAGGCCTTCGGATAGTCGGGTTGTGAGCCAATCCCCAGGTCGCTAGACCGCAGCTCGCATCCGCTGCGAGTGAAAGCCGTGCCCAACAATAGATCCCAGAAACTGAAAAACAGCGCGAAGTTGACGTCACCTGCGCGGCCGTACTTGATGTGGTGATAGCGATGCACCGGTGCCCAGGCGAACAGTCGATCCAGGTAGCCGACACGGATGTCGACATTGCTGTGCTGCAGCAGCAACTGGATAGCGATTGCGAACGCCAACAGCCCTGCAACGTTTTCTGGCAAACCCAGCAGCAGCAACGGGCCGATCCCGGCCAGCGCCTCGAGCAACTGATGCAGCGGATGTTTCATCAAACCATTGAAACCATACAGCCGTTGCGGGCTGTGGTGCACGGCGTGCAGCCGCCACAGCCATCTGTTGCGGTGGCTGGCCCAGTGCATCAGCGTGATGCCCAGGTCGGCAAAGATGATCGTCACAATAACTTGTACGACGAACGGCCACTGCTCAGGCCATAGCCCCAGATCGGGCAGCCAGCGCGCGAACCAGGGCAGTGCCATCAGGCTCAGGCAATTGAGGCCCTCGTTGCACAGTGCATGCAGGCAATCCCTCAGGCTGTCGCCTTGGTTGCGGTTCCATTCGGCCTTGAATGGCAACCACCTTTCCATGCCGAACGAGACGATAATTGCCAGTACAAGCAGTGGTATCAATGCCCACAGCGGAACCTGGCGAGCAACCAGCCAGCAAGCCGTGGCGATAAAGCCGAACAGAAACAGCGGGGCGTAGGCAGTGCGCAGAAAACGGATCATGACAAGACTCCAGAACGAGGAGCCTCATGATCGGCAGTAGGCACGCCTGATACTTGAACAAAGCAATCATTTTGCGCTGGCCAGGGTGCTGCTTAATCTGAACTGCCCCGCAGGTGGGCTGCCCAATGTCCACACACTGAGGAAACTGCCATGACCGATCCAAAAGACGACAAGCAAGACAGCCAGGTGCCTGCTCATTCCACCGAAGAGGAGAAGGCTCGGCTCAAAGACAAGAACAAAGATGGGATTCCGCCCGGCGCCGAATGAAAACGCTGCTCGGCGCTAGTGCCCAATGAGTCTCCAGTTATCTCAATCCATCTGCAGATAATTGATCGAAATCGCCACCACCTCCGCCGCGGCATGCAGTAGCACCGGCACCAGCAAACCGCCGCTGGCTACCCGTGCGATGGCGAGGATCAAACCGACGGCAACCAGCGTTACCAAGGTGATCAGGTTGTCGTACTGGTTGTGCAGCGCAGCAAACACCAGCGTGCTGATCACGATCGCTGTCCACTGCCAGAAGCGGCCACTGTCCAGCGCAAATACGCGCATCACGTAGTGCCTGAACAGCAGCTCTTCGGCGACCGGCGGGAACAGCACCAGAGTCAGGCAGAGCAGGGCGATCTGGGCCGGGCCAAGGCCGTCATAGAAGTGCACCATGAAGCTTTCGCGAGGTATCTGCAAAAGGTGCATCAGCAGCGCGCACAGCGTGTAGGCACCGACCATGGCGATCAGACCGCACAGCAACGGGCGCCGCCAGCGCTGGCCGAGGATCACCTGCCTGAGGCCTTGCTTGCGGTACTGCAAACACAGCAGCACCAACAGGCCGATCGCGGCGTAGCCTACCGAGTTGATCAGCTTCTGGCTGGTGAGCGGCGCGGACGGGTCTGGCAGGACCACCAGCACACTTGCGGCAAAGTAGATGATGAGCGCCAGCGCCAGCATGCCAAGACGCTTGAAGACGTTATAGCGTGACGGCGCAGGGGCTACCGCTGAGGGCAGGGATGATGCTGAGGTTTGCACGGGGACGTTCCTTGTTTGAGCAATTCGGCGGGCATCTTGCCGTTGTCGCTATCGTCTGACAATCGACGATCGTAGATAAACAATATTTACCCTTGGCGGCGCCAGCGTGGCTAATACTCAGGCCCCGGAAACCAGCTTGCTGACCCTGGTGGTCTGCTGGTTCCAGATCATCTCGTAATGGCTGGACAGCACAACGCTCGTTTCCCAACTTCCCATAGCAATGTGCCTGAATGGTGCAGAGTTGCCTCGGGATGAGTCATAAAGCACACGCCTGAGGCCGTCATGTTGAATAAAGTGTGCTGACTGCACAGTGATCATTGTTGCAGACGCACGCTTTTTGCGAGATCAGCGGCCCCTTCGAAGCGGCCCGCATATTGCTCTAGCTGCTCCATCCATAACCCGGAGCAGCATCGATGAGCGCCCCTAGCGAATTCCCGTTATCCGAAGCCCCGCAGTCAGCCCGCAAGGGCCTGCTGCCAATCGCCATGGTTTTGTTCAGTTTCACCTTCTTCACCGGCACCATGTTCGCCGGCGGCAAGCTGGGCATGGCGTTCAATTTCGTCGACATGCTGTGGATCGCCACCATCGGCAACTCACTGCTGGCGTTGTACGCCGCCAGCCTAGCGTTCATCGCCTCGCGCAGCGGGCTGAACACGGTATTGATGGGGCGCTTTTGTTTTGGCGAGGCGGGCAGCCGGCTATCTGACTTCCTGCTGGGCTTCGCCGAGCTGGGCTGGTACGCCTGGGGCACCGCGACGGTGGCGATCGTGCTGGTGAAGATCCTGGGCCTGGCCGAGGGCTTCACTGTGCCGCTGATGGTGCTGTTCGGTCTTGGTTTCAGCATTACCGCGATCATTGGTTTCAAGGGCCTGGACCTGCTGTCGCGGGTGTCGGTGCCGTTGATGTTCGTGCTGTTGCTGGTATCGATGTACATCGCTACCGGCGACGCCGGTGGCTTTGCTGGCCTGGCTGCGGTAGTGCCGCATGAGGCGATGACATTTTCGGCGGCGGTGACCATGGTCTTCGGCACCTTCGCCAGCGGTGCGACTCAAGCCACCAACTGGACGCGCCTGTCGCGCAGCGGGCGGGTCGCGGTAACCGCCAGTGTGGTCAGTTTTCTGCTCGGCAATGGCTTGATGGTGGTGGCGGGAGCATGGTGCGCGATGGTCTATCAGCAGGCCGATATCGTCGAGGTGATGATCCTGCAGGGCTTGTCGTTCGCTGCAGTGATCATGCTCTGCCTGAACCTGTGGACCATCCAGGGGCCGACCATCTACAACGTCTCGGCAGCGGCCTGCCATCTCTTGCGCAGCGAACGCCGGCGCACGGCAACTCTGGTCGCGGCGGGGCTGGGCATCCTTCTGGCGATTGGCGGCATGTACGAGCTGCTGATCCCGTTTCTGGTGCTGCTGGGTTCGATCATTCCGCCGGTCGGCGGGGTGATCATGGCTGATTTCTGGTACCGCCACCGCGGCAAGTACCCGGCGCTGGCCTCGGTTCAGTTGCCACGCTACAACCTCAAAGGGCTAACTGCCTACGCCATCGGTGCGCTGTTGGCCTACTGCTCGCCGTGGGTCGCGCCGTTGGTGGGGATCGGTGCTTCGGCTCTGTGCTACATCGTTCTGCTCGAGCTTGGCGGTCGGCGCCGGGAGCTGGCGCAGGTCGAGCCGTGAGCCTGGCATTGGAAGAAATTCTGCGCCTGCCCGGGCTCGCACAGATGACCGTGCGCGCTGGCCAACGCAACCTGCAGCGGCGGGTGCGCTGGCCCTATGTGGCCGAGAACGAGGGTATTGCCGAATGGGTGATGGGCGGTGAATTGGTGTTCGTGACGGGCATCAATCACCCGCGCGGCGAGGCCAATCTGCTGAGCCTGGTCGAGGATGGCGACGCGGTGGGCGTCGCCGGTCTGGTGATCCTCACTGGCGGCAGCTTCATTCAGCAGATTCCGCCGAAGGTGATCGAACGCGCCGAGCAACTGGGCCTGAGCTTGATCGAGCAGCCCTACGCGCTGAAGATGGTGGTGGTGACCCATTTGATCGGTACGGCGTTGGTGCAGATGGCGCAAGCGCGCCGCTCGCGGGATGACATCATCGGGCAATTGCTGACCGGCGATTATCCAAGCCTGGCCATCGCCCGGCAACGCGCCGCGCACTTGCAGCTGGCGCTGGACGAGCCGCGGCGGCTGGTGGCGCTGCGGCTGGCAGGCGATGAGGTATTCGAACACCATGCTCCGGAGCAAGCCGAGCGCCTCTGGCAGGCCAGCCAGCAAGCGCTGGAAGACTGCCTGCAAGCATGGTGTCGCACCCTGCCGGGCGCTGTCACGGCACAGTTGCCGGGCGATCTGTTCGTGCTATTGCTGCCTGACGTGCCGAACCTGCGCGGTGCGTTGGCGCAGTTGCATCAGCAGTTGCGGGTTATTGCCGGTGACGCCGGGGTATATCTGGGCATGTCCTGCCTGGCCGAGGACTGCGCGCACTATCGCCAGGCACTCAACGAAGCCCGTCAGGCGCTCGACGTCGCCCAGCACCTGCGCCCGGCCAGCGGCTTGTGCGACTTCAGCGAGCTGGGCGTGCTGCGCCTGTTGCAGGGGATCAGCGACCGCGGCCTGATCGACAGCTTCGTCAGCCAGACCCTCGGTCGCCTGATCGAAACCGGGCGCAAGCATCCTTATGCGTTGTTGCACACACTCGATGCCCTGCTGGGCGCCAACGGTAACGCCTTGCAGGCCGCCGCGCGCTTGGGCCTGCACCGTAATACCATCAATCAACGCATGGGCAGAATCGAACAACTGAGCGGGCAATCACTCGATGATCCGCTTTTTCGTATGAATGCTGCGGTCGCTATGCTCATATGGCGCATGACCGCAGCCCAGGGCAAGGAGTAAAACCATGAACATCTTCAATGCGCGCCTGCGTGGCAAGGACGGGCTGTTTCGCATCGAACTCGAAGGCGAGCGCATCGCTGCGATCCAGGCGCAGACCGGGTCGCTGGCGCTGAATAACGCCAGTGATATCGACGCCGAGCACAACCTGGTGGTGCCGCCCTTTATCGAGCCGCATATTCACCTCGATGCCACCCTCACCGCTGGCGAGCCCAACTGGAACATGAGCGGTACCTTGTTCGAGGGCATCGAGCGCTGGGCCGAGCGCAAAGAGCTCAATACCCATGAAGACACGAAGACCCGCGCCAGCAAGACCATCGGCATGCTGGTCGATCACGGCATCCAGCATGTTCGTACCCATGTCGACGTCACCGATCCCAAGCTGACCGCACTCAAGGCGATGATTGAAGTCCGCGAAGAAATGCGCCACCTGATCGACCTGCAGATTGTCGCGTTTCCGCAGGAGGGCATCGAGTCGTACGCCAATGGTCGCGCCTTGATGACCGAGGCGGTAGCGATGGGCGCGGATGTGGTGGGCGGTATCCCGCACTTCGAGAACACCCGTGATCAGGGCGTGTCGTCGATCAAGTTTCTAATGGACCTGGCCGAGCGCAGCGGTTGCCTGGTCGATGTACATTGTGACGAGACCGACGACCCGCAGTCGCGCTTCCTTGAAGTGCTGGCCGAGGAGGCGCGGGTGCGCGGCATGGGTGCGCGGGTTACCGCCAGCCACACCACGGCAATGGGTTCGTATGACAACGCGTACTGCTCGAAGCTGTTCCGCTTGCTGAAAATGTCGGGCATCAACTTTGTTTCCTGCCCCACCGAGAGCATCCACCTGCAGGGCCGGTTCGACACCTACCCCAAACGCCGTGGCCTGACCCGTGTCGCCGAAATCGACCGCGCCGGGATGAACGTGTGCTTTGGCCAGGACTCGATCGTCGACCCGTGGTACCCACTGGGCAATGGCAACATTCTGCGCATTCTCGAGGCCGGCTTGCACATCTGCCACATGCTCGGCTACGAAGACCTGCAGCGCTCGCTCGACCTGATCACCGACAACAGCGCGCGCACCCTCAATCTTGGCGAGCGCTATGGGCTGGAGGTCGGACGGCCAGCGAATCTGCTGGTGCTGTCGGCGCCGGATGATTACGAGATGGTCCGCAGCCAGGGTTACGCACTGGTTTCAGTGCGCAATGGCAAGGTGCTGATGCGCCGCACCCCGGCCCAGGTGCAGCGCCTGGCTTGATCCAGACCATCGCCCGGGCAGGCTTATCTGCGTGGGCGATGGCTGGCGATCGGTCTAATTCGCATTTGCCCCTGAGCGCGATCAGTGGCACGCTTGGCCGGCGATTTTGCATCGCCCCTACAGCGATATAAGGAAACGCCCAGGTGAGTTGGGAAAAAGTCGGTAAAGCCCTCGTTGGCCTGCTGGTCGCTGGTGCCTGTGCAGGCGGCGTGTATCTGGCATTCAAGCAGGACCCAGCCCTGGAAGCGCGGCTTACCTACTCCTACCTGACCTACCCAAGCCAGTTCAGCGAGCGCATCAGCACGGCCAACGACATGCTGCGCTACGAGCGCTTGCACGGGCAGATAAGCGATATCAGCCAGGGCCAGTTGAGCAATCAGCAGGTCGACAAGCTGGTGGACGCGGCCCAGGCGCCGTATCTGGCGTTGTTTGCCAAGCCGTTCGAGGCAGGCCTGGTCGACCATCGTACCGGCTTGGTAATAGAGCTGAAGAACACCCGCGAAGCGCCACTCAAGAACGTCCAGATTCGCTTGCCGGCCAAGGGCCTGGTGCAGGTGCGCGACGATGACGGCAACGACATCATCCCACAGGCGGCAACCAACCTGATCGACATCGCCACCATCGGCGGGCGCGAAGACTGCAAGGTATGGGTGTACTTCGATTCGGATTACTCGCAGATCCGACAGGGCGGCCTGAGCATTCGCCACGCTGACGGCGAGGCGCAGATTCTCGCTTACCGCGAGTTCGTCGGCCTGCCAGCCACCATTGCCAGCTACAGCCAACTGCTGCTGGCCTTGCTCGGTGCACTGGCGATCGGTGTATTGGGCCTTGGCTACGCATGCCTGAGCCGCAGCCAGCAGGCTACGGCCCAGCGCCGCGCTTAAGGCGCGACCAGCTCAAAGCGCCCCTGCGGATCTTCCAGCCCGGACATCAGGCGCAGGAACTTGATCCGCTCGCCGGTGATGCTGATATCGCCCACTGTGACCTCCTTGACGAAGCCGGTCTGCTTCAAAGCGATACGATCGAGTGTGGCTTTTTTCATGCTGACCTCGACATCAGCACGGCGGTGGCGCGTGCGGTCGCGGTGGGTCAGCACGCCGTTGCGCACGGTCAGCGCATAATCTTCACCCAGGTCAGTGAAGCGCCAGTTGATGGTCAGGTCCTGCTCGGCTGCCTTTTGCGCATCGAGGCGCACGCTGAGCAGATCGAAGAACAGAGGCGCTGCCAGGGCCCGCACCATGTCATCGACATTGCCGGGGGCAGGGCTTGCGGCAACACCGTCGCGCAGCTCCTGCGCGCCAGTCAGGTACGCATTGCGCCAGGTGGTGTTCTCGCTCTGGTAGCCGAGTTGCTCGAACGCATCGGCCTGCAGCTGACGTGCTGCGCTGTTACCGGGCTGGGCGTAGATCAATTGCCGAGTCAGCTCGGCGACCCAGCGGTAATCACCTGAAGCAAATGCCTTGCGCGCAAGGCTCAGCACCTGGTTGGCGCCGCCCATGGCTTCGACATAGCGCCGGCCGGTGTCGGTCGGTGGCAGTGGGTCGAGGGTAGCGGGGTTGCCGTCGTAGCTTCCCATGTAGCGTTGATACACCGCGCGCACGTTGAGGCTGAGCGAGCCGTAGTAATCGCGGCTGTACCAGCGCTTGGCCAGGCGCGGGGGCAGCGTGGCGAGTTGCGCGGCAATTGCGTCCGGGGTCAGGCCCTGATTGATCAGGCGTAGCGTCTGGCCATCGATATAGGCGTACAGGTCACGCTGGTCGGCCAGGTACTCGCGCACTGCCGCGCCGCTCCAGGTTGGCCAGTGATGCTGGCCGAGGACGATCTCGGCCCGCTCACCGTAACGCACCAAGGCCTGGTCGAGGTAGCGCGACCAGCTTCTGGCATCGCGCACCGGCGCGCCACGCAGGTCGAGCAGGCTCAGTTGACTGTGGGCGACGTTCTCGCCCATGACCAGCGCCTTGAAGCGCGGCAGCCAGAGGTTCATCTGTGCCGGCGCGTCCTGGCCTGAGGTGAGCTGGAATTCGATGTCGATACCATCAATGCGCACGGTCTCGACCGCTTTGCTTATCTCCCGCGTGGGGGCGATCAGGCTGATCGTGGCGTTGCTGGATATATCTTTGCCCAGGCCTGCATCGACCTGGCCGCGAGGCCCGCGGGGCAGGGCATTACCATACAAGTATTCGGCGCGGCGCTGCATCGCTGGGCCCGCCAGCACGTTCTCGCTGATGGCCTGCGCATAGAAACCGCGCGGTGCCAGCACCTGAACCTTGCCGGCCTTGACCTCGGCGGTGTCGACCACACCGCGCACTCCGCCATAGCTGCTCACCTGCGGGTTGCTGTAGATCACCGCCAGCACAGGCTTGCGCGGGCGATGCTTGAAGTACAGTTCCATGGCAGCGCGGGCGGTTTCTACCGAGTGCAGTGGGTCGATCACGATCAGGCCGCTGTCGCCTTCGACCAGGGTCATGTTGGCGAGGTCCAGGCCACGTACCTGATAGATGCCCTCGGTGACCTGGAACAAGCCAGCGATGGCGTTCAGTTGGGCTTGGCGCCACAGGCTTGGGTTGATGGTGGCAGGCGCTTCACCGTTGATGAAGGCGTAGCGCTGCAAGTCCCACACCGGTTGGCTGTCGGCATTGTCGATGCGGCCATCGAAGCGCTCGATCAAGCCGCGCTGAGCGGCGTCGAAATCGGCGCGGTCGTTGAAGGGGAGGCGCTGCAGCCATTGTTGATTGCTTTGGCGGGTGAAGCTGGTGGCGTCTTTTTGCGGTGCATCGGCGGCAGAGGCGAGCGGGCACAGCAGCAATAGCGGCAGTAACAGGCGATGCGGCATAGGGATTCCTTGGCTTGGACGATGCGCAAGGGGGAACAGTAGCCTATGGCATGGAGGTTTGGGCAGGTGCTAACGCTCTGGCTGTGAGTTTTAGGGCTGCTGAGCAGCCCTAAAACCAAGCGCCGTGTTGTTCAGCGCTGGAAACCCAACCCCGACGACAAGTCAGTCTGCGCAGGCTCGTGCCGATCCGGCGCAGTATTGTCCTTCACCGTCTGTGTCACAGTTCCCTTGACCTGCTCACCCTTGGCCTTGAGCGTGTCGGTCAAGCGGTCGCTGTGCTCGCCCATCAACTGGTCCTCCTTGCGCGTAGTCGGCAGCGCCGCGCCCAACGCAGCGCCCAGGGCGATGCCCAGTGCAGCCATTACCAACGGTTGCTCCTTGAGTAGATGGTCGAACTGGTTCTTAAGAGCGGTGGCTTGATCGCCCATCTGATGCGCCGTGTCGCGGACGCTGTCGGCTGAACCACCGACCGAATCGCGCAGATCATGTGCCTTGGCTTGCACGGTATGCTTGGCATCGTGGAGGGCATCGCCAGCGTGTCCGAACGCGCCTTTGACCGCACCGACAGCCTCGCCCAGCTTATCCCCCAGGCCCGGCCCGGTGTGTGCAGGCCCTGGGCTGAACGGCCGGTTCTGGTTCATCGCCAGCCAAGCCATGCCCACTGCGGTCAGGGTCGCTGGTACAGGGTTGTTCTTCAACGTGGTGCCCAGATTATGAAAGAACTCGCCGCCATTACCCTTGCCGTACGCCAGCACCTGATCCATCAATTGGCCGGGGCTCAGGCGCTGTTCCAGAGCATCGACCAGGTCACTGATGTGCTCACGCTTGGCGTTTATCTCCTGCTCGAGCAGGTCCGGGTCTTTGTCTGCTTCATGTTCGAAAGAAGTGCTCATGGCAGTTTCCTCTTCAGCGTGTCCTTGTCCTGTTGCATGGCATGCAGGGTGCGGTCGGGCATTAGATGGTCGGGCTCGAACTGCTTCTTGCCCGACTGCAGCATAATGAAGCCGATGATCACCGTGATCGCACCGACGATCAGTGCCGCCAACCATGGCTCAACCACCATTGCCAGCGCGTAGACCGCCGCCAGCAGCAGGATGATGAAGCCTGCCAGCAGCACAATGGCGCCAGCGGCAACTGCCGCAGTGCCCGCCTTCAGGGTGTTGAGGTTGTGCGTCAGCTCGGCTTTGGCCAACGCCAGCTCTTTGCTGAACAGCTCGGGCACTTCACGCATCAGTTGGCGCAGCAGGCCGCCGATGCCGACTGGATCTTCGCTGGCCGGTTGCACCGGAGGCGGGGTGTGGAACGAGTCGTTGTTCATCATTCGGCTCCTTCAAGCGGGTCACGTTGCTGAGCGCTGGCGGTCACAGGGGTACCGGCACCGACGCCGATCGGGTCGACCGGGGTGTAGGGCTTGTGCGTGGAAACATCGCTGGCGCGATCCGGGGTGGGCGGGGTGCTGTGGTAGGGCTCGTTGCTGCCATAGGCGGGGGCGGGCGTTGGCGAAGTGGTGTCATGGTGGCCGCTGGCGCGCAGGAACCGCGACAAGGCAAAGCCGACGGCAACACTGCCGGCGAGGAACAGCCCGGGGTTGTCGCGTGCCAGCCGCGTGCCTTTGTGCAGCAGATCCTCGGCGCTCTCGTGGCGGATCTGCTCGGCAAAGGTGCCGATGCATTCCGCGGCCTGGCCGAGGTAATGCGAGATACCCAGCGTGTCGTTGTCTCTCAGCGCAGATGCCGCCGAACGAGCACCCTCCTGGAGCGAGTCCAACTGGTCGGCAGCTGTGTCGCGGTAGTGCTCGAATTGCTCGGCACCTTGCGTCTTCGCCTCGCCGAGCAGGGCACCAGCCTCGTCGGCGATTGTGTGCAGGTGATCCTGATTATTATCGGGTGGCGATGAGGCGCTGTGGTCGGTCTTGTCCATGGTCGTTTCCCTCGATGATGAAAGCCCCGGCACAGGCCGGATTGTTTTCGTTCATTCGGGGGACGCGGGCGAATAGCAGGGAGTTCATTCAACTTGATCGGTGACGTTTAGCGCTCGCGCCAATGATTTGTGCGGCGTTTATCGCAGATCGAGGTAATTTGCGCACAGATTTTGACGCTGGTTCAGTCGCTGTCGTGCAACAGCAGCGCTTGACGCAGCCGTTCGAGCAGGGCCTCACGCACGCTGTCAGGTGCAGTGACCTTGATCGAGCCGGCATGTGCCAGCAGCCAGCTGATGAGGGCGTGGTCATAGGCAACCGTGGCCACCAACCTGGCGTCGCCTTCGGCAAGCGGCTCCAGCAACATGTCGTCCGACAGCGGCTGCGCC
The DNA here is from genome assembly GCF_052850745.1 of Pseudomonas sp. 1121_17. Lineage (NCBI taxonomy): Bacteria > Pseudomonadati > Pseudomonadota > Gammaproteobacteria > Pseudomonadales > Pseudomonadaceae > Pseudomonas > Pseudomonas sp. 1121_17. The sequence continues at coordinate 879,036 of NZ_VXCX01000001.1, forward strand.
GCCAACTGCCGCGCCAGCCCCGGCGTCACCCAGGCACGCAAGGTGATCGGTTGCGCCATGCCACGATCGCTGGGCTGCGGCCGCTGCAGCAGCTCGGTGCTGATCTCGGCCTGCCAGTACCAGCCATACGGGGTGCCCTTGCTGTTGCAGCGCACCGGAAACAGCTCGGTCAGCTCGTTCAGATCACGTTCCACCGTGCGCTTGCTGGTGCCATGGCCGACCTGGTGCAGGGCCTGCTGCAACTGATTGGAACTCATGCCCGGGTGGCGGTCAGGCAGCAATTTAAGCAGCTGCCACTGGCGGGCGATGGTCTGGCGCGTGGGGTTGCTGGGCAAAGCGGGTTCCTTGGCGCGCGATCACTGCACGGCTTTAATGATAGCAATTGGCTATGTTCGCCAAGCATACCTGTTGCGGGGCGTGCAGCCAATGTGCCGTGACAACCGACCTGCGACTGCGGTATACCTGAGCGCTACCAAGGGGAGCCCGGAGACGGGCTGAGAAACCGCTGGCGAGATGCAGCGCGGTGACCCTTAACACCTGATCCGGATCATGCCGGCGAAGGGATGGGACAGCCGACCTGCCTTTGCGCCGGCCTCACTGCGAGGCCGCACCATGCATCACCCGCCTGGCCTCGCTGCCACCTCCCAGAGGACAGCAGCATGAGCGAACGTTTTACCCATTATTTGCGCGAGCAGAGCGAACCTACCTGGTCGGCTGCCGTTGGCCACCGCTTCGTGCGGCAGCTATGTGATGGTTCCCTGGCGGATCCGGTCATGGTCCGTTACCTGGTTCAGGACCATCGCTTTCTCGACAGCTTCCTGACCCTGCTCGGTGCGGCTATTGCCACAGCCGATACCTTTGAAGCGCGCCTGCGTCTGGGCCGTTTTGCCGGGATGATCTCGAGTGACGAAAATACCTATTTCCTGCGTGCATTCGAGGCCCTCGGTGTAAGCCCGGCGCAGCGCGACGAGCCTGCCGACAGTGCGCCTACTGCAGGCTTCAAGGCGGTCATGGCCGAGGCGGCGGCAAGCCGCTCCTATGCGGCAGCGCTGGCGGTGCTAAATGTGGCCGAGGGGTTGTACCTGGACTGGGCGCAGAAGGCGCCGCAGCCACTGCCCGAGCATTTCGTCCACGCTGAGTGGATCACCTTGCATGACAACCCGTTCTTCGAGGATTTTGTCGCGTTCCTGCAAGCCGAACTGGACCGCGTCGGGCCAAAGGAGGCCGAGCTCAGCCGCGACTATTACCTGCGCACCGTCGCGCTGGAACTGGCCTTCTTCGATGCCGTATACGATGGCGAGGCCTGACATGGATATTTTTGATCGGCTCAAGGCCGCCGCTGCGCCGCAATGGGCGAGCTACGTCGAGCATGACTTCCTGCAGCAGATGCAGACGGGCACCCTCAGTCAGGCGGCGTTTCGCGAGTATCTGGTGCAGGACTATCTGTTCCTGATCCAGTTCGCCCGCGCCTGGGCGCTGGCCGCCTACAAGAGCCGCCTGCCAAGTGACATCCGCGCCGCGCAGGCCGGGCTTGCGGCGATTCTTGACGAGACTGAACTGCACCTGCGCCTGTGCGCCCGCTGGGGCTTGTCGCAAGCCGACATTCAAGCTGCCCCCGAGCATCAGGCGACCGTGGCCTATACCCGCTATGTGCTTGACTGCGGCGCCGCCGGCGACCTGCTTGAACTGCACGTTGCGCTGGCGCCGTGCGTGATCGGCTACGCCGAAATCGGCCAGCGCCTGGCCGGCGCAATTGGTGATCTGAACGAGCATCCGTACCGCGAATGGATCGGCGAGTATGCCGGTGAGGCCTATCAAGACGTGGCGGCGTCTGCCCGCAAGCACTTGGACGAGCTGGCCGCGCGGAGCATGACCGAGTCACGTTTCACCGAGCTGGCGGCGATCTTTGCCCAGGCCTCACGGCTTGAGGCGGACTTCTGGCAGATGGGATTGCAGGCTGCCGAATGATCGGCTGGTCAGCGTGCTTGAGGTGCCTGCAGCCATAGCTGTGCTACCTCGATGCTGCCTTTGGCGTCGCGGTCGCCGGGAGCGGCTGTCACACTTTGTCCCATTTGCGCCAATGCATCTGATTAGGATTCTCTTTTACAGCGGAATCCACAGGTCACTTGCATGCGCGCACCACGTCGTATTTTCAGCCGTTCCTCCACGTTGGCCGTACTTCTGGCGGGTGCCGCGCACGCGCAGACAAACCCTCCAGAACCCGTCCCATTGACCCTTGAAGATGTGGTTGTGACTGCCTCGGGCTTCGAGCAGCGGGTTGAGGACGCGCCCGCGTCGATCACCGTCATCGACGGCGAAGACCTGCGTCGCAAGTCGAACCGCGACCTCGGTGACGCAGTGCGTGATGTCGAGGGTGTTACCGTCAACGGCGGCGCCAACGAAAGCGACATCTCGATGCGCGGCATGCCGGGCGACTACACCTTGATTCTGGTCGATGGCAAACGCCAGAGCGCCCGTGAATCAAGAGTCAACGGCAACGCCGGTTACGAGCAGAGCTTTGTTCCGCCAGCAGCCGCCATCGAGCGGATTGAAGTGGTGCGCGGGCCGATGTCGTCGCTGTATGGCTCGGACGCTATCGGGGGGGTAATCAACGTCATTACCCGCAAGGTCTCGCCCGAGTGGGGCGGCTCGATCGGTTACGACTATTCGGCGCGTCAGCACAGCGCAGAGGGCGACGCCGGGCAAACCACTTTCTACTTGAGCGGTCCGCTCAAGGAAGACCTGCTTGGCCTGCAGGTTTGGGGCCGCTACCTGGACCGCCAGGCCGATGCTGACCTGGAACAGACCAACGGCCACAGCAAGGCCGATCACCGCGACCTGACCACCCGCCTGGCCTTCACGCCCACTATCGACCACGACATCCTCCTCGAAGCCGGCGTTACGCGCCTGAAAAACGGTGATGGCGTCAGTGCCAACTGGGCCACCCGCGAGCAAGAGAACAACCGTGATCATTGGTCGTTGTCGCACCAGGGTCGCTGGGGCTGGGCTACCTCTGACGTCGCTCTCTATCAGGAAACCACCAGCCGCGAAGGCAAGGCGACGCCAGACCAGACCGACATCTACGGGCGCAAGCCTGAAATCCGCAACCGCGTGCTCGACGCCAAGTTGGTCGTGCCGACCACCTACAACGTCAGCACGGTTGGCCTGCAATGGCAGAAAAACCAGGTTACCGACTGGAACCAGGGCTTGGGTGACAAGGTTGATTACGAGTTCTCGGTCCAGCAAAAAGCGCTGTTTGCCGAAAACGAATGGTCGGTCACCGACACCTTCGCCTTGACCGGCGGGCTGCGGCTGGACAACCACGAAGAATACGGCAACCACTTCAGCCCACGCCTGTATGGGGTCTGGCGCGCGACGGATCAGTGGACGCTCAAAGGCGGCGTTGCCCGCGGCTTCAAGACCCCTGAGCTGCGCGCCGTGGTTGAAGGCTACGCCTACCTGCGCCGCAACCGGTTCGTCATGCTCGGCAACCCTGACCTCAAGCCCGAGACCAGCACCAATTACGAAGTGTCGGCGCTGTGGTCCAACCGCAATGACCTGTCGGCAGGCGTGACGCTTTTCTACAACGACTTTCAGGACAAGCTCTCGACCGTAACCACCGACCGGCGCTGGAACGGCTACATCGTCATGGACCGCGTCAATGTCGACAAGGCTGTTATTCGTGGCGTCGAGCTGACCGGCCAGTGGGACATCCGCGCCGACTTGCTGATCAAAGGCAACTACAGCTACACCGACTCCGAGCAGAAGACCGGTGCCAACGCCGGTGCGCCGCTTGCCCTGACGCCGAAACAGAAAGCCAACCTGCGCGGCGAATGGCAGGTCAATGACCGTGCCCAAGCCTGGGCCGCGCTCAGCTACTACGGCGAAGAAACAGGCAACACCATCACTGCCGAATCGGCGCCCGGCTACACCACTGCCGACATCGGCGGCTCGTATGACCTGACCCATGCGCTGACTGTGAATGCCTCGCTGAACAACATTACCGACAAGCGTCTGGACGACGCGACCTACGGCACGGTGAACTATGGCCGCACGCTGTGGATGGGCGCGACCTACAACTTCTGATCAGAGCAGTTGCAAACGGGGCCGTACATCGGCCCGGTTTGCGTTTGCGCTTGTCAGCCTTGGCCGACCGGCAGCCGCACCAGCGCGCACAGCCCGCGTGGTTTGCTGTTTTCCAACAGCAGTTCACCGCCATGGGCCTGAATGCAGGCACGGGCGATCGCCAAGCCCAGACCGAGGCCGCCACCGCTGCGGGCGTCGGCACCACCGCGGCCGAGCTGGACAAAGGGTTCAAAGACTTTTTCCAACCACTGCTCAGGCAGCCCCGGACCTTGATCAGTGATCTCCAGGCGCACCTGGCCGTCAGCCTGGCTGAGCGTCACGTGGGTCGCACCGCCATGCTTCAAGGCGTTGTCGATCAGGTTGGTCAGGGCACGTTTGAGCGCCAAAGGTCGGCAGCTTAGCCAGGCCTGTTGCTGCACATCCCAGGTCAACGGTTGCCCAAGCAGGCGATAACGTCGGTCCAGCTCGTCAAGCAAGTCGTTCAGGCGCAACTGACAGGTCGCCTCCTGCACTGCATCGCCGCGCACGAACTCCAGAGTTTCTCCGACCATCGCCGTCAGCTCGCCCAGGCTTTCCAGCAAGTCGTCGCGGGCGGCGCCGGGGTCCAGCAGCTCAACCTGCAAACGCAATTCGGTCAGCGGCGTGTTGAGGTCATGGCTGATCGCTGCCAGCAAGCGGGTGCGGCCTTCGACATGCCGGGCCAGGTTGGCCTGCATCGTGTTGAAAGCATGGGTCAACTCGCGTGCTTCGTGCGGGCCGGTTAACGGCAGCGGCGCAATCCACTCACCACGGCTGACCCGCTCGGTGGCTTTGGCCAGGGCCTTGATCGGGCGCAGCACGCGGGCAAAGCCGAACATCATCACCAGCAAGACCGGCAGGGTGGTCATTGGCAAACTGTAAGCCAGTACAGTGCCCCACTGATAAGCTCCGCTGGGGTGCTGCTCGGCATTCAGATACTGGCCGTTGCCCAGCGCCAGGCTGCTGCGCAAGCGTAGTGGCGCCCAACCGCCAGGACTGAACGGATAAGCGCGGGCGTCGGTGCCGTTGACCCGCTCCAGTTGCACGATCAGCGAGTGTTGCGGGGATAGCTGCAGGCGCTGGCGCAGGTCGCGGGTCAGCCGCTGTTCTTCAGAGCGAGCGGCGAAAGCACTGACCTCGGGGGTTGCCGCGATCCAGAAGCGGGTTTCCGGGTTGGCCATCTTGGCCAGCATCCTGTTGGCCTGCGCTGCGGGCAGGTCGCGTGCCAGGTTGAACGCAGTTGCCAGGCGCTCCAGGCTGGCTGCCCGGGACAGCGGATGAAGCAGGCTGCCGTGGCGGTGCAGCAGAACGATGCCGATCAAGTGCGAGGCCAGCAGCGCCAGGCACAGCAGCAGCAGTAACTGGTGCAGCAAGCGCTGCGGCCACAGCCGGCGCAGGCTATTCAAGCTCGACATCGGCGGCCAGCAAGTAGCCGCTGCCCCACAGGGTGCGCAGCAGCTCGGCGGTTTGCCCGTCGTGGCTGAGCTTGCGCCGCAGGCGGCTGACCTGGCGGTCGATGGCGCGTTCGCTGATGTCGCTGTCGTGCGCTGCCGTCAGGTCGACCAGCCGTTGCCGGGTCAGGCTGCGATGCGGGTGGGCCAGAAACACCTGCAGCAGCTTGCCCTCGGCGGTGCTCAACTGAACTGACTCGGCACCTTCGCGGCTGAGCGAGGCGCTGCTGGCGCAGAAGTGCCAACCGGCGAAGCGATAGCGGCGAACTGCGGGAGTAGCAGCAGGCGCCGCGTGGAGTCGCGCTTGGGTTGCCTGATGCCGGCGCAGCACGCTGTTCAGGCGCGCGACCAGCTCACGCGGCTCGAACGGCTTGGTCAGGTAGTCATCGGCGCCCAAGTCGAGGCCGCGAATGCGGTCTGCAGTGGTGTCGCGGGCGGTCAGCAGGATCACCGGCAGGTTGCAGCGCCGGTGCAGTTGCTGGCACAGCTCGAAGCCATCGCCGTCGGGCAGCATGACGTCGAGCACGGCCACGTCGAACGCCTGCTGCTTGAGCAATTGCCAGAGTCCGGCCGCGTCGGCGGCGGTGCGCACCTCGAAACCATGGCGGCGCAGGTAGGTCGCCAGCGGGTCGCGGATCTTGCGGTGGTCGTCGACCACCAGCACTCGCGGCGCGGGCGTGGGTTGTTCAGCTGGCATTGGCTATCGCGCGTGATGTGGGGGCAGGGCGCAATATTACTACGAGTCATTATCATTTGTGACTGCCCGCTGTGGGCAGATTGTCACAGCGGGTATCGTCACCTGCAGTCGCTGGCACTAGATGGCCGAGCGGCGCACCTGCTTGACCAGGATCTTCTCCAACAGCTCCCACATCGCCGGGTCGGTGCTGAACGCGACGTTGAAGCGCATCCACCCAGTCGCCTGGGCGTCGACCATGAACAACTGCCCGGGGCCGAGCATGATGCCTTGCTCCAGCGCGTCATCCAGCAGGGCCGCGCTGTCCGGGATGGCCCGGTGCCGCGCCCAGACGTACATGCCTTCGTCCGATTCGGTGAACAGCTCGAAGCCCAGCCGGTGCAAATGCCGGCCCACTTCTTGGTGTGCTTCGGCCAGGCGCTGGCGCAGGCGTTTGAGGTGCTTGCGCCAGCGGCCATCGATGATCGCCGCGTAGACCACCCGTTCCATCACTTGGGAGGTGGTCAGCCCAGAGCGCATTTTCAGGCGCAGCAACTGCTGCATCAGTTCCGGGTTGGCGAACAGGTAACCAACCCGCACGTTCGGCGAAATGCTTTTTGAATAGCTGCCGACGTATACGACTTGCTGCAGGTGATCGAGGCTGGCCAGGCACGGCTGCGGCTCCGCGATCATGTCGGCGTACAAGTTGTTTTCCACCAGCCGGAAGCCATGCTGGCTGGCCAGCTGCAGCAAGCGGTGCAGTTGCGGCAACGGCGTACGCGAGCAGGTCGGGCTGTGCAGGTGCGGCTGGGTGAAGAAGACACTTGGGCGGTGTTCGCTGAGCAGTTGCTCCAGGCGATCGAGGTCGTAGCCGGCCGGGGTGCGCGGCACGCCGATCAGGGTAGCGCCCTGAAACCGCAGAATGCTCATCAGGTTGGGGTAGCCCGGGTCGTCGACCAACACTACGTCACCGGGGCGCACCAGCGTGCGTACCGCCAGGTCCAGCGCCTGGCTGGCGCCGTGGGTGAGCATCAGCTGCGCCGGGTTGACCACGATCGACAGCTCTTGCTGCAGGTTCTGCGCGGTCAGCGTGCGCAGCTCCGGCAGGCCCATCGGCTCGCCATAGCCGGACAGCTCCAACGGGCTACCGGCGACCTGACGCATGCCACGGCGCAGGCCATCTTCGTACATCCAGTCGTTGGGCAGCCAGCCACAGCCGGGTTTGAACGGCAACTGACGGGTTTCGAAAATCTGCTGCAGGTACCACTCGGCATTGAACGACGGCCGGCTGTTGTCGGCGCCGTGGGCCGGTCTGTCGAGTTGCTCGCTGGCCGCGCGATTGACGAAGAAGCCGGTGTTGCCGCGGCTGACCAGCAGCCCTTGCGCAACCAGGCGGTCGTACGCTTCGACCACGGTGAAGGTGCTCACCGAGTAGGTGGCGGCAAAGGCGCGGATCGACGGGACCTTGGCACCGGGTTTGAGCGCCTGGCTGTCGATCAACTCGCGCAAGCCGTCGATGATCTGGTTGACCAGCGGGGTGGCGGAGTCTGGATGTAGTACGAGCATGGGTGTGCCTTCAGGTGTGCAGACGCGGGGCATCTGCCGGGTGTCGCGCGGTGTATTGCATGGGCGGCCTGTACAGTGCAGTGCGACTTTCATGCCACTGTGCATGGCTCTATCAGCGCGACATTTTTACATTAGGTGTCTGAGATCGCCAGACACCTTTTGTTTCAGTTCGTTCGAGGCCCGCCTCGAGCGAGCCACAGGCCGCCACGGAAGGCCTGCTCGTGCCCTCGCACAGCGCCTGCGCGCATCAGTATCGATGTACAGGTGAAACCGCTTGCCATCGGGGTTTCACGCAATTCCTTAGATAAAAAGAAGCACGGGGACACAACTGATGGACGCAACATCTACAACTACCGCATCCGAAAAAGGGGCGCCGGAGAGCAAGCTGAATGCTTCGCTCAAGTCGCGCCACCTGACGATGATGTCGATCGCCGGGGTCATCGGCGGCGCACTGTTCGTCGGCTCCGGCAGTGTCATTCACAGCGCCGGCCCAGCTGCGGTGCTGGCTTATCTGGCTGGCGGCATCCTGGTGGTGCTGATCATGCGCATGCTCGGTGAAATGGCGACGTCTTCGCCAGACACCGGCTCGTTCTCGACCTACGCCGACCGTGCCATTGGCCGTTGGGCAGGCTTCACCATCGGTTGGTTGTACTGGTGGTACTGGGTCATCCTGATGGCCTGGGAAGCGTACGTGGCGGGCAAGATCCTGCACGGCTTCTTCCCGGGGGTGAGCACTAATGTGTTCGTCCTGGCGACGACCCTGGTGCTGATCACCGTCAACTTCTTCAACGTCAAGCACTACGGCGAGTTCGAGTTCTGGTTTGCCTTGATCAAGGTGATCGCGATCGTCTGCTTCCTGATCGTGTGTGGCTCGGCGGTGTTGAATATCTGGCAGTTCGGTGAGGTCCGCGGGATCACTCACCTGACTGCCGAAGGCTTCATGCCGAACGGCTTTACCACGGTGATTGGTGCGCTGCTTGGGGTGATGTTCGCCTTCCTCGGTGCGGAGATCGTGACCATCGCTGCCTCCGAGTCGAAAGACCCGGCCGGGCAGATCGTCAAGGCGACCAACTCGGTGGTCTGGCGGGTGTGCCTGTTCTATGTCGGCTCGATCTTCCTGATCGTCTGCCTGGTGCCGTGGAATGACCCGCACCTGGGTGAGTCGGGCTATGGCGCTTATCGCCGTACGCTGGAACTGCTGGGCGTGCCATATGCCGAGCTGCTAATGAACTTCGTCGTGTTGACCTCGGTGAGCAGCTGCCTGATCTCGGGCCATTACACTGCCTCGCGCATGCTGTTCTCGCTGGCTCAGCGTGGCGACGCGCCGTCGTTCTTCAAGATCACCCGCGCCGGCACTGGCGTACCGGTGTTCGCGATCGTCGGTTCGTGCGCGGTGGCAGTGGTGTGCGCGCTGATCAACTTCAGCGAGACGCTGCGGCCCAAGGACGTGCTCGACACCTTGATGAACACCACGGGCATGATCGCTTTGCTGGTGTACCTGGTGATCGCCTTCTCCCAGCTGCGTATGCGCCGCAAGTTGATTGCCGAAGGCAAGGAGATCCGCCTGCAGATGTGGCTGTTCCCTTGGCTGACCTACCTGGTGATTGCGTTTATCGTTGCTGCGCTGGTGACCATGGCGTTCATGCCTGACTACCAGATTCTGGTGGTTTCGACCGGTATTGCTGCCTGTGTGGTGGTGGCGATGGGTGTTGTGCACCAGATCCGTTCGGCGAAAAAACTGCACTAAGCAACGCGCTGTATGATGTCGGCCGGTTCCCGCAAGGGGCCGGCCGCGTTTGTTTGTGCGGGTCTCACCGCGAAGCCCTCGACATGGCTTATGCTAGGCGCTCAGCCGCCTACAGGAGCCGCCCATGGCCTGGTCTGCCAACCAATATTCGCTGTTTGAAGACGAACGCAGCCGCCCCGTGCGCGATCTGCTGGCGGCGGTGCCGCCGCGTCCCGTGCGTCACGCTACCGACCTTGGCTGTGGGCCGGGCAACTCCACCGAAGTGTTGTTGCAACGCTGCCCGGACGCTCAGGTGACAGCGCTCGACAGTGATCCGGACATGATCGACAAGGCCAATAAACGACCGCGTTTGAGTGTGCCGAGGGTAAGCTGCAAGATTGCCGACATCGCGATTTGGCAAGCAGCCGAACCACAGGACTTGATCCTCGCCAACGCTTCGCTGCAATGGCTCCCTGAGCACGCCACGCTTTATCCGCACCTGGTCCGCCAGCTCAGCGAAGGCGCCAGCCTTGCCGTGCAGACTCCGGACAACATCGACGAACCGGCCCACCGACAGATTCGCGAGATCGCCAAGCGCGGGCCATGGGCCGACAAGTTCGCTGACTTCTCGCTGCCGCCGCGGCATACCGCAGGGTTCTACTACGACTTGCTCAGCCCGCTGTGCAGCCGCGTCGACGTCTGGCGCACGACTTACCATCACCCCTTGGCCGGCGGTGCGCAGGCGGTGGTTGAATGGTTCAAAGGCTCGGCACTGCGACCTTACCTGGATCGTCTGAACGAAGCAGAACAGGCGGACTTCCTGCAGTTGTATCTGCAGGCGATGGAGCATGACTACCCACCGTCCAGCGACGGCAAGCTGCTGCTGCCGTTCCCGCGCTTGTTTGTGGTTGCTACTCGCTAACTGCGAAACCAGCGCCAGCTCAGGTAGGCAGGCAGGGCTCAAAGCTCCTCCTGGACCAGCTGCAAAAAGGTCGCTACCACCCGGCGGGTACGTTGCTCGCTGAGGCAGACCAGTGTTTCAGTCAAATGCCGCTGGCAGTCCACGATCGGCAGCGCACATACCCGAGCGTCGGCGCCAAACTCGGCAGCCGACACCACGCCAACGCCAATCCCTACTACCACCGCCTCGCGCGCAGCTTCGCGGCCTTCGACCTGAATTGCCGCGCGGATGCGCAGCCCTGCCCGGTGCATTTCCTCTTCCAGCGTCTGCCGCGTCACCGAGCCTGGTTCACGCAGCACCAGCGGCGTGTCGTCCAGATCAGCCAGGCTGATCGAGGCGCGACTGGCCCAGGGGTGGTTGTGCGACACGAACGCCACCATCGGGTCGCGGCGCATTGGCACGCAGTACAGGCGCTCGTCATCGACATCGCGGCCGAGCAGGGCGAGGTCGGCCTGGTAGCTGAACAGGCGCGCCAGTGATTCATCGGTGTTGCCAGTCTCGATCTTGACCTGAATGCCGGGGTAACGCTGGCAGAAGCGGGCGATCTGCGGCAACACATGCACCGGCGCATCCACCGCCAACACCAGGCTGCCGGTGTGCAATGCACGCGAATCCTGTAGCAACTCGACGGCTTCGGCTTCGCAGGCGAACAGGCGCTGGGTCACGCCCAGCAGTCGCTCGCCGAGGTCGGTCAGTTGCACCGAGCGTTTGTTGCGATGAAACAGCAGCACGCCAAAGCGCTCTTCGAGCTTGCGCACCTGGTCGGACACTGCTGGCTGAGTGAGAAACAGTTTTTGCGCCGCGCGCGTGAAGCTACCGTGTTGAGCGACCGCATGAAACGCCTTGAGCTGTGCCTGAGACACCGACATACCGCCTCCACTTACAAGCTGAGCTTATGTGTGAAATACGATAAATCGATTTTTGTTATCAGTCAGTAACTGTTTCTATGATCGACAGCTCCAGTGCGCAGCAAGACGCAGCGCGCTGGTGGCCATAGCAGCGGCGCGGTCATGTCAGCCCGCCCTGTTATCTGACCCGACGATGGCCACCGTCATGTAGTGCGACTCAAAACAACAAGACAGGCGTTTTTTCACATTCTGCCGGCACACTTGAGCGAGAGGTCAGACTCCCATGAACCAAACCCTTGCCACCATCAAACGGTGGCGTATCCAGATTTTCGCCATTACCTGGCTGGCCTACGCTGGCTTCTATTTCACCCGCAAGGCCTTCTCGGTGGCCAAGCTGGGCATCGGCGAAGACCCAAGCTTCATGCTCGACAAGGCGGCAATGGCCAACCTCGATGCCATCTATCTGGCTGCCTACGCAGTCGGCCAGTTCACCTGGGGCATGCTTGCCGACCGTTTCGGGCCGCGCGTGGTAGTGCTCGGCGGGTTGCTGATTTCAGCGGCGGCGGCGGTGGTGATGGGCAGCTACGCAACCTTCCCGATCTTCGCCACCTGCATGTTGATTCAGGGCCTGGCGCAGTCGACCGGTTGGGCGGGGTTGTGCAAGAACCTTGGCAGCTTCTTCCCATCGTCGCAGCGTGGCCGGGTGTTGGGGCTATGGAGCTCGTGCTACGCCTTCGGCGGCCTGGTGGCATCACCGTTTGCCGGTTGGTGGGCGTATACCTTGATCGGCACCTGGCACGCGGCGTTTTTCTCCAGTGCGGTGGTGGTGGCACTGGTGGCGGTGTTGTTCTTCTTTCTGCAACGCAACAAGCCTGAAGACGTCGGCCTGCCGGCGGTCGAGCCAGAGCCGCAGAGCATGGCTCCAGGGCCAAACCTGTGCAGCGTATGGCAACCGCTGCGTGAGATCCTGCGTAATCGCACGGTGCTGACACTGGGCCTGGCCTACTTTCTGTTAAAGCCAGCGCGCTACGCCATCTTGCTCTGGGGCCCGGTGATCGTGTTTGAACATATGCCGTCGGTGGGCAAGGTGGGTGCTGCAATCATTCCCACCGCATTCGAGCTGGCCGGGCTGCTCGGGCCGATCATCATCGGGCTGGCGTCGGACAAGCTGTTCGGGGCCCGGCGCATGCCCGCCTGCGTGATCAGCCTGCTGCTGTTGACGGTGACCCTGGCGTTGTTCATGGCAGCGATGAACAGCGGCAGCATTGCCCTGGTGGTGGGCCTGCTGTTTGTCATGGGCCTGACCTTGTACGGCCCCGATTCAATGATCAGCGGCGCCGCTGCAATTGACTTTGGCAGCGCCAAGGCCGGTGCTACCGCCGCAGGCTTCGTCAACGGTTGCGGCTCGGTGGGCGCGGTGCTGGGCGGCTTGCTGCCGGGCTACTTCGACAGCGTCACGGTATTTATCGTGTTTGCTGGCTGCGCGCTGTTCTCCGCGTTGGTGCTGCTACCGCACTGGAACAGCCGACCGGTCGCCGCCGAACAGGTGGTCGACGTTGCCCCCAACACCAGCATGGCAATCAAGCCACTGCGCAGTTAAAGGAAAGCCCAAGCGATGAGACCCTTCTGGCTGCAACAAGCCCTGGATCAGGAGCAGGACACACTGTGCCCGCCGCTGAGCGCCGACATCCGCTGTGATGTTTGCATCGTCGGTGGTGGTTATACCGGCTTGTGGACGGCATTGATGATCAAGGAGCAGGCGCCGCAGCTGGAGGTGGTGCTGATCGAAGCCGATATCTGCGGCGCCGGGGCCAGTGGCCGCAACGGCGGTTGTGCGTTGTCCTGGTCGGCCAAGTACTTCACCCTCGAGCGCTTGTTCGGCGCGGCCGAAGCGGTGCGCCTGGTGCGCGAATCGGAGCGCAGTATTGCAGCCATCGGCGACTATTGCGCAGCCAACGGCATCTATTGCGACTACCGCATGGATGGCACCCTGTATACCGCCAGCAACGCCGCGCAACTGGGCGGCACCGATGCGGTGATTGCCGCCTTGGCGCGTCAGGGCATCAATTCTTTCGAGCGACTGGCGCTTGAGCAGGTGCAGCAGCGGGCGGGCTCTGCGCGCCATCTAGAAGGCTGGTTCTCGCCGGCAGCCGCTACAGTGCAGCCGGGCCGGCTGGTGCGTGGTTTGCGCCGCGTTGCGTTGCAGCGCGGGGTGCGCATATACGAAGGCACGGCCATGACCAGCCTTGAGCATGGCGCTCCGGTACAGGTGCGCACTGCTCATGCAACGGTCCGTGCTGATCGAGTGGTGCTGGGCATCAATGCCTGGATGGCGCGGGCGTTCCAGCAGTTCGAGCGCAGCGTGGCGATCGTCTCCAGCGATATGGTGATCACCGAGCCGTGCCCTGAGCTGCTCGATAAAATCGGCCTGGACAGCGGCATCAGCGTGCTCGACTCGCGCATCTTCGTGCATTACTACCACAACACCAGCGACGGCCGGCTGATGCTCGGCAAGGGCGGCAATACCTTTGCCTACGGCGGGCGCATGCTGCCGGTGTTTGACCAGCCTTCGCCGTACCAGCCGCTGCTGCGCCAGACGCTCAACGACTTCTTCCCGGCGCTGGCCGAGGTGCCGATTGCGGCGAGCTGGAACGGGCCGTCGGACCGTTCGGTAACCGGCTTGCCCTTCTTCGGGCGGTTGGACGGGCAGGGCAATGTCTTTTACGGCTTCGGCTATTCAGGCAGTGGCGTCGGCCCGTGTCATATGGGCGGGCAGATTCTCTCTTCACTGGCCTTGGGGCTGGACAATCCCTGGACCCGATCAGGGCTGGTCAAAGGCCCGCTGGGGCAGTTTCCGCCGGAGCCGATTCGTTATCTGGGCTCGCTGCTGGTGCGCGATGCGATCCGCCGCAAGGAGCGGGCAGAAGACCGCGGCATGCGGCCGCGGCGGCTGGACGTGCGCCTGGCCAGGTATGCCGCAGCCGCCGGCAAAGCCGACAAAGGCTGATATTGATCAAGCCTCAGTGCCGGCTGGCGGTGCAGGCGCGAGATTTTTTGCCGAGGGCCGTATAAACTGCTGCCACTTTGGCCGGTCGCTTCCTGAACCGGCCCGCTGAAACGTAGAGAGTCGACATGGGCGCACAGTGGAAAGCCAAGCACAGAGAAACCGCAGCCAATGCCAAAGGCAAGATCATGGGCAAGCTGGCCAAGGAAATTCAGATCGCTGCCAAATCCGGCGCCGACCCTGACTCCAACTCGCGTCTGCGTCTGGCGATAGAACAGGCCAAAAAGGCTTCGATGACCCGCGAGACACTCGAACGGGCGATCCGCAAGGGCGCAGGCCTGGATGGCGACGCGGTGCAGTACACCGCCGTCAGCTACGAAGGCTTCGCGCCGCATCAGGTGCCGCTGATCGTCGAGTGCCTGACCGACAACGTCAACCGCACCGTCGCCCAGATCCGCGTGCTGTTCCGCAAGGGCCAGTTGGGCGCCAGCGGTTCGGTCGCCTGGGACTTCAACCATGTTGGCCTGATTGAAGCCACCCCGGACAGCGCTGACGCCGATCCGGAAATGGCTGCCATCGAGGCCGGCGCGCAGGACTTCGAAGAAGGTGAAGAGGAGGGCGCGATCCTGTTCATCACCGACACGACCGACGTCGACGCTGTACAGAAGGCGTTGCCAGCGCAGGGCTTTACCGTGATTTCGGCAAAAATCGGCTACACCCCGAAAAACCCGGTAAGTGCTGCCAGCCTCAGTGCCGAGGCACTGGCTGAAGTTGAAGCGTTCCTCGAAGCGATCAACGACAACGATGACGTGCAGAACGTCTACGTCGGCCTGACTGACTGATCAGTGCATGGGGCCGCACTGCGGCCCTTCCGCGGCGCAACGCTGATTTTGTGTGGTACGTCATGCATCCTGTCTTCGCCTCGCTCAGTCTCTCCCATCTTCGGACCCTCGATTGCCTGCTTGAGCTGAAAAACCTCAGCCATGCCGGTGCGCGCCTGGGCGTCAGCCAGTCGGCTTTGAGCCGCCAGTTGGCCAGCTTGCGCGAGGCGTTCGATGATCCATTGCTGGTCCGTCAGGGCCGTGGTTACGTGCTCAGCGAGCATGCCGAGGCGCTGGTCGAGCCGCTGCGCCAGGTGCTCGAAGCCTTGCAGGCGCTGCGCGAGCCGGCTGCGTTCGACCCAGCGAGGTGCGAGCGGCGCTTTTGTCTGGCTGCGTCGGATTACGTTGCAGAGCATATGTTGCCGTTGCTGGTGGCGGCGCTTGAAGTTGAGGCACCAGGGGTGTCGCTGGATTTTCGTACCTGGCAGGCAGGGCAGTATGCGCAGCTCGCCAGCGGTGAGATCGATCTGGCCACGACGCTGTTCGACGAGTCGCCGGCCAACCTTCATGGCCGCCTGCTCGGCGAAGACCGCGCCGTATGCCTGATGCGCGCTGATCACCCACTGACCGCCCGTGAGCTTTTGAGTCAGGATGATTATCTGGCCTTCAAGCATGTGCGCATCAGTGGCGGCGGTGACAAGGACAGCTTCATTGATCGCCATCTGCGGGCACAGGGTTTGCAGCGCCGGATCAGCCTGGAGCTGCCGTTCTTTTCGGCTACCGTACAGGTGGTTGGCAACAGCCAGGCGCTGGTGACGGTGCCGGAGCACATTGCTCGGCAGCTGGCCCGGTTGCACGGCCTGGCCTGGCGGCCATTGGCCTTTGTCGAGCACAGCCAGCGCTACTGGGTGGTCTGGCATCAGCGCTTGCAGGCGTCGGCCGAGCACCGCTGGCTGCGCAACCGGGTCTATGAAGTGTGGCGCCAATCGCAGTTCGGCGTGTACGGCGGGCATGCGCCTTCGCCATAGTACCTATGCACCAGGCGGGGTTATTGCGCGACGGCCACGCGCCTAGACTGGGCGGCAGCAACAGCAGCCCATTCTCAGCCCGCAAGGAGCCCGCGCGTGACCCCCGAACAATTTCGCCAACACGGCCACCAACTGATCGACCTGATTGCCGACTATCGCCAGACCATCGCCGAGCGCCCGGTCATGGCGCAGGTCGAGCCCGGCTATTTGAAAGCCGCCTTGCCTGTAGCTGCGCCGCATCAAGGCGAGCCCTTCGAAGCCATCCTCGACGATTTCAACAAGCTGGTCATGCCCGGCCTGTCGCACTGGCAGCATCCAGACTTCTATGGCTACTTCCCCTCCAACGGCACCCTGTCGTCAGTTTTGGGCGACTTTCTCAGTACCGGCCTGGGCGTGCTCGGCTTGTCCTGGCAATCCAGTCCGGCCCTGAGCGAGCTGGAAGAAACCACCCTCGACTGGCTGCGACAATTGCTGGGTTTGTCTACCCAATGGAGCGGGGTGATCCAGGACACTGCATCGACCAGCACCCTGGTGGCGTTGATCTGCGCGCGCGAGCGCGCCAGTGACTTTGCCCTGACCCGTGGTGGTTTGCAGGGCCAGCCCAAGCCGCTGATCGTATATGCCAGCGCCCACGCCCACAGCTCGGTGGACAAAGCGGCTTTGCTGGCAGGGTTCGGTCGCGAGAACATCCGCCTGATCGCCACCGACGAGCAATTCGCCATGCAGCCAGCGGCGTTGCAGGCGGCCATCGAGGCTGACCTGGCGGCGGGTAATCAACCGTGCGCGATAGTCGCCACCACCGGCACCACGACCACCACTGCGCTGGACCCGCTGGCAGCGATCGGCGCTATCAGCCAGGCGCACCAACTATGGCTGCATGTCGACTCGGCCATGGCTGGCTCGGCGATGATCCTGCCTGAGTGTCGCTGGATGTGGGACGGTATCGAGCTGGCCGACTCGGTCGTGGTCAACGCGCACAAGTGGCTGGGGGTGGCCTTCGATTGCTCGATTTACTACGTGCGCGACCCGCAGCACCTGATTCGGGTGATGAGTACCAACCCGAGTTACTTGCAGTCGGCGGTCGACGGCGAGGTGAAGAACCTGCGTGACTGGGGCATTCCGCTGGGGCGGCGCTTCCGTGCGCTGAAGCTATGGCTGATGCTGCGCAGCGAAGGGGTGGAGGCCTTGCAGCAGCGCTTGCGCCGCGATCTGGACAACGCTCGCTGGCTGGCCGCTCAGGTCGAGGCCGCAGAAGATTGGCAGGTACTGGCCCCGGTGCAGTTGCAGACGTTGTGTATTCGTCATTGCCCGGACGGGCTGGAAGGTGCGGGGCTGGATGCGCATACCCGGGCCTGGGCCGATCGACTCAATGGTTCGGGGTTGGCGTACGTCACGCCGGCAACGCTGGAAGGGCAGTGGATGGTGCGGGTATCGGTAGGGGCGCTGCCCACCGAGCGTGAGCATGTCGAACGCTTGTGGGCCAACTTGCAGGCGGTGGTCAGCGCTTGAAACGGCTGGGGCTGCATGCAGCCCCAGGCAGTTTTTACTGAGTTGCAGCAGTGTTGAGGCTGCCTTTGCGGGTAGCTTCGTAGGTATCTTTGTCCATCGGTTTGGCGTTCGGGTTGCCGAGGTCTTCCATCGCCAGACGGTGCGTCTCGGGAGCCACGTAGGCAGCCAGGGCGCAGATGCAGGTGATGAAGAACGCCGAGCCACCTACCACCAGCCAGATGTTTTCCGAGCCTGGCGGCGCGATGGCAGCGAATACCGCTGGCAGCATGGCAGTGAACATGGTGCCGATGTTCTGCGCGATAGCCATGGCCGAGACGCGGTAGCGGGTTTGGAACAGCTCTGGGTAGAAGCTTGGGAATACCGCGTTGTAGCCCTGGTAAACCATGCCCCACATCAGGATCGATGCGCAGAAGGCCAGCGGCACGTTCTGGATGCTGATCGCATACAGGTAACCGAAGGCCAGCAGGCCCGAGCCCAGGCAGCCAGCAATCATGGTTGGACGGCGGCCGATCTTGTCAGACAGGTTGCCAACGAACGGGATCACCAGCACTGCGACGATGTTGCCGACTACCGGGATCCACAGGTACACGCTCTTGTCGAAGCCGATGCCGTAAGCCGGCTGCACCGCATAGGCTGCACCGAACACGGTAGCAACGACTGGAATCACGTTCATCAGGGCCATGAACATAACCAGGACCATGTGCTTCCAGCTGTACTTGAACGCTTCCTTGACTGGCGAGCGGGCGATCTTGTCTTTCTGTTCTTCCTTGACGAAGGCCGGGGTCTCGTGAACTTCCCTACGGATGATGAAACCGGCTACCAGGACGAATGCGCTGAGCAGGAACGGAATGCGCCAGCCCCACTCATTGAAGGCTTCGCTTGGCATGAAGTAGGCCAGTGGCAGGAACACCGCCGCAGCCAGTACCTGACCTGCCTGAACCCCTTGCAGGGTGAAGCTGGCGAAGTAACCTCGGCGTCCGAACGGCGCATGCTCCATGATCATCGAGCTGGCACCGGAGATCTCACCGGCGACCGCAAAGCCCTGAACCAGGCGCAGCAGCACAAGAATGATCGGGGCAATGATGCCAATGTCATGGTAGGTCGGCAGCAGGCCAACGGCCATGGTCGAGATACCCATGAGGAACATGCACAGCAGCAGAACGTTTTTGCGGCCGCGGGTATCACCCCAGTGACCGAGGACAACGGCACCCACCGGACGGGCCAGGTAACCGACACCGTAAGTCGCCAGCGAGGCGATGATGGCCATTTTCGGGTCCATCGACGGGAAGAAGATCTGCGGGAAGATCAGTGCTGCGGCTTGGGCGTAGATGAAAAAGTCGTAGTACTCGAGGGCCGAGCCTATCCACCCACTGGCGGTCGCTTTCTTGGCTTGAGAGCTGGAGTGAGCCATTGTTGTCTCCGTTGTTCTTGTTATTGAACTTATTATGTCGTGACGCTGGGCTTGTCGGTACAGGGTCCGCTGAACGTTCGCAGGGCAGTGAGGAGTTCGAATGGTCTGTAACTGGATTCATGGTTGCCCAGGCTCGAGCACCGAATCAATTCGCCAAATTCGCTTTTGTTCGGTAATCGAACAAAAACTAACTGTTTCGTACAAAAGTCATTGATGGCAGGACTTTACCCGCGAATAATCGATTCTGCCAAGCACCTGCAAGGGTTTTTCGGCTGACGCTTCTCAAATAACAAGGAACTCCAGCATGCAGCGTTCGATTGCCACCGTGTCCTTGAGCGGCACTCTGCCAGAAAAACTCGAAGCCATCGCCGCAGCCGGCTTTGACGGCGTCGAGATTTTCGAAAATGACCTGCTCTATTACGCCGGCAGCCCACGCGAGATCCGCCAGATGTGCGCCGATCTGGGCATCGCCATCACCCTGTTCCAGCCATTTCGTGACTTCGAAGGCTGCCGCCGCGACCGTCTGCAGAAAAACCTCGACCGCGCCGAGCGCAAGTTCGACCTGATGCAGGAGCTGGGAACGGATTTGGTGCTGGTGTGCAGCAACGTGCAGGCGGACGCGCTGAGCGATGAGCAGATCCTGGTCGACGACCTGCGCCTGCTGGCCGAACATGCTGGTGCCCGCGGCCTGCGCATTGGCTACGAAGCCTTGGCCTGGGGCCGTCACGTCAATACCTACCAGCAGGTCTGGAACCTGGTACGCCAGGCCGATCACCCGGCGCTGGGGGTGATCCTCGACAGCTTCCACACCCTGTCGCTCAAGGGCGACCCTAGTGCAATCCGGCAGATTCCGGGCGACAAGATTTTCTTCGTGCAAATGGCTGATGCGCCGATCCTGGCCATGGACGTGCTGGAGTGGAGTCGCCACTTCCGCTGCTTCCCGGGGCAGGGCGAAATGGACCTGGCCGGTTTCCTCGCGCCGATTCTGCAGACCGGTTACCGCGGGCCGTTGTCGCTGGAGATCTTCAACGATGGCTTCCGCGCTGCACCTACCCGGCAGAACGCTGCCGATGGCCTGCGTTCGCTGTTGTACCTGGAAGAAAAAACTCGCCTGCAATTGCAGCGAGAGGCCCAGCCGATCGAGCCTGAGGTACTGTTTGACCCGGCGCCAGCCAGTACCTATGACGGCGTCGAGTTCCTTGAGTTTGCCGTCGATGAAGCGGTAGGGGCGCGTCTGAGTGGTTGGCTCAAGCGCCTGGGCTTTGTCGAGGCGGGTGCACACCGCAGCAAGGGTGTCCGGCTGCTGCGCCAAGGCGATATCAACATCGTGCTCAACGCTGAGCCCTATTCATTCGCGCACAACTTCTTCGAAGCCCATGGCCCTTCGTTGTGCGCCACCGCACTGCGGGTCAAGGACGGCCAGGCTGCCTTGCAGCGTGCCACCGCCTACCGTGGCCAGCCATTCCGTGGCCTGGTCGGGCCCAACGAGCGCGAGATCCCGGCCGTGCGTGCGCCGGATGGCAGCCTGATCTACCTGGTCGAGCAGGCCGGTGCCGGCCATACCATCTACGATAGCGACTTCCGTCTGGATGCCTCCAGCGGCGCCAGTGGTGGCCTGCAACGCATCGACCACATGGCCCTGGCCCTGCCGGCCGAATCGCTGGACAGCTGGGTGCTGTTCTACAAGAGCCTGTTCGACTTCGAGGCCGACGACGAGGTGGTCTTGCCCGACCCCTACGGCCTGGTCAAGAGCCGTGCCTTGCGCAGCCAGTGTGGCACCCTGCGCTTGCCGCTGAATATCTCGGAGAACCGCAACACTGCGATTGCCCACGCGTTGTCCAGCTATCGTGGCTCGGGCGTCCACCACATCGCCTTTGACTGTGCCGGCATCTTCAGTGAAGTGGCGCGGGCAAAAAACGCCGGTGTGCCGCTGCTGGAAATCCCCCTGAACTACTACGACGATCTCGCTGCGCGGTTTGATTTCGACGACGAGTTCCTCAGTGAGCTGGCCTACTACAACGTGCTGTACGACCGTGACGCCCAAGGCGGCGAGCTGTTCCACGTGTACACCGAACCGTTCGAAGAGCGTTTCTTCTTCGAAATCATCCAGCGCAAGGGTGGGTATGCCGGTTACGGCGCAGCCAACGTCGCGGTTCGCCTGGCGGCCATGGCCAAGGCCCGCAGCGGGGCAGCACGCAAACCAGTGTTGTAAGGCAAGCGCCGGCCCAGCGGCCGGCGCACCTGTCACAAAACCTGACCAATGCGACCATCTGCGCGCTTCCCTGCGTCGCAGCAGTCACGGATAATCCCTCCAATTCCAATAATTAGCCTGTGAGTGGGTATGAGTGATTCCGTAGTCAGCCTCGGCGAGCCCGCCCTGGAAGGGGCGCGCAAATCGCGCAAGAACAACCCGGAGAAGACCCGCGAGGACATCCTCCAGGCCGCCATTGGCGAGTTCGTTCAGCAAGGCCTGGCCGGCGCCCGCGTCGACGCCATCGCCGAGCGTACTGCCACCTCCAAGCGCATGATCTATTACTACTTCGGCAGCAAGGAGCAGCTCTACGTCGAGTGCCTGGTCAAGCTCTATGGCGACATTCGCAAGACCGAGCGCAGCCTTGATCTGGAGACCTTGCCGCCAGAGCAGGCCATCCGCCGGCTGGTGGAGTTCACCTTCGACCACCACGACCACAACGTCGACTTCGTACGTATCGTCTCGACTGAAAACATCCACTATGGCGAATACGTCAAGCAATCACCGGTCATCCGCGAGATGAGCAGCGTGGTGCTGGAGACACTGGGTCACACGCTCGAACGCGGCGTTGCCGAGGGCGTGTTCCGCGAGGGTATCGAAGTCATCGACCTGCACATGCTGATGAGCTCGTTCTGCTTCTACCGGGTCTCCAACCGGCACACCTTCAGCGAGATCTTCCAGATCGACATGACCGATGACCAGGTCAAGCAGCGCCACAAACAGATGATCGGCGACGTCGTGCTGCGCTATATCCGTGCCTGAACCGGACTATTCGCCCAGGCGTTGCTCGCGCGACGGCGGATAGCCAAAGTAGGCTGCATAGCACTTGCTGAAGTGCGACACCGAGACAAACCCACAGGCGACGGCGACTTCCATCACCGACAGGTCCGAGTATTGCAGCAGGCGCCGGCTCTTGGTGATGCGCAGCTCCATGTAGTAGCGCCGCGGCGAGGTGCCCAGTTGCGCCTGGAACAGGCGGTCGATCTGGCGCCGCGAGCGGTCACTGTAAGCGGCCAGCTGGTCCAGGCTGAGGGTCTCTTCGAGGTTGTTTTCCATCAGTTCGACAATGGTGCGCAGGTGCAGGCTCATGGATTTTTTCGCGCCAGGTCCAACCTGGCGATAGCGCGCCCCGGAAAACGATAGAATCTCCTCGACGCCTTCGGCCAGGGCGTCACCGTACAAGCGCCGTACCAGCCCAAGCATCAATTCCATCGCGCCATTGGGGCTGGCTGCTGTCAGTCGATCACGGTCAAGGGTAAAGCTTGCCGGGGTGATCCGCGTTTGCGGGCTGCGCTCTGCCAGGCTGGCACGCTGTTCGGGGTGAACGCTGCAGCCATAGTCACTCAAAACTCCGGCCCGCCCGAGAAACCACGCACCGTTCCACAGTCCGCCCAAGGCCAGGCCATGATGGTTGCAATCCTGCAGTAGCCGATCCAGCGCCGGGTACTTGAGTGGAGTGCGCAAACCGCCGCAGATGATCAACAGATCAGCCTGTTTGAGGGTTGCCGGATCCAGATCGGTGGCGATCAGCTCTAGGCCCAGGTCGCTTTGCACGCGTTCGCCATCCAGCGACAGCGGGGTGAAGCCGAAGCTGTCGGCGCGCAGCAGGTTGGCCGTGACCAGGACGTCCATGGCCACGGTGAAACTGGCCATCGAGAAGTGTTCGAGCAAGACGAAATCGACCTGGTAGGGCTTCTGCACACTGGCATCTGCGGACTTGGTCCGGAACATGTTGCTGGTGCTGGTCTTCTTGCTGAATTGACGAGGTGTGGCCACTGCCGGCTCCGCTTCCTGGCTGACGCGGTGAGTGTGCTGCCGGCGCCGGGCAAAGACAACAGAGGCGGCGCTGGGGTGGTAGTTGAGGTCGTTATTGGCGACATGCTCTATGCTGGCGGGCCGTCAATCCGAGTAATCCAGATGAAACTCGCCGCCGCCCTGTTACTTGCCTGCCTGCCGCTCGTGGCCAATGCCGTTGCAGTTGGCGATCAACTCGCGCCCTGGACCCTGCAGGATCAGCATGACCAGAGCTACACTCTGGATGGCGACACGCGCATTCTGCTTGTGGCCCGCGACATGGACGGCGCCAAGCTGGTCAAGGCGGCCATCGCCGAGCAGCCCAAGGGGTATCTGGAGGCGCGGCAGGCAGTGTTCGTCGCGGATATCCAGCGTATGCCATCTATAATCAGCAAGCTGTTCGCCATTCCAGCCATGCGTGACTACAGCTACCGGGTCATGCTTGATCGTCAAGGTGAAGTCGCCAGCCGTTACCCTGGGCAGGAAGGCCAGGTGCTCTGGTTGCAACTGGATCACAATCGCGTGGTAGCACAACAGCAGTTCAGCGATGCCAAGGCGCTGCAAAGTGCGCTGGATCAGGTGACGAAGCCCTGAGACGGGCTGAATCGGAATGAACCCTTGCGCCCTCTGCGGGACCAAAGCATTACATGCTCACGGGAGGACGCTTATGGAAATCGGAACGATCTGGATCATTGTCGCCGCTGTGGTCATCGCCCTGGAAATCTGGGCGATCTGGAACATCATCGGTAGTGAACGGCGAGCGGAGCGAAAAATGCTCTGGATCGTCTTTGTCGTCTACGCGCCAGTGCCTGGGCTGTTGTTCTGGATGTGGCGCGGCCCGCGGGCAGTCAAAGGCCGTCATGTGCTGGAAGAAAAATAATCCTCTTGACCTCGGGTTAACCTGAGGTTTGATACTCGGTCGTTCTTTCACTCGATGGAGCGACCGCATGTCCCACGTTTTCCAATTGACCAATCCCGACAGCCTTTATGACCCCAGCGCCAATGCTTATTCGCATGTTGCTCAGGTCCGCTCCGACAGTTGCCTGCTGTATGTAGCCGGGCAGGGCGGCGAAGACGCTCAGGGCAACCTTTCAGCACTGTTTGCTGAACAGGCGGCCCAGGCGTTGCTCAACCTGCAGCTGGCGCTGGCTTCCAAAGGTGCCGGTCTGGGCGATGTATTCAAACTCACCTTGCTTATCGTTGATCACAGCGAAGAGCGTCTGCGCCAATGGGTGCAGGCGGCAGATCAGGCCTGGGGCGCGCACATGAAGCCAACCTGCACGCTGATCCCGGTGCCACGTCTGGCGCTTGATGGGATGCTGATAGAGGTTGACGCAGTCGCTGCCATCGCAGGGCATGGCGCATGCGACCGCTAGGCTCTGAGCTGTCCTGCAGCCTGATGATCAAGACCACTGCAGAAGGGGTCGAGACGCCCGAGCAGATGGAACTGCTGCGCGCCGAGGGTTGCTCGCATTTCCAGAGGTTCTTGTATGGACGGCCGGTGCCGGCCAGCGAGCGCTTGATTACACTGCGCCAGATCGACGGCGCTCGGCCCGCTGCAACCAAGTTGTGACAGCTGTCTTTTAGCTGTGAGTCAGGCCTGCGTGGAGTCTGCAGGCCCGATCATCTGCACGACCTTGTCGCGCAACTGGTCGATACTGAACGGCTTGCCGATCGAGTGCATGCCTTCCGGCACGCTCAAGCTGTCGGCATAGCCACTGGCAAACAGCACGGGTAGCAGCGGGCGAATTTCCCGTGCTTTACCCGCCAGATCCTGACCGCTCATATCGGGCAAGCCGACGTCGGTCATAAGCAGGTCCAAGGGCGTTGCAGGGTCATTGAGGATAGCCAGGGCACTGGTGGCGTCTGCTGCTTCGATCACCTTATAGCCAAGATCCTCGAGCACTTCGACCATCAGCATACGTACGATGCCGTCGTCTTCGACTACTAGAAGGGGGTGCATGTCGGGGTCCTGTACCAGATAAGTGTCTCTACTCTGTGCCCGTATCAGGCCCAGAAGTTCCCAATATAACGTTCACTGCAATCAGATGGAACGATTGGCGCATCCCGTTCTCAAATACTGGCTAAATGCCCCTGCCATAAATGGCAAAGCTGGTTAGACTTCGCTGTCAGACCCGCCAGTGGGACACTGCAGCAGCATCTTGCAGGTGCCGGCACCTCGGTATTCAACAGTTAATTCGCTCGGGCGTTATCAGATGATTCAAGCAGCTTCTATGGACCAGCAGAGCTTTCGCAAGCTGTTAAGCCGCAACGTCGGCTTGCCACTTGGCGTGGGCCTGCTTGGCGCCGTGGCGTTTGTCGCGGTAATCAGCTACCTGCTCTCGGCCATGCAATGGGTCGAACACACCGATCGCGTGATTGGCAATGCCAACGAAACACTGAAACTGTCGATCGACATGGAGACCGGCATGCGCGGGTTTCTGATCACCGGTGACGAGCGCTTCCTGGACCCTTACGAGGTGGCCAAGCCGCGTATATTCGCAAGCCTGGACAGCTTGCGCGAGCTGGTGGCAGACAACCCGGCGCAGGTCGACCGGATTGATCGGCTGAGCGCACTGCAGCATGCCTGGAACGATTTTGGCCAGGAGATGATCACCCTGCGCCGGACTCAAGGCGGATTCCAGCAGGCGATCACCAACGGTCGCGGCAAGCGTATCACCGACGAGGTGCGCAAAGAGTTTGACGACTTCATCGGCAACGAACAGCAACTGCGCCAGGTCCGTAACCAGACCGTCAACACGGTTACCGTCACGGCGATTACCACCTTCGTACTGTTTATCGTCGCGCTCAGCGGCCTGCTGGCGTATCTGGGACGCCGCGATTTGCTGGCGTTGTCGGACAGCTACGTAGGTAACATGCAGGCGCAGCAGCGCGCCAATGAACGCCTTGAACACAATGCCTGGCTGCGTAATGGCCAGACCCAGCTGGCCGAGCAAGTGCTGGGGCAGTTGACCCTGCCGATGCTGGGCGACAATATCCTGCAGTTTTTTGCGACGTACCTGGGCAGTGTGGTTGGCGCGTTGTATGTGCGTAACGAGCACGGCAGCCTGGTCCGTGTCGCCAGTTACGGCCTGAGCGCCGAGGAGCAACTGCGTACGCAGGCGCTGGGCGTCGACGAGGGCTTGGTGTCGGAAGCAGTGCGCCAGTCGCGCGTGGTGCGCCTCGATCAGCTGCCAGAAGATTACTTCCGTCTCAGCTCGGGTCTGGGCAGCGGCTTGCCGCGCAGCGCACTGTTGATGCCGACTCGCGACAATGGCCAGATCAATGGCGTCGTCGAACTTGGCTTCCTGCGCCCGCTGAGCGAGCGTGACCAGGAGATGGTCGAGCGCGTTGCCGAAAACCTTGGCATGTCGATCGAAAGCGCCCGCTACCGTCAGCGCCTGCAAGAGGTGCTGGCCGAAACCCAGCAGCTCAACGAAGAACTGCAGGTGCAACAGGAAGAGCTCAAGACTGCCAACGAGGAGCTGGAAGAACAGTCCCGCGTGCTGAAGGAATCGCAAGCGCACCTTGAGACGCAGCAGGCCGAGCTTGAACAGACCAACGAGAGCTTGTCCGAGCGCACCGAGGCACTCGATCGCAAGAACAGCGAGCTCAATGAAGCCCAGCAGGAGCTGCAGGCCCGCGCCGAAGACTTGCAGCGCTCGAGCAAGTACAAATCCGAATTCCTCGCCAACATGTCCCACGAGCTGCGCACGCCGCTGAACAGCTCGCTGATCCTGGCCAAGCTACTCGCCGAAAACGGCGAGGGTAACCTCACCGTCGAACAGGTCAAGTTCGCCGATTCGATCTATTCGGCTGGCAACGATCTGCTCAACCTGATCAATGACATTCTCGACATCGCCAAGGTCGAGGCGGGCAAGCTTGAAGTGCGCCCCGAGACGACCCAGGTCGAGCGCCTGGTCGAAGGCCTGCGCAGCATGTTCGTGCCGCTGGCCAAAGACAAAGGCCTGGACTTCCAGGTCGTGCTCGAGCACCCGCTGCCGGCGACGCTGTTCACCGACCGCCAGCGCCTGGAACAGATTCTCAAGAACCTGCTTTCGAATGCGATCAAGTTCACCGAGCGTGGCCAGGTCAGCCTGACCATCAGCAAGCAGGCCGGCGTCGGCCTGGTGTTTGCCGTGCGCGACAGTGGTATCGGCATTGCGCCGGATCAACAGCAGGCGATTTTCGGCGCCTTCCATCAGGTCGACGGCACCAGCAATCGCCGCTACGGTGGAACCGGGCTGGGCCTGTCGATTTCGCGCGACCTGGCCCATCTGCTCGGTGGCCAGATCAGCCTCGACAGCAGCCCCGGCCAAGGCAGCGTGTTCAGCCTGATCATGCCCGAGCGCTATGAGTCGGATGAGCCGGTCGAGGTGCAGACCCTGCGCCCAGCTGTCGATCAGTTGCCGGCTGCGCCGCAGGCACCAGCAGCAGTACCGCTGCCGCGCCACGCGTTTGCCGATGACCGCGAGCTGGCGCCGTTCAGCAAGCGCTGCATTCTGGTGATCGAGGACGAGCCGAACTTCGCCCGTATTCTCTTCGACCTGGCCCATGAACTGGGTTACAACTGCCTGGCCGCGCAGAGCGCCGACGAGGGCTTCCAGCTGGCGGCGCAGTACCTGCCGGATGCGGTCCTGCTCGACATGCGCCTGCCTGACCATTCCGGCCTGACCGTGCTGCAGAGGCTCAAGGAGCAGGCCAGCACGCGCCATATTCCTGTGCATATCATCTCGGTCGAAGACCGTGTCGAAGCGGCCATGCACATGGGCGCGGTCGGTTACGCGGTCAAGCCGACCAGTCGCGAAGAGCTCAAAGAGGTGTTCGGTCTGCTCGAA
Organism: Pseudomonas sp. 1121_17; assembly: GCF_052850745.1. NCBI lineage: Bacteria > Pseudomonadati > Pseudomonadota > Gammaproteobacteria > Pseudomonadales > Pseudomonadaceae > Pseudomonas > Pseudomonas sp. 1121_17. The sequence continues at coordinate 907,021 of NZ_VXCX01000001.1, forward strand.
GCCAAGCTGACCCAGAAGCTCAAACGCATCCTGCTGGTTGAAGACGACGACCTGCAGCGCGAGAGCATTGCGCGCCTGATCGGGGACGACGATATCGAAATCACGGCGGTGGCGTTGGCTCAGGATGCACTCGAGCTGCTGCGCGAGAACATCTATGACTGTATGATCATCGACCTCAAACTGCCCGACATGCTCGGCAACGAGCTGCTCAAACGAATGACGGCCGAAGATATCCGCGCGTTTCCGCCGGTCATCGTCTATACCGGGCGCAACCTCACCCGCGAAGAAGAAACCGAACTGCTCAAGTACTCGCGCTCGATCATCATCAAGGGCGCGCGCTCGCCGGAGCGTCTGCTCGATGAAGTGACGTTGTTCCTGCACAAGGTCGAGGCGCAGTTGTCCAACGAGCGTCAGCGCATGCTGAAGACGGCGCGCAGCCGTGACAAAGTGTTCGAGGGCCGCAAGATCCTTCTGGTCGATGACGACGTGCGCAACATCTTCGCCCTGACCAGCGCCCTGGAACACAAGGGCGCCATCGTCGAGATCGGCCGCAATGGACGCGAAGCGCTGGAGCAGCTGGAGCTTCACGACGACATCGACCTGGTGCTGATGGACGTGATGATGCCGGAAATGGACGGCTACGAGGCTACTCGCTTGATTCGCCAGCAAGCGCGCTGGCGCAAACTGCCGATCATTGCCGTGACCGCCAAGGCGATGAAAGACGACCAGCAGCGCTGTCTGCAGGCTGGGGCCAATGATTATCTGGCCAAGCCGATTGATCTGGACCGGCTGTTCTCACTGATCCGCGTCTGGCTGCCGCAACTGGAGCGAATTTGACTAGCGAGCGCAACACCGACATCGAGATCCGATTGCTGATCGAGGCGATCTATCTCAAGTACAGCTACGACTTCCGCGATTATTCCGGGGCGTCGATCAAGCGCCGCATCCTGCACGCGCTGCGTCAGTTCGACTGCCGTACGGTGTCGGCGCTGCAGGAGCGGGTGCTGCATGACCCGGGCATGTTCATGCAGTTGCTGCAGTACCTGACGATCCCGGTCAGCGAGATGTTTCGCGACCCTGGGCATTTTCTTGCACTGCGCGAAGAAGTCGTGCCGTTGTTGCGCACCTGGCCGTCGCTGAAGATCTGGATCGCTGGTTGCAGCACCGGTGAAGAGGTGTACTCGATGGCCATCCTCCTGCGCGAGGAAGGCCTGCTCGAGCGCACTATCATCTACGCCACCGATATCAACCCGAATTCGCTGGAGAAAGCCAAGCAGGGCATCTATTCGATGCAGAACATGCAGGGCTATGAAGAAAACTATCGCAAGGCCGGTGGCCGCCGGGACTTCAGCGAGTACTACACCAGCGCCTACGGCAACGCGATCATGGACAGCAGCCTGCGCGACAACGTGACCTTTGCCGACCACAGCCTGGCCACCGACAGTGTGTTCTCTGAAACCCAGTTGGTGTCGTGCCGCAACGTGCTGATCTACTTCAACAAGAGTTTGCAGGACCGCGCCTTTGGCCTGTTCCACGAGTCGCTGTGCCACCGCGGCTTTCTGGTGCTGGGCAGCAAGGAGTCGGTGGATTTTTCTGCTTACAGCGAGCAGTTCGAGCCCTTGGTCAAACCTGAACGGATCTTCCGTAAATCATGACAGGCGTCGATGCGGTAGTGATCGGCGCTTCGGCGGGTGGCGTCGCAGCCCTGTTCACCGTGCTCGGCAGCCTGCCGCAGGGCTTCGCCGTGCCGGTGCTGTGCGTGCTGCATCTGCCGGATGACCGCCACAGCCAGCTTGCCGAAGTGTTGCAGCGCAAGGTGCAGCGACCCGTGCTGGAGGCGCGTGACAAGGCGTTGATTGAGCCTGGGCTGATCTACGTGGCCGGGCCGGCCTATCATTTGTCGGTCGAGCAGGATTTCAGCCTGTCGCTGAGCCAGGAAGAGCCGGTGCATTTCTCTCGCCCGGCGATTGATTTTCTGTTTACCTCGGCAGCCGATGCCTATCGCCAGCGGCTGCTTGGTGTGCTCCTGACCGGTGCCAATGAAGACGGCGCGCGCGGGCTCGCCTACATCAAAAAATGCGGAGGCCGGACAGTGGTTCAGGACCCGCAGGACGCACAAGTCGCGCTGATGCCGGAGGCCGCCTTGGCCCTGCACAGCCCTGACTACATACTTACTCTGAGCGGCATCGGGCAATTGCTCGGCAGCCTGGAAACCAGCGCATGTTAAGCCAGATTACCGCCAAACTGCTGATCGTCGACGATCTGCCAGAGAACCTGCTGGCCCTCGCCGCGCTGATCCATGGCGAAGACCGTGAAGTGCACCAGGCGCAGTCTGCCGAAGACGCGTTGGGGCTGTTGCTTGAACACGAATTTGCCTTGGCCATTCTGGACGTGCAGATGCCCGGCATGAACGGCTTCGAGCTGGCGGAGTTGATGCGCGGCACGGAAAAAACCAAGCACATCCCGATCGTCTTCGTCAGCGCCGCCGGGCGCGAGATGAACTACGCGTTCAAGGGCTACGAAAGTGGCGCCGTCGACTTTTTGCACAAACCCCTCGACACCATGGCGGTGAAGAGCAAGGTGTCGGTGTTTGTCGATCTGTACCGCCAGCGCAAGGTGCTCGACCGCCAGCTGCAGGACCTGGAGCGCAGCCGTCAGGAGCAGGAAGTGTTGCTCGGTCAGTTACAGGTGGCGCGGGGCGAGCTGGAGCGCGCGGTGCGCATGCGCGACGACTTCATGTCGATCGTGTCCCATGAAGTGCGCACGCCGCTGAACGGGCTGATTCTGGAAACCCAGCTGCGCAAGATGCACCTGTCGCGAGGCAACCTGGCTGCATTCAGCGAAGACAAGCTGCAGGCCATGGTCGAGCGCGACGAGCGGCAGATCAACAGCCTGATCAGGCTGATCGAGGACATGCTCGACGTATCGCGCATCCGCACCGGTAAATTGTCGCTGCGGCCGCGCCAGTTCGACCTGGCGCAGCTGGTCAGCGGCCTGGTGGAGAACTTCGAAGCGCAGGCGCTGGCCTCCAACACCCACATCGAGCTGCAACGCTGCGATACAGTTGAGGGTGAGTGGGATGAGTTTCGGATTGAACAGGTGGTAGCCAACCTGTTGTCCAATGCATTGCGTTACGGTCAGCGGCAACCGGTGCAGGTACGGGTGTTCGAGCAGGCCGGGATGGCCTGGGTGCAGGTGCAGGACCACGGTATCGGCGTTAGCGCCGCCAACCAGCAGCGGATCTTCCAGCAGTTCGAGCGTGTTGCAGCAGAGCAGGCCATCGGAGGCCTGGGCTTGGGGCTGTATATCTCCGAGCAGATTGTCAGGGCCCATGGTGGGCGGATCCAGATCGACAGCGAGGTAGGCCAAGGCGCGACATTCAGCGTGCTGCTGCCACTGACGGCGCTGTCACAACAAACCGACCAGGCGCAGGCAACCTCTGCTTAAGCCCGGGGTCAGATGGCCAACTTGCTGAATTCCAAGGCGTTGTCATGAGCGAAGATGCACAAGATGTTGTACTGGTAGTCGAGGATGAACCGGCCATTCGGATGATCTTGCGCGACTATCTTTCAGGTGAGGGCTACCACGTGCTGGTTGCCGAAGACGGCCAGCAGGCGTTCGAGATTCTCGCGCGCAAGCCTCATCTGGACCTGATCGTTACCGATTACCGGTTGCCGGGTGGGATCTCCGGGGTACAGATCGCCGAGCCAGCGGTCAAGCTGCGGCCTGATCTGAAGGTGATTTTCATCAGCGGCTATCCAGCCGAGATTCTCGAATCCGGCAGCCCGATTGCGCGCAAGGCGCCGATCCTGGCCAAGCCGTTCGACCTGGATACGCTGCGTGACAAGATCCAGGATCTATTGCAATGACAGGTTGCTCGCTGATCTGAGCACGGGTATCGATTTGCCCGCTCTCGGATCAGCAACGGCGGTGGTTGCGGCCCGGTGACAACGGCTATGCTAGGCACATGACAGCCACCCAGCCGATACGTCAACCTTGCCCGCCCGGTGTCTGCGATTGCGGGCGCGATGACTTGCAAGCCGCATCGCCTGCAGCGCAGCGTATCCTGCGCCTGACTCGCCACGAAGAAAAACGCCTGCTCGAACGCCTGGAAAACCTCAAGGGCCTTGAAGATCTGCACCGTTTGCAGCAGCTGATGCATGATCAGCTTGGCATCCGCGTGCACATTGCTCCCAGTTTCAACGAAGTGCGCACCATGCGCGGTATCCTCATCGAACTGGCCGAGCAGCCTGGTCTGTGCCGCAAGACCCGCCAGGCTATCCCCGCAGCCATCCGCCGGGGGCTGGAGCGCAACCCGGAAGTTGCTTTCCGCCTGCTCGATGCGCACGACCTGTTGCGCGACGCCTGAGTCAGCGCATCGCCGCCAGTTTTATCCCGAAGCCAATCAGGCAAGCACCCGCCAGGCGCTCGAGCACATTCGACAGTTTGGGGCTGGCGCGCATGCGTTCGGCCAGGTGATGGGTCAGCAGCACGGCCACCAGCCCGTAAAGCAATGTCAGCGCGGCGATGGTTACCGCCATGAAGGCGAAAGTGACCATGCCCTGGTGCCGAACCGGGTCGATGAACAGCGGAAAGAACGCCATGTAGAACATGATCGCCTTGGGGTTGAGCAGGGTGATCATCATCGTCTGGCGCAGGTAATGGCCGCTGTCCATGCGGCTGACGCGCGGTGCGCCGCCGGCCTTGCTGAGCAGCATGCGCAGTCCCAGATAGGCGAGATAGGCCGCGCCGGCCCACTGCACCACATGGAACGCCGCGGGGTAGGCCGCCAGCAGCGTGGCAACCCCAGCCACCGCCAGCCACATCAATACCTGATCGCCGAGAATCACCCCGCACGTGGCAGCCAGGCCACCTTTGATGCCCGCCTTGCCGGTAGCGGTGATCAGCGCGAAGTTGCCAGGACCGGGGATGGCCAGCAGGATCAGAAAAGCGATGACGAAGGCGCCGTAGTCGGTCACACCGAGCATTGTTGTTCTCCTCGAAGCGCTGGGCAGATGTAACTGGATGTATGACAGCATTGGCGGCGCTTGCAAAGACCACGGGTGACTAATTTTGCCCGGGGCTTTTACGTTCTCTTGAAGTCAGTGCCGTTGAGACGGCCGCAACCATCCCCCCGCGCCGACCGTGCTGGGGCGGGCAACTTTCAAGGAGACAGACAATGACTTCCGTTTTCGACCGTGACGATATCGTTTTTCAGGTGGTGCTCAACCATGAGGAGCAGTACTCGATCTGGCCTGATTACAAAGCGATCCCGGCGGGCTGGCGCGCAGCGGGCAAAAGCGGCCTGAAGCAGGAATGCCTTGCCTACATCGATGAGGTCTGGACCGACATGCGACCGCTGAGCTTGCGCCAGAAGATGGCAGCAGCGGCGGCGCAGTGAGCGTCTGCCGGTGAGCGTAGTCAACCTGTTGTGCCTTCCCTACTCAGGCTCCAGTGCAATGGTCTATGGCCGCTGGCGGCGCAAGCTGCCTGCCTGGCTGCAGGTGCGTCCGGTGGAGTTGCCAGGTCGCGGTGCGCGCATGGGCGAGGCGTTGCACACCGACCTGCTGGGCCTGGCCAGGCAATTGGCCGCTGAGCAACGATTGGCAGCCAACGCGCCTTACGCGCTGCTTGGGCATAGCCTGGGCGCGCTGGTGGCGTTTGAGTTGGCCCACGAACTGCAGGCGCTGGGTTGCCCGCCGCCGTTGGCGTTGTTTGCCTGCGGTACCGCCGCGCCCACTCGGCGGGAGGATTACGACGGCAACCGCTGGCGCGAGCCACGCAGCGACGCCGAGTTGATCGCCGAGCTGCGCAGTCTGCAAGGTACGCCTGAGGAGGTGTTGAACAATCAGGAGCTGATGAGCCTGACCTTGCCGATCCTGCGCGCTGACTTTCTCCTGTGTGGCCGCTATACCTATCGCCAGCGGCCATTACTGCGCTGCCCGTTGCGGGTGCTCGGTGGCGAGACGGATCGCGCCAGCCCCGATCAGTTGCAGGCCTGGAGCCGAGAAACGCTTGGGGAGTTTTCTCTGCAGCACTTTCCGGGTGGGCATTTCTTCATTCATCAGCACGAAGACCGCGTGCTGAGCGTGCTGACCGAGGTCCTCGAGCCGCTGCGCCTGACTGCCTGATTGACGTCCTCCCTTGCTTGCGAGAGGCTTGAGTTTTCCTAAGCAAGGGATGGGCAATGTTGATTGATCCGCTCAAGGCCACGCTGTTGGTCGTCGATATCCAGGAAAAATTGATTGGCGCCATGAGCGACCCGGCCGGTACCCGGGCGCGAGCGCGCTGGTTGCTAGCGGCAACTGCCGAGCTGCAGCTGCCAACGGTAATCTCCGAACAATACCCGCAAGGCCTCGGGTCAACCCTGACCGAGCTCACGGCGGCGGCTCCGGCCGCGCAGGTGGTCAGCAAGCAGCACTTTTCCTGCGTGGCCGCGCAGTGTCTGCCGGCCAGCTTGCTCGAGCGCGAGCAAGTGATCGTGTGCGGCATGGAGACCCACGTGTGCGTACTGCAAACCGTGCTTGGCCTGCTCGGTTTGGGCAAGCAGGTCTTTGTCGTCGAGGATGCCTGCGACAGCCGTACCGTGGCGAATAAGGCTGCAGCGCTGGCGCGCATGCGTGCCGCCGGTGCGCAGATCGTCACCCGCGAGATGGTCGTGTTCGAGCTAATGGGCAGCGCTGCCCATCCGCAGTTCCGCCATATCAGCAAAACCTACATGGTCGGAGAACAACCCTGAACCGGCGTCTGGCCGGGGCCGGCGTGGTGATTCTGGCCCTGCTGCAAGGGTGTGCCGGTCAGCGTGAGAGTGCTCCCGAAGCAGACCCGGCCAAGGTTCGCGCACAACTGCTGCGGCTGCTGCCCGCCCAACTCAACGACCGTCAGGGCTGGGCCGAAGACATCCAGACGGCGTTTACAGCTCAGCAACTTGATCCGAGCAAGAGCAATCTGTGCGCGGTATTGGCCGTGACCGAGCAGGAATCAACCTTTACCGCCGACCCGCAGGTGCCCACCCTGGGCCGCATCGCCCGCGCCGAGATCGACCGCCGGGCCGGCCGGCTGCATATCCCCAAACTGCTGGTGGACGCTGCGTTGCTGACGCCCTCCGGCAACGGCAAGTCGTATCAGCAGCGGCTGGCGGCGGTGCGCAGCGAGAAGCAGCTCAGCGCGCTGTACGACGAGGTCATCGAACGTTTGCCGTTGGGCAAGACGCTGCTCGGCGGGCTTAACCCGGTGCACACCGGTGGGCCGATGCAGGTCAGTATTGACTTTGCCCAACGTCATGCCAGCAATTACCCCTATAGCTATCAGGGTACCATTCGCCAGGAGGTGTTCAGCCGACGCGGCGGCATGTATTTCGGCATCGCCCACCTGTTGGGGTATCCGGCGCATTACCCGCGCCAGCTGTACCGTTTTGGCGACTTCAATGCCGGTTGGTACGCCAGCCGCAACGCGGCGTTTCAGGCGGCGCTGAGTCGCGCCAGCGGCGTCAGCCTGGCGCTCGATGGTGACCTGATTGCACCGGGCTCGATCATGCCCGGCGCTACCGAGCAGGCAGCACGCAAGCTGGGGGTGACGCTGGGCTTGCGCAACACGCAAATACGCAGCCAGCTGGAGGAGGGCGAAAGCCTTGCGTTCGAGGAGAGCGAGTTGTATCGCGAGGTATTTGCGCTGGCAGATGCCAAAGCCGGCAAGTCGCTGCCGCGCGCGGTGTTGCCAGGGATCGAGCTGAAGAGCCCGAAGATCACCCGCAAGCTGACCACGGCGTGGTTCGCTGGTCGAGTAGATGAGCGTTATCAGCGCTGTATGAAACGCTGATGGACGAGCATTTCAGGGGCTGTTGGCAGCCCCTGAAACCAGGTCTAGCCGAGCAGAGCGGCGATGACCTGTTCGACACTGGCTTTGAGCCCGGCAACGCTGTCTTGTGGATCACTTTCAACTATGACCAGTTTTGCTCCGGCTGCCTTGATAACCTCGGCGACTTCGGCAGCGGGTTGGCGATGGTGAACCACCAAGGCCACGTCCTGACCTTTGAGCGTGTCGGCCAAGGCCTTGAGCGCCGCGGCATCCCACTTGTCATCCGCCGGCAGCGGCTGATCGACCACATCCAGATTGAGCCCGCTGACCAGATAACCGAGACGCTCGGACAGGTTCACCACACTGAGGTTGTCGGCGTCGGCCAGGCGCGTCTGGCTGCTGGCGTTGAGTTCCAGCATCTGCCGTTTCAGGCCTGCCAGATTGGCCTGGATCCTGGCCTTGTCGCTCGGCGACAAACGCTCGAGATCGTTGGCCACGACGTCGGCCATGCGCCCCATGTTGGTGGGGTTGAGCCATGGATAGCCGGCAAACGCGTTGTCTCCCTGGACCGCAATGCCTGGCAGCGCACCGTCTACCGGGCGTGCGGCATCGATCTCGACGATGCGGATGTTGCTGCGCCGGGCCATTGGGTAGAGCGGGTCATCGCGCCAGATCGAACGCAGGCCAATGGCGGCGTCGGCCGTTTGCGCGGCCTTGTCCAGGCTGGCGCCACCGCGGCCACTGAAGTACGACGGCTGGCGGGTCGCTGGCAGGTTAGCCGGCGCTGCGCTGTTGAGCTGTACCGACGTGCCTTCGAGCAGCGCGGTGGCCAGGCTGTGGGTGACCGGCAGGCTGGTCAGCACGGTAACTGTTGCCGGTTTGGCCGCCAGCGCCAGCGCGGGCAGGCCCGCCAGGGCCAAGGCCAGAGTCAGTTGCTTGAGGGTAGAAGTCATGCCGGGTTTCCTTGCAGGCGTGGCACCAGAGCGCGGGCGAGGGCGGCGAGGGCGAAGCAGACGCCGGCCACCAGAATGATCGCCGCACCAGACGGCACCGGCAGGTCGAAGACGATCGGCAGCAGAATGCCGCACAGCGTGCTCACCGTAGCGATCAGCACCGAGATGAAGAAAAAGCCTTTCAGCGACTGGCTGACCAGGCGTGCTGCCGCTGCCGGGATCACCAGCAGGGCGCCGACCAGAATCGCGCCGATGACCTTGACCGAAGCCACGGTCACCAACGTCACCAGCACGACGAACAGATAGTCCAGGGTCTTCACCGCTACCCCGCGGACCGCCGCCAGCTGTGGGTTGAAACTGGCCAGCATGATCCGGTTGTACAGCGGCAACGCCAGGGCCAGCACCAGCACTGCGACGATGCCCAGCACCAGCAGGTCCTGAGCACTGACCGTCAGCACCGAGCCGAACAAGACGTTCTCGAGGATGTGCACGTTGATCTTGCCTGCGAGCATCAGCAGCAGGCTTGCGCCCAGTGCCAGCGACACCGACAGGAACACCCCGATCAAGGTGTCCGGCGACAGCCCGGTGCGGTTGCGCAGGAAATTGAGCAGGATGCCGAACAGCAGGCAGTAGCCGAACAGGCTGCCGTACGGCCCGGTGTAGGGCTCGCCGAGCAGGATGCCGATGGCAACCCCGGTCAGCGCGGCATGGCCGACCGCTTCGGAGAAGAAGGCGAAGCGTTTGACCACGACCAGGGTGCCGAGGCCACCGAGCACCGGGCCGATCATCACCCCGGCAATCAGCGCGTTGATGACGAAGCCGTAGGCCAGCGCCTCCGGCAGATAGCCAGCGCTGGCCCATTCCTGGATCAGTTGGCGGAAGGCTTCAAAGCTCATCGGGCGAGGCTCTCGCTGCGAGGGTGGACGGAGAACAGGCCAAGCAGCCGCTCGGGGGTCAGGGCCTGGGCCGGTGGCGCATCGAACAGTACTTTGCGGCTGAGGCCAGTCACTCGGTCGGCCAAGCGCAGCACCGCTTCCAGGTCATGCTCGATCCACAGCACGGTGATGCCGCTCTGGCGCCAGCGGTGCAGCAGTTGCTCGAACACCTGGATACCGGCTTCATCGAGGGCCGACATGGGTTCGTCAAGCACCAGCAGTTGCGGCTCGGGGATCAGCCCTTGGGCCAGCAGCACGCGCTGGCGCTCGCCACCAGACAGCGCGCCCATGCGCCGCTTGCGCTTGTCGAGCATGCCAACCCGGGCCAGTGCTGCATCGATGGCAGGTTGGACCCGGCGCGACAGGCCGAGAAAGGCCGGTCGGCGCTGACACATGGAAGCCATGAAGTCGTCGACAGTCATAGGTAGGCCACGATCAAACTCCAGCGCTTGTGGCACATAGCCGATGACTTCCTGCTCGCCCGGCCAGTGCAAGGTCAGCTGACCCTGATGCGGCATTTGTCCGAGCAGGGTCTTGATCAGCGAGCTCTTGCCGCCGCCGTTGGGGCCGACAATGGCATGCACGCTGCCGGCTGCCACGCTGAAGCTGACCTGTTCCAGAATCGAAGTCCGCCCGAGAGTCAGGTCGATGCTGGCGAACTCGATGCGCGGGCCCATGGCCACGCTGAGGTTGGCCGCCGCAGTCATGCGTTGTTCTCCTGAATCGCTCGGACCACGGTATCGAGGTTGCGCTGCATCTCGACTTCGTACTTCTCCTTGGTGTATTCGCCGTAGGAGATGTGCGTCAGCGGGTAGATGCGCACGCCAGACTCACGCTGAATTGTTTCGACGTAGGCCGAAGGGAAGTCCATCTCCGAGAAGATCACTTTGACGTCGAGTGCCTTTAGCTGGTCGATGGTCTTTTTCAGCTGCGCCGGGCTTGGCTCGATGCCGTGAGCAGGCTCGACCACGGCGGTGACCTCCAGGCCGAAGTCGCGCACCAGATAGTCGTAGGCGGCATGAATGGTCGCTACGCGGAAATCCGCGTGGGGCGCTTCGGTGACCTTGGCCAGGGCGTCGGCGCGCAGCTTGCGCAGGCGCTTGGCATAGGCACGGGCGTTCTGGGTATAGAACTTGGCGTTGGCCGGGTCGAGCTTGCCCAGCTCGCGGGCAATATTGTTGACCTGGGCGATGGTGGTGCTGATCGACAGGAAGGTGTGCGGGTTGACCACCTTGCCTGCACCACGGGCGGCAATCCCGGTCGCGGCCAGCAGCGGCACGTTGGCATTGGCCTCGATGGTTTTGATATCAGGGGTTTCGCTGGCGGCGATCATGCGGTCGGCGAAGTCATCATGGCCGACGCCGTTGAGCACGATCACATCCAGGCCGCCAATGCGTTTGATGTCTTCGGCCCGCGGCTCGTAGGCATGCGGGTTGAAACCGGCAGGAATCAACGGCACCACTTCGGCCTTGTCGCCGACGATGTTGCTCACGTAGCTGTAATATGGATGCAGGGTGATGCCGATGCGCAGTGGCTTGCCGGCCTCGGCATGGGCCAGGGCCGGGAGGGCGCAGGCCATGAGCAGGGCGAGGGCGCGGCGGGCGAGGGCGGAGCGAAGCATGGAGGAGTCCTTGGATTCAGTGACGGTGTTGACGGGTAACCCCGGCGTCGTAATGGCTGACCACTTGCTGCCAGCCAGCGGCGATCAGGGCCACCGGCTGCAGGTCGTCCGGGACCACCGCTGCGCTGTCGCGACGCAGCCAGACATCGGCCCGTTCATCCGCCTGCGCGGGCACGATCAGCAGGAAGCTACCGGCAACCGCGCTGTCCTGGCTGCGTCCCAGATAGGCGCCGGCAGCCAGCCACTGCCATTGATGGCCACCGCGGCTGACGCTGCTGGCATCGCTGACAAACGGCGGCAGGCCTTCTTCGGCGAGGCTGGCCACTTCAGGCATGGAACCGGTCTCTTCGCGCAACTGGCGGATCTCGTCGAACGCCACCAACAGGTCTGTGAATACTCCTTGTTCGGCCGGCGTCAGGTCGCGACGGGCGTCGATCTGGTGGCTCTCGATGCTGACTTCATCCTCACGCTCGCCGCGCAGCGTTACCACCGTGGCGGCCAGCGCCAGGATCAGCAGGGCTGTCAGCAGTACATATAGCGTCTCGTGCCCGGCACCGGCCGGGCGGATCACCTGGGCGCGGCTCATGGCTCGCCTATATCGGCATGGTCGATTTCAACGACGTGCCCGGGGCCGGCGTCGAACAGCACGTAGAATTCACCGTCGGGGCGCTTGAAGGTCAGCGTCGAGTCGTCTCCCAGCTTGCTGCCGACCAGCACCTGCTCGTCGTAGCCGATCACGTCCAGGGTCACGCCGGGTGCGCCGCTGCCATCGGAGAAGCCACCGGTGCATTTGATCTGCTCCGCATCGACCGGGGCGCACTCGCACATCGGGTTGTGCGCCAGGGCAGGGCCCGCGCAGAGCAGCAGAATTGGCAGGGCCAGCCTGCGAGTCAGGTGTTTCATTTGGTGCCTCCTTGTTTCTCGAGCCAGGCCACGGTTGCCGGTGAGGCCTGGGCCAAGGGGACGGATGCCTGGTGCATGCTGCCGTCCCAGCCTTCGATAGTGATCCAGACCTGTGCGTCAGACCGTGTGCGCGGCGGTACCGGCAGCGAAGTGATCATGCGGTACGGTGCCCCGAAGAAAATCGTCCCCGCAGCGCGCAGGCTGCGCGGCTTGCCGATACGCAGGTAAACCGCTTTAACCTCCGTGGTACAGGCTTTGCACAGGGCTGCGTTGAACAGTTTGAAATGACCCGCCGGGCCATCCGCCCTGGGCGCTTCGTCGCGCAGCTCGGCCAGGTCGAGCGTGTACGGGCCTACCTGAATGTCGCTCACCTGATTGGCGCCCAAACCACTGTCGCCGCGGAACATGGCCGCGTCGGCGAAGTACTTGGGCATGAACCCCAGCGGGATCAGGATCAGCAGGATGTTGATGTGGAATCGCCACTTCAGCCAGAACTGCTTGAGCGGGCTCACCGGTACTGCTTGCGCCTTGCTCATGGCTGCGCCTCCACTGAAGTTTCACTGCGTGCCGGTTGCGCGCGCGCGACTCGATCGGTGCGCTTGAGCGCTGCGGCGGTGGCCTGGGCGGTGCGCTTGGTCCAGATCAACAGCCCGCTGAGTACCATCAGGGTCAACACCAGGCCGAAGAAGAACCAGATCAGCTTGATCGCCAGGCCGCCGAAGTCGCCGGTGTGCAGTGGACGCATCGACTCGGTGACGAACTCCAGTGCGGAGCGGTCTTCGAGCAGGAACTTGCTGTCGACATTGCTGGTGTAGGGGTTGACCGATGCGGTCTGGAACATCAGCGGGTACCAGCCGCGGCCACCCATTTCGACATGGCTGTAAGCTGTGCTGGGCAGGCTGATGAAGGTGATCTCCAGGCCGGGAATGGCCTCGGTGGCGATGCGCGCCGCTGCATCCAGGTCGATCCGCGGTGCCGGGCTGCCGTCGGCAGTCAGCGGCACGTCTTCGCGGGCAATCACCGGCACGATCGGCTCGCTGGAGATGGTTATATGGTTGTCACCGAGAATGGCCTGGATCAGGAACCATATACCGGTAATCGAAATCACCGTGATGAACCAGATCGACCAGACCCCCGCCAGCCGGTGTACGTCACCCCAGAAGATCCGCGAGCCGTGGCCGCTGCGCACCGGCTTGAAAAAGCCCCGCCAGAACTTTTTGTACACCACAAGGCCCGTCACCAGCGAGGCCAGCATCGGCAGGCCGAGCAGCGATACCAGGTACCAGCCCCAGCTGTAGCCGTTGGTGAACGGCACCAGCCACCAGCCGTGCAGGGCGCGGGTGAAGGCTTCGAAGTTGAAGTCCGGCGCCTTGCCCTGGATCACCCCGGTGTACGGGTTGACGTACAGGGTTGGGGTGGTGCCATCCGGGTTGGTGACGCTGGCGGCGAGGGCAAAGTGCGAACCCTCAGGCTGCACCAGCATGCGCACGGCCATGTCCGGCTCGGCCTTGTGCAGGGCGTCGATGATCTGCTGAAAGCTCAGCCGCTCGGCGCCGTCGCTGGGTTTGCTCGCGCGCACGTCAGAGTTGGCCAGCCAGACGATCTCCTGGCTGACCACGGCCAGCATGCCGGTGAAGCAGACGATCAGGACAAAGAACCAGATCGGCAGGGCGAGCCAGCTGTGGACGAGGAACCACAGCTTGGACTTGGACTTTTTCGTAGATTGGGCCATCGGTCATCTTCTGAAAATAAGGGTCGAACGCATGCTCAACCGTGTAAGGCTGCATTAATAAAGACGAATGAGAATGAAAATCCTGCCTTTTTAAATGCAACCAGATATTTCAGAAGGTGTTCTGTACCCTCAGGCGTTGCTCGCGGCGGCCATTACCGCCGGGCGGGCACAGCGCTGGGCGAGGTCATGATAGAGCGCCTGGCCGATTTCCGCGGCACGGGCGGGCAGCACCGACAGCAACGTATCGCTCAGGCCATGAGTGGTTTCGCAGAAGCCTTGCAGGTACACCGAGGCGTGCATGTCCGGGCTGGCCAGGACTCGATAGTTGCGATCGGCACTGAAGTCGTCCAGATAGCCCTGCAGCGGCGCCAGCAGTTCTCGGTGCGAACGGCGTTCGTAGCCGGTGGCGAGGATCACCGCGTCATAGCGGTGAGTCTGTTGCAGGCCGGTGGCGAGGTCGCGCAGGGTCAGCTCGATGCCATCGGCAGTGGCTACGACCGCATCCACGTTGCGCCGGCACAGTACGTTGTGGCGATACTGGTGGGAGACCTTCTGCCGGTAGAGGATGCCGTAGATGCGGTCGATTAGGTCGAGGTCGACCACTGAATAGTTGGTGTTGTGGTATTCGCCGATCAGCTTGCTGCGCAGTTCGGCAGGCTCGTTGTAGACGAGGTCGGTGTAGTCGGGGGCAAAGATCTCGTTGACGAAAGGACTGTCATCGGCAGGCTTGAGCGCAGTGGCTCGCAGGATCATATCGACCTTGACCGATGGGTAGCTGTCGTTGAGGTCGATGAAGGCCTCGGCGGCGCTTTGCCCGGAACCGATCACCGCGATGCGCATCGGCTTGCCTTCGGCACAGGGCAGTTTGGCCAGGCCGGTGATGTAGCGGGAGTGGTGGAAGACGCGCTTGTCGTCCTTGAACCCGGCGAATTTCTCCGGGATTTTCGGCGTGCCGCCGCTACCAATTACTACCGAACGCGTGCGCCGGCTGTACTCACGGCCCTGACCGTCGCGCGAGACCAGCCGCAGATGCTCGACCCGGCCAGCGTGCAGTTCCGGTTCGATGCGCAGTACTTCTTCGCCGTACACGGCCTGCTCGGCAAAATGCTCGGCGGCCCAGCGCAGGTAGTCGTTGTACTCCAACCGGCACGGGTAAAAGGTGCCGAGGTTGATGAAGTCGGCCAGGCGCTGCTTCTGGTGCAGGTAATTGACGAAGCTGTACGGACTGGTAGGGGTGCGCAGCGACACCAGGTCCTTGAGGAAGGAGATCTGCAACTCGCTCTGGGTGGCCAGCGTATCGCCGTGCCAGCGGTAGTCTTGCTGCTTGTCGATGAACAGGGCGTCCAGGGCATGGCCCTGGCTCTGGGCGAGTTCTTCCAGGGCGATGGCCAAGGCCAGGTTGGAGGGGCCGAAACCCACGCCGATCACATCTTTGACTGTTTCTGGGGTCTGGCTCATGGCTGCGTTCCCTGAAGTTCGAATGAACAGGCGCGCCGGAGTTTGGCCCCTGCGCCTTCTACACAGTTTGGAACGAGCCAGCTTTGAGGGAATTTAGCCAGCCTGCAGCGCAGGTGCTGCCCACTTCAAGATCTGCTGCGCGCGGCCGATAACCTGGTTAACGCAAGGACCACTTCAGGGCAGGTACGCAACATGGTTACAGTTACAGGCATCTCGATCGCTAGCGCTGCTTCGGCGCAAGTCGCCGGCAAAACCAATCGTGAGGACGTCGAGCAGGTCGAGAAGGGCGGCGCCATGCCTGTCGACCTGTCAAAAGTCGCTGGCGGCGCCAAGGCGGCACAAGCAGATAGCGGCTCGGACAGCAGCGAGCCGCCGCACATCAAGCAACTGCGCGAACTTATTAAGCAACTGCAAAAACAGCTCGCCGAAGAGCAGAAGCAATTGGCCGAGATGATGGCTAAAGACACAGATGATGGTGCGATGATCGCTTTGATTAGCGCCAAGCAAGCCAGCGTCAGCACGCTGACCGGCCAGGTCATGGCGGCGACCGCGCAGTTGCTCGAAGCCCTGACCAAGACCGGTGGCAGCAGCGCCGGCGGTGCGGTCAATACTCAGGCCTGAGGCGACGCCCGGCGGTTGGCCTGGCGTCGCCCTGGAGCGTCAGGCTCAGTCGGCAACGACCTTGCGTCGCTCCGCTTTGTATTGCATGGCCACGGCCGGTGCAGGTTTGGTCGCACCGGTTTCCAGCCACTGACGCATGCGGCTGGCGTCGGCGAAGTGGGTGTACTTGCCGAAGGCATCCAGAATCACCATCGCCACGGGGCGGTTGTCCATCCGGGTCAGCAGCACCAGGCAGTGCCCGGCTTCATTGGTGAAGCCCGTCTTGGTCAGCTTGATGTCCCAGTTGCTCTTGTTGACCAGATGGTCGGTGTTGCGAAAGCCCAGTGTGTAGTTAGGCTTGCGAAACGCCACGGTCTTTTCGCGAGTGGTCGACAAGTCGCTCAACAACGGGTACTTGCGCGATGCCAACAGCAGCTTGCCAAGGTCGCGTGCGGTCGACACGTTCAGCGTCGACAGGCCTGTAGGCTCGACATAGCGGGTATGGCTCATGCCAAGGCTGCGCGCCTTGGCGTTCATGGCCTTGATAAAGGCGCCATAGCCGCCTGGGTAGTGGTTGGCGAGGCTGTTGGCTGCGCGGTTTTCCGACGACATCAAAGTGATCAGCAAGGTCTCGCGACGATCGAGCTGGCTACCCAGGCGTACCCGCGAGTACACACCCTTCATTTCCGGGTTGTTGGCGATGGTCATGGTCAACTGCTCGTCCATAGGCAGTTTTGCATCAAGCACTACCATGGCCGTCATCAGTTTGGTCACCGAGGCAATCGGCACCACCCGGTCGGCATGGCTTGCGTACAGCTCCTTGTTGCTGTTGAGGTCGATCAGCAGCGCGCTGCCCGAGGCCAGGTGCAGTTTGGCCGGATCGCGCTGAGCCTGGCTCGGCGGCGGCGCAGCGGCAGCGGTAGTTGCGAGGGTCGAAGTTCCAGTGAGCAACAGCAGCAGGCTGAGGATGGACAGAGAAGTTTTCACGTTGAGGCTCACTAAAAGGAGGTATGTCGTTGGCTTTGCAGGGTTTTCCCCAAAAACCGCTGCATTGTGGAGTATGGCTGAAAGCGTGTCGAATGCCTTATGACTAAAGGGCGCAAGGTGAACGAATTTTAATCCTGGCGCGATGTGTTACCTGGAACAGTTACAACGGGCGGGTGCATTTACTCCTCATCAGGACTGCTTCGCAGCCTCATTGCAGCGTTTAATGAGCAATCTCCGGATTCATGATTAAATACGGCACTTTAAGGAGGATACCCATGCGCAAGGACAACACTATCCCTTTCTACGCCGCAGGCGGATCGATGCTGGTAATCGGCATTGTCTTCGCTGCTGTGGGCGCGTCTGGCCAGCCTGCGTTTAGCTGGACTGCGGTCGGTCTGCTGATCCCCAGCGCTGTTCTGTTGCTGCAGGCGGTTCGGCGTAAGCGTGGGATCAATAACGATGGCTCGAAGTGAGCAGGGCCGAGAAACATCGAGCTGAGCAGGTGTGCCGTTGGTCTTGTCGTGGGCACTTGCGCCGGCGGCGCTGCTCTCACGTCTAGACACAGAGCATCTGTGCATCGACGAGGGTAGTGCTGTGGATATCGACGAAAAAGCACCTGGCAACATCTCCCAGCAGGGCGTAGGCGGCAAGACCGACAACGAGACGGCTCATGACTCAATGCCCCCGCTGCCTGAAGATGAAGATGCCGGCCTGGACGAAGAAATGCCAGACGTAGAGGCGAACAACACAGTGTCCAGCGAGCATCCAGATCCAGTCTGAGGCCTGCCCCAGCCCGCAAAAAAAGCCCGCCAATAACGGCGGGCAACAAGGGCACAAGGAGCAACACACAACAAATTCGTTCAAGCCATCAAGCTGTCGCTCTGCAACTGATCGGCCATTGCCAGCGCACACGCTTTGGACGCCAGCGGTCCGCTGACCTGCTCGCCATTGCGCATCAGATACCAGCAGGCCAGCAGCCCCTGCTCACGCAAACGAGTAGGAACTGCGCTACCAACAACTGACATGATCTGGATAGTGGCCATGCTGACCTCCTGTAAGACGTGCGCCAACCTTACCCAGCTGCTGACGGCGTTTGAAATCAACTTCCTCAATAGTGGTCATCAGCTCTATCAACAGTAGTGTCGAGACCACGCTTCGCAATGGCTCCTACTATGGCCGCTGTTACTGTCAACTGAGCGCCGGGAAAGGGTAAAGGTTGTGTAAGCAATGCCCTCTGGTACGCTGGAGCAACGATTCAGCTCAGGCAAACGGAGCAGTTGATGAGCCACATTCCCAGTAGAAACACGCAGTTGTGCATCTCCCTGGCAGGCCGTCCCGGCACCTTTGGCGTGCGCTTTCATAATCATCTTTATGACCAGCTGGGCCTGGATTACTACTACAAGGCCATGACCACAGATGATCTGCCCGCTGCGGTGGCTGGTATCCGCGCATTGGGGATTCGCGGTTGCGGTGTGTCGATGCCGTTCAAGGAAGCTTGCCTGGCGTTGGTCGACGAGGTTGATGCGTCTGCGGCTGCCATCGAGTCGGTTAATACACTGGTCAACAGCGACGGCTACTTGAAGGCTTACAACACCGATTATCTGGCCGTGCAGCAATTGTTGGCCAAACATGAGGTAGATCCAAGCACCGCGTTCGCGCTGCGCGGCAGCGGCGGCATGGCCAAGGCAGTGGCCTGTGCGTTGAGTGACGCCGGCTTTCGTGAGGGGCTGATTGTTGCCCGCAATGAACAAGCTGGGCGGCAATTGGCCGACATGCTGGGTTATCGCTGGCAGGCAGAACTGGGCGACCTGGCGCCGCCGATGCTGATCAATGTAACGCCGATAGGGATGGCCGGCGGCCCCGAGGCGGAGCAACTGGCGTTCCCGGAAACCGCGATTGCAGTGGCAGAGCGGGTGTTCGACGTCGTGGCGATGCCGGCGCGCACACCACTGATCTGCCGCGCCGAAGCACTGGGCAAACCGGTCATCACAGGGCTTGAGGTGATTGCCCTGCAAGCGTTGGAGCAGTTTGTGCTGTATACCGGCGTGCGCCCCACTGCAGCGCAGATCGACGCTGCAGTTGCCTATGCGCGGGGCGCCTAGTTAGCTGTACTTATAAGGGCGTTGGCTGAATCACTTCGACCCAGTAACCATCCGGGTCTTTGATGAAGGCCAGATGGTTCATGCGGCCGTCGCTCAGTCGCTTCTGGAACGGCACCTGCAAGGCCTCGAAGCGTTCGCAGGCCGCAACTACGTCAGGCACCGAAACGCAGATATGGCCAAAACCGCGCGGGTCGGTATTGCCATCGTGATAGGCGAAGTCTGCATCACGTTCAGTGCCGTGGTTATGCGTCAACTCAAGTACGCCAGGTATCGACTTCATCCACTGGTGACGCGCATCGTCATCAGCTGGAATTGTCGCTGGGTCAACCAGCGCCAGGAAGTACAGGCTGAACTTGGCTTCGACGAAGTCGCGCTTGTCCACCAGTTTGAAACCAAGCACGCGGGTATAGAAGTCCAGCGACTTCTCGATGTCCTTGACGCGCAGCATGGTGTGGTTGAAAACGAATTGCGCAGTGGCAGGGTCCGCTTGGGCAGTAACGCCAGGCAGGGTGTTGAGGTCGTTCAGGCTCATGAAAGCTCCAGAGACGAGGCCGGGCCCGCAGGCACCAGCGGTAAGACAGGCCGTCCATGATACGGGAGGTGAGCGCGGAGGCAAAATGAAAGCGCCCTGCACGAGGGCAGGGCGCTGAAATTAGAGGCCCGCGTGTGCGGGCGCAGATGGGGTCGCTAATCCGTTAGCTGGAATTGATCATGGCCGACAAGCTGTGAAAAAAATGTGAAGTGTATGTCTATGTTTCATGGACGCAACCAACCATCAACAGTGCTGGCGCCGTATTCTTCTTTCCAGGCTTTAAGCCCGCGGTGGTTACCGCCCTTGGTTTCGATCAATTCGCCGGTGTGCGGATTCTCGTAAACCTTGACCACGCGGGCGCGGCGCTGCTGTTTTGGCGCTGCCCCGGATGCCTTCGCGGCCGGTTTGCTGCTGCCCTTGGGGTCAAGAATGGCGACGATATCGCGCAGGCCCTTTTCGTAAGTCTTCATCAGGCCCAGCAGCTTTTGCTCGAACTCGATTTCGCGTTTGAGACCGGCATCCTGCTTGAGCGCCTCGAGTTGGGCGATCTGTTCCTGAAGCGCTTTTTCGGCAGCGCGAAACTCTGCAAGTCTGGACACTTTCATCACTCCTTAAATACGACTGCGTCAAAACGTGACGAACATTGCAAGAAGATATAACGTCGGCCACGCAGGGGATAGTGCTGTTCACTAGTCCCGAGTGTAGTTGCCGGCGGCGCCAGGGTAAACCATAAACTTTGCAAGTAGTCAGGGAACTTTACTAGTTTTATGTACGTTGATTTTTTTGCTGTTCCCCCAGAGCCTTAACTGCTCGACTTAGTGTCGGCTCAAGGCGACACTCAGGGTCTGGCACTGGCGGCAACCCCGATCGGGAGCGAATAATGAAACAGTTGTTATTGATCGGCATCGGCCCTGGTGATCCGCGGCAGGTGACGTTCGAGGCAGTCGATGCGCTCAAACGGGCCACGGTATTCTTCGTCCTCGACAAGGGCGCCCGCTCTGATGAGCTGGTGCGCATGCGCCGGGCAATTCTCGAGCGCTACCTGCCCACTGGCGACTACCGGGTGCTGCAAGTCGATGATCCGCAGCGTGATGCATTTGCTAGCGATTACATTGATGCCGTACAGGATTGGCATCAGCAGCGCGCAGCGCTCTACGCAAGATTGATCGATGACGAGCTCGGTCCGGACGACGTGGGTGCTTTTTTGCTGTGGGGCGAGCCAAGCCTGTACGACAGCACGTTGCGGATTCTCCAGCTGGTACGCCAGCGCGGTACACGACTGCAACTCGAAGTGATCCCCGGCATCAGCAGCATTCAGGCCCTGGCAGCTCGTCATCAGATCCCGCTGAACCGCATTGGCGAGCCGCTGACCGTGCTTCCCGGGCGGCAGCTCGGCGCAGTGCAGCAGATCGACAATGTGCTGGTCATGCTTGATGGCCAGTGCGCGTTTGCCAATATCGACGACCCACAACTGCATATTTACTGGGGCGCCTACCTCGGCACGGTGGACGAGCTCCTGTTGGCAGGGCCGTTGTTGCAAATGAAGATGCAGATCCTCGCGGTGCGTGAACAGGCACGGCTACGCAAAGGCTGGATCATGGACACTTACCTGTTGCGTCGGGAGCTTTAGCGCGTCGGTGCTGTCGTACCTGCTGTGACAAAGTGTTCGATCAGCGAACGCTAATATGGCCGGTAGGCACGGCAACCCATTACCGGCTATCGCAATTGCGCGCATCTCTTCTAGAATTCGCCCATATCCAGGCAGCCTTGATGGCGGCCGGATCTTGGCGGAGTAGCTGCCAGGTCCATATTTGAGTACGCCATGAGTTCGAGTACACCGCTGTCCGGAGTCAACCAGCCGCTGCGAGGGATCGCCCTGGTGGTGGTCGCCACTTTCCTGTTTGCCAGTCATGATGCGCTGTCCAAGTTCCTCGGTGGTCTGTACCCGATCATCATGGTGGTGTGGGTTCGGTATCTGGTGCACACGCTGCTGATGGCCGGGATCTTCCTGCCCAAGTCGGGCATGGCAGTCCTGCGTACTCGCAAGCCTGTGTTGCAGACGCTGCGCGCACTGAGCCTGCTGAGTACCAGTCTGCTGTTCACCGCAGGGTTGCAGTATTTGCCCTTGGCCGAGGCCACCTCGGTCAACTTCCTCGCACCGGTGCTGGTGACAGCCTTGTCGGTGCCGCTGCTCAAAGAGCATGTCACCACCGGTCAGTGGGTCGCAGTGGTCATGGGCTTCATTGGCGTGTTGGTAGTGGTACACCCAGGCGGCTCGATGTTCACGCCGGCTATTCTGTTCCCGTTCGGCTCTGCGTTGGGTTTCTGCTTTTATCAGATACTCACGCGCAGAGTGGCTGCCTACGACAGTCCGACCACCAGCAACTTCTTTGCCGGGCTGTGCAACACCCTGGTGATGACGGCATTGGTGCCGTTTTTCTGGAAGATGCCCGAGTGGGATCACCTGCTGCTGATGTTGGCGCTGGGGGGGTTCGGCATGTCTGCGCACCTGCTGTTGACCCAGGCCTTCCGCTTTGCCGCCCCGGCCATGCTGGCGCCGTTCAGCTACTGCCAGATCGTGTTTGCCGGGCTGTTGGGCTTTGTGGTCTTCGGCCAGGTGCCAGACCACCTGAGCATGGTGGGCATCGCGATCATCTGCCTCAGTGGTCTGGGCGCTGCGTGGATGCAACGGCGCAAGTAAGCTGCCGCCGCGCACGCAGGTCTTGGCGGGCTGACAGACTCACGCTATCGCCAGGGAATACGGGCTCTATTAGACCTCTGCCAGCGCTCGGCTAGTCTTGCTCAAGGGACAAGCCTGCGGCGGCGCTGTACCTGCTGCACTGCGCACCGTATCGGGCAATCCCTTTGCACGCTTGTGGCGGCCTGACCGCTCCACCTGATGAGCAGACGGCCGAGCCTGTGTGCTCGGCTGATCAAGCTGGCCTAGACCGGAACTCTGACAGAACCCGACCCGAAGGTACCCGCAGATGTCGAACGAATCGAAATGCCCGTTCCACCAAACCGCAGGTGGTGGCACCAGCAATCGTGACTGGTGGCCTGACCAACTCAACTTGAACATTCTGCACCAGCATTCACACAAGTCCGATCCAATGGACCCCGATTTTGACTACGCCAAAGCCTATGCCAGCCTTGATTTTCAAGCCCTGAAGCAGGACCTGACCGCGCTGATGACCGATTCGCAGGAGTGGTGGCCAGCCGACTTTGGCCACTACGGGCCGTTGTTCGTCCGCATGGCCTGGCATAGCGCCGGCACCTATCGCATTGGCGACGGGCGCGGTGGTGCAGGCTCCGGGCAACAACGCTTTGCGCCGCTCAACAGCTGGCCAGACAACGTCAGCCTGGACAAGGCGCGGCGTCTGCTGTGGCCGATCAAGCAGAAATACGGCAAGGCTATCTCCTGGGCTGACTTGATCGTACTGACCGGCAACGTCGCCCTCGAATCGATGGGCTTCAAGACCTTTGGCTATTCCGGCGGCCGAGCCGATGTGTGGGAACCCGACGAAGACGTCTATTGGGGTTCGGAAAAGGTCTGGCTGGGCGGTGACACCCGCTACGGCAAGGCCCAGGCGCCGGGTCAGGGTGACCTGGTTGCCGAGCCCGCCAAGCATGGTGAGGAACAAAGCCGCACCGATGCCGGGCGCAACCTGGAGAATCCGCTGGCGGCGGTGCAGATGGGCCTGATATACGTCAACCCGGAGGGCCCCGAAGGCAATCCGGACCCAGTCGCATCGGCCAAGGATATCCGCGAGACTTTCGCCCGTATGGCCATGAATGATGAAGAAACCGTGGCCCTGATCGCTGGCGGGCACGCCTTTGGCAAGACCCACGGTGCCGGCCCGGCCGACAATGTTGGCGCCGAGCCCGAGGCTGCCGGCCTGGAACAGCAAGGTCTGGGTTGGCACAACAAGTTTGGCACCGGCAAAGGCCCCGATACCATCACCAGTGGCCTCGAAGTGACCTGGACCTCGACGCCGACGCGCTGGAGCAACGAGTATCTGGAAAATCTGTTCCGCTTCGACTGGGAACTGAGCAAAAGCCCTGCTGGCGCCCATCAGTGGCAGCCAAAGAACGGTGATGGGGCAGGGCAGATCCCCGACGCGCACGACCCAAGCAAGCGCCATGCGCCGTCAATGCTGACCTCCGACCTGGCGTTGCGCTTTGACCCCATCTATGAGCCGATAGCGCGTCGCTTCAAGGATCACCCCGAGCAGTTGGCGGATGCCTTTGCGCGCGCCTGGTACAAGCTGATCCATCGCGACATGGGCCCGCTGGCGCGCTATCTGGGGCCGGAGCTGCCGCAGGAAGAGCTGCTCTGGCAAGACCCTCTGCCCAAAACCACCCCCTCGGCACTGAGTGAGCAAGACATCGCCTCGCTCAAGAGCAAAGTGCTCGCCTCGGGCCTGAGCGTAGGCGAGCTGGTCAATACCGCCTGGGCTTCGGCCTCGACCTTCCGTGGCTCGGACAAACGTGGCGGTGCCAACGGCGCGCGCATACGCCTGGCGCCGCAGAAGTTCTGGGCCGCCAATCAGCCGCAGCAGCTGGATAAAGTGCTGGGTGTGCTGGAAGGCATTCGCAGCGGTTTCGCCACTGACGGCCAGCAGATGTCGATGGCCGACTTGATTGTGCTGGCTGGCAGTGCTGCCGTCGAAAAAGCGGCGCGTGATGCCGGCCATGCCCTGACTGTGCCGTTCCGTCCGGGTCGTGTCGACGCTTCGCAGGAGCAGACCGATGTCGAATCGTTCGGTGCGCTGGAACCGTTGGCTGACGGTTTCCGAAACTTCGCCAAGGGCAGTTACAACGTCAAGGCAGAGCGGCTGTTGCTGGACAAGGCGCAACTGCTGACCTTGACCGCGCCAGAGTTGACCGTGCTGATCGGTGGTCTGCGTGTGCTGGGCGCGAACAACGATGCGAGCAAGCATGGCGTGTTCACCGACAAACCTGGGCAGTTGAGCAATGACTTCTTCCGCAACTTGCTGGATATGAGCGTTGAATGGAAGGCGACCGGCGCGGACAACAATGCGTTCGAAGGCCGTGACCGCAAAACTGGCCAGCCCAAGTGGACGGGTACCCGGGTAGATCTGGTGTTCGGCTCCCATGCGCAGTTACGCGCATTGAGCGAGGTCTACGCCAGCAGTGATGCCAGTGAGAAGTTTGCCAAGGACTTCATCGCGGCCTGGGTGAAGGTGATGGAGCTGGACCGGTTCGATCTGAAGTAGCCATTGGCGCCCCGGGCAGCCCCAGGCAATCTGGGCTGCTCTGGTGGCGGCGACATCTCATCCCTTCATTTTTTTGTAATGATCGCGATGGTCGGGCGTGCTGGCGTTATTGCTATGATGGGCGCCACGCAATGCACGGGTGAACCTTGCATTTCACTCGAGACCGGAGGTGATCCGCTTGACCCGCACGTCCATGCCTGTTCCCCAGCTTGGTTTTGCCATCGAACCGCAAGCCATCAGCGCTCTGCCTGATGCTGCAGCTTATCGAACGGTGTTGCTCGAACGCATTGCCAGCGCGCAGCGGCGCATCGTCATCGTGGCGCTGTACCTGCAGGAAGACGAAGCCGGTCAAGAGGTGCTGGACGCGCTTTACCAGGCCAAGGCGGCGCGGCCTGAACTGCAGATTGTCATCGTGGTTGACTGGTTCCGCGCGCGTCGTGGCTTGCTTGGCGCTGGCCGCCAGCCCGGCAACGCCGCCTGGTATCAGGCCCAGCGCGAACAGCGCGGTCTGGACGTCGTCATCCACGGCGTACCGGTACAAACCCGTGAGCTGTTTGGCGTGCTGCACCTCAAAGGCAGCGTCATCGATGATTGCGTGATCTACACCGGTGCCAGCCTCAACAATGTTTACCTGCATCGCTTCGATCGGTATCGCCTCGACCGTTATCACCTGTTCGAGTGCCCAAGCCTTGCCGATGCCATGGTCAGCCTGGTCCACGAGGTGCTGGCCAGCGTTGCCACGCCGCGCCTGGACCAGCCCGCGCCGCCGGCCACGCGCACTATGCGCGCTGCTATCCGTCGCTTGCGCGTACGCTTGCGGCGCATGACCTATCCATTGCCGGCTGAACCGGCCACTCACGGCCTGCGGGTCATCCCGCTGCTCGGCATTGGCCGTGGCAACCCGCTCAACCGTGCGATCTGCGCGTTACTCGCGGCAGCGGACGAGCAGATCGTCATCAGTACGCCCTATTTCAATCCGCCGCGCCTGGTCATGGCCGAGATCGATCGGGCACTGGCGCGTGGTGTGGCGCTGGAAATCATTGTCGGCGACCGTACTGCCAACGATTTTTACGTCGCGCCTGGTGAGCCATTCAGCGCCAGTGGTGTATTGCCGTACCTGTACGAAGACACCCTGCGCGCCTTTGCCAAACGCCGCCAGGCGGCGATCGACGCGGGTCAGTTGACCCTGCGCATCTGGAATGACCCCGGCCACACCTTCCACGCCAAGGGCGTTTGGATCGATCAGCGCTACAGCCTGCTCACCGGCAACAATCTCAACCCGCGCGGCTTCAACCTCGACCTTGAAAACGGGTTGCTCATCGATGACCCGCTGGGCCAGTGGTTGGCGCCGCGCGAGAAAGAGTTGCAAGCGCTCAGGCACCATGCGCCGGCGCTGCGCTCGGCCAGTGAGCTGGGCGAGCCGGGCGAGCATCCGCAGCAGGTGCGCAAATTCCTCAAACGCTTGCGTTTCAGTCGGCTGGAGCCGTTGATCAAGCGGGTACTGTAGGGCAGGGCGCTGCTTCGACCAGCTCAGGCAATGGCGAGCGTGGCCAGCCGCGGCCTGAATTCACCCAGAAATTCACCGACAACGATGTCGACAGCGACTCGACTTGATGAAACCAGCCTTCGGGCAAAAACAGCAAGTCGCCAGCCTGCAGCACAACTTGCAGGAACCGCACCTCGCGGCAACGCGGGAATTGTGCGTAATCGGGCGCTTTGGGGTCAACGTCACAGCCTTCCAGGCCCCCGTCTGGCGATGTCGCCCAGCAGCCCAGGGCCTCGCGGTGATGGGGCGCGGCGAGTATGAACGACTTTTCTCCCCAGACCTGAGCGAACAGGTTGTCGCTGTCGTCGCGATGCAGGGGCGTCAGCGTGCCTTTGGGGCCGATCCAGATGCGCGGTGGGATGAATTGCTCGGCTTCGAAATAGCCGGGGTAGCGGATGTGTTCGAGCAGTTGTGCCGGCAGGATGTTATTACCCATGTATGCGGGCGGCTTGCCGTCAGTGCTTGCCGCTATGGGGTTGTCCAGGCTGGAGACAAAATCAGCCATGGACGTCGAGCGGAAGTCGCGCTCGGTGGAGAAGGTTTTCTCGACATAGTCGCCGTGGCGGGTAATGCCTTGCAGGTTGGCGAACAGCTCGAGCGAGGCCTCATGACCATTGCTGAACAACGGCCAGTCGTGCAGCGCGTCGCTGATCACCAGCGGAATGCCGTGCAGCATGTAGTGTTGGCGGAATTCGTCCACGGACAAGCCGTCGCGTGGCCGCCGTTCGATGCGAATTAACGGCGGCTGCGCTGCAGACAGCGCATCGCTGGGTCGGGCGCTTGGCGGATAGCGGCGATTGGCTTCGACCGCAGGCGCCTGGTTACCGCGCAGCGCCATGTCGATCGCCTGCGGCAGCAGAGTAGCCAGGCCCAGGTTGCCGTCGATGATCAGGCGGCCGCTGGCGAATAGTTCTTCGACATTGGCCTGCCCGGCCATGATCGCCATGAAATCTGCGCTGGCAACGGCAATGCTGACGTCTGCTGAGCCGTGCTGGCCGCTGCCGCTTTCGGCATGGCCGCCGGCCTCGTACCAGTACGCAGTATGGCCATCGAAGACGAACTGAAACACGCCCTTGAGGCCAACGCTGGCGGCGTTGGCGAACAAATTGCCCAGAATGCTCTGCAGGTCCACGGCTTACTCGCTTGGTTGGCTCATTTGTACAAATGACGAGGGCCGTGGGCGGAAATTTATCATGCGGTATTAGTGGTAGTCGGGCGTCGCTGCCAGAGCCAATGATCCAGGCTCAATCGGCCGGCGCCCCTCAGCAGCAGGGCAAGCAAGACCACCAGGTAAATCAGCGGTAGTTTGAAGTTGCCATAGCCTTGGTCGGTAATCGCATAACCTTTGGCCAGCTCGGCCAGGCTCGACCAGTCGGCAGGCCAGTGAACTGCGGCAATGGCTACCACGGTCAGGATAATCAGTGTCACCGAGGCCAGCCGGGTGCCCAGACCCAGCAGCAGCAGCAGCGGGGCGACCAGCTCGACCCACATCGACAGCTGCCAGTTGAATTGTGCAGGCACAAGGTTGAAAGGGAACGGGAAACTCGCTTGCAGGTCGCCAAACCAGTTGCCGCCGTTGAATTTTTCCCAGCCTGATTCAAAAAACTCCCAGGCCAGGAACAAGCGCAGCGGTATGTCGGCAGTCCAGCCTGCGAAATTGTCGAAACTGCTGAAGGCGCGGTTTATAGCGTTCATGGTCAAACTCCGCTGCATGAAGAGGGTGTGAGCAGAGTCTGCGACGCTGAGGTATCGGCAATGTGTCGACCAAACAGCGTTGTGTATCGCTGTGTACTGCAAGCCCCGGCTACGCCTTCAAGGCACCTCGATTTGGGCGCAGAGTCCACCGCCCGAGCGATTGCTCAACGTTAGCCTGGCGCCCATCGCAAGCGTCAGTTGTTGGGCAATCGCCAGTCCAAGGCCGGTGCCACCGGTCTGACGATTGCGTGAGCCTTCAACCCGGTAAAACGGCTTGAGTACCTCGTCGAGCTCTTCCTGAGGTATGCCCGGGCCGTCATCGAGCACGCGGATGATCGTCAGGTCGTTATGCCGGGATACATCCAGCTGCGCAGCCCCGGCAAACTTCAGCGCATTATCGAGCAGGTTGACCAGCACCCGGCGCAAGGCATGCGGCCGGGTCTGCACGGTACCGCCGGTATGTCCCAGGCGCTCGACCTGGGCTCCGCTGTCCTGGTAATCGAAGACGATGCTGTCGATGAAGGCGTCAACATCAACGCGGCACGGCGCTTCGGTGCCGCCGTCCATGCTGCGGGCATAGGCCACGCCCTCGCGAACCAGATGCTCCATGGCGCTCAGGTCGCTCGATAATTTGTCCTTTTCCTGCCCATCATCCATCACCTCCACGCGCAGTTTCATGCGGGTAATGGGCGTCTGCAAATCATGGGAAATCGCCGCGAGGATTTGCATACGCTCTTTCAGGTAGGCAGCGATACGTGCTTGCAGGGCGTTGAAGGCCACTGCCGCATACCTGACCTCACGTGGGCCGCTTTCATCCAGTTGCGGCCCGGGGGCGTTGGGGTCGAGGTTGTCTACCGCCTGCGATAGCCTCGTCAATGGGCCGATCGCCAAGTGCACGGCGAGCCAGGTACAGATCAGCAGCAGCACCAGTTGTATCAGCAGCACAACCGGCAGCCAGCTGGCTACCGGTGCCAGGGCTGGCGTTACATCGATGGTCAGCGGGGCGCCGTCGGCCAGGCGCAGATGGACCTGGAAGTGCGCGTCCTGATCGGGGATCTCCAGGAACGTCAGGTGATAGTCCTTGCCAATTGCCTTGACCACCGACTCGGCCGCCATCGGCGGGTTCTCGCTGGGCATGGCCTGGCCGCTCTGGCCGTTGTCGAGCCGGTAGCGGTAGGTGCTGCGCTCCAGCCGCGGCAGCCAGGCGGCACGCTCTGCTGCGGGCAGGCGGTCGAGAATTGCCACCGAGGTGGCTACATCCTGTTCGAGATTGGTGAGCATCACCGAGCGGCTGCTGACAAAGCGCTCATAGGCCTGCAGGCTGAACGACAGCCCGTACGCCAGCACCAGCCCGCTGAAGAAGATCAAGGCCAGCCGCGAAGCCAGCGTATGCGGCCATTTCATAGTGTTGGCTCGAGCAGTTGAACCGCCAGCGAGAACACGTAACCTTCGCTGCGTACGGTTTTGATGCAGGTCGGCTCACGAGCATCGTCGCCCAGACGCTGACGTAGGCGGCTGACCAGCAGGTCGATCGAGCGATCGAAGATATCCGCCTCACGGCCCTGGGTAAGGTTGAGCAACTGCTCACGGCTGAGCACCCGCTGCGGGTGGTCGAGGAACACCCGCAGCAGCCGATACTCGGCGCCGCTCAGGGCCACCAGCGTGCCTTGCTGGTCAAGCAGGTGGCGTGCGCTGGTATCCAGCCGCCACTGGCCGAACGCCAATAATCGGCTGCTTTCACTGATGGTCAGATTCGGCGGCAGCATGCGGGTGCGTCGCAGCACTGCGTTGATCCGCGCCAGTAGCTCACGGGCGGAAAACGGTTTGGTCAGGTAATCATCGGCGCCCATCTCCAGACCGACGATGCGATCGGTCTCGTCATTGCGCGCGGTAAGCATCAGAACCGGCGTAGTACGCTGGCGACCGGCGCGCAACTCACGGCACAGCAGCAGGCCGTCGTCGCCGGGCATCATGATGTCGAGGACGATCAGATCGACCGTGTTCGACTCCAGAAAGCTGCGCATCTGCCGGCCGTCTGCGACAATGCTGGTGCGCAGGCCGTTCTTCTTCAGGTAATTGCCGACCAGCTCGCGGATTTCGCGATCGTCGTCGACGATTAAGATGTGGTCGATGTGATCCATCAGGCAAGTCCGTCTCAGCGAGAATGGACGCAGTGTACCGAGCGCCAAGGCGCTTGCCTGCGCGGCTTTGTATTGCAGTGTATCTCGCAATGCTGCAGATACACGGGCTCGCAATAACGCCGCTTCGGCGACACAGGGCAGATACCTGTCGGGGGTGAAATGGCACTCAACGGGAAGCGTGGTCTTCCCCACCTAGCCCGGAGAGTTGCCATGAACTTCAAGACCATTGCCAGTGCAGCCTTGTTCGCCGTTGCCAGCAGCGCCACCATCGCTGCGCAAGCCAGCAGCGTAACGATGGAAAGCAGCAGCGCCATGCACTATCGCTATGGCGATCGGCTGGACGTGAAGAAAGTACTGTCGGCAGAAGATGACCGCAGCAATGCGTGCGGGGTCGTCAACTCGCGCATCGAGTATCTCGATTCGCACGGCCAGCGCCGGAGCGTTGAATACCGCAGCTATGCTACCAGTGGCTGCCATGAAAGCTGAGGCAAGCGGGCTGCAACCTCGGCAGCCCGTCGCCCGGCATTTCAATCCATGCTGGCGAAATGCGCCTGCATCCTGCTGGCGTCTGCAACTCTGCCGCTGATCAGCTCGAATGCCTTGACCGCTTGAAACACCGCCATGTTGCCGCCGTCGAGTGTACGGCAGCCGAGCGCACGGGCGTGGCGCAGCAGTGCTGTCTCAAGCGGGAAGTAAATGATCTCGGCAACCCATAGCCGCGCGTGCAGCAGTTCCACTGGCAAGGGTGTGCCTGGCAGCTTGGCCATGCCCACCGGTGTGGTGTTGACCAAGCCATCAGCATCGGCCAAGGTGGCAGCGAGATCACCGCCCAGGGCCGCTCGGCCTGCGCCGAAGCGCTGGTTCAGGTTGTCGACCAGGGCTTGCCCGCGCGCAACATCGACTTCGAACAGCACCAGCTGTGCGACTCCTTCAGCGAGCAAGGCATGGGCCACTGCAGCACCGGCGCCACCGGCGCCCATCTGCACCACCAAGCGCTTGCTGACGTCGCCCAGCCCGCGTCGGAAACCCTCGGCGAAGCCCAGGCAATCAGTGTTATGACCAATGCGCTTGCCGTCCTTGAACACAACTGTGTTCACCGCGCCAATGCCACGCGCTTCATCGGACAGTTGATCGAGCAGCGGCAGGATCGCCTGCTTGAACGGGAAGGTGATGTTGAGGCCGGTAAAGCCGGTGCGCTGCGCGGCCTCAAGCAGATCGGGCAGGGCGCTGTCTTCCAATCCCAGCTGGTCGGCATCGATCAGCCGATACAGGTAACGCAACGATTGCGCATCGCCCTCATGCTCATGCAGGGCAGGGGTGCGGGATGCCTGAATGCCGCGGCCAATCAGGCCGGCCAGAATGCTCGATTGGCTCATGCTGGTTGCTCCGCGAACATCTGCCCAAAGTGCGCCAGCGCCATGCGATAGCCATGGCTACCCAGGCCGCAGATCACCCCAACGGCAATCGACGAGACAAACGAGATATGCCGGAACGGCTCACGCTTGTGCACATTGGACAGGTGTACTTCGATCACTGGCACCTCGCTGGCGACCAGCGCATCACGGATGGCTACCGAGGTGTGGGTCCACGCACCAGGGTTGATCACGATGCCGGCGCAACGACCGCGGGCGGCGTGGATCCAGTCGATCAGTTCGCCTTCGTGGTTGGTCTGGCGGAATTCGATATCCAGGCCCAGAGCGCGGGCGCTGTCGGCGCAGCTGTTGGCGAGGTCGGCGAGTGTCTCGCGGCCATACTGCTCAGGTTCGCGGGTGCCGAGCAGATTGAGATTGGGGCCGTTGAGCACGAGAATTCGGGGCGTCATGGCAGATCACTTTGTTGTTTTTGATTGCCCCGATATTTGTACTATCTGGTTAATTCGTCAATCGGCTAACACGTTTGCTAGTTGAAAATGGGCGATTACCGAACGAGGATGCTTTATAGCGCTACCACAGTGACCCAATAGCGTGTGGTCTGTACTACGCGCACGGGCAGGGTCGTGCTCAGTGCGCGCAAGGTCTGGTCGCTGTCGTCGATGGCGAAGGCGCCGCTGATGCGCAGCCCAGCGACCGCGGGGTCGCAGCGTAACCAGCCGGGGCGATAGCGGCTTAGTTCAGCCAGAAACGCATCCAGACGCTGATCATTGGCCACCAGCATGCCCTCGCTCCAAGCGTCCTGACCGGCATTGATCGGTTGCACCGCGCCAAGCTGGCTGGCGTTGAAGCGGCACTGGGTGCCTGCATCGAGCACCACTGGCGCAGCGCCGTTTGGGGTGACACGCACTTGATGTTGAAAAACACTGACCAGCGTGCTCTCGGCGTCGGCCCTGACGGCGAAGCGCGTGCCCAGCGCCTGGATGCTGCCCTGTGCGGTCTGCACCTGCAGCGGCCGACGAGCAGGGTCGGCGGCGCTGGTCAGCAGCAGCTCGCCTCTGTACAGTTGTATTCGGCGTTGAGTTGCGCTGTAGAGCACGTCGACGGCACTGGCGGTGTTCAGTTGCAGGCGCGATCCGTCGGCGAGCATCGTATTGAGCCGCTCGCCGGTGCGTGTGTGGTAGTCAGCCATCCAGCCTGCGCGTTGGCCTTGGCGATAACCTGCGTAGCCAAGCGCGCCGGTACCCACCATTAAGGCGAAACCCTTGAGCACGGCGCGTCTGCTATCCAGCGCGGGCTGATCGGCAAGGCGCAGCGCTCGCCCGGTAACGTTCGTGGGCATGCCATGCAGACGTTGTTGCAGTTGTTCGATCTGAGCCCAGGCCCAGCGATTGTATTCATCGCGGTCGAGCCATGCTTGCCAGCCAGCCTGGTCTGCAACCGAGGCTTCCTCGCACTGCAAAAGCCCAAACCATCCTGCGGCTTGTTCCAGGGCTGCGCGTTGTCGAGCGTGGAGGACGGTCATCAGCGTTCGGCGCCGAGGCTGAACAGCACGCAATGCTGGGTGGCCTTGGCTATATAGCGGGTAACGGTCACCACCGAAACCTGCAATTGCTCTGCAATCAGCTTGTAGCCCATGCCGTCGAGTTGCGACAGCAAAAACGCCTGGCGCACATTTGGGCCCAGGCCGGCAAGCATCGCATCCAGTTCGCACAGGCTTTCGAGCAAAATTGCGCGGGTTTCTTCGCTGATGCTGACCGCCTCGGGTTGCTCGGCCAGGGCCTGCAGCCAGGCGCGTTCGAGCCGAGCCCGGCGAAAGTGATCGATCATCAGGCGGCGGGCGATGGTGGCCAGGTAACTCTTGGGTTCGCGCACTGCCTCAAGCTGGTTTTGCGCATCCTTGGCACTGAGCACCCGAATGAACACGTCCTGCACCAGGTCTGCGGCAAGCTCACGGCAGTCGACGCGGGGGCGCAGCCAGCTCAACAGCCAACGCTGATGTTCCTGGTAAAGGCGCTGCACCTGACGGGTCAGCGGGCGTTGGCTGGAGGTCATAAAAGGCTCGAAGCGCAATTGGGAGTCATTATCATTTTATGAGCGGCCTTGACGCTAAGCAAGCACGCCAGAGGCTGCAACGTGCACGCCGCGCTCATCGGCAAAGACTTGCGCGGCAAAAATCCGGATAATGGCGGCCATTTCGTTTCGCTTTATCATGGTAATCCCGCATGGAAATCAAGGTTAACTTTCTCGACAACCTCCGACTTGAAGCCAAGTTCGACGATTTCACGGTGGTCGCCGATCAGCCCATTCGTTACAAGGGCGATGGCTCGGCGCCGGGCCCGTTCGACTACTTCCTGGCTTCGTCGGCGTTGTGTGCGGCTTACTTCGTAAAGTTGTACTGCGAAACGCGCAACATCCCCACCGACAACATTCGCCTTTCGCAAAACAACATCGTCGATCCGGAAAACCGCTACAACCAGATCTTCAAGATCCAGGTCGAACTGCCGGCTGATATCTCCGACAAGGACCGTCAGGGCATCCTGCGTTCGATCGACCGTTGCACGGTGAAGAAGGTGGTACAGGCCGGCCCAGAGTTCGTCATCGAACAGGTGGCTAACCTGGATGCTGATGCGCAAGCCTTGTTGATGCTCGACAGCGATCCGCAGGCAAGCACGTACATCGCTGGCAAGGACCTGCCATTGGAGCAGACCATTGCCAACATGTCGGGCATCCTCGCGGGCCTTGGTATGAAGATCGAAATCGCCTCGTGGCGCAATATCGTGCCCAACGTCTGGTCATTGCATGTGCGCGATGCGCATTCGCCCATGTGCTTTACCAACGGCAAGGGCGCCACCAAGGAAGGAGCCCTGGCTTCGGCGCTGGGCGAGTTCATCGAACGCCTCAACTGCAACTTCTTCTATAACGATCAGTTCTGGGGCGAAGACATCGCCAGCGCCGAGTTCGTGCATTACCCGGACGAGCGCTGGTTCAAACCCGGCAGCAAGGACGCCTTGCCTGCCGAGATCCTTGATGAGTACTGCCTCGAGATCTACAACCCCGACGGCGAACTGCGCGGCTCGCACCTGTACGACACCAACTCGGGCAATGTAAAGCGCGGCATTTGTTCGCTGCCGTTCGTACGCCAGTCCGACGGTGAAGTGGTGTACTTCCCCTCCAACCTGATCGAAAACCTGTACCTGAGCAACGGCATGAGCGCCGGCAACACTCTGGCCGAGGCGCAGGTGCAGTGCCTGTCAGAGATTTTCGAGCGTGCGGTAAAACGGGAAATTCTTGAGGGTGAACTGGCCCTGCCGGATGTTCCTGAGGATGTGCTGGCCAAATACCCGGCCATCCTCGCCGGGATCAAGGGGCTTGAAGAACAGGGCTTCCCGGTGCTGGTCAAGGATGCCTCGCTGGGCGGCGAATTCCCGGTCATGTGTGTGACCTTGATGAACCCGCGCACCGGCGGCGTGTTCGCCTCGTTCGGCGCGCACCCAAGCCTGGAAGTCGCGCTTGAGCGCAGCCTCACCGAGTTGCTTCAAGGACGCAGCTTCGAAGGTCTCAATGACCTGCCGCAGCCGACGTTCGAGAGCCACGCAGTGACCGAGCCGAACAACTTCGTCGAGCACTTCATCGACTCCAGCGGTGTCGTCTCATGGCGCTTCTTCAGTGCCAAGGCCGACTTCGAATTCGTTGAGTGGGACTTCTCTGGTGAAGGGGAAAGCTCCAACGAGGAAGAGGCTGCAACCCTGTTCGGCATCCTCGAATCGCTGGGCAAGGAAGTGTACATGGCCGTGTACGAGCACCTTGGCGCCAAGGCCTGCCGTATCCTGGTGCCGGACTATTCCGAGATCTATCCGGTTGAAGACCTGATCTGGGATAACACCAACAAGGCGCTGCTGTTCCGCGAAGACATCCTCAACCTGCACCGCCTGGACGATCGCAGCCTGAAGGCACTGGTCAAGCGTCTGGATAACTGCGAAGTGGATGAATACACCGACATCACCACCTTGATCGGTGTCGAGTTCGACGACAACACGGTGTGGGGCCAGTTGACCATTCTGGAATTGAAGCTGCTGATCAAGCTCGCCTTGAAGCGCTTCGACGAAGCCAAGGAACTGGTAGAAGCGTTCCTGCAGTTCAACGACAACACCGTTGACCGCGGCCTGTTCTATCAGGCGCTCAACGTGGTGCTGGAAGTAGTGCTCGATGATGAACTGGAACTGGCCGACTACGAGGTCAACTTCCGCCGCATGTTCGGCAATGCGCGGATGGATGCGGTCGTGGGCTCGGTCGAGGGCAGTGTGCGCTTCCATGGCTTGACGCCGACCAGCATGAAACTGGAGGGGCTTGATCGGCATCTGCGGCTGGTCGACAGCTACAAGAAGTTGCATGCCGCGCGAGCCAAGTTCGCCGGCTAGGCAGATACACCAAGGGGGCTGCCACAGCCCCCTTATTTTTTGCCTTTCTTTGCCTTCAAACGCGCCTTGGCCTTTTGCACAGCCTCGATGCGCTCGCTCTTCTTCATCTTCTTCCACTTGCGAATATCGTCTTTGCTGCGCCCGCAGCCCAGACAAACTTCGTCGCGGATCTGGCATTTGGATATGCACGGGTTGTCAGCGTCTTTGCCCAAAACTCTAGTCCTCAACCGGCACCGCTCAGCAAACGGGTAGCGGCCAGATTACAGCCCTGTCTGCAATCGCGCTGAACTATCGCTTTGGCCGAGCGATCTTCATTAGGCCTCCAGGCGCAGTCTGTGCAGGGAGGGACCTCTGGATCGATGAAAGGAGCCACCGTGAACGACTCAACCCTCTATCGCTGCCGGCCAGGAGCGCTGCACGCGACCCTGCTGGCCGGTACCGTGCCGCTGTTTCTCGGCGCCTTGCTCAGTGACATCGCCTATTACCAAAGCTACCAGATTCAATGGGCCAACTTTGCTGCCTGGCTGATTGCCGGTGGCTTGCTGTTCTGCGGATTGGCATTGCTGTTTGCCCTGGTCAATCTGATCCGCGCCGAGCACAAGGGCGGGCGCCCAGTGGTGTACTTCGTGCTGCTGCTGGCTACCTGGCTGCTGGGCCTGATGAACGCCTTTGAGCATGCCAAGGATGCCTGGGCCGTGATGCCGTCGGGGCTGGTGTTGTCGGTCATCGTCAGTGCGTTGGCGTGCATCGCAACCGGCCTCGGCCTGACCAATCTGCGCTCCGGAGGTGTGCGATGAACCGCGTACATGCATTGACAGCCTTGAGCATGGCGCTGCTGCTCAGCGCCTGCGGTGGCGAGGGCGACGCCACGCAAACCTACGGCGCCAACCCGAAACTGCCTGATCAGCAGCGCGGCCTGTTGCCGAGCATGAAAATCGCCGAGCCGACCGCCTGGGGCGATCTCAAGCCAACCGTACCGCAGGGCTTCAACGTCACTGCGATTGCCACTGACCTGAAGATCCCGCGGCAGACGCTGGTGCTGCCCAACGGCGATATTCTGGTAGCGGAAGGGCGCGGCGGCAGTGCGGCCAAACTCAAGCCCAAGGACGTCATCGCCAGCTCTATCAAGGCCAAGGGCAATACCCAGGTCAAGGGCGGTAACCGCCTGACCTTGCTGCGTGACGCTGATGGTGACGGCAAGTACGAAGTGAAAACGGTGTTCGCCGAAGGCCTCAACGCACCCTATGGCCTGGCCTACTTCGAGGGCAGCGTGTACGTGGCCAATCAGGATGCGCTGGTGCGCTTTGACTACGCGGATGGCCAGACCAAGGCCAGTGGGCCGCCCAGTAAGGTCAGCGACCTCCCGGCCGAGATCAACCACCACTGGACCAAGGCGCTGACGATCAGCCCCGACGGGCGCTACCTGTACGTCGGCATCGGCTCCAACAGCAATATCACCGAGCGCGGCATGGAGGTCGAAATCGATCGGGCCATGGTCTGGCAGATCGACGCCCAGACCGGCGCGCACAAGCCCTATGCGACTGGCCTGCGTAACCCGACTGCGCTGAGCATCGAACCCACTAGCGGTGAACTGTGGGCTGTGGTCAACGAGCGCGATGAGCTTGGGCCTGACCTGGTGCCTGACTACCTGACCTCAGTCAAAGCGGGGGGCTTCTACGGCTGGCCCTATAGCTACTGGGGGCAGAACGTCGATCCACGTGCGCAGCCGCAGAACCCCGAGAAAGTCGCTGCGGCGATCAAGCCGGATTACAGCCTCGGCTCCCACGTCGCTGCTCTGGGCGTTGATTTTTCGGTGGCGGCCATGGGCGCGCAGTTTGCCGAGGGCGCGTTCGTCGGCGAGCACGGTAGCTGGAACCGACCGAATCCGGTGGGCTACAAGGTGATCTTCGTGCCGTTCAGCAATGGCAAGCCGGCCGGCGAGCCGGTCGACTTTGCCACCGGCTTCCGTGGTGAAGATGGCAAGACCCGCGGTCGCCCGGTGGGTGTGACGGTGGATCCGCGTGGGGCGCTGATCATCGCCGACGACCTCGCCAACACCATTTGGCGGGTAACGCGCAGTCAGTAATGCTGCGCTGATCACCAATACCAGGCCATCTGCGTGGAGCCTCAGCGCAGATGGCCTGTTTGTTAGCGCGAAAAATGTCGGCGCTCAGTGAATTTTTTCGTAACCCTTTGTATCTGATGCCTTAGAGCCTGGCCATTAAAACAATGGCAACCGGTAATGGACACGTCAGTAACAGAGTGGCAGATATGAAATCACGCAAAAAAAGCGTCAAGCCGATCGGCTTGAAAGACATCACCATTGTTGACGACGCCAAGATGCGCAAGGCGATCACCGCCGCAGCGCTTGGCAACGCCATGGAGTGGTTCGACTTCGGCGTCTACGGCTTTGTCGCCTATGTGCTCGGCAAGGTCTTTTTCCCCGGCGCTGACCCCAGCGTACAAATGATCGCAGCGTTGGGTACGTTCTCGGTGCCGTTTCTGATCCGGCCCCTGGGCGGGCTGTTCTTCGGCGCCCTCGGTGACAAATACGGCAGGCAGAAGGTCCTCGCCGCCACCATTGTGATCATGTCCCTGAGCACCTTCGCCATTGGCTTGATTCCGTCCTATGCCGCGATTGGCATCTGGGCGCCCATCCTGCTACTGCTGTGCAAGATGGCCCAGGGCTTCTCGGTGGGGGGTGAATACACCGGTGCCTCGATCTTCGTCGCCGAGTACGCCCCGGACCGCAAGCGCGGCTTCCTCGGCAGTTGGCTCGACTTCGGCTCGATCGCAGGCTTTGTTGCCGGCGCCGGCCTGGTGGTGTTCATCTCCGCCATGATCGGTGAAGAGAAGTTCCAGGAGTGGGGCTGGCGGGTGCCGTTTCTGCTGGCGCTGCCGCTGGGCATGATCGGCCTGTACCTGCGCCATGCGCTGGAAGAGACCCCCGCCTTCCAGCAGCATGTCGACAAGCTCGAGCAGGGCGATCGCGAAGGCCTGGCTGGCGGTCCCAAGGTGTCGTTCAAGGAGGTGGCTACCAAGCACTGGCGCAGCCTGCTGACCTGCGTAGGCGTAGTCATCGCCACCAACGTCACCTATTACATGCTGCTGACGTACATGCCCAGCTACCTGTCGCACAACCTGCATTACAGCGAGAGCCGCGGGGTGCTGATCATCATCGCGATCATGGTGGGAATGCTCTTCGTGCAGCCTTTGATCGGCTTCCTCAGCGATAAATACGGCCGCCGCCCGTTTATCCTGTGCGGCAGCATCGGCTTGTTCGCACTGGCCATCCCGGCCTTCATGCTGATCACCAGCGGTGTGCTCGGGCTGATCTTCGCCGGTTTGCTGATGCTGGCGGTGCTGCTCAACTTCTTCATCGGGGTGATGGCTTCGACGCTGCCGGCGATGTTCCCGACGCACATTCGCTACAGCGCGCTGGCCAGTGCCTTCAATATTTCTGTGCTGATCGCCGGCCTGACCCCGACCATCGCCGCCTGGCTGGTAGAAAGCACCAACAACCTGTACATGCCGGCTTACTACCTGATGGTCATTGCCCTGATCGGCCTTATCACCGGTATCACCATGAAAGAAACTGCCAATCAGCCATTGCGCGGCGCTGCGCCCGCCGCCTCGGACATCGAGGAAGCGCGTGAGCTGCTGCAGGAACACCACGACAACATTGAGCAAAAAATCGAGGACATCGACGAGCAGATTGCTGAACTTGAGGCCAAACGCACGCATTTGGTACAACAACATCCTCGTATTGATTAGCTCGAAACGAGCAAGTCGGATCAGGCTGTGAGAGGATGGCCGGCAAACCATGTGTCTGGCAGAACAGGACCCTGAATTAAACCTGATGAAGACTCCAAAACGTATTGAGCCGCTGATCGAAGACGGTCTGGTCGACGAGGTGTTGCGGCCCTTGATGAGTGGCAAGGAAGCAGCGGTGTATGTGGTGCGCTGCGGTACCCAGGTGCGTTGTGCCAAGGTCTACAAGGAGGCCAACAAACGCAGCTTCCGCCAGGCGGCCGAGTACCAGGAAGGGCGCACGGTGCGCAACAGCCGCCAGGCGCGGGCCATGGCCAAGGGTTCCAAGTACGGTCGCAAGGAAGCCGAAGATGCCTGGCAGAACGCCGAGGTGGCCGCCTTGTTCCGCCTGGCGCATGCCGGGGTGCGAGTGCCCAAGCCCTACGACTTCCAGGACGGCGTGCTGTTGATGGAGCTGGTGGTCGATGCCGACGGCAACGCCGCGCCACGCCTCAACGACGTGCACCTGGATCCGGATCAGGCGCGTGAATACCATGCGTTCGTGATCCGCCAGATCGTCTTGATGCTCTGTGCGGGGCTGGTGCACGGTGACTTGTCCGAATTCAACGTCCTGCTCGGCCCGGATGGCCCGGTGATCATCGACTTGCCCCAGGCCGTCGATGCTGCCGCCAACAATCATGCCTTCAGCATGCTCGATCGTGACGTGGCGAACATGAGCGGTTACTTCGGGCGCTTTGCTCCCGAGCTCAAGGATACCCGCTACGCCCGTGAGATGTGGTCGCTGTTCGAGGCCGGGGAATTGTTGCCCGATAGCCCGCTGACCGGCGAGTTCGAGGATGACGACCACGACGCCGATGTCGGCGGCGTGCTGCGCGAGATCGAAGCGGCGCGGATGGATGACGAACGTCGCCGTGCCGGTCGTGAAGAAGCCGAGCGTGGGCCGGTCAAGAGCGAGGAGCCGCCACCGCCGCCGTGGCTGCAGTAACCCGTGGCTATCAGATTCGCCTGATTGCTGCCTGCCCACTGGCCGACCATGATTGCGCGATTGTTCAGGTGCAATGCCTGCACAATCGCAATGGTGGCTGCGGGCGGGCGGTCTTACGACCAACCGAGTTAACCGACCTTATAGCCCGACCTAGCGGGCCCGCTCGTAGTCGCCACCCATCACTTGCACTTGGCCATCACCACCTGACAGGTCTTCGGCGTACCGCCTGAACGGCTCGCATAGCGCATGCAGCTGTCCATGGATTTCTTGCGCGCCGCGCTCAACGTGTTGCCCCATGCCAGGCCACCCTCGCCAGCGGTCGGCACTGCCTTGGCGAAGCAGTTTGCGCCTGCTTGGGCATAGCGCGTAGCGCTGGATTTGTTCGAGCATCCCGTCAGCGATGCAAGGCTGCCGATGAGCAGGATCAGCAGCAACCACGATGGGTGGTAGCCAGGTATCGCAGTGCGGGCCATGGAGATTCCTGTAAGCCTGATGATGTTCGTGCCTCAGTTTAGCCCCGATCGCGCCTACCCTTGAAGGGCAGAACGATGCAACCTATGGCTGCAACGCTGTGCCTAAGACTTTTAGTGATTAACGCCCGTTGTACCACGAGAGGAAGCCCCACCGATGTTGGTCGTCGAGCAGCTGTGCAAGTCATTCACTACCGCCCAGGGCGTTCTGCCTGTGCTGCAGGGCGTCGACCTGCAACTGGCGCGGGGCAGCAGCCTGGCGCTGATGGGCGAATCCGGTAGCGGCAAGAGCACATTGCTGCACCTGCTCGCCGGCCTCGATCGGGCCGACAGTGGCAGGATCCTGATCGAGGACGTACCCCTCGATACGCGAGACGAAACGGCGCTGGCACTCTGGCGCCGCGACAGCATTGGCCTGGTGTTTCAGCAATACAACTTGATCAGCAGCCTCGACGTTGCCGCCAACCTGGCGTTTCAAGCCCGCCTGGCCGGGCGCCACGATCCTGCCTGGACCGCGCAGATGGCGGAGCGGCTTGGGCTGACCGAGTTGTTGCAGCGCTACCCCGAGCAGCTGTCGGGTGGCCAGCAGCAACGTGTGGCGATTGGTCGTGCGTTGGCGGGACGGCCGGCGCTGGTGCTGGCCGACGAGCCCACCGGCAGCCTCGATGAGGCAAGCAGTGAAGAAGTCCTGCAACTGATGCTCGAGCTGGTTGCCCAGGCGGGTAGCAGCCTGTTGATGGTGACCCACAGCCGGCAGTTGGCGGCGCGGCTCGAACAACGGTGCTTCCTCAAGGCTGGACGTGTTCAGCCGGAGCCGGATTGATGGCCAGCCTGCTGATCACCTTGCAGGCGCTGCTCAGCCATTGGCGCCGGCACCGCTTGCAGTGCTTCAGTATCTTTACCGGACTGTGGCTGGCAACAGCATTGTGGACCGGCGTGCAGGCGCTCAACAGCCAGGCCCGCAGCGACTATGCCCGTGCCAGCGGTGTGCTTTCAGGTGCCAGCCAGACCCAACTGGTGCCGCGTCAGGGCGAGCATCTGGCGCAAACGCTGTATGTGCAACTGCGTACACGAGGCGTGCAGGTGACGCCGGTTCTGGAAGGTCGCCTGCAACTTTCAGGAAGCACGACTCAGGCAGTGCGCTTGATCGGTATTGAACCGCTGAGCCTGCCAGCGAAGATGGCGGTGGCCGGGGTACAGGCGCAAGCGTTCGAGCTTTCGGCTTTCATCGACAGCCCTGGGCAAGCCTGGATCGGTCCAGACACGCTACGCCAGTTGAACCTGCAGCCGGGTGAGCGCGCGCGCACCCGCGATGGTCAGCTGATGCCGCCGTTGGTCCTGCAAGCGGAACTGGCGCCTGGGGTGATCGTGGTTGATATCGGCCACGCGCAGGCCCTGCTCGGCGCGCCAGGACAACTGTCGCGTCTGCTGCTCGAAAAAGAACCCCCCGCGCTGCCTGCCGACATCGCTGCCCAGCTAATGCTGCAAACCGGTGGCGACGACGGTGACCTGCAGCGCCTGACCGACAGCTTTCACCTCAACCTGACTGCGCTGGGCTTGCTGGCATTCGTGGTCGGCCTGTTCATTGCCCATGCGGCCATTGGCCTGGCGCTGGAGCAACGGCGCGGCTTGATCAGAACCCTGCGTGCCTGCGGTGTCAGCTTGCGGGTGCTGTTGACCGGGCTGGCGCTGGAGCTGGGTGTGTTCGCGTTGCTCGGCGGCCTCGCCGGGGTGGTCAGTGGTTATCTGCTGGCCAGCCTGTTGCTGCCTGACTTCGCGGCCAGTGTGCGCGGCTTGTATGGGGCGCAGATCGCCGGGCAACTGAGCCTGTCGCCGCAGTGGTGGCTGGCCGGCGTCGGCGTGAGTCTGCTCGGTGCGTTGTTGGCCGGTGTCAGCAGCGTG
This sequence comes from Pseudomonas sp. 1121_17, assembly GCF_052850745.1. Lineage (NCBI taxonomy): Bacteria > Pseudomonadati > Pseudomonadota > Gammaproteobacteria > Pseudomonadales > Pseudomonadaceae > Pseudomonas > Pseudomonas sp. 1121_17. Next base: position 950,179 of record NZ_VXCX01000001.1, read on the forward strand.
CTGCGCGCTGCGCGCCTGCCGCTGCTGGTGCTTGCCCAGCCACAGGCCTGGCGCCTGGCCCAAGGGCCGTGGCTGCGTCGTCAGGCGTTGGTCGCCTTGTTGCTTGGTTTGGTAGCGCTGGGGTGCTGGGAGTGGGGCAATAACCTGACTAGCGCCTTTGTCCTGCTCGCGGCATTGCTGCTGGCAGCGGCGCTATTGCTGCCGGCCTTGCTCGAGCTTGCCCTGGCCGGTTTGGCGCGCTTGTGCCGGCGGCCATTGCCGCAATGGTTCGTGGCCGACAGCCGCCAGCAATTGCCGGCGCTGAGCCTGGCGCTGATGGCCTTGCTGCTGGCGTTGGCCGCCAGCGTCGGTGTGGGCAGCATGACCGAGGGCTTTCGCCGCACCTTCACCGGCTGGCTCGATCAGCGCCTGTCGGCAGACCTGTACCTGACCCCACGCGACACTGCCCAGGCAGTGCAGATCAGCGACTGGCTGGCATGCCAGCCCGAAGCCACCGCGGTGCTGCCCAACTGGCGCGTCGAGTGGCGGCTGCAGCAATGGCCGACGCAGGTCCAGGGCATCGTCGATCACCCGTACTACAGCAACCACTGGCCGCTGCTGGAAAAATCCGCCGGTGCCTGGGAGCAGCTTGCGCAGGGGCGCGGGATCATGCTCAGCGAACAGTTGGCCAGGCGCCTGCAGCTGGGGCTTGGCGACGCCTTGCAGCTGCCCGAGCCATCACCACAAACGATGCCGGTAGTAGGCATCTATGCCGATTATGGCAATCCCAAAGGGCACCTGCTGATCAGCGCCGACTGGTTACGCCAGCACTGGCCACAGGCGACGTTGAGCAATCTGGGCCTGACCGTGGCTAGCGAGCATTTGCCGGCGCTAAAGCGGGCGCTGGGCCAACAGTTCAACCTCGATGACAGCCGCATGGTCGAGCAGACCACGCTCAAGCGATGGTCTGCTGCAGTGTTCGAGCGCACCTTTGCCGCTACCGCCGCACTCAACAGCCTGACCCTGGGTATCGCCGGTGTGGCGTTGTTCATCAGCCTGCTGAGCCTCGGCCAGAGCCGCCTGGGCCAGTTGGCGCCGTTGTGGGCGCTGGGGGTCGAACGCCGTCGGTTGATCTGGCTGACACTCGGCCAGACCCTGATGCTGAGCAGTTTCACCGTGCTGCTGGCGATTCCGCTTGGCTTGCTACTGGCCTGGTGCCTGGTGGCCGTGGTCAACGTGCAGGCGTTTGGTTGGCGCCTGCCGCTGTATGTGTTCCCCGGTCAGCTGTTGCAACTGGCAGTGCTCGGCGTGCTGACCAGCTTTCTGGCCAGCGCCTGGCCGCTCTGGCAACTGGCGCGCAGGCAACCCAGCGATCTCTTGAGGCAGTTTGCCAATGAACGTTAAACCCTGGCTGACCGCGCTGTGCCTGCTGCTTGCAGGCTGCGATGGGCCTGCACCCGAGCCCAACAGTTTTGCCGGTCTGGGTCAGCAGGCCAGCGCCTTCCAGCAGGTCACGCCGGGCCATGAGCTGCAGTTCCCGCGTGATCATGGCGCCCACGACGGCTTCCGCATCGAGTGGTGGTACGTCACCGCCAACTTGCAGGATGCCCAGGGGCGGCAGTGGGGAGCGCAGTGGACCTTGTTTCGTTCGGCACTGCGCCCTGGCGCAGAAAGCGCCGACTGGAACAGCCCCAATCTGTGGATGGGCCACGCGGCGCTGACCGGGCCGGGCGGTCATCAGTCCAGTGAGGTGCTCGCCCGCGGTGGCATCGGCCAGGCTGGGGTTGAGGCGCAGCCATTTCGCGCCTGGATCGATGATTGGTCGCTGCAGGGCGGCAATGGGATCGGCCAGCTGCAGATGAAAGCCACAGGCAGGGATTTCCGCTTTGATCTGCACTTGGTCAGTGAGCGGCCATTGGTGCTGCACGGGGCCAAGGGCTACAGCGAAAAATCCGGCAAAGGCCAGGCTTCCTATTACTACAGCCAACCGTTCTATCAGGTCAGTGGCGAAGTCGAGCGTGACGGCCAGCGGGTGGCCGTTACCGGTCAGGCCTGGCTCGATCGCGAATGGAGCAGCCAACCGCTGGCGGCCGGGCAGTCAGGCTGGGACTGGTTTTCCCTGCACCTGGACAGCGGCGCCAAGGTAATGCTGTTTCAGGTGCGCGAAGCTCACGGCGATGCCTATAAAGCCGGCACCTGGGTCAGCGCCGACGGCAAGACCCAGGCACTCCAGGGGGCGCAGATCGAGCTGCAAGTGCTGGCCTCGAGCAAGCAGGCAAACGGTAAAACAGTACCGACCCGCTGGCGCGTGCGGCTGCCGGAGCAGGGCGTCGATGTCCAGGTCGAAGCGCTGTACAAGCAGGCCTGGATGAACACCCGGTTCCCGTATTGGGAAGGGCCGGTGCGGGTCGAGGGCGGCAGCGGGCAGGGCAGGGGTTACCTGGAAATGACCGGTTACTGATCTTTGTGAAGAAGCGCACTGTCGGCCAACTCACACCGCTGCGAGCAAGCCATCCTTGCCCAGGTGATAACGCTGCAGGTCCCGAGCCAGCGTCAGTTGCCCGCTGTAATGAGCCAGCGCCTCCTGGCGCACATCATCGATGGACGGGCTGCGCTGCGGGTTGTCCTGATAACGGGCGCTGAAGTGAGTCAACACCAGGTTCGGTACACCTGCAGCCTCGGCAAATTGCGCGACAGCCGCCGCAGTGCTGTGGCCGAAGTTCGATTGCGAGCGTTGCAGCACGGGTTCGGTGAAGGTGGCTTCATGCACTAGCACATCGGCACCTTTGGCAACCTCGGCCAGCAGCGCAGGTGAGTCGTTGTCGCCGCAGACGACGATTCGCCGGGCCGCTCGTGATGCCTTCAGGTAAGTCAGCGTGTCGAGCACACGACCTTCATGTTCGACCTGCCGGCCATGGGCCAGATCACCCCACAGCGGCCCGCGCGGGATGCCGTCGGCTTGCAGGCGCTCGGTGTCCAGGCGCGGCTCCGGGTTGATCTCGGTGAATACAAAGCCATAGCTCGGCACCCGGTGCGACAGCTCTACGGTAGTCACCGCAACCTGCGCGCTGCGCCAGTCCTGCAGCGTTTCTACCGCCAGCAGATGCAGCTCGAAGGGCAGATAGGTCTGGCTCACCGCCAGGCTCAGGCGCAGCCACTCATGCAGTGCCAGCGGCATGATCAGTTCGAGCGGTTCGCTGCGCCCGGACATTCCCGCGCTGGCGAGCAATCCCGGCAGCCCGTAGCAGTGGTCACCGTGGACATGAGTGATGAATATCCCGCGCAGATCACGCATCGACAGCGGTGTGTGCAGCAACTGATGCTGGGTGCCTTCGCCGCAGTCGACCAGATACCAGCTTTTGCCGGACGCCTCGATGACCGCTGTCGCGCTGACGTTGCGGGCCTTGGTAGGTACCCCTGACGAGGTGCCCAGAAACTGCAGGTCCATTGCAGGATCCTCTTGGGTTCGGAGGGCTATTTTAGCCTTGCGTTGGCTGACTGATGAAGACTCTCAAGGCAGGTTTGAGAGTTGTGGCTGTCAGGAAAAGTGTCCGGCCGTAAGACTTTTCGCTCACTGTAGTAGGACGCATCCTGTTCGCTTTTGGCGGGGAAAAATACCGGTCAGAAGCTGCTAGTTTCCCTGGCTCAACAAGCACAGGGCGT